>CACZMV010000031.1 GCA_902782305.1 uncultured Prevotellaceae bacterium
CTTTCCAGGGTTCTTACCAAGCTTTACTTCACGTCGTTGTGCAATTACCTTAATAGCCATAATTCAATCTAGTTTAATTTTTGTGTTGTTAAAATATTTGTTAATAATCTCATGTCACCTTGCTCTGCTTCTCGAAGGTACTACTAAGGATTACAATTGCTAAGATTAACGCGCGCAATTTCTAGATTTAAATCTCGCAATTTTTACCCCTTAAAGACCGTCTGTCCGCTTCTTCAATTTGACAATGCAAAGGTACACATTTTTCAAGGTACCTCCAAATTTTTGGCCGTTTTGGGTGAAAAACCACGATTTTCGTGCTGAAAATCGAGCATGTTTTATTTTAGCACTACTTTTAGTTGCAAAAAGAGGTTTATTCAGCGACAGAATATGATGATTAAATGTCAAGATGTCAAGATGTCAAGATGTCAAAATCGATTTTGAATGTCATTTTCGGCCACTATATAATAAAATATATATATTTTATATTATAGTGAGCATTTTGACAGAATCTGAAAAAGAAAATGACATTTTGACATTTTGACATTATGACATCCAAAAATGTTTCTAACATTTCCTCAAACTCTTTCTTAATCACCTCGCCCGGATGGGTTAGGTAGTGCGTTTTTGAGCGAATTTTCTTAGATTTTGAGTCCCCTTTGGTAAGGGACGGCTATAAAGCAGGGTAAAAAAATGCATAATTCTTGCCATTATCGAAATCTTTTCGTATATTTGCAGCGATAAAATATCATATGCATATGTTAAACAGAGCACAGACAATAGAAAAGTTACAGTCTTCCCGTCAGTACCTCAGTGAGCACTACGGCGTGAGTTCGATGCTTCTTTTTGGTTCAGTTGCCAGAAACGAACAAAAGGAAGACAGCGATGTTGATGTGTGTGTAGAGATGAAACCCAATCTATTCAAACAAGCTGGTGTAAAAGTATATCTTCAAGAACTATTAGGTTGTTCTGTAGATGTTGTCCGCTTAAGGGAGAATATGAATCAATTGTTTAAGCAGCAAATACTGAAATATGGAGTTAGAGTCTACTGAAATCGCAGCACAAGTCTACGAGACCCTTAAGAATATTAATCTTGCTATTTCCAGATTACAAAACCGATCTGTGGGAATAACTTCTGCGAATGACTATCTGACGTCACCAACAGGAATGGAAAAGCTCGATGCTGCTTGCATGGTACTGATTGCATTGGGAGAGAGCGTAAAGACGCTTGATAAACTAACTGAAAAGAAACTTTTACCCACATATCCTTCAGTTGACTGGAAAGGAGTAATGGGAGTCAGAGATGTCATAGCTCATCATTATTTCGAGGTTGATCCTGATGCAGTATTCGACATCATCAAGAACGATCTCGACCCTCTAAAGAAAGCCATTGAATTCTTTATGGAGCAGCTCTTTTTCTAAATGTAAGAAAAAAGCAAAACAAGATAATGTGAACCCTAAACACTGATGAGGTCACACCGAGCCATGCACCTGTGATGTCTTGAAAAATGGAGAAAAGACAGTTAAAGTCATAATAAAACAAATAACTAAATGATAAAATTATGAAGAAACTATTTTTAACAGCACTGTTTACGCTTATTACTATTAGCATGTCAGCCCAATTGTTCGAGTTGACACATGTCGGTTTCGTCGACGCTAAGAATAAAAACAATAGCTATGTTGTAGTCCCCTTTGAAGGAAAAACGCAACAGGAGATTTTTAATTTGGTCTTAGAAGCTATAGGAAAATCGTTTGTTTCTCCCAATGACAGATATAGCAAAGTAGAATATAGTCAGATTAATCTGAATGGCATATACCCGAATGCTACACTTATCAATCGCATGGGTATGAAACTTACGTTTGACATGTACTTCAATGTGATTTTTGAGTTCAAGGATGGAAAGATGAGAATTAATGGTCCCATTATCAATAAGATTGTAAGGGATGCACCGTTTGGTGCCAAACAGCATATTTTCTTGACAACAAAAGAAAGAGGGTCTGCTATTGGTGGAGATAAAGCGCTGTTCACCCCTGAAGGAAAAATATATGAGAAGAAACATAAGGCAAATATTGAAAAAGCCGGAAATGATATCGTTAATGGTATCTTAGAAAAAATGAATACTACTGCCAATTCTGATTGGTAGTTGAATATTATACACCCGTGGATGTCTTTTCATTTGTAGAACATTTATCGTTTATGGTTATACAACACCCTTCGCAGTCACACTGTGCCTCTTACCTGTGAGGTCCCATATTAGGAAACGCAAAAGGTACTGTTAGTTAGATAATACTTGCCTATGAAATACAGCGTCAAATATAAACGGGTTTTTGACAAAGATGGTAATATCATTGATATTAGCACCGTTAATAAAGATAACAGGCTACCTGAATACTATAGTATTGGCACTCATACTCCTATGATTGCTGCATTAGGGGAAAAGTATCAAGACTACTTTAGAGCGAAACGGGGTTATCAGTTAAATCCAGAAACTGAATTACACGAATATGTAAAGAGGGTGTTAAAACACCGTTTCGAAACCGAAGACCATTTCTATATTAAATATTATCGTAAAGAGTATTGCCCTAATGAAAAGGATTGCATCTTCTATGATGAATTGAATAAAGGGTGTGGCAAACTTGATAGCCAACTGTGTGAATATGATTTGAAAGACTATTACGACACCGCTACTATAGAGGGAGGTTATGATGGTTTTGTGGCTGATGTGCTTCTTACAAGTTCATCACATAATCGCAGACACTCCCATTTACTTTGCACCCAGAAACATAAATGTATAACTAAAAAACAAGTGAATTATGGAAGGTGCGTTCTTATTATTTATAATGTTAACGGGAGTTGGTAGCTTACTGAGCGATTATATCAAGGAGCTTCAATAACTTTTCTCTGTATTTATAGTTATTAAATTTGGATGGAGCATTTTTTTTTCGTATCTTTGTAGGCAGAATAAATAATAACTTTATTAACTGAACTAAGAAAAGAGAAAATGAAAAAAGTATTGATGACGCTAGCAGCCGTCCTTTGCTGCGCAATGACCACAACAGTATTCACCGCATGTAGTACCGACAGCAACAACGATGAAGGTGCTAACGACAAGACTCCGAAGTACGTGATGATACAGTTTTACATGGACAATACGGAAGACATGTTGAAATACTGTAATATAGAGATGACCATCGAAGACCAACAGGGTGATAAAAAGTCGACCGTGCTGACGATGGACTATGTGGATGCTAACTATATGTGCTATGCAACGGCAAGCGGAGATCTGCCCACGCAGTATAAGTTCTCGCGCAAGGTGACGCTGAAACAGGAGATTGACAATCTGGAGAAGTTTGACTATACCAACCGCACGGCTGCTGCATACGGTATCTATAATGCTTCAGGATACCAGATAGCTTATGGTGAAACAGACGTAGTGGGGGATGCAGGTACGGCCAAGGGTGCCGAAGTGGCTAACTTTGCACAGCTGATCAAGCAGGGTGCGCTGGACTACACACGTACGTTTAAATTTGACGAGAAGGGTAATTTGATTCCTGAAAACAATACAGCACAATAACGATGAAGAAAATGATGATGGTCGGCTTGATGCTGACAATGATGCTGGCCGCACAGGCTCAGACGAAGGTGGCCCCGAAGATGGCCAAGGGTATGGAGAAGGTGTATGTAACAGAGAGCAAAGTGGCGATTCCCGGACAGCCGGAGGTGAACATGACACTGGAGACGAAGTACACCGTGACTGGCGCGACGAAGGATGGATACAAGATGGAGGTGCTGACCACCGACTTCAAGACCGACGCCAAGGAGGGCAACGTGGCAGCCTTGATGATGAGTGGTGCGCAGCAGCTGATGAAGGGTCTGACCCTGCGCTTGACAACCGATAAGGACGGACAGGTAAAGAGCCTGGACAACTATGACGAGCTGAAGGTGAAAATAGACGAGACTGCAAACAATCTGGTGGAAGAATTATACAAGCAGGTGCCCATGCTGAGTCAGCTGATGGCGAAGGATGCACTGAAGAACCAGATTATGACAGGTATCACGAAGGAGGACTTGCTGAAGAGCATGCAGAACACGACCAGCCCGATGATGCTGAACGGTAAGTCGCTGATGACGGGTGCGCAGGAGGATTACACCAACGAGCAGGGTCTGAAGATGAAGCGTATGTACTTCGTGAACGGCAAGAGCATAACCACCAACGGTAGCATGAGCATGACCAAGGACGAGATGAAGCAGTTCCTCATCAGTCAGGTGGAGAAATTGATGCCCGGTCAGGCTGATATGGTGAAGGAGAACATTGACCAGCTGATGAATAGCGGTATGATGAAGATAGACTCCAAAGAGACGGCTACCTACGAACTGCAGGACGACGGATGGGTGAAGACCATGAAGGTGGAGACTACCTATAACGCCATGGGACAGGAAACCAAGTCGACGGTTAATATATACATTAAACATTAAATTCGCTTCGCTCAGAAGCATTAAACATGAAAAGACTGACAACGATTCTACTGACCCTCTGTATGACGCTGGGGCTATGTGCACAGACAGCGCGTGAGGAGATTAAGGCCAACAAATTCTTGTCGGCCAGCAATTATCTGGATTATGACAACTATCCCGCTACGAAGGCGCTGACCCCTGCTCCGAAGGGGTATGAGCCTTACCTGATGAACCACTACGGACGTCACGGTTCACGATGGCTGACGAGTGAGAACAGCTATCTGAACCCCCTGGAAACCCTGCGCAAGGCGAAGGAACAGGGCAAACTGACGGCCACGGGTGAGGACGTGCTGAGACAGGTGGAGGAAATCTACAAGACCTCAATCAAGCGTACGGGCGACCTCTCCAGCGTGGGTGAGCGACAGCATCACGGCATAGGAAAGCGCATGGTGCAGAACTTCCCCGAGATTTTCAAGAAGGAGGGTGTGCACATTGACGCGCGCTCAACGGTGGTGATTCGCTGCATCTTGTCGATGGTGGCTGAGTGTGAGGAACTGGCTGCTGCCAATCCTACGGCTACGTTTCATAATGACGCTAGCGAATCGTTGCAATACTATCTGAATCAGCCTCGCACGGACATTATCAAGAAGGCGCGTGAGAAGAGTCGCGAGTTGCGCCACGAGAAGGAGCGCGAATTCTTCAAGAACAGCAAGTCTGAAAGACTGATGGGTGTGTTGTTCAACGATGCCCAGTGGGTGAACGACAGCCTAAAGGGTGGGGCACCGCTGGTGTATCAGTTGTTCGACGTGGCCAGCAATATGCAGAGTCACGAATACGATCTGGACCTCTATCCCATCTTTACGGAGGACGAGATTTACTACCAGTGGCGCATGCGTAACATCAGATGGTATCTGGACTATGCTGCTTCGCCACAGACGGGCAGTGTGCTGCCATTCAGTCAGGCGAACCTGCTGCGGGACATCATCCAGGTGGCTGACACCACGACACAGACGGGCGCCGTGCTGCGCTTCGGACATGAGGTGTGCGTGATGCCGCTGGCTTGTCTGCTGGAGCTAGGCAACTGCGGAGCGAAGGTTGACGATCTGGAGAAGTTGGACGAGCAATGGCGCAACTACAAGATTTTCCCCATGGCCTGCAACATTCAGCTGGTGTTCTACCGTCCTGTAAACGGCAAGGGCGACATCTTGGTAAAGGCGCTGCTGAACGAGCGTGAGGTGACGCTGCCTGTGAAGACGAAGCAATATCCTTACTACAAGTGGAAGGACTTGCGGAAGTACTATCAGGACAAACTGGAATGGTTTGAAGAGAAACAAAAAGAAAGCGCCTCTAACTAGAGACGCTTTTTTATGGATTACAATCTTGTGTGATTATACCAGATGCTCGATGAGGTCGGCACGGTCGCCAGGGAGCATGTCGATAACGGGAATCTCGATCATGGTGTAGCAAGCGGGCTGCAGACGCATAGAGGCGCGAGCCACGTTAACCAGTACCTGACCTGTAAGGGCGGGGTTGTTGATTTGCATGTTGAACTCGAGGCGCTGGTTCTGGGTCTGACCGCTGACACCCTTGCGAACGAGGTTCACACCGTGACCCATGTCGCGTACATCGTCAACGCTCTCTACCTGGAACACGTGGGTCTCGTCAGAAGCGAAGTAGGGGTCGGCCTTGATGTCCTTAGCCACATCGTCGAGCTTGTAACCATCCTCCAGCTCTACATAGACCATACGACGATGGATGCCTTCGCCCAAGGGGATGGTCATGCTCAAGGCATTCTTGACGCCCTTCTTAGAACGTACGCACACACTGTGGCCCATCGACATACCGGGTCCGAAGTTGGTGTAGCTCAGTCCCTTGGGAGCCAAGCTCTGCATCAGGGTGCGAACGATAGAGTCGGAACCTGGGTCCCATCCGGCAGCAATGACGCTGACGGTATTGGTCTGCTTGTTGATTTCCATCAGTCGCTCACGATAGCCGCGGATGTTGGTATGGATGTCGAACGAGTCAACAGTATTGATGCCCAAAGGAAGAATCTGTTTGGCGTATTCCTCGCAAGAGCGGGTAGGGGTGGCCAGGATGGCTACGTCCACGTCCTTTAGTTCTTTGATATCCTTAACAACCTCATACTGAGCTAGTTCGGCGGGTTTGTTTTCAGCTCCGCTTCTACGTACGATACCAGCGATTTCGAAGTCGGGAGCGGCTTCCAATGCCTGAACGGTGTACTTTCCAATGTTGCCGTAACCTACGACGGCTGCTCTGATTTTTTTCATTGTCTTTATACTGTTTGTTGTTATTAACGTCTTTTCAGCCTGCAAAATTACACCATTTTATTGAAATGCGTAACAAATTGCCGGAAAAATTTTCTAAAAAGTGGCACTTCGTAACAAATTGTCATCTTTTTCACGGATAATACAATAAAATGTAAGGGAAGGTCGTTTAATAAGTTGTATTAATACATTATTAGGAACATTATGATAGAATACATCAAGGGTGAGTTGACAGAACTTTCCCCGGCAATGGCTACGGTCGAGGCTGCAGGAGTGGGTTACGGGCTCAACATTTCGCTGACCACCTTCAGTGCCATTCAGGGCAAAAAAGAGGTGAAACTGTATGTTTACGAGTCTATCCGCGAGGATGCTCATGTGCTTTTCGGCTTCGTTTCCAAGAAGGAGCGTGAGATGTTTGAACTGCTGATTACGGTCAGCGGCGTAGGACCTAACACGGCGCGCATGATGCTGTCGTCGATGAGTGTGGCAGAGCTGTGTAATGCCATTTCGCGTGGCGACGAGCGACTGATCAAGGGCATCAAGGGCATTGGCAAGATGACAGCCCAGCGCATCATCGTTGATTTGCGCGATAAGATAGTGGCCTTGGGCATTACCGATGAGATTCCTGCCGGTGGCACGATGGCTGCTCCTGTGAACAATGCCGTCAAGGACGAGGCCGTGAGTGCGCTGACCATGTTGGGATTTGCCCCTGCTCCTACGCAGAAAGTGGTGGTGGCCATCCTGACAGAACAGCCCGACCTGCCCGTAGAGCAAGTGGTGAAACTGGCGTTGAAACAAATTAAATAAGGCGCATTTGCTCCAAATGAGAAATGAGAGATGAGGAATGAGAAATGTAAATGATGAAATGAAGAAATGTCGTTGGCAGCACATGGCTCGCAGAGGTCTTTTGGGACTTTTGTGTGCTGTTGTTCTGTTTGCTTCGTTCCTTCCTGCGTCAGCCCATTTCTCATTTCTCATTTCTCATTCCTCATTTCCTGCGGATACCGTCCGCAGGGTCGCTTCGCAACCTATCTTGCATGTTGACGAGGACGAGGAGATTCCCGACTCGCTGTTGCATCCCCGCTGGAAGATTCAGAAGACGGCCCCTGTGGAGGTGTCAGACCTGGACACCTTTGCCATTGACCTGCGATTCCCGGAGAATATCCGTCAGCAGGTGGAGTATAACGACTCTACGGGCATGTATGTCATTGGTTCGAAGATTGGCGACAACTATCTGAATGCCCCCGTGCTGATGACCCCTGAAGAATACCGAGCATGGAGCGAGAAGCGCGAACTGCATCAATTCTTCCGCAAGAAGGATGCGGAGAACGTGCAGAACAAGGGCAAGGAGAAGTTCAGTTTTGCGGATATGCACTTTGACCTAGGACCTGCCGAGAAGATATTCGGTCCTGGTGGTGTGCGCATCAAGACACAAGGAACGGCAGAGCTGAAGCTGGGTGGTAACCTGAAGATTATAGACAACCCCTCGCTGCCTGAAAACAACCGTCGCACCAAGTCCATAGACTTTGACGAGAAGATTAACCTGAACGTGAACGGTAAGGTGGGCGATAAGGTGAACATGAACCTGAACTACAACACCGATGCCACCTTCGACTTTGACACGAAGAACATCAAACTGCGCTACGAGGGTAAGGAGGACGAGATTATCAAGCTGGTGGAGGCGGGTAATGTGACGTTCCCATCGAACAACTCGCTGGTGAAGGGTGCCAGCAGCCTGTTTGGTCTCCGCACGGACATGCAGTTTGGAAAATTGAAACTACAGACCGTTATCTCGCAGAAGAATTCGACCACCAAGAGCGTTTCGTCGAAAGGTGGTACGCAGATGACGCCCTTCGAGCTGAATGTGGCCAACTATGAAGAGAACCGACACTTCTTCCTGTCCCGTTATTTCCGCGAGCACTACGATGCTGCCATGAAGCAGTTGCCAAACCTGACAACGGGCATCAACGTGACGCGTGTGGAGGTGTGGATAACCAATAAGACGGCTACAACCTCAAACACCCGTAACGTCGTGGCTTTCTCGGAACTGGCTGAGAGCACATCCTCGAAATGGGGTGGGGGCGGTATTGCTTCGCAAGTGCCTGACAATGATGTCAATAGCGAGTATGGACAATTGATTACCACTTATGCCGAGGCCCGTAACATTGACCTTACGAGCAGTGTGCTGGTACCTCCTTATTTTGAAGGTGGCGTGGACTACGAGAAACTGGCTTCCGCACGACTGCTGAGTTCATCGGAATATACCGTTAACAATGCGTTGGGTTATATCTCGCTGAAAACCTCGTTGCAAACCGACCAAGTGCTGGCGGTGGCTTATGAGTTCACCTATGGTGGAAAGACCTACCGCGTGGGCGAGTTTGCTGAAGATATGAACGATAATGCGGGCGCAGCCCTCTTTGTGAAAGCGCTGAAGAATACGAGTAACAGTCCTTATCAGCCCAACTGGGACTTGATGATGAAGAATGTCTACTATCTCGCTTCTACCGTAGAGCGCACCCGTTTCCGTCTGGATATCAAGTATCAGAGCGATACAGCAGGTGTCTATCTGAACTATATCCCTGAAAATGCGTCGAAAAACCAGACCTTGTTGCGTGGATTGGGTTGTGACCGATTGGACGATAACATGCGTGCGAATCCGAATGGATATTTCGACTTTGTAGAGGGATATACCGTGACGAACGGTCGTGTGTTCTTCCCCTCTGCAGAACCCTTTGGCAAGACGCTCCACGACTTCCTGAAGACTTGCGGATTGCCTGAAGACGTGATAGCCAAATATACCTTTGAAGAACTCTATGATACGACCCGTACAGCTGCGCGCCAGATGACCAATAAGAACAAGTTCCTGTTGGTGGGTCAGTTTAAGGGTTCCTCAGCCAACGTCATTTCCCTGGGTGCCTATAACGTGCCCCAAGGCTCCGTAGTCGTGACAGCGGGTGGCGTCACCCTGAAGGAAGGTTCCGACTATAGCGTGGACTATTCCGCTGGTGAGGTGACCATCCTCAACCAAAGCATCATCGACGCAGGAACGAATGTCAGTGTGTCGCTGGAAAGCAATAGCGAATATGGTATGCAACGCAAGCGTATGTTTGGCTTCAACTGGGAATACGACTTCTCGAAAGACTTCCAGATAGGTGGTACACTGCAACATTTGAGTGAGCAGGCCCTCACGTCGAAGGTGACGATGGGTTCGGAACCCTTGAAGAATACGCTGTGGGGACTGAACATCAACTGGAAGACGGAGAGCCAGTGGTTGACACGAATGCTGGACAAGTTGCCATTCCTGCATTGTACACAACCCTCGCAGATATCCTTTACGGGTGAGTTTGCGCAGCTGATAGCAGGAACAGCCAGTGGTACGCAGGATAATGCCTCGTATATCGACGATTTTGAGAGTTCGATGAATGGTATCACAGTGTTGGAACCTAAGACGTGGGTTCTCTCCAGTGTGCCTAACACATTCAGGGAATATGCCGACAAGGATTCCGTGACCAGTGGTTTCAATCGTGCCCTCTTGGCGTGGTACACCATCGACCCGCTGTTCACCTACCGCACCTCCAGTCTGACGCCCAGTCACATCAAGAGCGACCTTGACCAGCTGAGCAACCACTATGTGCGTGCTGTCTATGTGAACGAGCTCTATCCGAACCGTAACCAAAGTACCTATAGCGGAGCCACGAACACGCTGCCCGTGCTCGACCTGGCCTATTATCCCGATGAACGTGGACCTTACAACCTGACTACCGATGTCAACATGAACGGCAGGCTGCGCAACCCCCAGAATCGCTGGGGAGGTATGATGCGTAAGCTCGACACCAACGATTTCGAGGCTGCTAATGTGGAGTATATCGAGTTCTGGTTGCTGGACCCCTTTATCTATACCAAGAACCAGAGCAATGCCGGTAGCTATGGTGGTGATTTGTACATCGACCTGGGCGAGGTGAGCGAGGATATCCTGCGTGATGGCAAGAAGTTCTATGAGAGTGGAATGCCCGTTGATGGTTCCAATACGTTTAACTATACGGCATGGGGTAAGATTCCCGTTCAGGCCACCCAGACCTATGCATTTGCCACCAGCAGTGGAGCGCGCGCCAAGCAGGACGTGGGACTGAACGGACTGACGGACGAGGAGGAGCGCAGCTATCCCGCCTATGCGAACTTCCTGAGTAGTGTCAACGTGAACGACAGTGCTCGACAAGTATTGATGAACGACCCTGCCAACGATAACTATCACTACTTCCGAGGCAGCGACCTGGACGAGCGCAAGGCCAGCATCCTGGAGCGCTACAAGCGCATCAACATGCCACAGGGCAACTCGCCAGACAGTGACCAGCAACCAGAGGGCTACGACTCGTCATATAAGACCTATCCGGATGTGGAGGATATCAATCAGGACTATACGCTGAATGAGTATGAGCGCTATCTGCGCTATCAGGTGAGTGTACGTCCTGAGGATATGGTGGTTGGACATAACTTCATTACCGATATCCGTGAGGCTACCGTTACCTTGCGCAATGGTAATGTCGAGACGGTGAAGTGGTATCAGTTCCGTATTCCTCTGTCGCAGTATTGCAGAAAGGAAGGTTCAGTCGATTTGACCAGCATCCGTTTCATGCGTATGTTCCTGACCAATTTCTACAATCCTATCGTGCTGCGTTTCGGTTCGCTGGATTTGGTGCGTGGCGAGTGGCGTATCTACGACAAGCCGCTGACAACGGGTAGCAGTAGCGGTACGTTTGAGGTGTGTGCTGTCAACATTGAGGAGAACAACAATAAAAAGCCCGTCAACTATGTGATGCCTCCAGGTATCTCACGTGTTGTTGACCCCTCGCAGCCTCAGTTGACAGAGGCTAACGAGCAGGCTTTGGACATGGTGGTGAAGAACCTGTCTCCTGGCGAATCGAAAGCGGTCTATCGCAACACCACGCTCGACCTGCGACTGTATCATCGCATGCAGATGTTCATCCATGCCAACCATCTGGTTAGCGACGATCAGTTGGCTGACGATCAGTTGGCAGTGTTTGTGCGAATGGGTAGCGACTATAACAACAACTACTACGAGTATGTCATCCCCTTGAAGCTGACTCCTGATCGTAGCGACTATAATAAGTATAATGTCAACGATTGTAGGATGGTATGGCCAGAGGCCAATATGTTTGATGTGGACCTTAGCATCTTCACACGTCTGAAGAAGGCTCGCAACAAGGCTCGCTCATTGGGTACAGGAAGCTATAACATGCTCTATTCGGACTACGACCCAGACCATCCGAATAACAAGGTAAGCATTATGGGTAATCCTACATTGGGCGAGGTGAAGACCATGATGATTGGTGTGCGCAACCTTTATGGTACCGTTCGCTCGGGTGAGGTATGGGTGAACGAGTTGCGCCTGCTGGATGTTGTCAGTCATGGAGGATGGGCTGCTTCTGGAGCCTTGAACGTCCAGCTTTCCGATGTGGGAACGGTTAACCTGACGGGTAAGATTATCT
Organism: uncultured Prevotellaceae bacterium; assembly: GCA_902782305.1. Lineage (GTDB taxonomy): Bacteria > Bacteroidota > Bacteroidia > Bacteroidales > Bacteroidaceae > Prevotella. Next base: position 12,246 of record CACZMV010000031.1, read on the forward strand.
CTGAAGGATTTGGTGGTTTGGAAGATGGTGTTGCAGCTCGTTCGAAGGACGACTACAAGACTTACTCGCTGACCACTAGCGTGGAGTTGGGTAAGTTCTTCCCCGACAAGATGAAGGTGACAGCACCTCTTTACTACTCTGTGACGAAGGAGGAAACCCGTCCGAAGTATAATCCGCTGGACACCGACCTGGAATTGGATGATGCCTTAGAGGTAATGAACAGTCACGAACGCGACTCCATCGAGAGCATTGCGATTACCAAGACAACCAACACCAACTTCTCGTTGTCGAACGTGCGCTTTGGTATCAAGACCAAGCGTCACCCCATGCCTTACGACCCTGCCAACTTCTCCTTCTCGTATAGTCATTCGCATCGTCAATCCTCTGGCGAGACAACCGTTTATGATAAGGAAGACCAATGGCGTGGTTCGCTGAACTATAGCTATTCGCCCGTCTATAAAGCATGGGAACCGTTTAAGAAGACCAAGAGCAAGTCGAAATGGATGGACTTCCCCAAGGCGCTGGCCCTGAACTGGTTGCCTCAGAGTGTTACCTTCAATTCTGAATTGATGCGCCTCTATAATGAGTCGCAGGAGCGTAACATGTCCGACCTTGGTGGTACCAAGCTTCCCATCATCTTCAATTCGCAGTTCCTGTGGAATCGTAGCTTCTCCTTGCGCTGGGACCTTACCCGCAACCTCCATATGAATTTCCAGTCGGGCACGCAGGCTGAGATAGAACAACCCTTGAGCGACCTGCCCATCAACAAGGACCTTTATCCAGACCATTATAGCGCCTGGAAGGATTCGGTATGGCAGAGCATCAAGCACTTCGGACGTCCGCTCGACTATCGCCAGACCTTCACGGCATCTTATCAGTTGCCGCTGAATAAGTTGCCCATCTTCGACTGGGTGACTTCCGATGCTTCGTATAATGCTACTTATAACTGGGTGCGTGGAACAGAGTTGACCGATGGTACCAGCCTGGGTAATACCATTTCGAACAATCGTCAGCTGAACATCAATGGTAACTTCAATATGGAGACGCTTTACAACCACTTCCCCTTCCTCAAGAAGGCGAACGAGCGTTTCCGCAAGCCCGTTGCGAAGCAGACTAAGAAAACGAGTAATACTAGTAAAACTAGTGCGACTAGTAAGACCAGTGATACTGGTAAAAATGGCAAAACAGGCCCAGAGGCATCTCTCCCCAAGAACAAGAACGCTTTCCAGAAAGAGCTGACCCTTCGTCCTGACACCACCTTCACAGTAACCCATAACAAAAAGTCGAAACGATTGATCGTCACAGCACACACGCGCGACGGACGTCTTTATCCTATTAAATATAAGGTGGTTGACCAGAATAAGATTCTTATCAAGAACCAAGATACTGCGGTCATCAAGTTGACAGTGGCCACCAAGCCACCTTTGGAGAATGAGTGGTGGTATAAGCCTGCTCAGAGTGCTGCTCGTCTGCTGATGATGGTACGTTCTATTGGTGTCAGCTATCGCAATCAGTATTCGATGACTCTGCCTGGCTTCACACCCAATGTTGGCGATTTCTTTGGACAGCGCAAAGGCGATGTGATGGCTCCTGGCTTGGGCTTCGCCTTTGGCTTTACGGGCGATTCCTATATCGACAAAGCATTGGAAAACGGATGGCTGATAATGGCTGATAGCATTGCCACACCTGCAGTAACCAATCAGACTACTGACCTGCAGATACGTGCCACCCTCGAACCTGCTCGCGACCTGAAGATAGACCTTAATGCCTCGCGCATGGAGAGTCGTTCGCGCAGCATTCAGTATATGTACGCAGGCAAGCCTACCACCCAGACGGGTTCGTTTAACATGACCACCATTTCCATTTTCTCTGCTTTCGAGAGCATGGGCGATGCTAACAGTGGTTATCCCTCTGCGGTCTTCGATCGCTTCTGTGATGCTCTGCCTCGTTTCCGCGAGATGGCAATGGCACATTATGGCACTTCCGACATCAAGCCCTATAGTGCTGCTGTCATGATTCCCGCTTTCCTGGATTCCTATACGCTCAGCGGACGTGGCGATCTTGACCTCATTCCTACGCTTACGAAATTGTTGCCCAACTGGACATTTCGCTATAGTGGACTCTCCAAGCTGCATTGGTTCAGCGAGCATTTCAAGTCGGTAAACATCAACCATTCCTATAAGAGTGTCTTTGCCCTTGGCAGCTATACCAGTAGCACAGAGACTGCTTCTCTCCTTGGATGGAATGTGCCTAGTGTCACCATCAACGAGTCGTTCTCGCCATTATTGGGCATTGATGTCACCTTCCTGAATAATATGACCATGAAGGCAGAATATCGTCGCAGTCGTGTGCTCAACCTCTCCATGACCAGTGTGCAGATTAACGAGTCGCGCTCCAACGATATTGTCGTGGGCTTTGGCTATAAGATTTCCGACTTCCGCCTCTTTGGCGCTGGTGCTACCCGTAAGATTAAGAAGGCGCAGGGTGGGTCTAAGAAATCTAGTCAGTCTAGTTCTTCTAGTCAGACTAGTAACAACCGCCGTTCAGGAATTAACCACGACCTGAACCTCCGCTTGGATATCTCGTTGCGCGATCAGGCAGCTATCACTCGCGACATTGCCTCGCGCACCTCATCAGCCAGCAGTGGTAATTCCGCGTTTAAGATGTCGTTTATGGCTGATTACACGCTGTCTCGCCTCATGACGCTCTCTGCTTACTACGACCGTCAGACGAACAAGCCCTTGCTTTCTTCCAGCAGCTATCCCACAACGACTCACGATTTCGGAGTCTCGCTGAAGTTCTCGTTAACTAGATAAAAAAGAAGTGAGAAACTTCCGTCTCTCACCTCTAATATCTTCTCTCTTACTTCTTCCTTCTTACATCTTACATCTTCCTTCTTCCTTCACTTGTCGTAAGCATGCTGCGGATAGTCCGTTGTATAGTGCAATCCTCTGCACTCCTTGCGCTCCAGCGCCCAACGGGTTATCAGATAGCCCACGTTAATCATGTTGCGAAGCTCGCAGATGTCGCGACTGGCTTTCACGCGCTTGAACAAACGCTCGGTCTCTTCATAGAGCATATCCAAACGGTCCCAGGCACGATGCAGACGAAGGTCGGAACGGACAATGCCTACATAGTTTGACATAATCAGGTTGACCTCCTTGACGGATTGTGTGATGAGCACCTTCTCTTCATTGGTCATCGTACCTTCATCGTTCCACTCAGGCACCTTGTCGTTGAAGTCGTACAAGTCGACATGCTCCAACGAATGTCTTGCTGCCGTCTCTGCATAGACAACAGCTTCGATGAGCGAATTGGAAGCGAGACGATTGCCACCATGCAGTCCTGTGCAGGAACATTCGCCCAGGGCATACAACCGTTGTATGCTCGATTGTCCGTTCAAATCCACCTTAATACCTCCGCACATATAGTGAGCAGCAGGTCTTACAGGGATATAGTCGGTGGTAATGTCGATACCCATTGACAAGCATTTCTGATAGATGTTGGGGAAGTGATGACGAGTCTCCTCTGCATCCTTGTGTGTCACGTCCAGACAGACATGGTCAATGCCGTGAATCTTCATCTCCTTGTCGATAGCTCTTGCCACAATGTCGCGTGGAGCCAGCGACAAGCGCTCGTCATATTTCTCCATGAAGGTCTCGCCATTGGGCAGTTTCAGTACACCACCATAGCCACGCATAGCCTCCGTGATGAGGTAGGCGGGATGTGTCTCGTTAGGATTATGCAGTACGGTAGGGTGGAATTGTACAAACTCCATATCAGCCACCGTTCCCTTGGCTCTGTACACCATGGCAATACCATCGCCCGTGGCAATCACGGGGTTGGAAGTGGTCAGATAAACGGCTCCGCATCCTCCCGTACAGATAACCGTCATCTTAGCCAGATAGGTGTCTACTTTCTGTTCAGGGTTCAGCACGTAAGCACCATAGCATTGAATGTTGGGCGAACGACGCGTAACCCTAACACCCAGATGGTGCTGTGTGATAATCTCCACAGCGAAATGGTGTTCCTTGACATCAATATCCGGATTGTTGCGCACAGCCTCCATCAGTCCACGCTGAATCTCTGCACCCGTATCGTCAGCATGGTGCAGAATGCGGAACTCAGAGTGCCCGCCTTCACGATGCAGGTCGAAGTCGCCATTCTCCTTGCGGTCGAAGTTGACACCCCATTGCACTAACTCCTGGATTTGCTCAGGAGCCATGCGAACCACTTGCTCTACAGCCTGACGATCGGAGATATAGTCGCCCGCAATCATCGTGTCCTCAATGTGCTTTTCGAAGTTGTCTACAGCCAGATTGGTGACAGAAGCGACACCTCCTTGTGCAAATGACGTATTGGCCTCGTCCAACGAAGTCTTACAAATCATACAAATCTTGCCTTTATGGGCTCGTGCCACTTTCAATGCATAGCTCATTCCAGCCACGCCAGCACCGATGATGAGAAAATCGTACTTGTAAACCATCCGTTTTTTTCGTTAATTTCGTTGCAAAGGTACAAATTTATTTGTATATTTGCCAACGATTATGAAGAAATATGTTTTTTTCCTCCTTTTATGCTGTTCGTTAACAGCTACTTTTGCCCAGGGAAATCTGCGTCAGAAGCTCGATTCTCTGTTAAATGACCCCTTGTTTGAAACAACGCAGGTGGGACTGATGGTCTATGACCTGACAGCCGATCAGCCTGTATATCAACATCATGCTCGTCAGCTGATGCGCCCAGCCTCTACCATGAAAGTTATCACAGCCATTACAGCGCTCGATCGTTTAGGAGGCGACTATATGTTTACTACCCGTCTTTGCTATACGGGTAAGATTCAAAAGGGCAAGCTCACGGGTAATCTTTACTGTGTGGGTGGTTTCGACCCATTGGTTACCAACAACGATATCAAGGATATGGTGGCACGACTCTACGAAATGGGTGTTGACACGCTTCGTGGACACGTCTATGCCGACCGTTCCATGAAAGAAGCCGTTGATTGGGGCGAAGGCTGGTGCTGGGACGACGATAATCCTCGACTTACCTCCTTAACCATCGGGCGCCAGGATACGTTTACCGATTGTGTGGTTCGCGAACTCCAGAACATCGGCATTGTACTCCAGAATGTTACCATTGGTGAAGCCGTTTGCCCTGCTAATGCCCACTTAATCTGTCCCCGTTTCCATACCATCGACCAAGTAATGGAGCGCATGATGAAGAAGAGCGATAATTTCCATGCGGAGGCCCTGTTTTATCAGATAGCAGCCTCTACGGGCAAGCCACTTTGCAAGGCTTCCGATGCCAGCGCCATAGTCCGTCAACTCATCCGTCGTATCGGACTAGGTAGCAATTCCTATCGTATAGCCGATGGCTCAGGACTCTCGCTTTACAATTATGTTTCCCCAGAGCTCGAAACCATGCTGTTGCGATATGCTTGGCAGAATAGCAATATCTACGACCACTTGGCTCCCTCATTGCCCATTGCGGGAGTCGATGGCACCCTGGAGAAACGTATGCGAGGCACACCTGCCCAAGGCAATGTGCGTGCCAAGACCGGTACTTTGACGGGCATTTCTTCGTTGGCTGGCTATTGCACTGCTGCCAATGGCCATCAGCTCTGTTTCTGTATCATCAATCAGGGTGTGATGCGTGGTGCTGATGGCAAGGCTTTCCAAGACCGCGTTTGTGTAGCTCTTTGTGAACCGTAATTGAGATTTTTTGCTTGCTTTTGCAAAAAATATAGTTCCTTCAATTGGTCATCATAAAAATGGGACTGCCAAAGTTTGGTAGTCTCAATTTTTTTTCATATCTTTGCCCCAAAGAGATTACTAACTTATTAAAACATGTAAAGATATGAATAAAGAAGAGAAGTTTGTTATCACCATCAGTCGACAGTTCGGAACGGGTGGACATGAGATTGGTGCGGAATTGGCACGAAGACTTGGCGTGAAGCTGCTCGACAAGCAGATTTTGAACGAAGTAGCTTCTCGTATCCATGCTGTGGAGGATGCTGTGGAGAACATCGAGGCGCGAAACCCGTTATGGCGCGACGATTTCACCAATTTCTATCGTAGTTATATGGCGAGCAACCAGTACAATGGACAGGAGCAAGACCAGACCAGCCACGAGTTGTTCAAAGCCCAGTGCGATGCCATTAAGCGCATAGCCTCTGGCGAATCGTGCGTCATTGTGGGTCGTTGTGGCTTTGACATCTTTGCCAATCATCCCAATGCGCTGAAGATTTTCGTCCACTCCAGCATTGATTGTCGTAAGCGCCGTATTGCTGAAAAGTACGACATCAGCGAGTATGATGCAGCAGCCATGATTGTAGACAATGACTACAGTCGCCAGCTGTACACCAAGACGTACACAGGGCGTGATTGGTTGGATGCTACCAACTATGACATCTCATTGGATGTGCGCAAGTTTGGTGTCAATGGAGCTGTCGATTTCCTGATGCATTGCATTGAGTAGTAAGGAAAACAAAGAAAAATGGGACTGTCGTTTGGCAGTCCCATTTTTTATTCGTACCTTCGCAGCGATTATGAGCTTCACCACTACGATATTGCAATGGTTTCGCGAGAACGGAAGGGCGTTGCCCTGGCGTGAGACGAAGGATGCATACGCCATCTGGCTGTCGGAAATCATCTTGCAACAGACGCGCATCGAACAAGGACGCCCCTACTGGGAACGCTTCATGAAACGATGGCCTCGGGTGGAAGACTTGGCACGAGCCTCCGAAGATGAGGTGTTGCGCGAATGGCAGGGCTTGGGCTATTACAGCAGGGCCAGAAATCTGCACAAAGCAGCCCGGCAGGTGGTGGAGATGGGTGGCTTTCCACAGACACTGGAGGGCATTAAAAGCCTGAAAGGGGTGGGCGACTATACCGCTGCAGCCATTGGCTCGATAGCTTTCGGATTGCCAGCTGCTGTGGTGGATGGCAATGTGTACAGGGTGCTGGCGCGCCATTATGGCATTGATACGCCCATCAACACGACGGAGGGCAAACACGAGTTTACTGCCTTGGCGCAGGAGCTGTTGCCCAAGGATGAGGCTTCTGCCTACAATCAGGGCATGATGGACTTTGGAGCCATACAGTGTACCCCCCAGTCGCCACGATGCATGATTTGTCCGTTGCAGGAGACATGTGTGGCTCTGCACGAAGGAAGGGTAGGGGAATTGCCCGTAAAGCAGAAGACGCTGAAGGTGAAAGAGCTACGTCTGACGTATATATATATAAGGTATAACGGAATGACAGCTATTCATCGTCGAGGCAAAGGCGACATCTGGCAAGGACTGTATGAACCTTGGCTTACAGACGAAGTCCCGTTTGGCGCTATTTTGCTGTGCCAAAACGTGAAGCACGTGCTGACCCATAGGGTCATCTATGCTGACTTCTGGCTGTGGGAACCTGATGAACAACCTGCGTTGCCAGAGGACTATAGTTGGATTCGAGAAGAGGAGTGGGACAACTATGGGGTGCCACGACTTATAGAAAAATTGCTGGAGAAATTGCCCAATAAATAGTAAATAGTAAATTGTCAAATTGTAAATATGATAAACTTAGCCATTTTTGTGTCAGGTGGTGGCACGAACTGTGAGAATCTGATCAAGTATTTCAAAGGGTCGGACAGCGTGAATTGTGCGCTGGTAGTGAGCAACAAGGCCGATGCCTATGCGCTGGTGAGAGCAGAGAAACTGGGCGTGCCCACAGCTGTGGCTCCTAAGGCAGAGTTGAACGACGAGCAGGTGATGATGCCCTTGTTGCAGAAGTATGGTATTGACTTTATCGTGCTGGCAGGATTCCTGCCTTTGGTGCCCGATTTCCTAATCAATGCCTTCCCACGTCGCATCATCAATATCCATCCTGCGCTATTGCCAAAATATGGTGGCAAGGGCATGTGGGGCCACCATGTTCATGAGGCTGTGAAAGCTGCTGGCGAAACAGAGACGGGCATGACCGTTCACTATGTGACGCCCGTTTGTGACAGTGGTGAAATCATTGCCCAATATAAAACACCATTGTCGCCCAACGATAGCGTGGACGACATTGCTGAAAAGGAGCATTTGCTGGAGATGGAATACTATCCGAAGGTAGTGGAGCAAGTGCTGAAAGCAACGTTCTAAAGGCTTTGTTCTTCTAAGGCTTTTAATCCCAATAGGTCAGCGTGCGCTTCTGCAGAACGGTAGTCTGCTGGCTCTGCTGACCTTTCTCCCAATAAGAAAGGCTGAGCGAGTTGCTAGTCCAGTTGCCCTGCTGATCGCGCGTCAGATAGTTGTTACGCATGGTAATGGTAAGGATGCACTCCTTATCCTTGTCGTACACCTTCTGATGCTGGGTGACAATGTCGCCTTGCTCGTTAAATCCGTACTCGTTGACGTAAGTGATGTTGGCCTCCACATTGGTGAGGATACGTCGTTTCAGTCGGAAATCATCATCATATTCATACTGCACCATGCTGTGTCCTGTCTGCTCCGTCATCTGGGCACTGACCAGATAGCCAAAGCGATTGTATTGACGATGCGTGAGGTCAGGATTCTCCAATTGTCCGTTCTGCATGAAGTGCATAAACTGCTCCTCAGCAACGGCATTCTCCGTAACCACCTCCTGCACAGGTCCATGGAATCCCATACAGACCGCATCCTTATAGAAAGCGCTGTTGGGGAAGTAGAATACGCGGATGTCGCGCGAACCATTGCCATTGTCAGCAATGGAGAGCTTTACGCTACCAAAGTCGTCAAGGAAATAGTAGGAGTCGTCGCGCTGGGAGAACTCGCCATGTTCCTTCTGCAACTTATAAAGGAAATACTTCAGATTCTTGGTAAGCATGGCCTCCGTGCTGTAAGGTCCTATGGTAACATAGGCCGAAGTGACGAGATGAGTCTCTGTCGATTGGCTGAGAATCAGTTTGGCGCGAATGCCATAGAAGTTGCCACGAAAGTATAGGTCTTCGCCATCGTCCGATTGTCCCCACTCCTTAAAACCACTGGCTACCAGCTGCTGGCGCACACTGTCCACAGGACCTTCCAAGGCTGTCCCCATAAGGCGCAGACTGCGTGGATCGCCCTGTGCATAAAGGCCAAGGGTGAGCAAAAAGAGCGATATGACCATTAATAACTTTCGCATAATGTCTGCAAAGATAATGGTTTTTCATCAGAATTTAGTAATTTTGCCACAAAAATAATAGGATTATGAAAATATTCGCAGTAGGAATGAATTATATCCAGCACAATAAAGAGCTGGATGGAGCGTTATATAAACCAGAGCAGCCCGTCATTTTCACCAAGGCGGACTCGGCATTGTTGAAGGACCACAAGCCTTTCTTCATCCCCGACTGGAGTGAACAGGTGGACTATGAGACAGAGCTGGTGGTGCGCATCTGCCGACTGGGCAAGAGCATCCCTGAACGATTTGCCCACCGTTACTACGACGCTGTGACCGTTGGCATCGACTTTACGGCACGCGACTGGCAACGAAAAGCCCGCAAGGACGGACATCCGTGGGAGATTTGTAAGGGATTCGATGGCTCAGCAGTCATTGGTGACTGGGTGGAAAAGGAGAAACTGAGAGACATTCAGGCTTTGCACTTCCATCTGGACATTAACGGAAAGACGGTGCAGGAAGGCTGTTCGAGCGACATGCTCTACAAAGTGGACGAACTCATCAGCTACATCTCGCAGTTCTTCACGCTGAAGACGGGCGATTTGCTCTACACAGGAACGCCGGTAGGCGTAGGTCCAGTACACATCGACGACCATCTGGAAGGTTGGTTGGAAGACCGGAAAGTGCTGGAGTTTAACGCGCGCTAACGCGCTAGTGAATAGTGAAAAATGGATAGTGAACAGTATGAAACAAATCGTAATCTTGAGGTGGATGATGCTGATGGCATTATTCACTATTCATTGTTCTCTATTCACTAGCCACGCAGTGGCGCAGCGGTTTTTCAATCTGACCGCTCAGGAGGTCGAGATTGATTCTTTGTTGCCCGTATTTACCTATGCCTATCCTGTAGGTGCCCAGTATGCTGACTCTGTGTATAGTGTCAGCATTGCCTATCCTGAGTTCATCCCCATGAGCGAGGACGATATCAGGCGCTACCAGCAGATTTCCAATGAACCGCTGAAAGCCATGCCCGATGTGAAGCAGTGGATGTCAGTATCCAGAAAGAAGGGTACGCTCTATGTGTCGTTCATGCCCTTGGTCTATCGCAACGGACAATATCAGAAACTCGTAAGCTTCATGCTCGACATCAAGGGCAAGAGCCTTGCTGCTCGCAGGAGTCGTCGGGCTGATGCCACAGAGCGCTATGCTGATAACTCCGTATTGCGAGAAGGCACCTGGGTCAAGATCTGCATCCCCAAGACGGGCATCTACCAATTGACTGACGACCTCATCAGAAGTGCAGGATTCTCCAATTTGAGTAAGGTGAAAATCTATGGCTATGGTGGAGGTTTGCAACCAGAGCTGCTGACAGCCGATTATCTGATGGAAACGGACGACTTGATGGAGTTGCCCACGTGCGAGGTGAATGGCAGGAAACTGTTCTATGGCATCGGACCTGTAACTTGGGACGATAACCATCAGCGCGTGCGCAATCCTTATTCCAGTTACGGCTATTATTTCCTGACCGAGAACGACGACGAAGCCGAGGTGCTGAGCACGGACGATTTCCTGAAAACCTACTATCCCCTGGCTGACGACTATTGCTCGCTCTATGAGGTCGACGACTACGCCTGGTTCCATGGAGGTCGCAACCTCTATGACGCCAAGGAATTGAAGGCAGGTACCAGCTATTCGTACGACGTGCCCTCCACGGGAACCACCACCGATGGCCATGTAACGGTAAATCTTTCTGCAGCTGCAGGCGCTTCTGTGCAGGTATCCGTCAATGATGTGGAACTGGGTGTCATTACAGTGCCAGTGAATGGTAGTCTGGAGAAAATGCGCACAGAGAAGAAAACCTTCAGCGTATCGAACCTGCAAGCCACCAACAAGATAGTGCTCACGCCCCAATCAAATAGTGGAACAGTACGTTTAGACTATATCTCCATTGATGCCTCACAACCCCAAGCTGCCCCTGACTTGGCGCAGACATGGGCACAACCCACCTTGGTGGGCAAGATAACCCCTCAGAACCATCATGCTGCTGAGGCTGTAGACATGGTCATCATCATTTCTGAAGCCCAGCAACTGAAGGCGCAGGCCGAACGTTTGAAGAAGTTGCACGAGGAACATGACGGATTGCGCGTGCAGATAGTCCCTGCTGATGAGCTGTACAATGAGTTCTCCAGTGGAACCCCTGATGCCAATGCCTATCGCCGTTATCTGAAGATGCTCTACGACAGGGCTGAACGCGAGGAGGACATGCCCCGCTACCTCTTGCTGTTGGGCGATGGCGCGTGGGACAACCGTATGCTGCTGGACACTTGGGGCAATTGTTCGCCCAGCGATTTCCTGCTGTGCTATGAGAGCGAGAATTCCTATAGCGAGACCAGCTGCTATGTCACCGACGACTACTTCTGTATGTTGGACGATAACGAAGGTGGTAGCATTGTCGTCAGCGACAAGGCCGATGTGGCTGTAGGACGTATATCAGCCCGTACGGATGCTGAGGCGCAGGTTGCTGTCGACAAGATAGAAAGCTATATCAACAACAAGGAGGCGGGTTCCTGGCAGAATGTAATATGTTTCATGGGTGATGACGGTAATCAGAACCAGCACATGGACGATGCCGATGCCGTAGCCCGTCAAGTGGAGACGTTATATCCCAACCTGTTGGTGAAGCGCATCATGTGGGATGCCTATACCCGCGTGAGCTCCTCAACAGGCAATTCCTATCCCGATGTCACCCGACTCATCAAGCAACAGATGCAGCAGGGTGCGCTCATGATGAACTATTCCGGTCACGGACGTGCTGATGCCATTTCCCATGAGTATGTCATGCGCCTAACTGACTTTGAGACAGCCAGTTCGTTGCACTTCCCCTTGTGGATGACCGCCTCTTGCGACATCATGCCTTTCGACGGACAAGAGGGTAACATCGGCGAGGCTGCTTTCTTTAACGAGAAGGGTGGGGCCATTGCTTTCTATGGTACCACGCGAACCGTTTATCAGAGCTACAACCGACTCATGAACATGGCCTTCACCCGCTATGTGCTGAGCCTGGACGAAACAGGAAAGCCCATGCCCATTGGCGAGGCTGTACGTCTGACCAAGAATGAACTGATAACTACCAGGCAAGACCAGACGCCTAATAAGTTGCAGTATTCATTGTTGGGCGACCCAGCCCTGCGCTTGGCTATCCCCACGCGCACCATCAAGGTCGATTCCATCAACGGCACACCTTTGCAGGAAGGCACCACACTCACCCTGCAAGCAGGCATGACAGCCACCGTTAGCGGACATGTGGAGACCCCCCAGAACACCGAAGACCAGGACTTCGACGGAGTGGTTTCTGCTGTGATGCGCGACGTGAAGGAAAAGGTGGTGTGCAAGTTGAACGACACATCGCCCGAGGGTGCCGACGAACCCTTCGTCTACTACGATCGTCTGAATACGGTATATAATGGTAGCGACTATGTCAGAAACGGTCGCTTCCGCTTCACCTTTGCAGTGCCTAAGGACATCAAGTATTCCGACCTGAATGCGCTGATGAATCTCTATGCTGTCAACACCGAAAAAACCGTTCTTGCCAACGGCATCTGCGACAATCTGGTGCTCAACGGTTCAGGAGGTGGAGGTCAGAGCACCATCGGTCCTAACATCTATTGCTATCTGAACAGCAAGGCGTTCACCAATGGTGGACGTGTGAACAGCACCCCATACTTCATGGCCGAGGTGAGCGATGCCGATGGTATCAACGCCTCAGGCAGTGGTATTGGCCACGACCTGCAATTGGTGATTGACGGAGAGATGTCCAAGACCTACTCGCTGAACGAATACTTCCAGTTTGACTTTGGCAGCTATCAGAAAGGAACGGTAGGCTTTAGCATTCCCACTTTGGAACAAGGCGCGCACAGCCTGCGCTTTACCGCATGGGACGTGCTGAACAATCCGTCCGTCAGCGAACTCAACTTCTATGTCGAAAACGGACTGGAACCCCTCTTCCTGGATGTCGATTGCACGCCCAATCCAGCCAGAATCCAGACCACTTTCCACCTCATTCACGACCGTATCGGTACGCAGATGGATGTGAAGCTGGATGTCTACGACACCTCAGGTCGTCACCTCTGGACCCATGCGGAGAATGGCGTGTCCTCGGACAATACCTTTACCTTCAACTGGGACTTGACCGTGGATGGTGGCCGTCGACTGCATACCGGTCTCTACCTCTATAAGATAAGTATTAGCACAGAAGGCAGCACCTATGCTTCAAAAACCAAGAAACTGATTATTTTCACTCATCAATAAACAACGCGATTATGAAGACAACAAAGATAATAACAATGGCATTTTGCCTGTGTCTGGGACTGACAGCCAGTGCCCAGGACACCAAGAGCCAGTTCAATCCCATTGAACATGCCGTTATCTCACAGACCATTGCCCCCGACGCCCGTTCGGCAGGTATGGGTGATGTCGGTGTGGCTACCGATCCGGATGTGAACTCGCAGTATTGGAATCCTGCCAAGTATCCGTTCTGCATCAGTCGTGCGGGTATTGCCCTGAACTACACCCCGTGGTTGCGCCAATTGGTGAATGACATCGACTTGGCCTATGTGGCTGGCTATTATCGTATTGGCGACTATGCAGCCGTCAGTGGTTCGTTGCGCTATTTCTCGTTGGGTGAGGTGATGACTGCCGACGATGCCAATGCCATGACGGTCAAGCCTTACGAGATGGCGCTCGATGTAGGTGCCTCACTGATGTTGAGTGAGAAGTTCTCCATTGCAGCTGTCATCCGTTGGTTGTATAGCGACTTGCGCTACGACTATACCGAGAATGCCTCTCCTGCATCGGCCTTTGCTGCCGACTTGGCCTGCTACTATAACAACTACATCAACATCGGACGTCGTGAGTGTCAGCTCGGTCTGGGTATGAACATCTCGAACGTGGGTAGTAAGATTAAGTATTTTGGCGACGACCGTTCCAACTTCCTGCCTGCCAACCTGCGTATCGGTGCCTCGCTCATGGTTCCTGTCGACGAATACAACCGCTTCACCATTGCTGCCGATGCCAATAAGTTGCTGGTGCCTACCGTTCCCAAGCAGAACGAAGGCGAATCGACCGAGGATTACCAGCGTCGCGTCATCGAAGAGTATAACGACGTAGGTTCTATCTCCGGTATCTTCAAGAGCTTTGGCGATGCCCCTGGTGGTTTCAAGGAGGAGTTGGAGGAGATTCAGTGGAGCGTGGGTGCCGAATATGTCTACCACGACCAGTTCTCCTTGCGTGCCGGTTATCACCATGAGTCCGAGAGCAAAGGTAACCGCAAATATTTCACTGTGGGTGGTGGTTTCCGCATGAGCGTCTTCTCGCTCGATGTGGGCTACGTCATTGCTACTGCAAAGACCAACCCGCTGGACCAGACACTTCGTTTCACCCTTGCCTTCGACATGGATGGCATCAAAGATTTGTTTAAAAAATGATTAGAGTAGGAATGGGTTATGACGTCCATCAGTTAGTTGCAGGTCGCGACCTGTGGATGGGCGGTATTAAGATTGAACATGAGTTGGGACTGCTGGGCCACAGCGATGCCGATGTGCTGATACACGCCATCTGCGACGCCATCCTGGGTGCTGCTAATATGCGCGACATTGGCTATCATTTCCCCGACACCTCTGCTGAGACCGATGGCATGGACAGCAAGATTATCCTGAAGAAAACCATCGAACTGATTGCCACCAAGGGCTATCACTTGGTCAATATCGACGCCACCATCTGTGCGGAGCGTCCCAAGATGAATCCCCACATCCCTGCCATGCAGCAGTGCATGGCCCAGGTCATAGGTACCGACCCTGACAACATCTCCATCAAGGCCACCACTACTGAGAAGTTAGGCTTTACGGGGCGTCAGGAAGGCATTTCGGCCTATGCCGTGGCGTTGATAGAAAAGTAATATACGAATGAGAGGATGTCCGCAACAGACATCCTCTCTTTTTTCTTAATAGATAACCTCCATCTTTTTCGTATCCATCAGGTGTCGGTCCGTTATCTTGATGTCCGGAATCACAGGCAGTGCCATGAAAGCCATCGTGATAAACGGCGACTTCATCTTGCAGCCGATTTCCTTCACCATGTCTTGGATGCACAGCGTGCGGAAGGCTATCTCGTGGCCACCCATAGGCGCCATCAGTCCCGCTATAGGCAATGGAATGTCCTTCATCTCGTCAGCACTGACAACCACCTGTCCACCTTGCATCTCGACAATACGGTTGATGGCCTTCACGATGTATTCGTCGTTGGAACCTATGGCTACAATGTTGTGGCAGTCGTGAGCCACTGAA
Source organism: uncultured Prevotellaceae bacterium (assembly GCA_902782305.1). Taxonomy (GTDB): domain Bacteria; phylum Bacteroidota; class Bacteroidia; order Bacteroidales; family Bacteroidaceae; genus Prevotella. The sequence continues at coordinate 27,691 of CACZMV010000031.1, forward strand.
CCAGCCATAGCCCCCTCCTTGATTTCGAAACCGCGAACCAGTCCTACCACGGGCTTGGCTCCGGGCACGTAGCGGTTGTACACCACTATCTTCTGCACCTCCGTCCAAGGATACTGCGAATCGAACAGCGGGTTACCCGTTATCTCCACCGCATCGTGGGCGGTCAGCAGACTACCGTCCGAGGCATGTATGATGTGTGCCGTGTCGCCAGGCTTCAGCTCCAGGCTGATGTCTGCAGCGGTAATGGGCGCAGCCACGAAGTTGTTGGGGAAGTCATAGTCCAGAATATGTTCGTCCACGTCCTCATGTTTCAAGGGCAGACTGGAGTTATAGTTGAACACCTCTGCTCCGCGAATCCATGTGCTCTCCACACGGAAGTGCGGTGTCAGATTATCCACCGTGATGAAGGTGGCAGGGTCGCCCTCCTGCAACAGTCCCCAGCGCTGCTTGTAGTGCTTCTGCGCATTCACACAGGCAGCCTTCAGCACATCCCACAGCTCGAATCCGTCAGCCAGCGCGCGCTTCACTATCAGGTTGATGTGTCCACGCACAAAGTCGTCGGGATGGCAGTCGTCCGTACACAGCATCACCATGTTCGGACTCTCGTTAATCAGCGGACTCAGCAGCTGGTAGTCCTTAGCAGCACTTCCCTCGCGGATAATCACCTTCATGCCAGCCCTGATGCACGCACGGCCTTCCTCCAGTGTCGAGCACTCATGATCGGTGGTCACGCCCGCTCCCGCATACTGGTCGCGCTGGTGTCCCACCACTCCGGGTGCATGTCCGTCCACGGGCTTGTCGTGGCGCAGTGCAGCCTCAATCTTGGCCATCACCTCCTTGTCGCCAGCCAGCACACCCGGATAGTTCATCATCTCGCCCAGGAAACCAATGTCCTCGCGAGCCATGAGCGTCTCCGTAGCTTTTGCGTCAATCACCGCTCCGCAGGTCTCTATGTCGCCACCCACGGCAGGCACGCAGCTCGGCGCTCCAAACAGGAAGTTGAATCGAGCCTCCTTGCCCGAGCGTATCATGTAGTCCACGCCCTCAATGCCCAGCACATTACCTATCTCGTGCGGGTCGGCTATCACACCGATGGTACCATGACTCACGGCAATATGTGCAAACTTGTGAGGCACCATCATACTGCTCTCTATGTGTACGTGCCCGTCTATGAAACCCGGCATGATGTACGGCCATGGTTTCTCTCTTTCAGGCAAATCGCAGTGCTTCACCTCTACTATCTTCTCACCCTCTATCACCAGTTCGCCATCGAATATCTCGTGTCGAACCACATTGACTATATGTCCTTTAATGCTCGTCATACCTGTTCTGCTAAATTCTTAATCTTCTTCTTGTTATGGTCATTCTTCATCTTGATGACAAAGATGATAGCTGCACATCCGGCTGTAATGAAGTTGGTAATGAAAAAGAAGATACCCACCTCAATGCCCTGCCTAAAGCACAACATCAGTCCCTGACTCATAAAACACACACTTCCCAAGGTCATCATGCAGAAACCCGGCAGTGAGATACCGTCTGTCTGACGGGTACGGATTGTCTGGATTGCCTGAGGCAAGTAACCCAGGATAAGGCCAATGCTGCCTAACCATCCGAAAATTTGATATAAAAGATCCATAGTATTAAACGTTTAATCAGTATTGTGTTTATGCTGCAAATATACGAATAATAAATGTAACTTCCAAATGAATTGCCGAAAAAGTTCATTTACAAAATGAGACCGCCAATTTTTGGCAGTCCCATTCTTACATCTTCCATCTTACATCATCCATCAATTCTGCCCCAAGTTGCCACCACCGGTGTTGCTGTTACCACCCTGGTTCTGGCTACCGCCATTCTCCGTAGAACCGACCTAGGTTGTTAAGTTAGCATACCATTTTATGCTATATTTTTAACCACATTCATTCTTTTAATGGAGGGGTTTGGCAATAAGTTGTCCCCT
>CACZMV010000032.1 GCA_902782305.1 uncultured Prevotellaceae bacterium
TGCCAAGAAGTCACTCGGTCAGATCCGCGAGGCTGTTGAGAAGGCTCTGGGTGTTCCCGTTGCTTTCGCTCCCGACTGCGCTAAGGCTGCTGATGCTGCTAAGGCTCTGAAGATGGGTGAGGCTCTGCTGCTCGAGAACCTGCGTTTCTATCCTGAGGAAGAGGGTAAGCCCGTAGGTATCGACAAGGCTGATCCTGCATACGACGAGGCTAAGAAGGCTATGAAGGCCAGCCAGAAGGAGTTTGCTAAGACACTTGCTTCTTACGCTGACTGCTACGTGATGGATGCCTTCGGTACAGCTCACCGCAAGCACGCTTCTACTGCTGTTATCGCTGACTACTTCGACGCTGACAACAAGATGCTGGGCTTGCTGATGGAGAAGGAGGTTCAGGCTGTTGACGCCGTTCTCTCTAACATCAAGCGTCCTTTCGTTGCCATCATGGGTGGTTCTAAGGTATCTTCTAAGATGGTGAGTCTATCGTAGAACTCGACAAGCTGGACGTTGCCCTGGGCGTTGAGGAGTTGGCTAAGAAGAATGGCGTTGAGCTGGTTCTGGGTTCTGACTGCACCGCTACCAACGGCCTCGACTTCGACACCATGACCGTTAAGCCCGGTTCTGAGATTATCACCTGCCCAGCCAACAAGGTTCCCGCTGGTTTTGAGGGTGTTGACGCTGGTCCTGAGAGCCAGAAGGCATTTGCTGAGGCTATCAAGGGTGCTAAGACCATTCTGTGGAACGGTCCTGCTGGTGTATTCGAGTGCGACGCTTTCACCGCTGGTTCACGTGCCATCGGCGATGCTATTGCCAAGGCTACTGCCGAGGGTGCTTTCTCACTGATTGGTGGTGGTGACTCTGTAGCTTGTGTAAACAAGTTCGGTCTGGCTGACCAGGTATCTTACATCTCTACTGGTGGTGGTGCTCTGCTCGAGGCTATCGAGGGTAAGGTTCTCCCAGGTGTTGCAGCTATCAAGGGTGAGTAATCTATGAAACGAACAATTCTTTATATCATGATGGCCGCAATGCTCAGTGCTTGCGGCCATCGTGCTTCTCAGGGATCAGAGAACTCTGAGAGTTCTGAGTTTACGACGGACAGCATTGGTTTGGAGAAAGATGACTCGATGGCCAGTGTGAAGGTCTGCGTAGACTGGCCCGCTAGTGGTAACGATTCTTTGGTACAAGCTATTCGCCAGTACATTTTTGAGGAATTGGCTTCAAGACCTATGCAAGAAGGAGAACCAGAGGTAAAGTTGTATAATGACGGAGAAGAGGCTATTAAAGCAACCGTAAATAGTTGTTATCAAGAAATGGTAGCTTCCTGGAAAGAAATCAGAAACAATGGTTATCCTGGCATGCAGTTCTCCTATTATCAGCGCATCAAGCTACTGGAGGACAATGAGCATTACATAACCTACCTGACTAATAGCGAAGGTATTATGGGTGGTGCGCACGGGTTTGCCACATCTGCAGGACAGACATTCCGTAAGAGCGATGGCAAACGCATCGGTTACGAAACGAAGTATAACAAGGAAACGGAATCTTTCTATAAGAAAGACCAAACACTGTTCAAAAATGCGGAATCTCCTGAACTGTACGCTCTTATCAAGCAAGGTGTGCTCAGCTATTTCCAGGAATTCGAGGATAGTCTGATAACAGATGAACAATTGAAGGACATGCTGATTGAGGTGGACGATGTGAACCGTATTCCTCTGCCCAGTGCTGCTCCCTGTTTCATCAAGGAAGGACTGAATTTCTGCTATCAGCAATACGAAATTGCTCCCTATGCTGCTGGCATGATAAACTTCAATATCCCCTACGAAAAAATACGTCCTTTACTGACTCCGGAAGCTGCAGCACTCATTCCAGAGTGATTTTTGTGACCATTTATTTGGTTGTTTAAATTGAATTCGCTATCTTTGCCAAGAATTTACTAATCCACTAATGATTTGACAATGAAAAAACTGTTATTCATCGTAGGTCTCGCGCTGACAAGCCTTACAGTTTCAGCACAGGAGCAAGAAGTAGGACTGCCTGCCGGTCTCTTTACACTGGAATGGAAGTTTAACCCGTTTGACTACGAATCGAAGCCCGTGAAAGTGGCGCAGTTGAATGCCCGTATGTTCCTGAACGATAAGAGTGCAGTGCGTCTGGGCGTTGGTGTAGGATTTGACAGAGATACTGACGAGAATTCATCAAAACTGGAGGGAACAAGCACTACAGAAACTTTCAGTAAAATAACAAACGATGCTTTGACGCTGAGATTCTCGTTAGGCTACGAATATCATTTTGCCAACACAGGACGGCTGGATTTCTATGGTGGTCTTGAGGGTGGCTATCTGGGACGTTTCTATTCTGCTACGAAGGAATTGTCAACGACTACAATAACGCCAGAGACAACATCATCCATCGTCAATACAACCTACGAAAATGCAGAATACAAGAAACGTAGTTCTGATGGTGACAAGGTGAACGAGAATGGTTTCTTCGGAAGCGTTTTCACGGGTATCGACTATTATATCTATAAGAAGTTGTATATCGGTGCTGAGTTGGGTATTACCTTTAATATGGGTAAGAAATCCAACGGCAACTATACGGAAGTGAAAGGCCAGAGACAGACCATCGGTACTGCCGTTGTATCAGAATCGGCTAGCAAGTACTCGTCAGAAACTGGCATCTATACCGCTACTGACGGAACTATCACTCACAGACCCATAATAGAAACAAAAGGAACATATACAAAAGTCTACATTGAGCCTTCTATTCGTATTGGCTGGATGTTTTAAACAAAAACAAATATACTTATGAGCAAGAAATTCATTATTGGAGACCGCACCAAGGATGAGTGGATCTCTGTTCTCGACACCGAGAAGAAGAAATTGGAGTTTACTAACCACATTGCATCAGCCAAAGAGTTTCACGGCTTTGAGGAGACAAAGGCTGAGCTGAAGAAGTTGCAGGAGACAGGTTATTTTACCGATCTGCAAGTCTATATAAAAGACGAAGACGGTAAGGCTTATCGCCCCAACGAAAGTGATGCTTTCCATATGTAACAAATGGCAAAACATGCAATATAGAGAATTAGGTAAAACAGGAATGAAGGTGTCGGAGCTGGGCTTCGGCGCCTCTTCTTTGGGTGGGGTATTCCACTCTTTCAACGAGAATCGTGGCATCGACGCTGTGTTTGCAGCAGTGGATGCAGGCATCAATATCATCGATGTGTCGCCCTACTATGGCCACTACAAGGCAGAGACTGTATTAGGCAAAGCCCTAAAGGACATTCCTCGCGACAAGTTCTACCTATCAACAAAGGTAGGGCGATATGGCAAGGATGGCGTAAACACATGGGACTATTCTGCCAAACGTGCCAAAGAAAGCGTCTATGAGAGTTTGGAGCGTCTGCATATTGACTATATTGATATTATTAATGTACACGATATCGAGTTCCAAGGTCGTATGGAAGGAGGACTGCAGAAAGTGGTTGACGAGACTCTGCCCGCCCTTCATGAGTTGAAGAAGGAAGGTGTGGTGAAACACGTAGGCATCACCGACTTGCAGTTGGAGAACTTGAAATGGGTCATCGAGCATGCAGAGCCAGGCATGGTGGAGAGCGTCATGAACTTCTGCCACTATTGTCTGTGCGACGATAAGCTAGTTGACTTCATGGATTTCTTCGATGAGCGTGGTATTGGTGTACTATCTGCTTCTCCCTTCTCAATGGGATTGTTGACAGAACGTGGTGTGCCCGACTGGCATCCTGCCCCAAAACCATTGGTAGAAGTTTGCAAGCAGGCTGCTGAGCATTGTAAAGCAAAGGGTTATCCTATTGAGAAATTGGCTATGCAGTTCTCATGCTCGAACCCTCGCATTGCTTCAACCGTATTCAGCACCACTCGTCCTGAGGCTATCAAGACAAACATTGCCTATATCGAAGAACCAATGGATGAGCAATTGGTAAAGGAAGTACGCGAAATTATTGGTGACCAACAGCGAGTATCATGGGCCAATACATAAAGATGTCTGATGGAAGAAGTAAGATGTAAGATTATTGATGCGCATGCTCACTTGTGGCTGAATGTAGATACAGTGGTGAATGGTTCGCCCATTCACCCTCTTGAACCCAATCGCAGCCGAAGCATCTTCTTTGGCGAGGAGCGCCAGATGTTGCCTCCATATATGACGGATGGTCAGAACACGGCAGAACGTTTTCTGTCGAACATGGACTATGCACAGGTGTCTGCCGCTGTCATCACACAGGAGTTTATTGACGGTCTCCAGAACAGCTATCTGCAGCAGGTTCAGCAACAATACCCTGACCGTTTCTTCTGCTTCGGAATGCCAGAGACACGTCAGCCTGGTTTCTTGTCACAAGCCAAGCAATTAATAGAGCAAGGGTTTAAAGGACTTAAGATTCCTGCTGCACGACTGAACGTTCAGTTCTTGAATGACGAGATGATGCAGATGTTCCGATATATGGAACAACATGGTATTATTCTTGGCATCGAACTGGCTGATGGAGATGTACAAGTTAGTCAGATGGAAGAGGTGATTCAGGAATGTCCCAAACTGAAAATTGCCATCGGGCACTTTGGCATGGTGACACGTCCCAATTGGATGTCGCAAATCCGGTTGGCTCGCCATGAGAATGTCTATGTCGAGAGCGGTGGTATCACTTGGCTCTTCAACGATGAGTTCTATCCCTTCCCTTCTGCCATCAAAGCAATCAAGGAAGCTGCTGACGAAGTGGGTATGGAGAAACTGATGTGGGGATCGGACTATCCTCGCACCATTACCGCCATCACCTATAAGATGTCTTACGACTTCGTGAGCAAAAGCACAGAACTGACAGACAAAGAAAAAAGATTGTTCCTCTGTGACAATGCCAAGCATTTCTTCGGCTTTGGCAAATTGAAGGAACTCCCCTACATCAAGAATATGAGTGAATAAGTATTACAAATTGTACAATAGCTAAATTAGCAAATAAATTGTAAATAGTAAATAGTAAAATTGTAAATAGATAAGATGAAAGCATTACAGATTACAGAACCTTCGGTGATGAAGGTGGTTGACATTGAGAAACCTCAATGTGGAGCAGACGAGGTGCTGCTTAAGATACATTATGTAGGATTCTGCGGAAGCGACTTAAACACCTATCGCGGTCTGAACCCGATGGTGAAGATGCCCGTAATTCCTGGTCATGAGATTGGTGCAGAGATAGCAGAAACAGGTGCCAACGTACCTGCTCACCTGAAGGCCGGTATGGCAGTAACCGTTAATCCCTATACCAATTGTGGACACTGTCCTTCATGCAAGAACCGTCGTTATAACGCCTGTCAGCACAACGAGACACTGGGTGTTCAGCGCAATGGTGCCATGCGTGAATATATTGCTGTTCCTTGGCAAAAAGTCATTCCCATTGGTAATATCACAGTAGAGCATGCAGCCATCATAGAACCTATGTCTGTAGGTTTCCATGCAGTCAGTCGTGCTCAGGTGGTAGACACCGATACCGTCATGGTAATTGGTTGTGGTATGGTAGGAGTTGGTGCCGTAGTACGTGCCATCATGCGTGGTGCTAAAGTCATTGCTTGCGATATGGACGACGAAAAACTGGCTATTGTTCGCGGTTTAGGTGCTGAATATACCATCAACTCTGCTAAGGAGAATGTACACAATCGTTTGCAGGAGATAACTAACGGCGCAGGTCCTGATGTCGTCATCGAGGCTGTTGGTGCCCCTGTTACTTATCAGATGGCGGTCAATGAGGTAGCCTTTACTGGTCGTGTGGTCTGCATTGGTTATGCCAAGCAGGATGTACAGTTTACCACCAAGCTTTTCGTACAAAAGGAGCTCGACATTCGTGGTTCACGCAATGCCCAGCCAGAAGATTTTGAAGGTGTTATCCGTTATCTCGAGAAGAACAACCCGCCCTATGACATCTTGATTAGCAATGAGGTAACGCCCGAACATGCCGAGGAGGCCATGCAAGAATGGATGGCAGCTCCCGCAAAGGTATTCCGAATCCTTGTAAAATTTGTATAATGATGAAAAAAAAACTATTCATTACTGGTCTGTGCCTTATGTCCTTTATTGGTCTTATGGCACAGACTTTAAATGTAGCTTCGCCTGATGGCAAGTTGCAAGTGAACATTGTCTGTCAAAACGGACAGGCCTGTTATAGTGTTAATTACGATGGAAAGAACATGGTGACTCCTTCGGCTCTCGGACTGAAGGCAGACATCGGTGACTTCACCAAAGACCTAAAGCTGAAAGACAGCAAGGAGAGTCAGGTGAACAAGAATTACACCATGACACGTACCAAGACTTCTTCTTCTCACTTCGTAGCAAACCAGTTGGACGTGAACTTCGAGAACAAAGAAGGCCTGCCCATGACGGTTACCTTCCTCGTAGCCAACAACGACGTGGCTTTCCGCTACACCCTGCCGAAGGGAAAGGGTGAGTTCTGTGGCAATGCCGTCATCAAGAAGGAGGCCACTGGCTTCAACTTCCCCGAACAGACCACCAGCTTCATCTGTCCGCAGAGCAAGACCATGGTGGGATTTGCACAGACCAAACCCTCTTACGAGGAGGAGTACACCCCCGATGCCCCGATTGCTAAGCCTTCTGCTTTTGGCGAGGGTTACACCTTCCCCTGTCTGTTCCACATTGGTGACGACGGCTGGGTATTGGTCAGCGAGACTGGCACCAACGGACAATATGTTGGTACACACCTGAGCGACTATGAAGCTGGCAAGGGTTATACTATCACCTTCCCCAATGCCGGCGAGATGAAAGGTCAAGGCAGTCGCCATCCCGTCATTCCTATGCCTGGAGGTCATACCCCCTGGCGCACCATCACCGTGGGAAGCACCCTCAAGCCCATTGTTGAAACAACCATCCCCTACGATGTCGTAGAACCTATGTATGAGGCATCCACCAATTACAAGCCCGGCCGTTACACTTGGAGCTGGATACTCTGGCAGGACTCCGCCACGAACTACGATGACCAGGTCAAGATGATTGACCTTGCCGCAACTATGGGTTATGAATACACCCTCGTCGATGCTCTGTGGGATACCCAAATTGGTCGCGACCGTATGGAGCAGCTCTCCAAGTATGCCCAGAGCAAAGGTGTCAAACTGCTGCTGTGGTACAACTCCAACGGTAACTGGAACGATGCGCCTCAGGGACCTCGTTACGGCATGAGCACAGCGATTGCTCGTGAAAGAGAGATGACTTGGATGGAACGTATCGGCGTTGCTGGTATCAAGGTCGATTTCTTCGGAGGCGACAAACAGGAGATGATGCAACTTTATGAGGATATTCTGGCTGATGCCAACCGTCATAAGATACAGGTTATTTTCCATGGATGTACACTGCCTCGTGGCTGGGAGCGCATGTATCCTAACTTCGTAGCCAGTGAGGCTTTCCTCGCCTCGGAGAATATCTTCTTCTCGGAATACCACGCCAAGAAGGAAGGTTTTGAGTTGACCATGCATCCCTTCTCTCGCAATGCCGTAGCCGCTGCCGACTGGGGTGGCGTCCTCATGAACCGCCACATGAGTCGCGACAATAAGAGCCGTCATCCTCGCTATACCAGCGATGTGTTTGAGATGGCTTCTTCTATCGTCATCCAGACCAGTGTCAACTGTGTCGCCATGTATCCCAACAACTTGGAAGAGCTTCCTCAGTTTGAGCTCGACTTCTTGCGCGAGATTCCTACTACCTGGGATGAGACACAGTTCGTCGATGGTTATCCCACGCAGTTTGCTGTGATTGCCCGTCGCACTGGTAATAAATGGTATGTCGGTGGTCTTAACGGAACACAAGAGAAGAAGGTGCTGACACTTTCACTTCCCATGTTTGCAGGAAAGACTATTCGTTATTATACGGATAAGCCAAAGAAGAAAGACGAGTTGTTGCCTACGTCAGAGCTGAAGACCTTAAAGGTTGGAGCAGATGGCAAGGCAAAGATAACCATACAGCCAATGGGTGGAATCATCCTGGCAGACAACTAATAACAACAAAAAGCTCTCCGATTTGGAGAGCTTTTTTTATGGAAAGAGGTGATGGTGGCAGAACCACCAAACACGCTTATTCTTCTTCCTTCATCTCAGCCTCATGCTGCTTGATGAGCTCCTGCTGGATATCGTTTGGAACGAGCTCGTAGCTTGAGAACTGTGTGGTGAACGATGCACGACCACCGGTCAGAGATGACAGGGCAATCGAGTAAGAAGCAAGCTCCTTCAAAGGAATCTTGGCGCTGAGCTTCTGATAGCCTGCCTCGCTGTCCATACCCATGATGATGGCGCGACGACCCTGCAGGTCAGACATTACATCACCCATGTAGTCGGCAGGAACCAATACCTCGAGGTCATAGATAGGCTCAAGCACCTTAGGACCTGCCTCCTTGAAGGCTGCTGAGAAGGCGTTACGTGCAGCCAGCATGAACGACAACTCGTTAGAGTCAACTGGGTGCATCTTACCATCGTAAACAATCACGCGAACATCACGAGCATAAGAACCTGTCAATGGACCTTGCTCCATACGTTCCATGATACCCTTCAGGATTGCAGGCATGAAGCGCATATCAATAGCACCACCAACAACGCTGTTGATGAATACCAGCTTACCGCCCCACTCCAAGTCTTTCTCTTCCTTCGACTTGATGTTCATCTTGAACTCCTGACCATTGATGGTGAATGAAGTTGGATCAGGCATGCCGTCGGTGTAAGGCTCAACAATCAGGTGAACCTCACCAAACTGACCTGCACCACCCGACTGCTTCTTATGACGATAGTCGGCACGAGCCATCTTCGTGATAGTCTCACGATAAGGAATCTTTGGCTCCAGATACTCTACCTGAATCTTCTCGTTGTTCTCCATACGCCACTTCAAGGTGCGCAGGTGGAACTCACCCTGACCATGAACAATAATCTGGCGCAATTCCTTAGACTGCTCAACAACCCACGTGGGATCTTCCTGGCGCATCTTCTGCAGAGCAGCCATCATCTTCTCAGTCTCAGCCTCGTTGACAGCCTTGATGGCACGAGAGAACTTCGAGTTAGGATACTTGATGAAGTCGAACTTGTTGTCAACATCCTTAGCATTCAGTGTATTGCCAGTCTTAACATCCTTCAGTTTTACAGTACAGCCGATATCACCAGCACGCAGTTCGTCAACCTGGATACGGTTAGCACCAGCACATGCATATAGAGTACCCATGCGCTCCTTTGAACCGCGGTCAGCGTTCGTCAGGTCATCACCACTCTTTACAACACCACTCATCACCTTGAAGTACTGAACCTCACCAATGTGTGGTTCAACACCCGTCTTGAAGAAATAGAGAGAAGTGGGAGCTGAAGAATCAGCAGGAACGTCAACACCAGCAGTATTCTTGATAACTGGCATCTCGCTGACGAAGGGAACTACATTGCCCAAGAACTCCATCAGACGACGAACACCCATATCGCGACCTGCGCAAACGCAGAATATAGGGAAGATACTGCGAGTTACAAGACCCTTGCGGATACCCTCACGCATCTCGTCCTCACTCAGGTCTTCACTCTCGAAGAACTTCTCCATCAGTGTGTCATCACCGGCAGCGGCAGCTTCTACCAATGCAGCCTTCATCTCCTTGGCCTTATCCAACTGATCAGCAGGAATGTCCTCAATGATTGGAGCACCACCCTCTGGCTTCCAAGAGTATTTCTTCATCAACAGAACGTCGATAACGCTGTTGAAGCCAGCACCTGTAGCGATAGGATACTGAACGGGAACGCAATTGTTACCATACACCTCGCGCAACTGACTCAGAATGGCGTCAAAGTCGCAGTTGTCACGATCCAACTGGTTAACGAGGAAGATAACAGGCTTCTTCAGTTTCTCTGTGTTGCGGAAAGCATTCATCGTGCCAACCTCAGGACCATACTGGCCATTCACGAGAATGACAGCCTGGTCTGTAACGTTCATAGCGGTAATAGAACCACCTACGAAGTCGTCAGAACCTGGACAGTCGATGATGTTCAGTTTCTTGTTATTCCACTCTACATGAAAAACAGTTGAGAACACCGAGTAGCCGTATTCCTGCTCAACAGGGAAATAGTCGCTCATGGTGTTCTTACCCTCTACGGTACCGCGGCGTTTTGTAATGCCTGCTTCGTAGACCATTGCTTCGGCAAGTGTAGTCTTGCCGCTACCCGCACTGCCAATGAGTGCAATGTTTTTAATTTCGTTTGTCTGATAAACTTTCATATGGCTTATTGTTTTAAGTTATTATTTCAGAAATCGGAGGCTAAAGGTAGACAATTTTGGCCAAAAAACCTACGTTTACTTTCAAATATTAAACTTTATTAGTAATTTTGCCTGCGAAATGGCAGGTCTTTACATACATATTCCCTTTTGTAAGAGTCGTTGCATCTATTGTGGCTTCTACTCTACTGTTGACTTAAATTTACGTCAACAGTATGTCGATGCACTCTGCAAAGAGATGACCTTGCGTCCCTCTTCCGAACCCATCAAAACCATTTATCTGGGAGGAGGAACACCCAGTCAGTTGTCTATTCCCCAACTGCGCCAGCTCTTCTTATATATAAATAAGGTATATGGCAACGATGCGGAGGAAATAACCATCGAGATGAATCCTGATGACGTAACGATGGAGTATGCTACGATTCTGTCACAGCTCGGCATCAACCGTGTTTCTATGGGTGCTCAGACTTTCGACAATCAACGCCTACGATTCTTGCATCGTCGTCATCAGGCAGAACAAGTTCAGCAAGCGGTCAACATACTGAGAGAAGCTGACATCCAGAATATCAGTATCGACCTGATGTATGGTTTCCCTAACGAGACTCTTGATGATTGGAAACGAGATATCGATGAGGCATTAAGTCTGAATGTAGAGCATATCTCTGCTTATTGTCTGATGATAGAAGAAGGCACGGTGCTCTATGAGCAAATGAGAAATGAGAAATTAGGAATGAGAAATGAAGAGACGGAGCGTGCGATGTACGAGCTATTGATGGATAGGCTGACGGAAGCAGGCTATGAGCATTACGAAATCAGCAACTTTGCACGTCCCGACTATCGCTCTCGCCACAATAGTAGCTATTGGCACGATGTTCCTTACATCGGACTGGGAGCTGCAGCTCATAGCTATGACCTCAAGAGTCGCAGTTGGAATATTGCAGATATCAAGGAATACGTCGCTTCCATCCATCAAGGAGAATTGCCTGCTGAAAGCGAAGACATTGATGAAGTGACGCATTATAATGATGGTATCACCACAGCCTTGCGCACCAGCGACGGCCTAGACCTCAGCACTTTGTCTGAACGCTTTCGCTCCTATTGTCTGAAGGAAGCACAGCCTTTTATGGCAGATGGTTTGTTGCAGCTCACCAACAATCATCTCGCCTTGACACGACGTGGACTCTTCGTCAGCGACTACGTCATGTCATCACTAATCTTTGTCTGATAGTGACAAACAGAGACAAGATTCGTCATTAAATAAATACACGTGATAAGAACAATGATGAATACTTGGAAACAGAATCTCGAAGAGACCAAAAAGCATTATATTGACTGGTGGAATCACAAAGGCATTGTACTCAACATGTGGGAACACTTTCAAGAGGGTGTTCAGCCTCATGCCGACATTCCTGCCCCCACCCCTTACAAGGATTTGAACCAGCGTTGGTTCGACCCTCAATGGCGTGCTGAATACTTGGATTGGTATGTAGCCCACTCATCGCTGATGGCCGATATGTTGCCAGTTGCTAATACCCAATTAGGACCAGGTTCGCTGGCAGCTATCCTTGGTGGTGTGTTCGAAGGTGGCGAAGATACCATCTGGATTCATCCCAATCCCAACTACACCGATAACATCGTCTTCAATCCGCAGCATCCTAACTACCTGCTGCATAAGGAGTTGCTGAAAGCTTGCAAGGCCAAGGCGCAAGGTCATTATTATGTAGGCATGCCCGACTTGATGGAAGGACTGGATGTACTTGCAGCTATCAAGGGAACGGACAAGGTGTTGCTTGACACGGTGATGCAACCCGAGGTTTTGGAACACCAGATGCAACAGATTAACGACATCTATTTCAAAGTATTCGACGAGCTTTACGACATCATTCGCGAAGGCGATGAAATGGCATTCTGCTATTTCTCGTCGTGGGCTCCAGGCAAGATGTCGAAGTTGCAGAGTGACATCTCAACCATGATCAGTGTTGACGACTATCGTCGTTTCGTTCAACCCTTTATCCGTGAGCAATGCCAGAAGATTGACTATACCCTTTATCATCTGGACGGCGTTGGGGCGATGCATCATTTGGATGCCCTGCTGGAGATTAAAGAACTCAATGCTATCCAGTGGACGCCAGGCGTGGGAGAACCTCAGGGCGGTTCACCAAAGTGGTATGACCTGTATAAGAAGATTCTTGCTGGCGGCAAGAGCATCATGGCTTGTTGGGTGACGCTCGACGAACTGCGTCCTCTGCTCGACAATATCGGAGGCGATGGTGTACATCTGGAAATGGACTTCCACAATGAACGTGAGGTGGAGCAAGCCATGAAGATTGTGGATGATTTCCAAACCGCCCGCCTCTTGCATCCTGCAGATTTTAAAGACGAAGCCGATCGTGAAGTGGAAGAGATTATCCGTTTGACGGAAGCAAGCTTCTCTCGTCAATCTAGTGGTTCTAGTCTATCTAGTAATACTAGCGAACCCAAAGAAATCCCCACCGACCGCATTCTCCTGCTCGATGGCGCCATGGGAACGATGATTCAACGATACCAATTGCGCGAGGAGGATTTCCGTGGAGCTCGTTTTGCCAACCACAACTACGACCTGAAGGGATGCAATGATGTGCTCTCGCTCACCGCACCTTTTGTGGTTCGCGACATTCATCGTAAATATCTTGAAGCTGGTGCCGACATCATCGAAACCAATACCTTTAATGCCCAGCGCATCTCCATGGGCGATTTTGGCATGCAGGACTATTGTCGAGAAATCAATCTCGCAGCCGTCAAGATTGCCCGTCAGTGTGCCGATGAATTCAGTTCTTCAGCCAAGCCTCGTTTCGTTGCAGGAAGCATCGGTCCGACGAGTCGAACCACATCAGTTGCAACCAGTGGCGAACCTCTCAGCGAAGACGCTTTGCGTGCAGCCTATGCAGAGCAGATTCAGGCACTAGCTGATGGAGGTGTCGATGCCTTGTTGATAGAGACCATTTTCGATACGCAGAATGCTCGCATTGCTATTGAAGAAGCCAAACGCCTTACTCCCTCTTTGCCTATCATGCTCAGTTTCTCCGTTTCCACTCCTGACGGACATAACATGCTGGGACAAGACATCTGCGCTTTCCTCGACAGTCTGAGTTCAGACATCAATCTTAAGCCCTCAGACCTATTCTCTGTCGGCATCAACTGCGTCAGCGATGTTAAAGCCATGAGTCCTCTCGTGCAACAACTCTCTCGCTTTGGAACCAAGGTAAGCCTATATCCCAATGCAGGAATGCCTGACGGAAACGGGCATTACAACAAGACACCAGAAAGTCTGCTTGCCGACCTTTGGCCGTTGCTGGAACATCATTGCTTGTCTATTGTCGGTGGATGTTGTGGCACGACGGATGCTCATATCCACTTGATAGCCAAAGCCATCGAACCCGTTGCTAGCATATTCCTTTCTCCTCTGAATGCGGAGATGGGCCAGCCAACGATTGTTTTCCCCAAAGAGCCAATTTCTAGTGATTCAAGTAAATCTAGTCCCTCTAGTGATTCTAGTAATTCTAGTTCTTCTAGCAATGCCAATCCTGCCGAATGCCTTTTCCAAGCCATTTTGAATGGCAAGAGCGACGATGCGGCATCAGCCACTCGAGAGGCCGTTGCTCAGAACATAGCACCTGCTGACCTTATCAATGGACAGATGATTCGCGCCATGGGCGAAGTAGGCCAGCGCTTCCAAGACGGTAAAGCTTTCGTGCCCCAGTTGTTAATGGCTGGCCGTGCCATGAAGTCTGCTTTGGAACTGCTGAAACCTATGCTCGCAGGCAGCGCCAGCACTTCTATAGGAAAGGTGGTCATTGGAACCGTCAAGGGCGACTTGCACGATATTGGCAAGAACCTGGTTGCCTCGATGCTCGAGGGCTGTGGCTTCGAAGTCATTAATATCGGTATTGATGTTTCTGCCGACAAGTTCATTGAAGAAGTGAAGAAGAACCAGCCCGACATCCTTTGCATGAGTGCTTTGCTCACGACGACGATGGGTTATATGAAGGAAGTCATTGATGCGCTCGAAGCAGCAGGCATCCGCAACCAAGTGAAAGTGATGGTAGGTGGCGCTCCTGTCACCCAAGGTTTTGCTGATGAAATCGGAGCCGATGGCTATAGCGACAATGCCAACTCAGCCGTCACCGTTGCAAAACAACTGCTTGGCAAATTATAAAAAAGGATCGGCAAATTATCATGAAATAAGGCTTGAAAAATCTTCAAGCCTTTTTCTTTCGTTTATAACATTGTTTGAAATCACAAAGTCCGCAGGTATATTCCAACTTGCGCACTTTTTCGCCCAAACCAATGATGCCGCTTACTGATTTAATAGGAACCATCAGCGAAGAGTCTGTCAGCTTCACTCCACAGGTATGTCCTTGGAACAAAGGAAAGAGTAATTGCTGTTGCGAGACATGCCATCCGCAATAGCCTGGCGAAAAACGGTTGGTGTGCTTCCATCCCAACTTGTCAATGCTTTCCTGCAGTGCTTTCTCCATCTGGTCTGCACATTTCTCAGCAATCACACTACCCAGTGCATCGGCTATGAACACACGCACCATGTCGCCCTGTTCTTTCAGCCGTTGTTGATAAGTCTCAAACTTCAAACCACTGGTACAAATAAAGAGTGCAAAAGCCTCAGAACCACGAAGTTGGCGTAGGATGATGTTTCCCATCTCAAAGTCAGGCTGCTTGTTCACCACAAAATACGAGAATCGTGGACGAAGCCACTGACTCACCTCCTTCAGTATCATGGCAGTTTCCTGTTGCGTAGCCTTGTCGGGCTGCGCATCGTGATAACCCATCTGCTCATACACGTCAGCAGCTGTTATCCCCAATTCTTCGAAGCTAAGTGTTTTCTCTGTCACCTCTTGTTATATTCTTCCAAAGCACTAAAGAAAGCGTTGATATTCTCAATCGGAGTATGTGGCGGTGTGTCACATCCGCTGGAGAGCACAAAGTTAGGATAATTCTTCATCTTCTCCAACAAGTCCACAACGACCTTACGCATCTCCTCTGTTGTTCCATCCTTGAACACAGAAACAGGGTCGATGTTTCCCATTGCCAATGCTGTTGGAGGCACTTCTTTGATGACCTCCTCCATCTTGCATTTATTGCCAAAATGGTAAGCAGCAGCGCCTGTAGCCACCATCGCCTCCGTACAATGTCCTGTGTTGCCACAATTATGCAGTACGACGATAAAGTTGTCATCCTGCACCTTGTCTACAATCTGTTTCACATACTGCGACGAGAACGTCTTGCAGTCGTCATTCGACATCAGTCCAGCCGCTGGCTCTGCCATCACCACACCATTAGCTCCCGTCTGTTTCAGTGCCATACAGTATTTCGCTATGAAGTCCGTACACTTCTGCAACAGCGTATGTGCCGCATCAGGATTTTCATAGATCAGCACCATGATTTCCGACATGTCATACAGTCTGCCTGCCAACGAGAACGGGCCAATACATCCACTAAACAGCGGACGGTCTTTTATCTCTTTTGCGGCTAAAAGATTGGCCTTGAGATATTGTGGAATACGAGCAGCCGACAGCGAGGGAACTTGCAGACGGTAAATGCTCTCTGCATCAGGCAATAACCTACTGCTTACTGCAGGCACTGCTTCGTCGCTGAAAGCTATCTCTGCGCCAAAAGCCTCAGCCTCTGTCGTCAAATCCATGATGGTACAGGCTGCTGCACAATGATAAAGCTGAGT
The DNA here is from genome assembly GCA_902782305.1 of uncultured Prevotellaceae bacterium. Lineage (GTDB taxonomy): Bacteria > Bacteroidota > Bacteroidia > Bacteroidales > Bacteroidaceae > Prevotella. The sequence continues at coordinate 15,978 of CACZMV010000032.1, forward strand.
CAGTTTCATCACAGCCTCATAATGCACTCGTCCATTGCTCACCGCTTCATGCACCGTATTTCCATTCAGTTCTATGCCCGGATGCGTCATCACAGGAATGGCCGTCACCTCCTTTTGTCGGATGACATCAGCCACCCATTGCTTCATATTCATCTTCATGTTGTCGTAGTATCTTTATCATAAAGACGACGAAACCCCTATTTTGTCACTAATGATGACAAATCAAGATTCGCTACGTCTTAAATATATATACACTAAGACAGATGAAACAAATACTAACCATACTCCTGTTGTTTGTTTGTCTCTACACAAACGCAGGCGAAATAATTGTCCGCGATGGCGAGAGTATCCACGACGCCCTGCGCCAAGCTCGCGAGTGGCGACGCACCAACGACGCGCGTTGTCAAGGCGGCATCACCATCACCCTTCAGGAAGGTCGTTATTATATGCAGGAGCCGTTATTCCTCCGTCCTGAGGATAGCGGCACCAAGGAGTCACCCCTCGTCATCCGTGGTATTGGAGAGAAGCACACAAGTGTCATTTGTGGCGACCCTCGCCAAAAACACAGGCAGATATGGCCGTTAAAAGAACAAGATGATGGTCTGCCGAAGAACAGACACGACGACGGTCTGCCAACGAAAGGCATGGAGCGCATGATATCTTTTAACAAGGAAAAGCGCACCATCACCATACCCACCCCCCCGGACTCCGTGCTTCGGGATTTCGTCTCGAAGAATACGGCGGAGAGTACCAGCCGTCCGCCACTCGAAATGGTCGTCCACCAACGCTGGGCCATCGCCATCCTGCGTGTCAAGGACATCCGTGTGCTCAACGATTCCGTTACCGAGGTTTCCTTCATGGAGCCCGAAAGCCGTCTGGAGTTCGAGCACCCCTGGCCACAACCCGTCATTGGAGGCGAACGAGGCAACAGTTCTTTCCTGCTTCGTACCACGGAACAGCGCGACGGCATTGAGCAGTTGGTGATTGTAGATGGTGCCAACTACGTGAGATTCGAAGGCTTAACGTTCAAACACACATGCTGGAACCGTCCATTGCACAAAGGGCATGTCACTCTACAGGGCGGTTTCCCTCTCGTTGATGCCTACAAGTTGAAAGAAAATCCAGGACTACCTTGGGACGAAGGTTTGGAGAACCAAGCTTGGATTGAGCGCCCTGTGAGTGCTGTCACCGTGCGCAATGCCCATCACGTTGACTTCCACTCGGTGCTGTTCGAGAATCTGGCTGCCACGGCCTTGGACTTTGTCGATAACGTCAGCGATTGTGTAGTACAGAAATGCACCTTTGGCAACATTGGCGGAACAGCCATTATGGGCGGTTCCTTTGCAGAGAGTCCTCGCGAGGTACACCGTCCCTACACCGACCTGGCCAAGCGCTGTCAACGACTGACCATCAAGGAAAACTTCGTTGTAGATGCAGCCAACGAAGACTGGGGCGCCGTGGGCATTGCATTGGGCTATGTACGCCACTGCACCATCAGCAAGAACCACGTGTTTTTCCTCAGCTACTCGGGCATCTGCGTCGGTTGGGGATGGACACCTCTCAACACAGGTATGGAGCACAACTGCATCGAGGGTAACAATGTCAGCAACTATGCCCGTCAGCTCTATGACGCCGGCGGCATCTATACGCTCAGCAACCAGCCCGGCTCCGTCATTAGCGGCAACAAGATTAGTGCGCCCTACCCTGCTCCCTACGCCACTAACTATCGTGGCTTCTGCATCTATCTCGATGCTCGCACGGACGGCTTCACCATAGAAAATAACAAAACCCCTGTGGTTGATGGTTCCCCCATCAACAAAAAACCATCCACCGCTGAAGCCCTGCGCCCCATTCGTCGCGATGAGATAGGCGACAACCACCCAGGGCCGAACGTAAAGATTAAAGATTAAAAATTAAAGATTAAAATAAAACGTGAAACAAACCAACTATCATCTTTTCGACTTCATGGATTTCGACCCTTCGCTGCAGAAGGACGAAGCCCTTTGGAAAGCATACGCGCCCACTGACATCGTGGAGCGTGATGGCGACATCATAGTAACCATTCCTTATCAGAAACAACTGCATCAGGAAGACATGGCGCCCGATACCGCTGCGCCTCAACAGTCTTTCGACCTCATCGTCCGTGCTTACGAGCCCGACATGCTCCGCCTTTTTACCACTATGAGTGGCGACGAGATGACGGAAGCCGACGATATGCTGCAGTTCCATCCTGATGTCAAAAAACTGCCTCTCACCCTTCATAAAGGTTCAGTAAGCTGCGACTTGGTCGCAGCCAATGGCAAAAAGCTGGCCACCATCGACCTCAGCGCCCCCAAGCTCGACCCTTGGAGCGACCTCTTGCCGGCGCCTCAGCCTGCGCCCTTCATCACCTTCTATCCGGATGGCGACGAGACCAAGGGCATTGCGCTTAGCGACGACCACTTCTCGCCTCCCCGCTACGATGCACTCCCCCTCGGTTTCGTCAACTGCGATGCGACAAACAACGAGCGCGCCACCATCTCCTTCAAATGCGCTCCCAACGAGTGCTTCGTGGGCACGGGTGAACGCTTTCGCAAGATGGACCTTAGCGGACAGACTTTCCAGTTGAAGAACCAAGACGGACAAGGCGTCAACAACCGTCGTTGCTATAAGAACATTCCGTTCTTTATGAGCAGCAGGATGTACGGCTGTTTCTATCATACTTCCGACTATTGCAAGCTCTCGCTGGCCGACCACAGCACGCGTTCTGTGCAGTTCCTCAACGACCACGCCACCCTCGATGTTTTCCTCATCGGCGGCAAGAGTCCTGAGCAGATTCTGCGCAGCTATCGCATGCTGACGGGTTTCCCGCAGATGCCGCCGCTTTGGTCGTTTGGCATTTGGATGAGTCGCATGACCTATTTCTCTGCCGACGAGGTCAATGAGATATGCGACCGTCTTCGCAAAGAGCATTATCCCTGCGATGTCATCCACCTCGATACGGGTTGGTTCCGCACCGACTGGCTCTGCGAGTGGAAGTTCAATCCTGAGCGTTTTCCAGACCCCAAGGGTTTCGTCCAGCATCTCAAGCAGAATGGTTTCAAGGTGTCCTTGTGGCAATTGCCTTATGTGGCCCAAGGTGCTGAGCAGTTGGAAGAAGCCAAGGCCAATCGTTACATCAGTCAGTCCACGAAAGCAGAAGACACCTCTACGGGCGGCGCTTCCAATTTCTCTGCCCTCGACTATGCCGGCACCATCGATTTCACTTACCCGAAGGCTGTCGATTGGTATAAGAACCAGCTCTTGAAACCGCTGCTCGAAATGGGCGTTACCTGCATCAAGACCGACTTTGGCGAGAATATCCACATGGACCATCAGTATCACGGCATGACGCCTGAGCGCCTGAACAATATCTATTCGCTGCTCTATCAGCGAGCCGCCTTCGAAGTCACCCAGGAGGTCACGGGTCAAGGCATTGTTTGGGCACGTTCCGCTTGGGCAGGTTGTCAGCGTTATCCCCTGCATTGGGGAGGCGACAGCGCCTCGTCGTGGGACGGTCTGGCAGGCTCTTTGAAGGGCGGCCTCCATTTCGGTCTTTCTGGCTTTGCTTTCTGGAGTCACGACGTACCGGGATTCCACAGTATTCCTGATTTCATGAACTCGCCCCTCGACGAGAATGTGTATGTTCGCTGGACTCAGTTTGGTGTCTTCTCCAGCCACATGCGCTATCACGGCACTTGCAAGCGCGAGCCCTGGCATTATCCAAATATCGCACCCATTGTCAAGCGCTGGTGGAAGTTGCGCTATGCCCTCCTTCCTTATATCATAGAGCAGTCTGAGCAGGCATGCCAGAGTGGTTATCCGCTGGTTCGCGCCTTGTTGTTCCATCATCCGGACGACCGCCAAGTGTGGCATATCGACGACGAGTATTACTTCGGCTCTGAGTTCCTCGTTGCCCCAGTCATGAACAGCGATAATCGACGCGACATCTATCTGCCCGAAGGCTTGTGGGTCAACTTCTTCACGGGCCAGCGCATAGAGGGTGGTCGCTGGTATTACAACGTCGAAGTACCGCTTGACCAAATGCCCGTCTTTGTTCGTCCAGGTTCACTCATCAAGATGTATCCTGACGAGGTGGACAGCACGGACGATATGGATATGAGCAAGACGATAACGATTGAAATCGAAAAAGACTATAAAGGTCTTGAATCAAATTTTTAATGTTTCTGAAATTTAATCTTTAATGTTTAATCTTTAATATAACAAACGTGGAAAGTCACTACATGCAAGGCCTTGACTGGCTCATTTTAGGAATCTATTTTGCTGTGCTCATTGCCATCGGCATCTGGGCTAGTAGCAAACGAAAGAAAGGTGGTTCGTTGTTTTTGGCCGAGCACTCGCTGCGCTGGCATCACATCGGTTTCTCCATGTGGGGAACTAATGTCGGCCCGTCCATGCTCATCGCTTCGGCCTCCGCAGGTTTCACCACAGGCATTGTGTCAGGCAATTATGCTTGGTATGCCTTCGTGTTCATAGCCTTGCTGGCTTTCGTCTTTGCCCCCAGATATTTAGGAGCGAAGGTGCACACCCTTCCTGAGTTTATGGGCTTGCGCTTTGGTCAGTCCACACGCAACATCTTGGCGTGGTACACCATCGTTACTATCATCATTTCTTGGCTGGCCCTGACGCTCTTTGCCGGCGGCATTCTGATTCGTCAGGTGTTCGACATTCCCATGTGGATGTCAGCCCTTGTCCTGCTGCTCATCTCGGCCTTCTTTACCATGCTGGGCGGACTGAAAGCCGTGGCTTATACCAATGTCTATCAGATGATACTGCTCATCGTCGTTTCGCTGGTGTTGGTCATTGTGGGTCTCGACAAAGTGGGCGGCATACAAGCATTGGTCGACAAGGTTCCCAGCGACTATTGGGTCATGTTCAAACCCAATTCTGACGAAGCCTTCCCATGGTTGCCGATTGTGCTTGGCTATCCCGTCATGGGCGTGTGGTTCTGGTGTACTGACCAGTCGATGGTACAACCCGTTTTGGCTGCCAAGGATTTGCGCGAGGGACAGTTAGGCACTAACTTCACAGGATGGCTGAAGATACTCGATGTAGCGCTCTACATCCTTCCTGGTATTCTTTGCTTCGCCCTGTTCCCCACCCTTGAAAATCCGGACGAAGCCTATCTCACCATGGTCGAAAACTTGTTCCCTGTAGGCATGGTCGGCTTGGTATTTGCCGTGCTCACCGCCTGCTTGGTTTCTACCATCGGCTCTGCGCTCAATGCCTTGAGCACCGTCTTCACCATGGACATCTACGTCAAGCGTTTCAACCCCGAAGCCTCGCAGCGCCGCATCAACATCGTAGGTCGAACAGTTACGGTGGTTGGAGCAGCCTTGGCCATCATTCTGACCGTTGCCATCGACAGCATCAAGGGTCTCAACTTGTTCAACGTCTTCCAGAGCGTGCTGGGCTTTATTGCTCCGCCTATGTCTGCAGTCTTTGTCTTGGGCATTTTCTGGAAGCGAGCCACCACGCGTGCTGCCAATTTCGCTCTCACCATCGGCACGGCGTTCTGCCTCATTGTCGGTGTACTCTACCTCTGGCCACCCGAATGGCTTTCCTTCCCCTGGCCTCACTTCATGCTGCTGTCGTTCGAACTGTTTGTCATCCTCGTGGTGGCAATGGCCATCATCTCACTGACCGATAGCGATGATACTCAGTATGAGATTCCTGCTCCCGTTCGCGAAGGCTGGAGCAAGTTGGCCACGACCCTTTGGATTGCCTTGGCCGTTGTCATGATCAGTCTATATGTATTCTTTAATTAAACTATCGATATGAAAAAATTCCTCTTATGTCTAACTTGTTGCTGCCTCACAGCAACATACCTTCAAGCTCAGGGCTTGACCGATATGAGCCATAGCAAGCAAGCCAAGATGCAGAACGTGCCCTTGGGTTCAGCTCAATGGACGGGTGGCTTCTGGGGCGACCGTTTCCAGATGCTTTCCACTACGGGCATCTGGGATATGTGGAACACCTGGAACACTCCCTGGGAAGTCATCGACAATCTAGGACTGCATGGCAGCAATGGTTTCCGCAATTTCGAGGTGGCTGCAGGCACCGTCAAGGGTAAGCACCACGGCCCTCCCTTCCACGATGGCGACATGTATAAATGGCTCGAAGCCTGCGCTTCGGTCTATGCCGTCACTAAAGACCCCAAGATTGATGCCCTCATGGACAAGTTCATTGAGCAGGTAGCCCTAGCCCAGCGTGCCGACGGTTATATCCACACCCCCGTGGTTATCTCAGAGCGCAATGCAGGCATCGACAGCCATGCCTTGACGGAGAATGCGGCAGGCATCGAAATCGGCAAGGACCAGAAACATGCCTTTGCCTCGCGCCTGAACTTCGAAACTTACAACCTTGGCCACCTCATGACCGCAGGCATCATCCACAAGCGTGCTACGGGCAAGACCACCCTTTTCGAATGTGGCAAGAAGGCTGCCGACTTCCTCTACAACTTCCTCACCAACGATGCTGCCGAGCTCTCGCGCAATGCCATCTGCCCCAGTCACTATATGGGCGCTGCCGAGATGTATCGTGAGACGGGCGACGAGAAATACCTCACGCTGGCCAAGGGCTTGATAGCCATTCGCGACTCCGTGACCAATGGCGAAGACCACAACCAAGACCGTCATAAGTTCCGCGACCAGTACGAGGCCATGGGTCATGCCGTTCGCGCCAACTATCTCTATGCCGGAGTTGCCGACCTCTATGCCGAAACGGGCGAGGCTCAGCTGATGAAGAACCTCTCAGCCATCTGGGACGACATCATCCAGCATAAGATTTACATCATGGGCGGTTGCGGTGCTCTCTACGACGGCGTTTCACCCGACGGAACTACCTACAACCAACCCTCCATCCAGCAGATTCATCAAGCCTACGGACGCCAGTTCCAGTTGCCTCAGGAGGCTGCTCACAATGAGATATGTGCCCAAATTGGCATGATGCTCTTCTCGTGGCGCTTGTTCCAGACCACAGGCGATGGCAAGTACATCGACAACATCGAAAACGAGCTCTACAACGGCATCCTCAGTGGCATCTCCATCGACGGTCGCGACTTCTTCTATACCGAGGCACTGCGCCGCACCAAGGAGTTCCCCTACGTCATGCGCTGGCCTAAGCATCGTCAGCACTACATCACCTGCTTCTGCTGTCCTCCCAACACCCTGCGCACCCTCTGCCAGACTCAGGAGTATGCTTACACCTTGGGCGGTAGTTCAGCCGATACGCTCTTCGTCAACCTCTACGGTCAGAACAGCCTGAAGACCAAAGACCTCGAGATTTCTCAGGAGACCAACTATCCTTGGGATGGCGAAATCAAGCTCACCGTCAAGAAAGCCAAGAAGCTCTCCACCATCATCCTGCACAAACCCGATTGGTGCGACAAATACAGCGTCAAGGTGAATGGCGAAACAGTTCCAAGTTCAAAGTTCAAAGGTCAAAGTGCTATCACGCGCAAGTGGAAGAAAGGCGACGTCATCGAACTCTGTTTCGACATGCGCCCCCGTCTCATCGAGGCTAATCCCTTGGTCGAGGAAGCCAAGAATCAGGTGGCTATTATGCGCGGACCCATTGTCTATTGCTTGGAAGGTCAGGACATCGAGGGCGGCTATCGCATCAACGACATAGCTCTCGACGACGATATCGAACTGAAGGAAGTCAAGATGTCCATCGCTGGCCATAGCTTCATCGCCCTCGAAGGCGAAGCCAAGCTCGTCAACAACCAGCAGTGGAACAACCAGACCCTCTATCGCGAGCTCACCAAAGCCACCAAGACCAAGGTCAAGATTCGCCTCATCCCCTACTACGCCTGGGACAACCGCGGCATCGACGACATGTCGCTCTGGTTACCCCTCGAGCGATAAACGACCAAGAGCAAAAGAAAAGCAGCGCTTCCACATTTTGGAAACGCTGCTTCTTTTTTATTTCGAAAAAATTCAGAAAAAGATGTTTTAGATAAAGATTTTCTCAAAATTGTTTGTTATATTAAACATTTTTATATATCTTTGCGCCCAATAAGATACAATTATGGGAAAGAATACATTTGGAAAGATGATGCCGAGAGCATTGACTCAACAACTGCAGCTCATGGGCGAACGGATTATGCTAGCACGCAAGCGCAGGCATCTGTCTATGCAAGACGTAGCAGACAGGGCAACGGTGACACGCCTCACTGTCTCTAAAGTGGAACATGGCGACCCAACGGTTTCCATGGGTATCTATGCGCGAGTGCTCTTTGCGCTGAATCTTGAAAAAGACATCTCGCTACTGGCTGCCGACGATGCACTCGGCCGTCAACTTCAGGATGCAGAATTGCTTAGGAGCGGATGGAACAGTGAGAGCCATGAAGCTCGCTTCAATGGCCGAGTCGTGAAAGACGAAGACAAAGTCAAATGAAAAAGATTACGGTTTACGCAGACTTCGATTTCCTTGCATCACCGCAGGAGATTGGCACTTTGGGGTACGAACGTGTTCGTGGCAAGGACCACTTTGTCTTTGAGTATTCGCGCGAATGGCTGAAGCAGCATGGCGGTATCGTGCTGAGTGGCGACCTGATGAATGTCCCTTCGTTGCAACATCCTCGTGGTGCGGATAGCGTGTTTGGCTTCGTCAAGGATTCCTTTCCTGACCGTTGGGGACGTTTGCTGCTCGACCGCAGAGAACGTCTGAAGGCGCAAGCCGAGGGAAGACCCGTGCGGATGCTCACCAACTACGACTACCTCACAGGCATTGAGGACTTCACGCGCATGGGTGGCATACGCTACAAAAGTGACGACTCCGATGATTACATCAACGTCTCCGCAAAGTACCTTGTACCTCCTATTGAAAGTCTTCGTGCCCTTTGCGATGCCTGTCATGAGATCGAGTCGGCCGAAGAACGTAACGAGTTGCCCGAGCAGCGTTGGCTCGAACAACTGATTGACCCGGGAACATCGCTTGGTGGCGCACGTCCCAAAGCCAATGTCATCGATACTGACGGCAAACTGTATGTAGCCAAGTTCCCGTCCAAGAAGGATTTGGAGAATACAGAGCTCATCGAGCATTTCTCGCATCGTCTGGCAGCCTCTGCTGGCATCAACGTGGCAAAGACCCGCACCATCAAGATTTCAAAAGACCGCGACCTTTTGCTTTCCGAGCGATTCGACAGAACGGCAGATGGCCGTCGCATTCACTTTGCTTCTGCCATGTCGCTACTGGGGTTGGACGACGGTGCTGGCAGCAGCACTGGCAATGGTTATCTGGACATCGTAGATTTCATCCTTCAGGGCTGTGTTGATGTCCAGCAAAACCTCAGAGAGCTCTACCGCAGAGTGGCGTTCAACGTGATGTTCGGCAATACCGACGACCACTTCCGCAACCACGGTTTCCTGCTTACCCCAAAAGGGTGGACGCTCGCACCAGCATACGACATAAATCCTGGAGTCAAATTGCAACAGTGTCTACTAATAGACCCATATACAGAGCAATCAGATGTCAATACCCTACTCGCCGCTTGCAGTAACTACATGCTGGAACACCAAGAAGCAGCCAAAATCATAGATGAGGTTCGCACCGCCATTAAAGACTGGCGTAAGATAGCCACAGAACTCCAGATACCCCAAAAGATATTCACTCCCTATTGCAATCGATGGGATGACTAACCTCATCAGCAATTTAATTATGAAACAGATACTCATGCTGTGGCCACTATTTTGGTTCGTCAGAAATGGGAGGTTAGTTCAATAACCACTTCCAGGTGGGGATTACCTCGATGATGCCGTGCTGATCGGTGATGGTTTCTTCTTCATCGTAGGTAAGGATGATACGACGGCTGCAAGGCAGACGGCGAGGTAACTTTTGGAGAGCTTCAGTTTCTCGTTTTCGAGTGTCCTCGTTGCGCAGTGAATAACTTACCTGGATAGCCAGTTCGGCTTCAGGAACATAAAAGTCAACTTCAAAGCTATCGTTATAAAAGAACACACGCTCGTTTTCAGGATCGTGGCCATAAATGCGGAACAATTGTAGGGCAACAAGGTTCTCGAGCTGCATGGCATCTTTGTCGATAAGGAACAAACCGAGTATACCGGTATCGATGAAATAATATTTGCAGTTACTTTCCTTGTCAGCTAAGGCAGATGAGTAGTTGCGCAGTCGTAGTAACAACCAGGCATCTTCGCAATACTCTACATATTTGATGGTAGTGGCAAGGCTGAGTTTGCCGCCTACACTTGATAGGAGATTGTTAATGCGATTGTAGGAGATGGGGCGGCATACGCTTTCTGCCATTTTCCTTACCAATATACGGATACCGGAAACGTTGGTAATCTTGTTACGTGCGATGATGTCGCCCATGTATATCTTTTGATATACACTGCTCAAGTAGTTGCGCTTGGCTGGTAGTAGGGCTGCTGCAGGCAATCCGCCATCATGAAGATATTCATCGAAACAACGTATTACTTTAGCGCGTCCTTCGGTAGAGAGGGTGTCTAATTCGGCAGTAGGCACCTGATGTACGGCCAAATACTCCTTGAAACTATATGGATAGACTTCGGCTATGAGAAAACGTCCACCAAGGGTGGTGTTTATCTCACCTGAAAGCATCTTTGCATTTGAACCAGTGATAAAGATGGTATATTGGCTGTCGGCCATTCTTCTGGCAAATTTATGCCAACAATCAATATTTTGAATCTCGTCGAGAAATAGCATAGGGCGCTTGCCATACATTTCCTGATGACATTCCAACAGACGGTTGAAGTCGTCGGTATCGAAGTTTTCAAGACGCTCATCCTCAAAACTGAGATACAGCATTTCGTCCCACTTATGTCCTTGGGCCAATAATTGCTGGATGACGTGATAGAGCATATATGATTTGCCAGCTCTGCGCACACCTACTAATACACGGCAAGGAAAGTCGCCTAGCTTAATGTCGCGAGGTTCTACTACATATCGCTCTATCTCCTGCTGATTGTCCCGAAGTATCTGCTTCAAAATCTGCTTATCCATTGTTCGTTCGTTTAATAATTCTGGCTGCAAAGATATAAATTGTTTAATGAATTTACAAATATTTCGCCATTTTTATTTAATATATTAAACAAAATTGCGCAAATCGATTATTATTTGCACTCAAAAGACATCAGAACTAATAAATGCACTTTTATATCCGTACGCATTTTTATAACACTTCGCTTAACGTCACCACCTCGAACTCTTTCAGGTTGATATACGCATCTATGTCATCGTTCGTCTCGTTACCAAGTTGCCCAACCATCGTTTGGGATAATAGAATCCGTTCTCTAAATCTGTTGAAGTGATGCAAGATCGCTGGACTCAATAGCATATACTCTAAACCATATCTGGTTACAAAATCATGGTGCGAAAGCAATTCCATATCCGAAAGTGGAAGAGGAAAGTGAGAACTACTTGAGAGCTGCAGAGGAAAAACAATGAAACAGATAGAAGTCGTAGCTGCAATCATACACGATGACGAAGGCCGTATTTTCGCCACTCAGCGAGGATATGGCGACTACAAGGCTGCGGGTATATCCCCAGGAGTCGCTATGACTTGTTCTGTGATTTGGTGTTCAGCGTGCTGCCTGACCATGAACATCTGCCTCACGAAGATGAACTGAGACGTATGGCCGTGGATTACTTCTCGAAACCGTTTAAGACGTGGAGTGACGAGAGGGCTCCTGTGCATGGTCATCACTATCTGGGCTATTACGACGCTGGCGTGGCCATGCTCCAGCAACTCCCAGAAAACTCCCAGAAACTCCCATAATTTTTGGGTTTACTCCCAGAAAGGAGCCAAAACACCCCCAACTCCCATAAAAACTCCCAGAAACTCCCATTGAGCGACGGAATATTTCCGCCGCTCTTTTTTTGTCTCTACTTTTGCAGTCAGAAAGTTGGCCGACTTTTTTAGTATTAACAAAAAAGTAAAACAAAAAGTTATGATTGCAAAGAATAATATCTTTAACATCCGGAAAGGGCCGAAGGCTTGGAAGGGTGAGACGGGAGCCACGAAGGGCTTCGTCGAGTTTAAAACGCGCGAGCATGGCATACGGGCGTGGATCGTGCTGATGCACAACTACCGAGTGAAGCACAAATGCGCTACCATTCGCGCCATCATCACGCGCTTTGCGCCGCCCAGCGAGAACCAGACGCAGGCGTACATTAAGTATTGCAGAGAGCGCGTGTATAAGTCGGAGATTACATGGCTCACCACCACGGCCGACTATGTGCGACTGGGCTGCGCCATGGCGAAGATGGAGACGGGCACCGTGCTCACCGCGCAGGAGATTTACGACGTGATGCGAAAGTTCAACGTGACCTTTTTGTCGGAGAAAGAAATTTACAGTATTGATTAGAATGGGATGTATGAATAAGAAAAATCACAAACGCTTTGTTACGTGTGTTCTGGCAAATTTCTTAGTGCATCATCGTGGCATTGACCGCTCTAAGGCATTCAAGATGGCACATGCTTTTTATAAGGCAATGGAGAAGTTGGCAAAAGGCTTGGTCGAGTTTTACTACTTGAAGGACGACGGCAGCATACGTCATGCTCACGGAACGCTGTGCGACGGTGTATCAGAGAAGTTCGACGAGTGGAAGCGCAAGCAGGCTGAAAAGCCGAAGGACAAAGCGAAAGAGCCTAAGGATTCTGTGAAACATGTGGTAAAGTACTGGGACGTGGATAAAGAAGCCTTCCGGTCGTTTAAAGCCGAGAATTTGTTAGTTTCGAACACGGATGAAACGCATGATTAAACTAAACACGAAGAAACGAAGGAACGAAGGGATAACACCTTCCAAACAAAATCTTCGGCACTTCATATCTTCGTGTTCCATTAAAAACAAAAGATTAAAAACTTGAATGATGGACAATTATCCCCCCGGAGCGGCGCACGACCCGAATGCTCCATACAATGAAGAGCCGTGTCCAGACATCGATGTGACGGTGCGTGCCACACTGGTGAAGGACACGGTGCTGACGGGGCGCTACGAGCACCGCGTGGCCGACTATTTCAGCGACCAGCAGAAGGCGCCGATAGAGCTGATTCGTGTGCTTGAAGAGATAGTGAGACAGCTGATGCGTGACGGTCACCGCAGCTACGCTCACAGGTATTTACCCTGTCTGCTCGACAATTGCGAGGGATGGGAATGCTAAGAGCGGGCGGTTGACAAGCAGCCGCTACGGCATGGCGATAAGAGGTAAGAAGCATGGTAAAAAAGGCTATTTATGCGTATTATGCTGTTTGGGTAAGAAACAAGTTTTTGTTAATCTGCACCATGCCGTTTGGGCGGTTTGTAAAGGTCGCTGGCCTAAGCAACAGCTTGATCATATCAACGGTAATAAGCAAGATAATCGTATTGAGAACCTGCGCGAGGTAAGTGCGAGTGAAAACCAGATGAATGTGCTCTACCCATGGAAACCGAATGCGAAAACGGGATTGCCGGGGGTGTATAAAACGAAGGGCGGTTTTCAGATAGTAGTGGCGTCGAATCGCTATCATTTCCGCGACCGCTATTTGGCGTTCTATCATTTAACCCTGCTTGGACGCAGATATAAGTAAAATTAAAAAATTAATTAAGAAAGAAATTAGGGGAAATTAAGGGAAATTAAACTGCGCATTCAATAAGGAAACAAAATGTATATTACCTGGGAAAATAAATTTCCCATAATTTCCCGCAATTTCTTTCCAAACAAAAAAAACAAACATAAAAAAATTAAATATTTTTTCGGATAGATTATGAAAAAGAAGAATCATATTCAGCCATCCATTGAGGAGGCTAAGCAGCGCATTGATTTGTACAACAAACTGAATAATGCCATGCGCGATTTGTCGCACGACGAGAAGCTGCAAGTGTTAATGCTAATGACCGTGTACATGGATTTGCAGGAGTGTAATCAGCTTTGGGAAAAGAGAATTTCCCTGGTCTACGCCCAGTGCGCCACCCTGGTGTTCAACTATCTCTACCGCGCTGGGCAGTTGAAGACCGACAAAGTCGGCTTCGACCCCGAAATCCGTAAGCATATCGAGGACGTCATCATCACGTTAGCTACGGATTAAACGGATTATACAAGGTCAAGAATTAGAGAATTAGAGAATTATGATGCAGATTGAAAATTTAGACATTGACATTGTCCGTCAGTTAGAGAACAATGGTCTGAAAAATGGTGACAAGGAGCAGCAGATAAAACTGCTCCTGACCCTCACCTACATGGCCGTTAGGATGTATTGGACGATGAGTCCTGAGGATAGAGTTCTCGCTTCGGATTGGCATAAAACATTCAGTAGTTGTTTTTCGCTAAAAAATTTCCTGAGCGAGAGACAAAGAAGCAGCAGAAAAAAATCTTCTCCCCCTGCACCCCCTTATCTTGAT
>CACZMV010000033.1 GCA_902782305.1 uncultured Prevotellaceae bacterium
AGTTCTTTCATGCTCATCAGGTCTCTTCCTGAAAGCGGATGCAAAGGTACGACTATTTTCCGAACTACCAAAACTTTTCGAGGAAAATTTTCAGTTTTTTGCGAAAAAAATTCGAGACTTGACAAATATCAAGCCTCGAAATGGGGTTACACCTTATTATATATATAAGGGATTGCTCGTTTTTACAAATAACGGATTACTTGCTTTCCTTAGGAGCCTGACCGATGAGGTCCATGAACTCGTCGAGTTTCGGAGTGATGATAATCTGGGTGCGACGGTTGCGCATCTTACCAACCTCACTGGTGTTAGGCTGGAGAGGATTGTACTCACCACGACCACCTGCGGTCAGGCGCTTAGGATCTACACCATAATCGTTCTGCAGAGCCTGTACGACACTTGAAGCACGCAGACAAGAGAGGTCCCAGTTGTTGCGGATGTTCTCACGAGAGATGGGCACATTATCGGTGTTACCCTCAACAAGTACGTCGTAGTCCTTGTAGTCCTTGATGATCTTAGCAATCTTCGACAGCGTCTCTGCGGCACGCTTGTTAATCTTATAAGTACCGCTCTCATACAGCATGTTGTCAGCCAGTGAGATGTAAACGACACCCTTCAGCACCTGAACGTCAACCTCCTTCAGCTCCTCCTTAGAGAGTGAGCGGGTCAGGTTGTTAGTCAGCACCATATTCAGTGAGTCGCTCTTAGACTTCACCTCTACCAAGTGGCGGATGTACTGGTTAGACTCGTTGATCTGGTCAACCAACTTCTCAATGCTGATGTTGTTCTGACTAGCATTGGTAAGACTCTTGTCAAGAGACTTCTGCAAAGTAGCATTTGTCTGCTGCATAGCATTCAACTGCTCCTGAAGACTAGATACGCGTGTGTTAGCTGCTGCCAACTGTTCTTTGGTATCCTGATAATTTGCCTGCAGGGTCTTATTCTCATCCTGACATGCCTGATAAAGTTCCTTCTTTACTCCACAGCTGGTCAGCATCAAACCTGCTACCAGCGAAATCATAAATACTGTTTTCTTCATATTTCCAAATAATTAGTTTATACTATGTTATGTCACTTTGACGGTGCAAAGATAACTATTAGACGCAAATTTCAGCCGAAAGTTGCACGGATTTAGATATTTTTAAGTAACTTTGTCGCCCGAAACGTAATTTTATAAGGTAAAGAAGGATTATGATACTCTTTTTCAAGACTCCACAGCAGAGCATTATCGCTACACAAGTGGACCATCAGCTCAACCCAAATGAAGTAAAAGAACTGTGCTGGCTCTATGGTGATGCCAAGATGCTGGACGACGAAACGCTGAAAGGCTATTTCGTGGGTCCACGTCGCGAAATGGTTACGCCTTGGTCGACAAATGCCGTTGAGATCACACAGAACATGGGTCTTAGCGGCATTTTGCGTATTGAGGAATACTTCCCCGTACAATCAAAGGATGCAGACCACGACCCCATGTTGCAGCGTATGTACAACGGTCTGAACCAGGACATCTTCACGGTGAACATCCAGCCAGAGCCTATCAAGTACGTAGACAATCTGGAAGAATACAACGAGCAGGAAGGTCTTGCTCTTAGCCCTGAGGAGATTGAATACCTGCATAAGATTGAAAAGGAGAACGGTCGTCCGCTGACAGATTCCGAGATTTTCGGTTTTGCCCAGATTAACTCTGAGCACTGCCGTCACAAGATTTTCGGTGGCACCTTCATCATCGACGGCAAGGAGATGGAGTCAAGCCTCTTTGCCATGATCAAGAAAACCACGCAGGAGAACCCCAACAAGATTCTTTCTGCCTACAAGGACAATGTAGCTTTTGCCCAAGGTCCTGTTGTAGAGCAGTTTGCCCCTGCCGACCAGTCCACGAGCGATTATTTCCGCATCAAAGATATCGAGAGTGTCATCTCGCTGAAAGCTGAGACCCACAACTTCCCCACTACCGTAGAGCCCTTCAACGGCGCCGCAACGGGTACGGGTGGTGAAATCCGCGACCGTATGGGTGGTGGCGTCGGTTCTTGGCCTATCGCAGGCACAGCCGTTTACATGACCTCCTACCCTCGTCTCAAGGATGAAGAGCGTGATTGGGAAGACATCATGCCAGCGCGTGAGTGGTTGTATCAGACTCCGAAGCAGATTCTGATTAAGGCTTCGAATGGTGCCAGCGACTTCGGCAATAAGTTCGGCCAGCCCCTGATTTGCGGTTCTGTGCTCACCTTCGAGCATCAAGAGCCTAACGACACCAAATATGCTTACGACAAGGTTATCATGCTGGCCGGTGGTGTAGGTTATGGCACCAAGCGCGATTGTCTGAAGAAAGAGCCTCAGGCTGGCAACAAGATTGTTGTGGTTGGTGGTGATAACTATCGCATCGGACTCGGTGGCGGTTCTGTTTCCTCTGTTGATACAGGCCGTTACAGCAATGGCATCGAGCTGAACGCCATCCAGCGCGCCAATCCTGAGATGCAAAAACGTGCGTATAACCTGGTACGTGCCCTCTGCGAAGAAGACAACAACCCCGTTGTTTCTATCCACGACCACGGTTCTGCCGGTCACCTGAACTGCTTATCAGAGTTGGTTGAGGAATGCGGTGGCGAGATTGACATGACCAAGCTGCCTATCGGCGACAAGACCCTTTCATCCAAGGAAATCATTGCCAACGAGAGTCAGGAGCGCATGGGTCTGCTGATTGACGAGAAACACATCGAACACGTACAGAAGATTGCCGAACGTGAGCGTGCCCCGATGTATGTTGTCGGCGAGACCACTGGCGATGCTCACTTCTCGTTCAAACAGGGCGATGGCGTGAAGCCTTTCGATTTGGACGTTGCCCAGATGTTCGGCCACTCACCCAAGACCATCATGCGCGACAATACCGTTGAGCGCAAATACGATGATGTCACCTATTCACAGGACAAGATACAGGAATACCTGAAGCGCGTGCTGCAGTTAGAGTCTGTAGCCTGCAAAGACTGGCTGACCAACAAGGTTGACCGTTCCGTAACCGGTAAGATTGCCCGTCAGCAGTGTCAAGGCGAAATCCAGCTTCCTTTGTCCGACTGTGGCGTTGTAGCCCTCGACTATCGTGGTCGCAAGGGTATTGCAACAGCTCTCGGCCATGCCCCACAGGCAGGCTTGGCATCTCCTGAGGCAGGTTCTGTATTGTCAGTTGCCGAGGCACTGACCAACATCGTCTGGGCTCCCCTGGCCGACGGCATGGATTCCCTGTCGCTCTCAGCCAACTGGATGTGGCCCTGTCGCTCTCAGGAGGGTGAGGACGCCCGCCTCTATGCTGGTGTGAAAGCATTGAGCGATTTCTGCTGCGACCTTCACATCAACGTTCCTACGGGTAAAGACTCACTTTCTTTGACCCAGCAGTATCCTAATGGCGAGAAGATTATCTCTCCAGGAACCGTTATCGTCAGCGCAGGTGGCGAGGTATCAGACATCCGCAAGGTTGTTTCTCCCGTTGTTGTCAACGACAAGCACGCTTCGCTTTACCACATCGATTTCTCGTTCGACGAGCAGCGTCTCGGCGGTTCTGCCTTTGCCCAGAGTCTTGGCAAGGTGGGCAGCAATGTTCCTACTGTTAAGAATGCCGAATACTTTGCCGATGCCTTCATGGCCGTTCAGCAACTCATTGAGAAAGGCTGGGTAATGGCTGGTCACGACATCTCCGCAGGTGGTTTGATTACCACGCTGTTGGAAATGTGCTTTGCCAACCAAAAGGGCGGTATGCACATCAACCTGCACGACCTCTGTGCCGATGGCGACGTGGTGAAGACCCTGTTTGCCGAGAATCCCGGTGTCGTTGTTGAAATCAGCGACGAATACAAGCAGGAGTTCGCCAAGTTCATGGAAGAACAAGGTGTAGGCTTTGCCAAGATTGGTTATCCTGTCGAGGATGCTCGCACCATCGTTGTCAAGGCTGGTGATGCAGAACATACATTCGACATCGACGCCCTGCGTGATGAATGGTACAAGACCTCTTACCTGCTGGATTGCGAGCAGAGCTTCAACGGCAAGGCCAAGGAGCGCTTCGAGAACTACAAGCAGCAGCCTTTGGAGATGAAGTTCAACAAGGACTTCACGGGTACGCTGGCTCAATACGGTCTGAATCCCGACCGCTGGAAAGATCAAAGTTCAAAGGTCAAAGTTCAAAGTCCCAAGGCCGCTATCATCCGTGAGAAGGGAACTAACGGCGAGCGCGAAATGGCTTACTGCCTCTATCTCGCTGGTTTCGACGTGAAGGACGTGATGATGACCGACCTGATTAGCGGTCGCGAAACCCTCGAGGACATCAACATGATTGTCTTCTGCGGTGGTTTCTCTAACTCCGATGTGCTCGGCTCGGCCAAGGGATGGGCTGGTGCCTTCCTCTTCAATCCCAAGGCTAAGGAGGCGCTGGATAAGTTCTATGCCCGCAAGGACACCCTTTCACTCGGCATCTGTAACGGTTGCCAGCTGATGGTCGAGCTCGGACTGACTGGCGCTAAGGGCGCTAAGATGCTGCACAACGACTCACATAAGTTCGAGAGCGAGTTCATCTCACTCACCATTCCTCAGAACAACTCTGTTATGTTCGGCTCACTGAGCGGCAACAAACTCGGTCTGTGGGTAGCTCACGGCGAGGGCAAATTCTCACTGCCCGAGGCTGAGAGCGCTTACAATGTCATTGCCAAGTACAACTATCACGGCTATCCCGCTAATCCTAACGGTTCCGCCTACGATGTTGCCGGCATCTGCTCTGCCGATGGTCGTCATCTCTGCATGATGCCTCACCTGGAGCGTGCCGTCTTCCCATGGCAGTGCGCTTGGTATCCCGCTGACCGTCGTCAGGACGAGGTTACACCTTGGATTGAGGCCTTTGTCAACGCACGCAAATGGGTAGAGCGCTTCGCTAGTGAAAAGTGAATAGTGAATAGTGAAAAGTGAATAACATATACTGGGAATCATTCAAAACCTTCTTTAAGATTGGCATATTCACCCTTGGCGGTGGATATGCCATGATACCTTTGATTGAGGAAGAAGTGGTAAACCGTCACCGTTGGGTCAGTCGCGAGGAGATGCTCGACCTCATCGCCATCGCCCAGAGCTGTCCCGGTGTGTTTGCCATCAACATCGCCATTTTCATCGGCTATAAATTAAATAAGGTACGCGGGGCCATTGCCACCTCGTTAGGCACTGCCCTACCCTCGTTCCTCATCATTCTCATCATTGCCATGTTCTTCCATCAGTTTGAAGACAACAAGGTCGTTGCCGCCATGTTCCGAGGCATCCGTCCTTCCGTGGTGGCACTGATAGCCGTTCCCACGTTCAATCTGGGCAAACGCGCACAACTCAACAAGTTCACCATCTGGATACCCATCATCTCTGCACTGGCCATCTGGCTCTTAGGTGTATCCCCCATCTGGATTATCATCCTTGCAGGTCTTGGCGGTTATATTTACGGGAGGGTTGCCTTATGATATTCTTTTGGTTATTCGTCACATTCTTTGAGATTGGCCTCTTCGGCTTTGGTGGCGGCTACGGCATGCTGTCGCTCATCCAGAACGAGACCGTAGAACACTGGCACTGGCTCACGTCGTCCCAGTTTACCGACATTGTAGCCATCTCGCAGATGACTCCAGGCCCCATCGGCATCAACTCCGCCACCTATTGCGGCTACACCGCTGTCGTCAATGCCGGCTACTCCGTGCCCATGGCCATTCTCGGCTCAGCCACAGCTACCTTCGCCTTGGTGCTGCCATCGCTCATCCTGATGATTCTCATCAGCAAGATGTTCATGCGTTACATGCACCACCCCACCGTCGAATCCGTCTTCCGTGGTCTTCGCCCCGCCGTGGTAGGTCTGTTGGCAGCAGCCACCCTGTTGCTGATGACTGCCGACAACTTCTCTACCCCAACCGACAATCTCTGGCAGTTCTGCATCAGCTGTCTGCTCTTCATTGCCGCCTTTGTCGGTGTCAAGTTCGTCAAGGTCAACCCCATCCGCATGATCATCTACTGCGCCATCGCAGGGTTGGTGTTGCTTTACTAACTATCGTTTAAAATTGGTGCGCCTGCGGTTCTCCATCGGACGCACCGCAAAGTGAATCCAATAGTTACCCAACTTGCTGCGCTCTATAATCAGCTCGTCGAAATCCTCATGGGTAACGTCTGAGATGTCGAGCAACAGCGACGAATAGCGGAAGGCCTGTTCCAAATCCTTACAATGAATATCTGCTGCACAGCCCTGCAGATGATTGCTCTGTGCCCATCCCCCAACGGCCTTGTTGACCTCGGCAGAACGGAATCCCGAATTGATGATAATCGGCTCATCGCCCTCACCGTAATAATCGTTCCATCGCTTTCGCAACTGTTCCAGCCACCCACAGAGTCGCTTCAGGTTCTGTACCTGTTTCCCATTCGGGGTGTTGTCAGCCTTTACACGTGTCTTACACATCTCCCCGAGCGTAAAATGCTCGGAGAGTTTCATATCAATATCCCAATGATTCAGTTTCATAATTATTTCTGTTTTTAAATGGTTAAACTTTGATTTTCTAAATGGTACGGCGGTATGCCGGTACGCCTTACAGCATCATAACACCCGTTTTTCGGAATATCGCCTTGATTTGTCCGTCCTCCTTCTTCTCGCCACTTTTCTCTATCAGTCGGTCGTTCTGCAGACG
The DNA here is from genome assembly GCA_902782305.1 of uncultured Prevotellaceae bacterium. Taxonomy (GTDB): domain Bacteria; phylum Bacteroidota; class Bacteroidia; order Bacteroidales; family Bacteroidaceae; genus Prevotella. The sequence continues at coordinate 6,678 of CACZMV010000033.1, forward strand.
GGCTATTCTACTTCTAGCTGCACCGATGGTGCTGAATCCGAAACAGCGCATCACGTCTTCGGCCATGAATTCTTCAGGCAGTCGTGCGAATGATTCAAAAGTTTTCTGTCGTCGTTGCACATTTATCGAGGCCTCCTTCATCTTGTTGTCGAAGTAATGCTCGGCCAAGGCTCCGAAGAAGAAGCGCTGACAGGCGTACTGAATGTTCACAATCAGCTCCGCCAATTGCCAATCGGTCTCATCAGTCTCAAACGTTCCGCAGTAGAACATGCCGTCCTCCTTCATGTCTGCCCAGTGACGCATCACGATGAAGGGCGCTGAGAAGTTCAAGCCGTGATAAGCACAACGCTTCAACAACATCTCGTCAGCTCTGGAGTCGTTCTCCTCGGCATCCATCATGCGACGGGCAGTCCATTCGTAGAGTTCATCTACAATCTTCTGCAAGGAGAGCTCACCCTTCGTCTTGTCCAACTTATACGCCCATTCCTTCAGTCGGGCATCGCTCTCATAATCCACATGCTGCTCACGGTCCAGCATCTTGAATTTGGTCACAGGCAAGGGAATACATGTGAGGCGAGTTGCCAGACCAGAACCGAAGTTCTGCTCGTTCACCTTCTTCTTCAGGGCGATAGGCGTACCCGTGTAGATGTAGTTCCAGAACACCGAGAAGTCTTGCAGTATCGAATCAGTGTTCGAATACGCCTGACCGTCTTCCTCGTTGTGGAAAGCTTTCAGCTCCAGCGACTGCTTGTCAATCCAGGCACCACCTCGCTGCACGGTCACGGTATTGTCCAACTCGGTGTCGAAGGTCAGCATGTGCAACTGCATCTCCTCATTGTCCACCACCTCCTTGGCGTTCACCATGTCTTGTATAAACTGCGCATTCGAGGTTCGTGCAGGATGCACACGGACTACCACCTTCGGTTTCTTGGGCTTCTCCTTGTTGGCACCCTTGGTGCGCATCTCTTCACGATAGGCATTGATGGCATCCTTGCCCATCTGGTCGGCCTTGATGATGGGCTCCGCCAACAACTTATACAGCCTTGTGGCAAACGATTTTCCTGATGCTGGGTCGCCAATAATCAGTGTGGAATTGTTCAGCCTGCGCAGTTCCTCAGGACGATGATAGAAACGATAGGTACATCTTGTCATCAGCGTCATCATCAGTCCACCGGCCACAAACATGGCTGCAGGATATTGTCTGCGCTTCAAACCCTTGCAGATGTCGCGCAATATCGGATAGGCAGGCATCATAGCCTCTATCTGCTCGCCCCACATCTCCAGCTGCGCCTCCATGTCGTGCTCAACATTGGCGGCAGCAATTTTTTCGCTCTTCACTATTCCCTTTTCACTCAGAATGCGGTTCAGCATTTTGCCGATTCCCTTTGGTGGTTCCTTGCAAGCACTGTCCACAATGCTCCTCAGCTCCTGTTCGTCCAAACCCAGTCGGGGCATGATGCCAAGCAAAAGCGCCTTGTCGTTGTCGCAGATAGCTCGCAGGTTCACCGCCAGTTGGTACAGCTTCACATTCCTTTCGCCCTCGGCAGGTACACCACCATTCTGCTTCCACCATTCGTCAATGATTTGCGCGTACGGAACACCTTTAAATTTTTTTTCTGAACACGAATTACACGCGCTCGAGCTCTGCTCGCTTGCTACCGCAGGGACGCAAGAATTACACGAATCTTTTTCCTGTGCGCAGCCATTAGTGAGATTAGTGAGATTCGTGTTCGTCTCTTCCCAAGGTCTTAAGTGTTTATTGGCTTTTTTCGCTTCCGGTGGCACCACCTCCTCGCCCCGTTTCTCACGCTCTTTCAGCTGCTCATACTCCCGAGCACTCTCCTCGATGGACAGTGGTTCGTCGAAGATGGCATCGTCCAGATAGAGCAAGATGTCGGGCGTAGCCGGACCGGTATACATCACTCGCTGCAAGTCGTGCGCATTGGTGTCCATCTCCGTCTGCGTGATCTGTGCCAATCGCACCTGGTTCTCAAGTATCGTCTTGCTTGGTTCTCGTCGGCAGATGGCATGCAATCCCCATCCCGACGATATGCTCAGCTCCAGCAGCCCGATCTCCTCCTTTTTCGCCAGAATCTTCTCGGCTGTCTGTCGGCACAACTGCTCATCGCCACAGTCTATGTCGTGCGAGAAGGTAGACGCCACATGTCTACATCCCCTCAGCACTCCGTTGGTAATCAGGGCGTTGTAGTTAAACTGTCGCAACTTCGACTTCGCCTTGCTGTCGCCTGCACGAGCCAGTTCGAAGTTCTTCACGTTCGTGGCAATATTGCGCAGGGCCACATACTCTTTGCGGTTTCTCACAGGACGAGCCGTCTTCTGCTTGTCCTTGTTCATTGTTATCAGGTTAATCATAGCTCTAGATGTTTTCAATCAGTTCCTTATCAAACAGTGCCGTCTTGGCTTCTCTCGTCTCTCGGTCCAAAATGCACGTGATGCGAGCCAGTCCCAGTTTCTTCGGAATACTCTCGTACAATCGGACACGCTGTGCGGTCTCAGTCACTCGTCCGAACTCCAAGGTGTGTATCAACATCTCCTTGCGTCGGATTCTCGGTTGTCGGTTGTACGGTATGAAATAGATGGCCAACTCTCCATCCTTGGTCTCCTTCAATACCAGTCTTCCAGCTACTACCAGCCCTTTCTTCAGCTGGGCCAATGTCATTTTCTCGTTTACAATTTCTACTTTTTTCATCGTTCGTTTTGAATTTTGCGAGTCATAAGGGGGAAAGCGAAGTTTTAGTTTGAGCTCAATTCTATCCGGATACTTTCCTCGCTCGTTTCCTTCAAAACTCTGGGGTTTGCCTAAAAAAATCGGCGAATTAATTGTTTTTATTAAAAATTCTCTATAACTTTGCACTCAGTATGAGCGAAGAAAAGAGATATCCTCAGTTTGAGGATGAGGAAGGCGCAATGTACGCCTGCGAACCTGTTGGAGCATGCACAGCCCCAACCACACAGCCCGTGGTCGATGATATCGACTACAATTTTGGCTTCCACGACCTTGGCTTCCCCCGCACCATTGACGAGGTGAAAGCCGAATTGTTAGAAGCGGAAGCCGCTTGGGACGACGACTCTCAGTGGAGCACGTCAGAAGAAATGAGGGCTGAAATCAAACAAACTTTTCCACAGATATGCGCATGGAGCCCAAGAAGCTATTGAAACTAATCTGACAATTCTTTTCTAGTCAATCCAATGGTGCAACATTGAATTGTAGAAGTTAGACAACAGATAGTCTATGTGGTTCACACCAGTGAGTCGTATCTCCTGGTATCTGGCAAAGCTCACCAAGTGCTTCGCCATGACAATTTGTGTTTCTGCGTTAAACGCAAGGAGGCAGTCCACCATCTCGCTGAACAGCATCTGGTCGACACTCTGTTTCGTCAGCCCGATAATCTTCAGCGCCATCATGTCTGCCTCGTACTTGGGTTGAAGGTCGCAATAGTAGAACTGCATTCCGCAGGCAATCTTATCAACCCGATATTCCAAAATCTTAAATTCTTTTTTAGTCATCATAATCGTTAATTATTAAATAATGTATGTTCTTTGATTTTTCTCTCTCGGGGGCCACCTGCCAGAGGGTGGGATCTTTTGTATCAGTAAGTCAATGAGCGAATCTTTTTTTCGCTTGTCTCCAGGGCTCCTGTCCTTTCGACGATGCAAAGGTAGTGCACAAAAAAAGCATCCCGATGCAGTGCAACGGAATGCTAACGGTATGCTAACGAATTGCTAACGTTTTGCTAAAATCCCACCTCAACGGACTTCGTTTTCTCTAGTTCTTCGGCTAAAGCAATCACTACGCTTCGGAGTTGGAAAAATGCTTGTTGGTCGTTATTGCTATACTTGACTTTCTCCAAATCACGAGGGTCTTCGTTCAAAAACGACAAGGTGGCCAACGAACGGATGTTGTTATAATCACATGCGTACTCTATATTATCGGGCAGCGAAAGAGTGGCTATCTTGGCGCAGAAGGCCAGAGCCTTTGCAGGATAGTTGCACACCCAGTGAAGATACCACATAGCACCAGCCCATTTCTGCTTGGAATCTATCGCCTTGCCCTTGCCTACAATGTTTGCAAGAGCTCTCGCCACTTGGTCGTCTGTATACTTCACTTGCTGATCGTTAGTTTTCTCACAGATATTGTTAAAGGTAGCATTTCCATTTATGACATTATAGTTGTGTATATTGCCATAAAAGTTGTTGGTGATTCCACCTTGTAGTTTGTCTTGGTTGTTATCCATACGTCAATCTTTTGTCGGGTTAGGGTTAACATTCACGTTCTCTACTTCTTCCAGGAATTCATTGAAGATTTCTCGCTTCCATTCCTTGATGAAGACTTCATGTCGATGGTCATCGGAAATATTCAGGTTGATGTAACACCCATCAAACCGAATGACATGACCTCTGCGGTTCTTCGTTCTCAGTTGTTGGCAGTAACGGTTGAAGACATTCTTAATGCGCTTCAAAATTCCAGGGCTGCTCACTGCCTCACTGACGGCAGCCCTGCTAGGACTTAAGCCCAATTTTTCTGTTTCTTTGTTCATATTTTGAATGTTTTTAAGTTAAACAGCCACAAAGTTATAACCATTTCGATAAACCTCCAAACAATTTTGGACCTTTATATACTTTTCATTCCTAAACCATGTCATTCCATGTATATTACACAAAAAGCAGACACCTTTCGATGCCTGCTCCTTCCTTAACTAATAACAAAAATATCCTTTCACAAGGAAAAGGTTGTGCTATTATTCTAAGATTTCAAACTAATTAAAACATGTAAGCCAATCCAAAGTAGAAATTCGAGTTCTTAGCAGAATTGCTCACATCGCAGATTTTGGTAAAAGCAAAATCGTATCCTATTCTTAGCTGTAATCCAGAATACTCTACACCGACGGCACCGCCAAGGCCGAACTCAAAACGTTTGTAATCTCCACCAAGTACTCTTGCAGCCGTATCAGAGAACAAATCAGCATCTGACCCGTCATTAGCCTTTATTTTACCAGAAACAGCATATGCGAAGTAAGGTCCTGCATCTACAAACAATTTCAATTCATCAGAGGCAGAGTAGCGATAACCAACATGAATGGGGACTTCAACATAGCCAGGATTCCACTCAAGTTTATACTCCATGAACGCTACATCTTTCACTCCACGCATTGAGTACTTTGCCATTGCATTAATATACAAGTACTCATAAATGTTGTACTCTGCTACTAAACCAGCATGGAACCCAAACTTTGAAGAATGTGAAGCCTCTAGATTTGCTGTGCTCAGATTTCCACCGCCAGTAACACCAAAACGGAAAGAGCCAGCTTCTTGAGCTGATACTGTGAGGCAAGCTATTGCCATAACAGCGATTACAAATAATTTTTTCATAATAGTAATTTTTATAAGATTAGTAAAAAGAGTTATTGTTATCTTAGCCACATGAGATTTGTTGTAGTAGGCTTCTGTCCATTACCAAATGCAACTCCGACAGCCCTCATAGCTGAAATACGCTCTCTCTCCAACTTTATCTCATCATGATACTTCTCACGCATCTCAAAGTCAATATCGCTTCTTACTTGACTCTTCACCTCTTTCAACAACTTTGCTGCATCTGCATAACAAGATGCCTCAGGGTCAATCTGAGCCAGAAGAGCGCAAACCTCATAAGCTGTAGCTTGATCTTGGCCTGCAGCCCATAGTGCCCGAGCCTGATTTAAGACATAGAGGTTAAGTCTGTTGAGATACTTCTTATACAATTCCAATCCATAAGCAGTAGCCTGTTCACCACCTTTAGAGCACAATGGGATAGAAAGCACCATTGTCAATGCTTCTTCGTACTGTTGCAAAGAAGCCAATCGCTTTGCCTCCTTAATGATATTACTGTACTGTGTATCGTAATACTTCATCATATTGGCTTTTCCACGATTAATCAAACTAGTGATTTCACTATTCTTTCCATTAATCTGTTTGAAAGCATTCATGTAGCTCTTTACTTCCCCTGTTCCTACACCATCAACCGTAATATAGGCTGTACCGAATTTTTTCTTGGTATAGGTATCCGCAATATAAAACGTGATGCCCAGATTATACACGGTCTGAATTGGAGGTCCAGGAATGTTGCTCTTATCAAGCACATCGCAATGAGCTGTTAAGACAAATGGAGTGATAGGCGAATCAGTAGTCAAACCATTAACAGTACTTATACGGCTTAATGACTGATACAAAGCATTTGCTGCAGCATCAGGTACATTCGCAAAGTCTTCATCCAATTGAATAGAGATTGGCATTACACAGTCTTGCGAATATGAGCATATACTAATAAATAGCGATGCTATTACAGTTATTTTTCTATATAGTCTCATAATCAATCACTTTTTATTTTTCACCAAAAATTAACAGACAACGTCCCAAACCACGATTTATCGTCTTTACGGGAATGTTATATGGAGCAGCTCCCATAAAACGTGCTAACTCACGGGCAAATCCATATGTATCCTGAGCCATTCCGTTAGACTTATAAAGAGGAATACGAACTTGTTCGTAGAGAATCATTGTCTCTGTTGCATCTGACTTGCTGAAGCGATGATTGACACAATTTTCTGACAGCCAATTATCAATAACTTCATTCAACTCATAACCGTTAAACTCTTTCTCAAAGTCAACAGCACTGGTGTCAAAGACTCGCATGTCAAGCACAACCTCACGACCGTTAGTCAACAAGTCATCAAAGTGAGCCTGCAGCCTTTCTACAAATGCATCCATATGGTCTTGTACAGCTTCTTCAAGAAGTACAGGCAATTCTGCAGAGAAGGATCCCTTTCCTGTACCTTCTGCACCAGCAACTTGCTTGTTAGAATATGCGTCCAATGCACGAAGGTTGTAAGTAATACTACTCTTGGGGCCTACTGTATTTACAGTCCAATCTATCTCTAGAATGATATCCGCTTTTGCAGTTCTGCGTAAACGGTCTAACGGACTTTCTGTTATTGAAGCTCCACTCGTTTTACTTCTAATCAGCCTGTCCTCTGCTGAAAGATTATTTATACTCTTTACATTCTGCTGTAAGTCCTTCAACGGGAAACCACGATCCGCCATCAAAAGATTGATTTTGGAAATAACGGCATTCAGCTCTTTGTTTGAGGAAACAGCTGCTTTGTAATCAGGTATCATTTCTGTTGTACCCTGATTATCAAAAGCCTGCTCAAAATGATGTTCTTTACACCAAGCATCACTTGGTACGACCATAAGTGTTGGCTTCTTTGCTTGTCCAAAAGCAAATGCCGTACCCATCATGAACAAAACGAATGATATAATATACTTATACTTCATAATCTTTCCTTATTTATCAATTACATTATCTGCCTTCAAACGAGCCTTCAGTTCTGCACGAAGCACACGAATGGTCAAATCGTATGAATAGCCCAGTTTATCTTTTGCACGACCACCTGATCCTCTTTTGGTATCACGCATAGAAACATACTCCTTATAGGCTCCATTATCTGCGAAAAAGAGATTAAAATAGTCTTCATAACGCTCTTTGGCATTAACCTCTGTCACCAAAGGACGCATATTACATCCTTCAACTCCATCTTTAACCCCATCAAAGATAACAGCCCAGACCGCATTCTTCATGGCCTGTTCTTTTGCATCTGCACGATTTCGGCCATAGCCCTGAACACGAAGTGTCTGAGATCCGTCAAGTTCCACACCCATACACTTGATAGTTGTATGAGCATATAAAGCTCTTGTCTGTGCTTTTGCACTCAAATGAAATGCAAACATCAGAATCGCGAAATACAATACTCTTTTCATTATCACTTTCAATTTTGGTTAAAATTCATAACCCAGTTTCAGAGCAAAATAACTATAGCTTACCCTTGACTGAGTACAGTCTTTGAAATTAGATATAGTATAGCTAAGTCCTATGAGGAAATTATTACGTAATCCTCCAAAACTATAGCCGATAGTCGGACTTGCGAAGAAGCCCTCTTCCGTTATTCCGCCAATATTTAATGACCAGAAAGGAACTCCATCTATATCATAGGCTGAAATGAAATTTCCACGGATATTGGCAAAAATGGGAACACCAAATTTGTTATCCGTATTTCGAACATCGGCATTGTGGACATACATCCTACCTCCTACGCCGACACCAAATCGGAGGAACTCATTTAAACGATATCCAACGGTACCTGTCACCTGAGCATACTGCATATTAGTTTTTACAGACATAATACTGCTGCCACCTTCAGCTTCTACCGCAAACCAAAAGCCATCATCTTTAAAGGTATAATCATTATAACCTTTCTGTGCAGGTTTCTCTGGCAACTTCACATCACGATATTGTGCATTGACAGATAGTATGCCAACAAACAGCATTATCGACAATATAACTTTTCTCATGTCTATTACTTTTTAGAATCCAGCAGATAAAGAACGTACCAAGCCAGCCTTTTCCAGCTCTTTGCGTAGAGAAGTTTTGTCAACCTGAATGATTGCACCTGTTTTATAACCCTTAGAAGTCTTTACTCGGTCATAAGAGCCAGACACGATATTAGCATAATTCTGGCATGGTCCATCTACCGCAAAGAACTCCTCACAAAATGTAGGATTGTCGGCTTCTGCCGTAGGAGAAGCCATCGCAGGTTGCCTTGCACCACTTTCGTTTCCAGAACAGCCTCTGAAAACCACACCATGAACAGCTGCACGTTTCAGTTCTTCGTCCTTGACACTCTTTGCATAAACGTACACCTTCACAAGAACTGTTCCTTCTGTACCAGAGCCGGCACCAACAATGTCATATTGTGGCATTTTGCCTTTTGCCATACATCCCAAGGCAAGGAACAGCATCAATACTATTAAATTCAATTTTCTACGCATACGTGTTTCTATTAAAATTATTTAGACATTTCACGAATCAACATACCTTTAGTGAAGTTCTTTCCACTAACCTTACGGAAAGTTGTGAAGCCTAAGTTAGCTCCGACAGCACCTTCTTCTGAAGCCATAAAGCGATTATCCCAAATCAGACTAGGAATTGGTTCAATCACTCCTACCCTTTCATACTTATGTGCCCCTGATTCCAATTCAACAACTTCCAACACCTCAAATTTAGACTTGCTCGAAACTCCTTCCTTCATTCCGACGTATGCGGTAAGTGGTTCTACTGATACAAGAGGAGATTTGGTTCTGAACTCTTCATATTCACGTTGCAAGTCAACAACGTTTTCATCAATAGCTCGTTGGCAGGCCTTGCGAACCATGACAATAGGTTCTTCTTCTTTGATGCCAAGGAAAGAAGTTGTACCACCGCTACTCTCTACTTTACCTACATACTTTAGTCTGTAGTTTTTACGAGCTTTCTCAAAATTCGCTCTCTTTACAGGATCGGGTTGTGAAGCATACTGATCTTGATAGAAGAGATTTGCCTGTGAGTCATTCCATTCCAGTTTATATAGGAAACTGTTTATCTTTACAGAGAAACCCTTGATGGTTTCAACCATGTTTCCAATATTATCTGTCAAATCATCGATATTCACACCGGTAGCAATAGCGGCAACACTACCCAATATCTTCAGAATACCTCCAGCAGTCTTAGCACCTTTGTTCTTATCAACATATCGAATATCATTGACCAAAACGAATGTATTGCCGATAAGCTCTTCACCTGCATCTTGAAGCATCGCCATTCCTCTAGCCGAGCGCATGGCCAGCTGCTTATCCATTTCCGTTGCATTATACAAGCCACGTTCCTTTACTAATTCCATATCACATGCGCCAGAATAATAATCTCGATTGAACCAACGTCCTACCAAGCGACTGGCAACCATGTTCTTTTGAAGGAATTCGGTAATCATCGGATTCTCTTTCTCCTTGCCGGCACCTTCCAATTTTGTGTTAAGATTTAACACCTTGACACTTAAATTATGGTCATTGAACTTGTCAGGTACTGGAATTTGCAGAAAAGCATCCTTGATTTCACTTGCAAATTTCTGATCCGTATGATTAATCAAAACGGAATATATCGAGCTGCGACGGTATTTCTGTTCTGCCCCTTCTTGTGCAAATGCAGAAGTTAACGTACCTGCGAATAATATTATAACGAATAATTTCTTCATTTTGCTATGTTTTTAGTTGGTTAGTAATTCCATTCATCTTCATCAAGCATCTCATTGAGACCGTACACTCGATTTTCGCGAGTGATTTTCAACAGGACATCCTTTGCCTCCATGTCTGTCAAAGCACGATTTCCCAAATTCTTTATCTCCTTTTTGGCTGCATCTACATAAAATGCGGATACAGGCTTTTTAATCAACAAGACATCATCAGTATTCATAAGGAGACCGAAATTAACGCTCTTAAAGGGATCAACCGTTTTTGTCTGCTGCGCTATAGTGTTAATAAGCTTTCCTTTTTTCTTTGTATTCGAGTTATTTGTTGCTGCCGTTGTACCATAAATTTGATTATATGGTGTATTAGGTAAGTATAGTTGTGCCCTATTCAATATACTCTTCTGCACATCAAAACCCTCAGGTATTACAAAAGCTATACCATCTTTGAAATTGCCGACAGCCTTAAAACCACTCGGAGAAATCTTACCATTAGTCAAATTCAAGTGATAATACAAAGAATCTGCCTGACGAACCCAGAAGTGCTGGCAATTTCTTTCTGTAGGACGCACAAAGTCAATATACTCTGTTGGGAATAGTTCTTTGTTATCTGCGGTAAAAGCACCCCATTTGCCATCTTTCTTCACAGCAATGACATCGTAGGAGTTGCCTAAAATCATATCATAGTCAAAGGGAATAACGGTATCACCGTTTCTTGACAAAACACCATACTTACCTGCTTTCTTTACAGCGAACAATGGCTTGTCACCTTTCTGGGCTGGGAATTCAATTTCATCATATCCTGATAATGCTTGCACATTATTATTACTATCGTCAAAAATCTCCCATTTCCCTGAGCTATTCTTTGCAGCCCACAATCCAGTCAACTCACTATGTTTCAACGATGTATAGCCACTTCTTAGCTTATTTCCAGATTTGTCGATAAATGACCAAGATGTTCCATTAACCGGTGCGATATCTCCAATAAAATCACCATGTGTCCAGTAGTTAATACTGCCTAAGGCTGAATTAAACACAGCTACCTGGATTGGTTTTCCTGAAGCAATATTGTGGAAGCCACAAACTGTTTCTTTCTTCTTCGCAATGTAATACCTTACCATACCACTTTTGGGAAGCATTACATATGAGTACAGTCCTTCTTTGACAATCTCCTTGCCATAACCGTCAATTACGCCTGATTCGAAGATGTTAAATCCATTCTTACATATTCCCAAGTATTCACAGTCTGTGAGCAATGTATCCGTAGTAAAGTGATAACTGAATATAAGTCTTTTTCCTTCGTGCAGATACGCAGCCCCTTGTCCGTCATAAGCAAACTCATATAATCCTTTATATTGGGGCGTAACAAGAATTTTACCATTTTTATCTATTATTCCATATTTTGCTCCAGCCATATATGTTTTCTTATCATTCGCTGTAGCTTTACCACCCAAGGCTATTATTGCCTTCCCATAACAATTTGACTTAGAGATCATAGAATAGTCAGCTTTCAGAACAATGCTGCCAGTTGTATTCGCAAGTCCCATTTTCTTACCATCTTTTATCAGATACAAATCATTCCATTTAGAAATGCTTGAATACTTGATAGGCAGTACTACAGTTCCGGAAGTATTAATCATTCCATATTTTCCTGATTTACACACAATGGCTACTCCATTAGAAAATGGGAATGCGCTCTCATACTTGCAATCGATGACAACATTACCTTTAGAATCGGCAAAGCCTACTCTTCCCTTGTCATCAACATGGATTTTCAGATCTTGTGCTTGAAGACCTAATGCAAACAATGCCATCAATAAACTGAAAATGATTTTTGATTTCATACTGTCTCCTCAAACCTATAGTCCCATTTAGGTTAATTTACGTTTTACTTTTAATCCGATAAAAGAATGACGTGGAACCCTGCTCTATCTAGTTTATGCCAAATAACAGCAACGTCATCCATTAAATCGGCATGTCGTTTTACAGTTTTAGTTGTTGTTTGCAAAGTTAAACAATCTTAAAGAGACATTTAGTTTTTCTGTGTATCTCAAATGATACACTTTTGTACCATTATTCGACCAGTCTATTCTCTACCTCATCAGACAACTCCCGAAAGAAATTACGATGAAGAATGGCGGAAATGCTGATTAACAGGGCTGTATCAATACTGTTCTTTTCAAAAATACGGTATACAAAGGCACGAGTACAATTCAATTTGCGGGCCAGCCAACTGACTGTCCGTTCCTGGCGTTGCAGCTCTTCCTTTATGTTCTGTCCGATGTTAACCATATTTATAAAATAAGGAGTAACAAAAAAGGCGGGCCGTTCCCATGCTTATTCGCTCATTGGGTAAACCGCCAAGTAAACCGCGTACGATAACAAGCACGAACAGTCCACGCCCTAAGGGCATGAACTTACTCATCGCATGTTCTTTCGTACTGAATGGTTTGGCGGTTATTCAATGAGCACAGAACAAGGACTTTGAGTCCAATTTCCAATAAGATGATGAACGGGAATCGCTATTCCGTTACAATCGCTGCAAAGATACAAATATTTTTTGAAAAAGACACATTATATAGAAAAAAATCCACTATGGGTACAGGGCGTACCGACATACCGGCATACCACCGTACCGTTTGGTATATGCTAATTGACAAGTAAGGGAGAGATGGCAGGAAGAAGAAGGGTATAAATATTATATATTATTATATATATTATAATATATATAATAATATATAATATCATAAAGCAGGTTGTGGTGCACGAAAATATGAAATGGTATGCCGGTATGCCGGTACGCCCTGCCATTTACGAAAATATATGCACGTTCTCTTGCACAGACGGATTATTTTTAGTATCTTTGCACCTAGATAGAATGGGCATTTCAGTAAATGCCCAGCGTACGAAAAACACATGATTAACCCTTTTTAATTTCATTTCAAACATGTATCGAGCTATGTACAAATCGGAGTTGGCCCAAGCGGCTGGAGTGTCCCAAAGAACGTTTTCACGCTATGTGCAATTACAGCAAGCGGAGCTGAAGAAACTAGGTGTAACGCCACAAACACGACTACTGCCACCGAAGGCCGTAAAGCTGCTATGCGACAATCTTTGCATAGAAATCTGAAAAAATATCAGCTATTTGAAAAATTTTCGTGCGAGCCCGCCAGAGCCCGCCAACGGTATGGAAAAATATCGTACCTTTGCATTGTCAAAAGGAACGATAGAATTGGAGCGCAGGGCACCAAGAATTTGCTTTCAGGCCTGGCAAAATTTACTGCCTGCCCAGAGCGTAAAAAAGGAAGTCGCGAATGGAGACAAAGAGAACCATTAAACATTAAACATTAAAAAATTAAATTTTCAAACATTTGAGTCATTCCCGTTAAACGGGAAAGCGGCGTAAGCCAAAAGGGCTCATTATTATCAACTATTTAAAAACTAAGAGGAGTTGACAAGAATTCAGCGGGTGTGTACCGCTACGTGATGAGTCCCGAGATGTACTCGAGCCTGAACCAGAAGAAGGTGATCAAGGAGGCTGCCCTGCGCAGTGGCGTGAGCCAGGGTGTGATGCAGGCCTGCTGGGATGCAGCTGGCGAGGTGATTAAGGCGTGGGCAACCGAAGGCCACAGCGTGGCACTGCCCGGACTGGGAACCATGCGATTCGGTCTGCGCTCGAAGTCTGTGGAGGACGTGAACAAAGTGAAGACCGGTCTGATTACCAGCCGTCGCATCATCTTCACTCCCGACACTGACCTGAAGGACGAGCTGAAGAACACCAGCGTGGTTATTACCTGCTACGACCGCAACGGTAACGAGGTGAAGCGCGTGACCAGCGACGACGATGCAGAGGTGGAGGACCCTGAGAACGGATCTACGGAGAATGGCGGATCTACGGAGAATGGCGGTAGCCAGAACCAGGGCGGTAACAGCAACACCGGTGGTGGCGACTTGGGACAGAACTGAACAGTAAATAGTGAACAGTGAATAGTGAACAGTGAACGTTATGAAGACGAATCGTATTGTTGAGGTAGCGGTGAAGGTGATAGTAGCCGCTCTCACAGCCTTCCTGACAGCCATCACAACCACGAGTTGTATGGGACATGGACCAGTCACTCTGTGAGTGAAAACAGAGAGTCTGAGGTATTAACAAAAAGAAAAGACTGCGCTCGAAATGGGCGCAGCCTTTATTTAATTTTTATTGGGTTTAATTTTGTATTTAACATGTTTATTCGTATCTTTGCAACATCCATAATAAAAAATAATTGTAGTTGAGATGATGAAAAAGCTGTTTATATCATTGCTGTTGACGTCAATCATGATGCCAGTTTGGGGCCAAAAGATTAAGTCTGTGGAGGGTGAGTTTGTTTATTATGCTCCAGAGAATGTCTCTGTGGTTGAGGCAAAGAGATTCGCTTTGAAGCAGGCGCAACTAAAGGCAATAGCTGAGGAGTTTGGTACCATTGTGTCGCAGACTAATTTGACAAGGATTGAAGGAAACAATGAGCAGTCAACTACCCGCTTTAGCAGTTTTGGCAGTTCTGATGTGAAGGGCGAATGGATTGAAACGAAAGGTAAGCCAGAATATACTGTTTCGTACGAAGATGGTATGTTGATTGTGACTTGCAAGGTAGAGGGAAAGGCTCGCGAGATAGTTTCTTCGCAGGTGGACATCTTGGCCAAGGTACTTCGCAATGGAACGGAAGACCGTTTTGAAAGTGAACAGTTCAAGAGTGGCGATGATTTGTTCTTGTCTTTCCAATCTCCCGTCAATGGTTATTTGGCAGTCTATCTAGTGGATGATGATGAACAAGTGCAGTGTTTGTTGCCTTACAGAGACCAAAAAGACGGCATTTATAAAGTAGAGGCTAATCGTCGCTATGTGCTGTTCAGTGAGAAGGATGATCCACGAGGTAATGTGGATGAGTACACACTGGAGGCAAATCGCTCATTGGAGCATAACCAGGTGTATGTCATCTTCTCGCCCAATCAGTTTGTGAAGGCGGTAGATAAAGCTTCGCAAAAGGTTTCTAACTCCACGCAAATAGCAGGATATCCTCGTGAGTTGTCATTTGAAGATTTCCACAAGTGGCTTGCCAAATGTCGCAGATACGATAAGGAGATGTGTCTGAAGAAGGTTCTCCTAACAGTCCGTAGATAGTAACATAGAAAAGGCTGCGCTCGGAATGGGCGCAGCCTTTTGTTTGTTTATTCTTAAATTAGATTAGAGAGCGAACTTGTAACCAACAGTTACACTGAATACTGAGTGACGAGAGTCAGAATCCTTCAGAGCCTTGGTCAAATAGATGTTGTAACGAGCATCAAAAACGAAGCTAGCATACTCATAAGACAAACCTACAGGAATAGCGAACTGGAAGCTCTTGACACCGTCTTTGATTTTGTAAGAATCATTAATACTGCGAGTATTGCCACCCTGAACACTAGCCTGATAGAGAGTACCATCAAGCTTAACCTTCTTCAAGGCAGCGAAACCGGGCTGGATACCAGCCTTAAGAGCCAGACCCTTCATAGGATAGAACTGAGCCATGATGGGGATATTGATTTGGTCGAGTTTCGCAGTAGCGTCACCTTGGAAAGCCCAACCACCGAGAACGTTAAGATTCTCATCGATGTCAATATCACCAAACGTAACATCCTTGCCCTTTACACCCTGCTGAGAGTAGAAAACACCAGCAGTTACACCAAATTTCTCAGACACACCATACTCAGCCTCAACACCGGCAATGAAACCAGGACGAACCTTAGAATCTTCAGCCTTAGTCATAGTGGCAATGTTCAAACCGACTGTGGGCTTCAGAGTAATCTGACCAACCTCGTTCTGAGCGTTTGCACTCAACACTGCTACCATCATGGCAGCGATCATCATAATCTTTTTCATAATTCCTTTCTAATTAGTTAATAATAAGGTGTTTCCACCCCGTTAATTATAATTTCCGCTGCAAATATACAGTATTATTTTGAATTGACAAGCTTTTTTAAGAAAAAATTGTCATTTTGGAATGTTTTCTTGGTCAAAATGCCTTTTTTTACTAAAAAACAATAAAAAAAACTGCACTTCCGATGAAGAAGTGCAGCCTTATTAAACTCTTAAGTGAATTCTAAAATTAGAAGTTGTAGTAGAGACCGAAGCTCAGGTTTGTACCATCGAGGTCGAGGCCGAATGTGTTAGCAGCCTTAGCACCCTCGTAGTCGTCCTTGTCGTACTTGTAACCCAGGAAACCTACGTGAGCAACGAAGCTCAGCTTCTCGTTCAGGTTTACAGCAACACCAGGCATCAAACCGATAGTGAACTGATTGTTCTTAGCGTCGCCAGCCTTTGTGTGAGTATAACCTACACCACCGTCAACGAAGAGGTTAACCTTCTCGAACTTAACGAAAGTGTAACGAGCGTAAGGGTTGATAGAGAACACGTCGGTCTTAACACTTACATCAACACCATTGGTAGAAACAGTGTTCTTGCTGTGACCGTAACCCAGAGCGATACCAACAGCCCAGTTCTCGCTGAGGTTGTAACCAATCTCAGGCATAATCTTGATAACAGTGTTTGTGTTGTCACCCTGAGAAGTAGTCTGGAAGCCAATACCACCACCTACATAAGCCTGTGCGTTTGCACTTACTGCAGCTACCATCATGGCAGCAATCATCATAATCTTTTTCATTTCTTTTTTTCTTTTAATTTATAATAAGGTGTTTCCACCCGTTTTATTCATTTTTGCGCTGCAAAGATAAGGACTATATCGATAGGAGGCAACAAAAAAGGGGCGAAAAACACGATTTCGCCCCAATCTCTTGTCCTAAATCAAGAAATTTGTGTCCGTACACAGATTATTTATGCTTCCAATAATACTCTAGTCCGCGACGAACATTCTCCTTGACGGCATCGGAGGTGAAGGTGGCTCCTGTGACGCCATCTACTTCAACGCCCTTGTTCTTGGTAAGCTTCTGATTCTCGTACTTAGGCAGCATATCTTTCTTGATGCGTGCATTGTACTTAGGAGTCTCCATGCTCTTGAGCAGCACCACCTTGACAATCTTGTTCTTCTTGATGTGAATCTCTAAAGGTGTAGGTCCGTTATATCCCTCCACATCCTGAGCGAGTGTGGTGGTATTGACGATATAGGTGCCGTCCTTTTCCTTCTTCATCACGTCGTCTGCCTGAGCGGTGAGTCCGCAGAGCAGAAACATTGCTAATAATACATTCTTCATTTTATTCTTATACCTTATTTATATATATACGCGCGAAAAATTAATAGTTGCCCAAGGCACTGATGGTCTGAGGCATCCATACCTCCATGAGTCCTGCGCCACGATGGTTCCAGGCATAATAGGGAATCATGGTGAGACGGGCGCCCTTCACCACAGCCTCGCCACGAGGATTCTGCTCAACCACCTGACCGTCGACCTCGACAGCCTTTACACTGAAGTTGACATCGCGCAAGCCCTTGATGTCACAATCGGTCACGCTGAAGTGAGGACGATGAGGCATGAGGAAGTTGAAGATGCTGAAATCCTTGTTGTCGGCACCCTCAGCGCAATATACCAACGGACCACGCTCTACGGCAATGCGACCGCGATCGTCCTTCACGGCTGGATTAGCCTTGACAGTGCGAACAGGCATGTCGAAATGAATGGTGACGATGTCGCCCTTCTTCCACTGACGATTGACACAGAGATAGCCATTGGTGAGTTCAGCCATCACCTCTTTGCCATTGACTTTGACACTATAGCTGCCCAAGACATCGTCGGCGAAACGATAGAGGTCGCTGGGAACAGGAGTCTTATCCACCCAGCCAGGGATGCGAATCATCATATCGAAAGCCTTAGCCTTGGTCTTCTCTATCTTCAGGGTGATGTCGCCATCCCAAGGATAGTTGGTCTGCTGACTCAGCGTTACGTCCTTGCCCATCACCTGAATGGTTGCGGTATTGCCTGCGAACAGGTTGACATACAACTGATTGTCCTTCACGGCATACATATAGCCTGGGAAGGAAGGAATGAAGCGACTGAGGTTAGAGGGGCAGCAGGCACAGCCAAACCAAGGCTGGCGCTCGGTGGTGCCATCGGCATTGAACTTATACTTGCCATCAGACGACAGCGGATTGGGATAGAAGAAACGACCTCCATCCACACTCATGCCACTGATAACACCATTATACAAGGTGCGCTCCATGCAGTCGATGTACTTGGCATCGCCATGCAACAGGAACATGCGATGGAACAGGTAAACCATCGAGATGGCGGCACAGGTCTCATTATAAGAGGTGAGGTTGGGCAGTTCATAGTCGGCTCCAAAGGCCTCGCCCTCATGGCGAGCCCCTACTCCACCAGTGATGTAATACTTCTTAGATACGATGTTGTTGTAGATGGCATCGATAGCTTTCAGATAAGCCTCATCGCCCGTCAGTGCAGCCACATCAGCCATACCGGCATACATATAACCAGCACGAACGGCATGGCCCCAAGCTTCGGTCTGGTCGACTACAGGCTTGTCGCTCTGCGAATAAATGTTCTTCACTTTCGTCTTGCCACGATAGTCCAACAGGAACTTAGCCTCGTCCAGGTATTTCTGTTCGCCCGTCAGCACATAGAGACGAGCCAAGGCCATCTCTGCAATCTGATGACCAGGAACCACACAAGCCTGTCCATCCTTGGCACCCACCTCGCGGATGACACAATCGGCATAGCGCTTGGCAATGTTCAGGAACTTATCAGAACCCGTAGCCTGATAGTGGGCGCAGGCTGCATCGACCATGTGACCCAGATTGTAGAGCTCATGACTGGCATGTTCCTCAGCAGCCCAGCGCTGATGAGCAGCCCATCCATGAGGATGTTGAGGATTGATGGTGCGAGCGGTATAAAGGTAGCCGTCGGCCTCCTGAGCAGCAGCCACGATGTCGAGCACGGAGTCGATATACGCCTTCAGCTTGTCGTCAGGATAGGTCTGGAGGACATACGAGGCACCTTCGATGGTCTTATAAACATCAGTATCATCGAACGAGAAACCCATGAACTTAGCCACATCCCACTTGGGGGTGTTGAGTCCTTCGTGTCCAGGATGCTGCAAGGTGTAGGCAGCCATCTTGAAGTTCTCGTAACGATGCGTCTCCTCACACTTCTGGAAAGCCAGCGGAATGGTTACTTCGCGAGCAGCACGGATGCGGTCGCCCCAGAAGGTGTTAGGCATAATCTTTACAGCGGTAAAGGGTACTTGAGTAATGGGATAGCCGTTGGTTCGGGCGGCTTCCTTCTTAGCCTGCATGGAAAGCACCATGGTCAGGCAGAATAGCATTGTTGTTAGTCTTCTCATTTTTTCAATCAGTTGCAAATTTGAGCACAAAATTAGTTATTTAGTTACAATCCACCAAATTTTCCGTCTTATAATAAATAAGGATTAACATGAAACAACGTTTTTGTATATTTTTTCTGCTGTCAGTCATGGGATTGACGGCTTTGGCACAACGTGAAGTATATATCTCCACCTCTTTCCATGAGCCCGCCAACGAAGGCTTGCGGTTCATCTACAGCTACGACGGTTGGAAGTGGGACAGTATTCCTGGCACATGGCTGAAGCCTGAGGTGGGGCGACAGAAAGTGATGCGCGACCCCAGTATTATCCGTACGCCCGATGGCATGTTCCATCTGGTGTGGACGTCGTCATGGCGTGGTGACAGAGGATTCGGCTACGCCTGTTCGAAGGACTTGAAAAACTGGAGCAAGGAGCGTTTCATCGAGGTGATGCCAGACACGACAACGGTCAATGTATGGGCGCCTGAGCTGTTCTGGGACGATGTGAAGCAGCAGGCCGTCATCATCTGGGCATCGTGCATTCCTGGCAAATTCCCTGATGCATTGGAAGACCACAGGAACAACCACCGCTTGTATTATACTACCACGAAGGACTTCAAGACCTTTGCGCCTACGAAGTTGATGATAGACCCAGGATTCTCGTGCATTGACGCTACACTGGTGAAACGAGGCAAGAACGACTATGTGATGGTGTTGAAGGACAACACCCGTCCTGAGCGCGACATCAAGGTGGCCTATGCCAAGTCGCCCTACGGTCCTTGGTCGAAAGCCTCAGAGCCCTTCACGGGCAAGATGATGGAGGGTCCGACGACCTGCAAAGTGGATGGTGGTTGGCTGATCTATTACGACCGTTATCGCTTGAAGGACTTTGGTGCTCACTTCACCAAAGACTTCGTGAAATTTGAGGATGTTTCGAAGAAGGTGAAAGTGCCTGTACTGCACAAGCACGGCACTATTTTCAAGGCACCAGAAAGCATTGTTTACGGACTGCTTCACGCCAACGACCGCATCCATTATACGGGTAAGACGCTGAGCAATCCTTATCGCCATGATGGCGGACTATCGCCCGTGGTGGGTGTGCATAACATCCAGATCATGCAGGCCAACCGCGAACATCCCACCAAGGCAGGCAACGATGGTTGGACGTATAACCACCAGCCCATGATGGCCTATTGGAACAACCAATTTTATGTGCACTACCTCTGTGACCCTAGCGACGAGCACATTCCACCTTCAAGAACCATGCTGCAGACCTCGAAAGACGGTTACACATGGACCGACCCTGAGATTCTGTTTCCTGAGATACAGGTGCCTGAAGGTTTCCAGAAGCCCAATCGCCCTGAGAAGGCTCACAACCTGATAGCCATCATGCACCAGCGTGTGGGATGGTATGTCAGCAAGAGCGGACAATTATATGCCCTTGGCAACTATGGTGTGGCCTTTGACCGTAAGGACGACCCCAATGATGGCAATGGCATCGGACGTGTGATTCGTGAGGTGAAGAAAGACGGAAGTTTCGGACCTATCTACTTCATTTATCTGAATGGGGCTTATAAGGCTTATGTGGCTAATAAGTCCCATAAGACCCATTGGCCCTTCTACACCAAGGCTCCCAAGGATGTCCGCAAGGCCTGCGAAGAAATTCTGGCTAACCCACGCTACAGGATGCAATGGGTAGAAGAGGCCGACCGCAACGACCCCCTGATTCCGCTGCACAAGGAATATAAGGCCTATTGCGACTATACCCTGCCCGATGGACGTATTGCCTCGCTGTGGAAACATGCGCTGACCAGCATCAGCGACGATGGTGGTAACACCTGGGCACAGCCCGTAGAGCGAGCCAAGGGTTTCGTAAACAGCAATGCGAAGATATGGGGACAGCGACTGACGGATGGTACTTATGCCACTATCTACAACCCCTCAGAATATCGTTGGCCATTGGGCATATCGCTGTCGAAGGACGGTTTGGAATATACCACACTGAACCTCGTACAAGGCGAGGTGCCTCCCATGCGCTATGGTGGCAACTACAAGAGCTATGGTCCCCAATATGTAAGAGGTATTCAGGAGGGCAACGGTGTGCCTAAGGACTCAGACCTCTGGGTGACCTACTCGATGAATAAGGAGGACATGTGGGTAGCCCATATCCCAGTGCCTGTACAGACGGAGGCGCACAGCCACGCCGATGGAACGGAATTCAGTGTGGCCACTCTTTCAGATATTACCACCTGGAACATCTATTCCCCCAAACGAGCCACTGTCACGTTGGATAATGGTTGGTTGACACTCTCAGACAGCAATCCGTTCGACTATGCTCGTGTGGAGCGTAAAGTGCCTGCTGCCAAGGAATTGGAGGTGGAATTCGACCTGAAAGCATTGCAGAACAATACAGGACTGTTGCAGATTGAATTCCTGGACGAACATGGAACAGCCTGCTCGCGCATCGAACTGACTGACGAAGGCATTATGCGATGCAAGGGGGGTGCCCGATATGGTGGATTGGGCAAATACGAGGCTCATCAGACCTACCACATCAAAGCCATTCTCAGTGTATCCAAGCGAATGATAGAGGTTTACATCAATGGCAAGAAGGCAGGTCAGCGCATGTTCTTTGCACCAGTAGAGCGCATTGAGCGAGTGATGTTCCGTACGGGCGAACGTAGAACCTTCCCAACGATTGATACAGAAGCCGACTGGTATGGTACGCTGGACAAAGCTGGCGAGGATGCGCCTTTGGCGGTCTATGCCATCAGCAACGTGAAGACTAGTAGCAAGGATGTGGATGGGACTGCAACCGTTTTGAAATATGATGACTATAGGCACTACGTAGACTACTTCAACACGATGGAGGATGAGAACATCATCCAGACGATTCCGAATGCGAAGTCGTGGGAGTGGATGACGCAGAATGTGCCGCTGTTCGACTGTCCCAACAAGGGTTTTGAGGAAATGTGGTATTTCCGTTGGTGGACACTTCGCAAACACATCAAGACGACACCCGTAGGCTATGCCATGACGGAATTTTTGGTAAATCGTTCGTACGCAGACAAGTACAATCTCATCTCGTCAGGCGTAGGTCATCATATCCATGAGAGTCGCTGGTTGCGCAACCCTATGTGGCTCGACCAAATCATGGAGACTTGGTACAAGGGTAACGACGGAAAACCTATGGAGCGTATTAATAAATACTCATCGTGGATAGCCCATTCGCTATGGGGACGCTATATGGTGGACGGTCGCAAGGATTGGATTGTTTCCATGTTGC
This sequence comes from uncultured Prevotellaceae bacterium, assembly GCA_902782305.1. GTDB lineage: Bacteria > Bacteroidota > Bacteroidia > Bacteroidales > Bacteroidaceae > Prevotella. The sequence goes on from CACZMV010000033.1 coordinate 29,382, forward strand.
CCTCTCTGGAATGGGATTATAACGATTGGGAGAGCACCCACACCCGCGATGGTGGCTACTATTGGCAGGCTGACGTGCAGGACGCTATGGAGGAAACCATCAGTGGTGGACGCAGAAAGAAATACCTGCGCCCCTCTATCAATGCCTATATGTATGGAAACGCCATGGCTATTGGCAATATCAATAAGTTGGCTGGTTTTGACAGCAAGGCACAGACCTATTTCGACAAGGCTGCCGACTTGAAAGAGAAGGTGCATGCGAAGTTGTGGAACGAGAAACACCAGTTCTTCGAGACTCATCGCATCGACTCCAGTGCGAATGTGCGTGAGGCTATCGGCTACATGCCCTGGTACACCCACATGGCAAAAGACGAGGCGAAATATAGCGTGGCTTGGTTGCAGGCTGCTGACCCACAAGGTTTTTCAGCGCCCTATGGACAAACCACTGCAGAGCGTCGTCATCCTGAGTTCCGCACGCATGGTGTAGGCCAGTGTGAATGGGATGGTGCTGTATGGCCCTTCGCCACCAGTCAGACACTGACTGCCATGGCCAACTATCTCAACGACTATAGCAATCCGGTAGTGGGTGATTCCCTGTATTTCGCTGAACTGGAGAAATACATGCAGAGTCAGCACATGCGTGGCAAGCCCTATATTGGTGAATATCTGGACGAGATGACAGGTTACTGGTTGAAGGGTGACCAAGAGCGCTCCCGCTATTATAACCACTCCACATTCAACGACCTGATGATTACAGGACTGTGTGGTTTGCGTCCTCGTGCCGATCAGACCATTGAGGTAAATCCGCTGTTGCCCAAGGACAAATGGGATTACTTCTGTCTGGACAATGTCTTGTATCATGGACATAACCTCACCATTGTCTGGGATCGTGACGGTTCGCGCTATCATGTTGGCAAAGGACTCAAGGTATTTGTTGATGGACAATTGAAAGGCGAGCGTAAAGACCTTGGAAAAATCATTATCGAGCAAGCGCTATGAGAAGATTTCTAGTTAAACTAGTCGGACTAGTAATACTAGTTATACTAGGGGTTTCAAGTTCCTTTGCCCAAGACTATTTCGGTGGTGCCCAGTGGATTGGCGCCATCACACGCCAACAGGCTCATATTCCTGAAGGGCGATACTCTCAAGGTGCCGTGTTGAAAGAATCGAAGTCATTATGGGCGAAGGCTGACACATTATCACGCCGTAGCATCATTCTGCGTCGTTCGTTCAAACCATGGAAGACGATTAAGAAAGCAGAATTACGCATCTGTGGACTGGGGTTCTACGAGCTTACCATCAACAACAAGAAAGTAGGCGATGCAGAGTTCGCACCCCTATGGAGCGACTACGACAAGAGCATTTTCTATAATCTTTACGATGTCACCAGCTATCTCCAGCTGGGAGACAACGAGATTCGAGTACTCTTGGGCAACGGATTCTATAACGAGCAAGGAGGACGATACCATAAGTTGCGCATCTCATTCGGTCCCCCTACCCTGAAGTTTTTCCTTTACGTCATCTATGAAGATGGCATGCGTGAGCGATTGCTTAGCGATGAGAGTTGGGAGTGGACACCCTCGCCCATCGTGTTCAACAGCATCTATGGAGGTGAGGATTATGATGCCCGCATAGAACCTACAGACTGGAAACCCGTAGTCATACAGGAAGCCCCTAAAGGACTGTTGCGCAAACAGATTGCCAAACCTGTGAAAATCATGGAGCAATTCCCTGTGAAGAAGACACTGCGCAAAGACTCTGTGATGGTGCTTGACATGGGACAGAACTTAGCCGGATACCCAGAGATAACCGTGAGTGGCAAGCCTGGACAGTATCTGAAAATAACCCCTGCAGAGACATTGACTCCAGAAGGACTCTGCAATCAGAAACAGACGGGTCGACCACACTATTACACCTACATTCTGAAAGGTGAAGGCAAAGAGACATGGCACCCCCGTTTCTCTTATTACAGTTATCGGTATCTGCAGATAGAAGGCGACATCAAGGTGTTGAAGGACATCAAGTCGTGCTTCATATACAATTCAGCCCAGCGCATAGGAGAATTTGAGTGTTCCAATCCGCTGATCAACGACACCCACAAACTCATAGACAGAGCCATTCGCAGCAATTGGCAGGCGGTATGGACAGACTGTCCTGCACGTGAGAAACTGGGATGGTTGGAACAAGACTGGTTGAATGGCGAAGCGCTGGTCTATAACTATGATGCGCAAAGCATGATAGAACAGACCATGCAGAACATTGTGGATGCTCAGCATGAGGATGGTTCGATGCCGGAGATTGCTCCAGAATACACGCAGTTTACGGGTTCATGGGCTCGTCCCTTCCAGGAATCGCCCGAATGGGGAGGTGCCATCATTGCCCTGCCTATGCTTTATTGGCAACACTATGGCGAACTCTCGCTGGCTCGTGAGTATTACGAACCCATGAAGCGCTATATCAACTATCTGGCTTCGCAAGACTCTGCCTATATTCTGAAAATGGGACTGGGCGACTGGTACGACTATGGACCAGGACGTGCAGGATTCTCACAGAACACCCCCATGCCCTTGGTTTCTACAGCCCACTATTACCAGTGGATGTGCTACATGTATGTGTTGGCCAAGCAGTTAGGGAAAAGGGATGAAGCTTACGCGTTCAACCAGCGTGCAGAGAATATCCGTCAGGCTTTTAATCGCGAGTTCTATGATGCCAAACGCAAGACGTATGGCACAGGTTCACAATGTTCCTTGGCCCTGCCTCTTTATCTAAAGCTTGTGCCTGAGAAAGATTATCAGTCTGTTTTGCAAAACCTGATTAAGGACATCCATCAGCATGGCGACCGACTAACTACGGGTGATGTGGGCAACCGCTACTTGTTCTACACGCTGGCGAAGAATGGTCATCGTGAATTGCTGTACAAGATGCTGAACCACTACGATGTGCCTGGCTACGGCTATCAGATTAAGAAGGGACAGACCACCCTGACAGAACAATGGAACCCCGACCATGGAGCCTCAATGAACCACTTCATGATGGCACACATCGAAAACCTGCTCATCCCTGATTTGCTGGGCATTCAGCGCAATGGCGACTTGATTGAGATTGCACCCCACCCTGTTGGCGACCTGACGTGGTGTAAAGGTTCTACGATGAGTGCTCAGGGAAAGGTGAGTGTATCGTGGAAAATCAAGAAGGACAAGTTTATCATGGACATTGACATACCAGAAGGAGGCTTTGCCGATGTCTATATGCCCTACTCCGACCGAGCAGAGAGCATTCATGGAGGACACCACCATTTTGAGGAGTCCATACGGCGTTAACTACGTTAAATAAAAGGAAAAATTCAGCCTACATTTGGTATTTCGCCTAAATTGCAGTACCTTTGACGTCCGTCTTAGGTACTTTCGTTCGGAAAATCGCAAATAAATTTGCATTTTCGCTTACTTATTCGTACCTTTGCAGGCTGAATTTAACTTTTTGACGTAGAATAATGAACGAAGAGTTTAAGAAAACGCTGAAGTCTTCTGATACGGAAGACTGGTTAGACCTGCACTTTGTGCGCCCTTTTTGTTATTACTGGGCGCTGCTTTTTGCACGCCTTGACATACACCCCAATACGGTAACCATTCTTTCCATGTTTATCGGAGCTGGAAGTGCCATCTTCTTTGGTTGCGCCAGTTTCTATTACAATGGCATGGAGGGTTTGATGTTCAACATCATCGCTATCCTGATGCTCTGCTTGGCAGATATCTTCGACTGCACAGACGGACAATTGGCCCGTATGACGGGAAAGAAGAGTAAGTTAGGACGCATCCTCGATGGTCTGGCTGGTTTCACATGGTTTATCCCCATCTACCATGCCATGATCTATCGTTTCTACTTGCACCACGAATTGGAATTCCAGTGGCTGGGTATCGAGGACACCCCAGAGAACGCTCTGATTGTCACAGGTATCGCTTATATTATTGGCGTTATTGCAGGTTTCATGGGTACAGGTGGTCAGCAGCGTTTGGCCGACTATTACATCCAGATACACCTGTTCTTCCTCAAGGGTGAAAAAGGTTCAGAACTTGACAATTCAAAGCGCCAGCAGGAAATCTACGACCAGATGGACGAATCAACCCCTGCCTATGAGCGTTATTTCCAGAAGACATACATAGACTACACCAAGAAACAGGAAGCATCTACGCCCCAGTTCCAGCGTCTGTTGGCTAAGCTGCGCAGTAAGTATGGCAGTCTTGATGCCATTCCCCAGGAGTTTCGCGAGGAGTTCCGTCAGTACTCTCTGCCCGTCATCAAGTGGAACGGTTTGCTGACCTTCAACTTCCGTTCTTTCTGGCTCTTCCTGTTCTGCCTGCTGGATGTTCCCGTAATGTATTTCGTATGGGAGATTGTAGGCATGGGACTGCTTTATCTCTATGTAAAACGTCGTCACGAGGCCTTCTGTCGCAAGTTGGCTGATAAGCTGTAATTGATTATGAAGTGGACGAAGCAACGCCTGAATAACCTGTTTTTCTTCCTCGGCTGTGCAGCTGTGGTGGTGATGCTGTTTACGTTTGACGTCAGTTTTGTTGAACTATGGCAGCATTTGTGTCATGCAGGCTATTGGCTCATCCCCATCATTGGGGTATGGTTGCTTGTCTATGGACTGAACGCACTGGCTTGGAAGGCTATCATTGAAGGAAATCTGGGTACTAAGGCACCCCTTAGTTTCTGGCGCATCTATCGCCTGACAATTACGGGCTATGCCCTGAACTATGCTACCCCCGTGGGTGGACTCGGTGGCGAACCCTATCGCATCATGGAACTCTCGAAGGATGTTGATAAGGAGCATGCCACATCGAGTGTCATCCTTTATGCTATGATGCACTTCTTTGCCCACTTCTGGTTCTGGTTCCTTAGCATCTTCATCTATCTGGCTCTCGCCCTTGCTGGCGACCTGCCTATCACCCCTGCCATTGGCATCACACTAGGCATCATTGTTGCCTTCTGCCTGTTTTTCTTCTACCTGTTCTCACAGGGCTACCGCAAGGGATTGGTGAAGTATGTATTAGGCGTCATCAGTCGTATTCCAGGCATGAAGCGCTGGACGCTGCGTTTTTGGGCTCGCCATTCGGAGACCATTCAGAACATCGACCAACAGATAGCAGCGCTTTACGGACAAGACACGAAGGCATTTTACAAGAGTCTGGTATTGGAGTATTTCTCACGCGTTGTCCAGAGCTCTGAAGTGTTGTTTATGTTGCTCTTGTTTGGCATCGACAATGGAGGAGGACTGGGTGGACTAAGCATTACCTTCCTGCATAGCATCCTTATCGTGTCGTTCACTACCCTATTTGCCAACCTCATTGGTTTCCTGCCTATGCAGTTGGGTGTTCAGGAGGGTGGTTTTGTGCTGTCAATCGCAGCCCTTGGACTTTCAGCAGCCTTGGGAATCTTCGTCAGCATCATCTGTCGCGTGAGGGAGATTATCTGGATATTAATTGGAATGTTATTAATGAAAATCGATAAAACATAAGAATATGGAAAAACAAATGAATTATCTCGACAGAAACGAGTTTAACTTTGAGCCCAGCCAGAAAGTGGTAGAGGCTATCAAGAATTTCGATCCTAAGACGCTCTGCTTCTACACCCGCATCTATGACCAGGGCAAGAAGAGTGTTATCTCTGTTCGCCTGAGCGAGATCTATGGTGTACCTGAGGAGCAGGTGCTGTTGACCTATGGTGGCGAGGATATGCTGAAGAATGCCATCCACTATTTCCTGTCAATCAACAGCCAGGAAGGCGCCAGCGAACCCAATACAAAGATTTTGATTCCTGAGTTCTCTTGGTGGTATTACAATCGTGTAGCCTCTGAGTGTGGTGGTACGTTTGAGATGTATCCCTTACACGAGAAGGAAGACACCTTCGCCTATGACGTAGACGAGGTGATTGAATACACCAATCGCATTCATCCCCGTATGTTGCTGTTGGCATCGCCCAACAACCCCACAGGCAATGGACTGACTCCTGAGGAGACGGGTCGCATCATGGAGAATATTCCTTCTGATACGATGGTACTTATTGACGAGGCTTATGCCAGCTTTATCTCAATGGATACTGCTTACATCGCTCCATTGGTGAACAAGTATAGCAACCTGATCATCTCTCGCACCCTCAGTAAGTTCTACGGACTTCCTGGTTTGCGTTGTGGCTTCGGTTTCATTGGCAAGGGTCACGATCAGTTCCTGAGCTATGTGAACAAGTATTTGGGCTACAACCGCTTCTCTGAGGCTGTTGCCTTGGCTGCTCTCGACAGCAACGAGCACTATCGCCAGGTGGCTGACGATATGCAGTGGGGACGCGACCTCTTCAAGAAGGAACTGGGCAATCTGCCTGGCTTCAAGGTATACAAGTCTGTTGCCAACTTCATCCTCATCAAGTATCCTATTGAGATTAAGGAACGCCTGATGGAAGCCCTGAAGATTCAGGACTATAAGATTAAGTTCATGGGCGACAAGGGTCTGGAGGAGTGCCTGCGCATCACATTGGGTCGTAAGGAACAGACCCAGACGGTTGTAGATACTATCCTCAAAGTTTACAACGAAAAGTAATCATAAAGCTCAAAGTTCAAAACTCAAAGCTCAAAGAAATATGATTGGAGTTATCTTAGCAGCTGGTATGGCCAAGCGCCTGCGCCCTTTGACGGACACGAAACCTAAGTGTCTGCTGAAGGTGGGCAATCGCACCCTTTTAGAGCGTACCGTTCGTGCTATGCAACAAGCTGGTATCACAGAGTTTGTGGTGGTAACAGGCTATCGTGGAGAAATGATTAGAGAATTCCTGGAGAATTACGCCAAGAGTCAGGATGTCCACTTCCACTTCCTCCACAACGCTGACTACGAGCACAACAACAATATCTATTCGCTCTGGATGGCTGGCGAGGTGGTTCGTGGCAAAGACTTCCTGTTGATGGACAGCGATATCCTTTGCGACCCTGCTGCTGTGGTTCGCATCGCACAGATGCAAGAACCCGCTTTGGCGTTGAATCGTCATGAACTGGGCGAAGAGGAAATCAAGGTTATCGTGGATGCCGATGGACACATCACGGAGATTAACAAGACCTGCAACCCTGCTGATGCCATTGGCGAATCGGTAGGCATTGAGAAGATGACTGCAGCATACAGCGAGGCCATCTACAAGGAGCTCGACCAGATGATTACCAAGGAAGGTCTCATTGACATCTTCTACGAACGTGCCTTCGAACGTCTGATTCCTCAGGGTTATACGTTCAAGGTGGTAGATACAACAGGCTACTTCTCATACGAACTGGACACGCCGGAGGATTTCCAGCGTGCCCAGGAGCTTATTCCTGCCGAGCTGTTATAAACGCCGGCAGGAATATTTTTTTACCAGATAATGACTCGCTTTGCCGGTTCCAAATAGAGCGTACCACTCTTGATGTCGTAAGCGTCGTACCAGGCATTCATGTTGCGCACCACACCGTTGCAACGCTCGCGCAACTGTGAATGTTCATCGTTGTAATATTGGCTCTTGGCAAATTCCAAATCATAGCTGCCGCTCCATGCGATAGCCCATCCCTGGAAATAACGTTTAGTCAGTTGCTTCTGCTGTTCGGGAGTAGCCTCCGGGTGCTTGCTGAGCAGGATGTCCAATGACAGGCAGCAGCCACCGATATCGGCGATATTCTCACCTAGTGTATTCTTGCCGTTGTCATAGAGCGTCTTGTCCGCCCAAGGCATCATCAGCAGTTCAGAATAATTCGTCACCAGTTGGTCTGTATATGTCGTAAACTGAGCTTCATCAGTGGTTGTCCACCAGTTCTTCTTTGCTCCGTACTTGTCGTACTTGCGTCCGTTGTTGTCAAACCCGTGAGTCAGTTCATGACCAATCGTTGAGCCAAGCACAGCCAGGGTCAGCGTTTCCTCATCAGCAGCGACTACATAGGGAGGCAGCAGGTTAGAGGGATTGATAAACACGGCGTTGGTCTCGGGCGAGTAAGAGGCATTGTCTTCCAGGTAAGAATACACATTCTCGAAGACGGTGTTGAGCATGAGCACCTCACGGCGCGAGCGGCCTATCATCCAGTGCTGTGCATCGCGGCGTGCCTGGCGCAACAGGCGAACCAGCGACAGCAGGCTGGCATTCTTGTCGAGTTTAGGCATGGCCACATCGGGTGTCACGTCAGGCTCGGCACCCACATAGAATTCCACAAGCCTCAGCTTCTCCAATGCGTTGGCACGTGTCTCGTCCGAGAGCCACTTGTTGTTCTCCAGCCGTTTGTGCATGGTCTGGCGGAACTCCTCACACCATTCCGCATACTTCTTCTTCATGTCTGCCGTCACGTACGTTTTATTATATGCGCGCAGGCAGTACAGATTGCCCCAAATCTTCTGGATGTTGCTCTGCAGCTTGAACCTGCCTAAGGGCAACTTTGCTGTCTTTCCATTTTCTCCGGTGCGCTCAATATCAGCATATTCCTTCAGTATGTTGTCTGACATCAGCAATCCGTCGTACAGCCGGATGTTATCGGTCAGAAACTTCTTCACAGCCTCGGTGTCCTTCATCGCCTTCATCATTTCCTGATAGTTTTCCGTGGCCTCCTTGCTCCAGATGACATCTTCAGGCGCTACACCCAGGTTCATACCTCTGACGAGTGCCGTCTGGTATTCATCTGCCTGCCCGTCAGCCCTGCGCATCGGTTGTTCGCCATGATAGGCCAGACGGTCGCTGATTTCATTCTTGTCAAACAGCACGCTCAACGTCCGCACATCATAATAGAACGGCAGCGGTACGTTGATGACCCATGCCGGCTTGCCACCGACGATTTCAATGACGGGTTCGAACAATCCGTTGTATCCAGCCGCCGTAGCGCGCCCCAAAGCCTCCATGGCCTGTTGCATAGTGGTGGCGTCCTGCCACAGCTCAGCCGTCCTGTCGCTGACCATCTTGTCCAGTTCAGCCGCCGTGGGCTCCTGCGGATAGCGTGACGTGATGTCCTTCAGCGCGTCAAAGTCAGCGTCGCCTTTCCCATACATGTCGCGGTATCTGTCGTCATTCAACTCAGTAGCATACGAAATCATGCCGTCAGGATAAATGTCTTCCGGATTCCACCAGAACTTACCCTCCATGTGCATGTAGAAGTCGTCGCCCAGCGTACAACTGTCGGTCTGCCATTTATCAAACTTATCCCAGAATGCAGTCTGGGCTGCAGTCTCACCAGCAGGACGGGTGGGTGAACCAGGATTGTCGATGTTGTCCGTACACGAGGTCAACAAGGCTGCAGGGGTCAGGATGGCAGCCATCATCCATTGTTTCATTTTTCTCATAGTTTGCTTGGTATAAAATCAGTTTGGGGGCAAAGTTAAGAATAATTAAGCGAAAATCCAAATTTTCGTGCTAAAAAGATGACAAGGCGACTGGGCAAACGTCTTTTTAGAAAGGACAAACATTAATAAAAACGATATGATTACACCAAGTTTTAAAACTCCACTGAGCGGCATTATCCCACCGCTGGTAACCCCACTGAAAGATAACGAGACGCTGGACATCGAGAGTCTGGAGCGTCTGATAGAACACCTGATTGCAGGTGGCGTTCACGGACTTTTTGTACTCGGCACTACGGGCGAGGAACAGAGCCTGTCGTACGATGTGCGCAAGCAGATGATTAAGGAGTCGTGCCGCATCAATCGCGGACGTTTGCCCCTGCTGGCGTGCATTACCGACACGTCGATAGAAGAGAGCATCCGTCTGGCCAAGAAAGCTGCCGACTATGGTGCCGACGGCGTGGTCAGTGCTCCACCCTACTATTTTGCTACAGGACAGCCCGAGCTGGCTCAGTTCTACGAGGAGCTGGTGCCCCAGTTGCCCTTGCCCGTTTTCCTGTATAATATGCCCTCACACGTAAAAGTGAGCTTCGCACCAGACACGGTAAAGCGTCTGGCAGAGATGGAACAGGTGGTTGGTTTCAAGGATTCCAGTGCCAATGCCGTTTATTTCCAGAGCGTGATGTACAAGGTGCAGCATCGCAAGGATTTTGCCATGTTGGTAGGTCCTGAGGAGATTACGGGCGAGTGTGTACTGTTGGGAGCACAGGGTGGTATCAATGGTGGTGCCAACATGTTCCCTGAGCTCTATGTGGCTATGTATGATGCCGCTTCTAAGCGTGACATCAATCGTGTGCTCGACCTGCAGCAATTAATCATGCAGATTTCCACCACGATTTATACCGTTGGCAAGCATGGTTCGAGCTATCTGAAGGGACTGAAGTGCGCCCTTGCCATGCTGGGCATCATCAACGACGATTTCGTAGCCTCTCCGTTCTATAAGTTCGAGGCTCCTGAGCGTCTGAGAATCCAGAAGGCACTTGAGGCACTGCCCATCGAGAACGGAAAATTGAAAATCTAATTATGAATTATGCATTATAAATTATGCATTTAATTGATTTCATCGTCTTCATTGCCTTCACCCTGGGTGTCGTCGTCTTCGGCTGTTCGTTCTTCAAGAAAGGTTCGAGTGCCGACGAGTTCACCTCAGCAGGTCACTCCATACCAGGCTGGGTGGTGGGCATGTCCATCTTTGCCACCTACGTGTCGAGCATTTCCTACATCGGCTATCCGGGCAAGGCCTTTGCTGCCGACTGGAATGCCTTTGTCTTCTCGCTCTCTATACCTATTGCGAGCTATTTTGCAGCCAAGTATTTTGTGCCGTTCTACAGGCATTCGGGCTCCGTATCAGCCTACACTTTCTTGGAAGAGAAGTTTGGTGCATGGGCACGCCTGTATGCCTCTGCCTGTTATCTCCTAACGCAGATTGCACGCATGGGTTCGATACTCTATCTGCTGGCTGTTCCCATGTACATCCTCATGGGTTGGGATATGGTTACCGTCATCATCCTGACCTCCATCGGTATCATCGTCTATTCCATGATGGGAGGCTTGAAAGCGGTTATCTGGGCTGATGCCATTCAGGGCATTATATTAATAGGTGGAGCCCTGCTGTGCCTTGCCATCCTGATGTTCTCCATGCCTGAGGGACCTATGCAGACCTTTGAGTTGGCAGCTAACTCGCCCATGGGCAACAAGTTCTCGTTGGGTGCGTTTACTAGCGACCTTACCACCTCTACGTTCTGGGTTTGCTTGATTTATGGCATCTTCATTAACCTGCAGAACTATGGTATCGACCAGAACTACGTACAACGCTATCATGCCGCTAAGACGGACAAGGATGCCAAGTTCTCTGCCTTGTTTGGAGGCTACTTGTTCATCCCCGTTTCAGCCCTTTTCTTCCTTATTGGCAGTGCATTGTACAGCTACTATCAGGCTGGCGTAGCCCCTTTGCCTGCAGAGATTCAGGCCAAGCCCGACTATGTATTCCCCTACTTCATCGTCAACGGATTGCCCGTAGGTCTGCGTGGCTTACTGATTGCCTCAATTTTCGCAGCTGGCATGTCGACTGTATCAACCAGTGTCACTTCTGCAGCTACGATTATCCTGACCGATTATGTGCGTCCCTTCTTCCTGAAGGCTCGCAAGGTTACTGACCATCTGCGCCACCACGACCCTGCAGACCATCATAAGCATCAGAAGTTAGAGTTGGCCATTGTGCGTTTCTCCAGTTTCGGCGTGGGAATGCTGGGTGCCTGTGTAGCCATCGCCATGCTCTCCGTAGAAAGCATCATCGACGCATGGTGGACTTTAAGCAGCATCTTCTCTGGAGGCATGCTGGGCTTATTCCTCTTAGGATGCATCCCTCAGAAAATCAATCGCTTGGCAGCCTTCCTCGGTTGCGTGGCAGGCATCTTGGTCATCGCCTGGATATCCCTTGCTTCCATCTGGAACCTTCCAGGCATCCATCTGCATCCCTACCTTGCTATCGTCCTTGGCACCACGGTCATCTTCCTCACGGGTTTCCTTGCCACGATGCTGGTGAAGGGATCAAAAGGTTTGAGCAACTAATTCAAGACGTTTAATCAATTATTCAAATAAGGTATGAAACAGTTTAAGTCGATGTGGCTCCTGTTAGCCATCCTGTTTTTAGGCAACTTCACGCTGACCTCGTGTGTGGACAACCAAGACAACCCCAGTGGTGGTGGAGGTGGTGGCGACAAGGACAAGAACTATGTAGAGCGATTGGTGCCCGTAGTAGACCCGCAAGGAAATGCCTTGGGTACGGTGATGCTGCGCTTCTACAACGATATGCCCAACGTAGCCTACATCAACGTCAGCCGTTTTCAAGAGATGATGTATCCTGGCACAACGATACAGGTGCAGAACTTCGGCGATGGTAAATACACGCTGACCAGTCCGTGTGGAACGGCTAAGGTGGACACCCAGCAAGACCTGTTTACGAGCAATGACTACGAGGCATTTACCAACCTGATGGGTATGGTGCAGCCTGGAATGCCAAACACCACCTACGACGCACTGCCCATTATCCGCTGGAAGTCGCTGGAGGCTTCACCAGCACAAGTCACCGTGACGCTGGACTACGGCAAATACGGTATCGACATCAGAGAGGACGGCGAGAACGTTTACTTCCCCTTTGCAACCATTGCCGACCTTTATACCGATGGCTACATGCACATAGCAGCCTTCAACGGACAAACGGTGATGACGGCTCCCAATGGTGCCTACTCTCTGGATGACGGATATCCTAAATTCTTCATTACACCCATTCTCCAAGAGAAGCGCACATCCGACATGGCTGAGTTCAGCTACAAGAACCTTTGCTTCACCATGACCAATTTCTTCGGATATCCTGGCCGTACACTATTGGAAAAGAGCATGAAGGAGAAAGGAATGGATCAGGCATTGAAGGATTACGGCAAGGCTGGTGAGATGACTCGTGAGTTGTTGCAGTCAACGGATATGTTCGACTATATCTCTGGTACAGCTACGCTGAGTTGTCTGCTCAACGATGGAGGACATACCTATACCGACGTAACGGTCATCAGCGATATGACGGGCGACGCCGACTTTGTGGAAAAACTGAAACCCATTTATGCAACCAAGCTAAACGAATTCCTAGGTTATTGTCCTGAATATCAACCCATTAATGACAAGCGGAATGCTAGGGTAAATATTAGAAATCAACTGAACACCAAGCGCAAAGAGAAGTTTGGCAAGGGCGTTCACTACGTCAAGGTAGGCAATACAGTCTATTGCCAGTTCGACAGCTTCCTTTGCGACGATTCCGGATGGCGTAAGTTCTACAAGGGCGAAGGTCCTAAGCCAACCATCGACAAGTATCCTAACGACTGGCTGGTTATCCTCATCGATGCACTGGAGAAGGCACAGAACGACCCAGAGGTCAAGAATTTCATCATCGACATATCGACAAATGGCGGAGGCTCGTCAGACGTCGTGGCATTCCTCTCGTCTCTGCTCTGCAACAAGCCCGACATCTATTATGAAAACACGCTGACAGGACAGAAAATGAAGTGTTCGTATGAGGTAGACCGCAACCTGGACGGCAAGTTCGACGAGAAGGACAAGGACGTGAAGATAAACCTGAACGTGGGCGTGCTCACCAGCAACTATAGCTTCTCGTGCGCCAATATGTTCCCAGCCATGATGAAGGACTACGGCGTAGCCCTCATCGGACAGCAATCGGGCGGTGGCTCGTGCTGTGTATTGTTCAACCCATCGGCAGAGGGTTACGGCTATCGTTATTCAACACACCGTGCACGTCTGAACAACCTGAAGGGTGAGAACATCGATGAAGGCATCATGCCCGACTACAATCTGGAGAATCTGGACGACTTCTTCGACGTTGCAAAGATTGGTCAGCTGATAGAAAGCTATTACGCAAAATAAGCACGCTAAAAGCCAATCTTCCGTGACTCCTTTTGGTCAAGTCGTTCATTGTCACAGTGAGCGATAAGCAGGGAAAGAGTATCGTCATCTGTTCCGTGCAATATGCAGTCTATGGCATAGTGACGCGCAATGTTCTCAATCTGCCCACCACTGAAGTCGTACTTCGAAGCAAGTGCGTGGATATCTAGGTCGCTGAGTTCTGGTATCATCGTTTTCCAGATGAAGGCACGAGCTTCCTCTGTCGGCTTGTCAAACTTAATCTTATAGAGGAAGCGGCGTTCAAAGGCCTTGTCCATATTCTGCTGCAGATTGGTAGTAGCAATCATGATGCCATCAAGGTTTTCCATTTCTTGCAAGATAATGTTTTGTATAGAGTTCTCCATCTTCTCAACAGCCCGTTCTGCTCCCTCCTGACGTTTGCCAATGATGGCGTCAGCTTCGTTGAAAAGCAAAATAGGAGCTAACTTACTGCGTTTTACCATTTCACGATAACGGTCAAAGAGGGCCTTGATGTTCTTTTCAGAGTCCCCTACCCACTTGCTCTTAATCTGTGGAACATCAACAACCATGATAGATCGACCTGTCTGTAGTGCTAACTGATAGACCGTTTCCGTTTTTCCAGTACCAGGGCTACCGTAAAATAGACAGGCAAATCCATTGCGGAACCCTTTTTCTTTCATACGCTGCTGAATCTTTTGGAACTCCTCTTGCTGGAACAACTTTGACAATTCGCTAACCTGCTTCTCTATCTCTTGAGGATAGAACATCTGTTTGGGTGTTAGTTCATCAGGCTTCAATGTACCAGCCATAGTTTCTTCCACTGGGATAATATTCAGCTCTGCCAGCAGATCACGTTTGGCATCAGCAGTCAATTGATATTTGCTGGTGTCGGCAATACCATCCTCACAGATATGTTCTACCAGTTTCTTCTTCATCAGCGTGTGTTTTGCACTACGAAGTTCTGCTTTGGCATTGTTGAAATCACGACTGTTCTCAAACAAATCGCTCAGCTGACCGAAACGGATGTCGTCATCATTGTTGCTGACAAGGCGATTGCAGAAGAAGGTTGCTATCATCTCGTCTTCTTTGCTCAGACCGTATTGCCTTAGATGTCGTACGAAGACCACCTGCGGATTATCATCAAAGAGCGACTGTATCTCATCACGCAGTTGACAAGCCCCAATGGCATCGCCGTTAAGGTCGTCGAACCATTGGTCGAGCAGTTCGAACAATGCTGCACAGTCTAACCCTATGCGTTGGGGCAACTGATATACCTGATTGTGCTTTAAACAGCGCACCACAACAGCTGGTACGTCAAAATCCTCCTCGTCCTTCACATCCCGATATTTCAATAGTCTGCGACGTACCAAGGCATCAATATCAGTGGCATACCCAAGAATCTTGATTTTGCTGATGTCCAAATGTTCAGCCAAGTCATTATAGTCCACTCTACAAGGACCTTTCTCCATGCAGACACAGAACAATACGGCCTGTGTTTCTGAGATACCATAGCTATCAGAAAGCAACTTGATTTCTGATTTCGCCTTGCGAAAGAACTCCTTGCTCAACTTTGAGTCCTTTGACAGTTCCACGACACACTCCATAGCCTGGAGCAGGCTCTTTTGCTTCTTATTATTCATCTTTGTTTTCATCATCTTGTTTTTGAGTTTCTTTTCTGCGATAGCTTGGATAGATAATGTTTCATCTCACCGATGTGTTCTAGGCAGCCAGAGCCTTTGGCTCCAGCTGCTTTGAGGTTAAGTGAAAGTGTCGTGTCATTTTCTGGACGAGGAGGTATGTTTCGATCTCGTCGAGATTGAAGATGATGAGGACATAAGCCCCATTGTTAATAGTTGTGGTAAAGAAGAGTCTTTTGTTGAAGAGGTACTTTTGGATCTTGTTGAAGTAATTTTTTGAACTAGTTTTAATTGTTGTTGTCATAATCTTGAATTTTAAACGTTTGTGACCTATATATAGACACATCCGTCCAAAAATTCAAGATTATGGCAACTTTTTTTTCGATTACTCTGTTTCTTTTTTGTTGTTGAGAGAGCTTGATCCGTCTATATCCATTATCTTCTTGATTCTCTCTTTTATCCAATTTTCATCATAGACATTGTCTGTTTTATGTGTCCATACTCTATACCATACCCAATCTGGTTTAGTTGGCTCAGCACGGAACTTGAACTTTTTCCTGAACTCCATCATGGTCTCATAGATATTTTCATCTAATTCTTCAAATTTCTCTTTATGATATTCCAACATGATAGTAATGTGTTTTTCATCAATCTCAAATTGGTAGTAATAATATTTTGGATCGATATCTTGAAAAGCATTAGTCAACCCGGTTGTCCTAAACTTCAAATATCTCTTACTTTTTGATGAATTATCAAAGGTTACTCCAGGAATTTGGTCTATTATACTTTTACAATTGTTGGAAATTTGCGAGACGACATCATCTCTATTTTCAAAGATGAGGTCTAATGCTCTACGATGTTTGTTATAAATCGAGTTGCAAAGATTAATTAATTCTTGATCCATAGTTATATTCTTTTTTATGTTGTCAATATAGTTCTTGATTAAAAGCGATACATCTGCTCCCAATTGGTTTGCTTTGAAGGTGTAGACTTTTTCCAATACAGTTACAACGTCTGAGTAATTCATAGTTATCCAGTCGTTATCAGAAGGCTCTTCACCATCGGGCGTCAAATAGATATAGATTTTCGTATAGTCGTAATATTGTGATGAGATTTTGTTTTTATATGTGACTAATTGTGATTCTTCGGAATTGCCAGAATTGTGTTCATGAGCGCCAACTTTGTTTTCTATTGCCAGAGCAACTCTGTTCTGATTTGATATTAGGAGAATATCTATATGGTTCCATTCTCTAAATACATTATAAGAATATAAGTCGGAACTTAAAAGATGAAGAGCGG
>CACZMV010000034.1 GCA_902782305.1 uncultured Prevotellaceae bacterium
GGTTCCCATCCAAATGGCAAGCCAGACGTGGGATGATCATGACCGCTCTGGCCGTTATACCTGTCGTGACTTCGGTGCCAACTACCTTAACAGCATGCAACGAGAGGGACATCCCATCATCCTGACCAATGGCGATAACGACACATTCCCGCTTTGGTATAACCATGAGGTGGAAGGTGTGCGCACTGATACTCGAGATTGCAATCTAGAATATCTACAAACCGACTGGTACATCGACCAGATGAAGCGTCCTGCCTATGAATCCCCCGCCTTGCCAATTAGTTTTCGCCATGAAGATTATCAGGAAGGCAGAATGGAGTATTTGCCAATAAATATAGACAGCATCAACATCGGGTCTGCCACCATCTCCCTGAAGGGGAAGAGGGGACTATACAAGAACGAATTAATGGTACTGGAAATGCTATCGCAAGCCAATTGGAAGCGTCCTATTTATACTTCCATAAGCATGGGGACTGATAATCTGTCGTTTCTCCATGATCATTTGGTACTCGAAGGACTTGCTTATCGTATAAGCCCTGAAGCCACCGGTCTGCGAGTGGATGTTGAAAGACTTTACGATAACATTATGCATCGTTTCCGCTATGGTGGTCTTAATACCAAAGAAATCTATGTGGATGAAGACGTAAAACGAATGGCCAATACGCATCAGCTCATTATGGGCACACTCATCGATTCCCTGCTCCAACAGAATAATCTCAAACGAGCTATGGCTGTGTGCCGTAAGTGGCAGCAAGAGATGCCATCGGAAAATGTTCCTTATACTGAAGCAGCCCTATCTATGGCTAAATGCTACTACATGACTGGGCAACCCGAAAAGGGTGACGAAATCATCTGCAATCTGCTCCAACGCTCTAACGAGTGGCTCTCCTGGATAGAGACCATCATTCCTACGCGTCGCTCAGGTTCTCTTTACTCCCAATATACATGGCTAAAGATTTTGCAGCAAGCACTTGTGGTGGCAGAACAATATGAAAGAAACGAAATCTATCATCAATACATCAAGCAATATGAATACCACATCAAACAAAATCCTTCTAACTGCTAGCCTCCTGATTGTCACAGGATACATACTAATGTCAGGATCTGGCAGTACTGAACAGACTTTCAACCCCGCGATTTTCTCGTCTCGCAGGATTGTCATTGCTCCGATATTATGTCTAACAGGCTATCTTCTGATAATTGTTGGAATACTCAAAAAACAGTAATGTGTTAAACTCTGCTAAACATAGTTTGGTTTTACGAGGTTTGTGTGTCTAATAAGTGTAGAACAAGAAAAGATGGATAGAAGTGCATTTGAACAGAAAGCCCGCACGTGGCGAGAGAAGGCGCTCAGCGTGAGCCTACACTACGGGGCGGGCGAAGATATGGCAGAGGACATCGCACAGGATGTGATGCTCCGTCTGTGGCAGATGCACGACGAACTGGAACGCTATCAGTCTGTTGAAGCCATCGTCACGCTGATGGCGAAACACACGCTGAGGAACCATCAACGACGACGGACAGTCGAAACGCTTGAGGAGACCACTATCGTCAGTCTTACCAGCAGTCCGCAAGAAGAGCTGGAGGCAAAGGAAAACGAGGAATGGCTCACGTTGAAACTACAGCAACTGCCCACCACCCAGCGCACCCTACTCTATATGCGACAGGTGGAACGCAAAAGCCACGAAGAGATAGCCCAACTATTAGGCATCGAAACAACATCAGTTAGCACGTTGCTGGCAAGAGCACGACGCACACTATTAGAGGAAATAAAACGGAGGAATAAACGATGATAAAGTACACAAAGGATTATATCGCAAAATTGCTGGACAAGTATATGGACGGCACATCGACGCTGGAAGAAGAAGACGTTCTGGCTGAATACTTCCGAGGGCAGAACATTCCTCAGGAGTGGGCAGACTATCAGCAACTCTTCCAGGAGATAGAGGCGATGAAGCCTCAGCCAAAAGCCAGAAAACGATGGATGGGCTGGAGCGTGGCAGCAGCGGTGGCCGTTTTGTTTGCTACCATAACGTGGCAGCAGACGGGACAACATGATACAGAACCAGCGCCTGCCATACAGATCGCAAAAGTTGATACAGTAAGCAGTTCACGTATAGAACAAAAGACAGATACAACGACCATGCAGAAAGTGCAGCGCCAGCCCGTTCAGACCAAGAAGCGCAGACTGCGCAAGCCGGAACCTACAATGACGGATATTGACAAGACGTATGCGCTGATGGCAGAGGCTGAGCAGGAAGTCATTGAGGCACAACTGGCTGCCTACGGCTACATACCCGTAATGCAAGAAGATGGTACCATTATATATATTCACGAACAAACAGAATTATTGTCATATGAAGAGTAAAAACGTCATCATGGTGGGGCTGTTCCTATTACTGCCTTTCACCGCTACAGCACAACAGCACATTGAGAAGACTTTCGATGCCTTGCGTCAAAGTAAAGCACAAAAGGAAGTGTGGTCAGAACATACTATTGAGAAAGACCCAGAAACAGGAAAACTGAAGGGGTTGAGCGACATCTACGACTTCCTGATAACAGATCCGCAGAATAAGAATCTGGTAACCGCTATTGAGCTGGCTTTCCGCCAAGATGAAGGCAAGGCTTACAGCGTGAGGACAGGCAATCGCGGAGGTGAGGAACATTATACATCTTTGGCAGTAGGCAACAGCAACACAGGAGGAGTCGCCATCGGACTGATGAAAGGCTCAAAATACACCTATGCCCTGTTCCTTGACCCTAAGGACTCTGCTCGTCAGCATCGCTATGCATACGCGCTGGAATGGGTGGACAATGGCGACAAAATCAGGGGACGTATCGCTAAGACTTACGCCACCACGCAGGAGCATCGCAGAAGCATCAGACAGACAAGAACCATTAGTATCAATGGTAACACATTCAAAATTGATGATAATAGCTTCTCGTTAGGCAGCGGATTTCCTTTTGACAACAACTCCGCTTTTGACAATGACTCGATTTTTTCCTATGGACTGAAGAGCTCAGAATCATGGCTTAGCGAGTTCAATACCTTCAAGAACCTATTTCTAAAGAATCCTACAGGCACTGCTGCTAATTATCACGTGTCCCATATCTACAAGCTATGCAAGAATGCTGATTGTCTGGACGATGCAGAGAAGGCAATGGTCCTCAAAGAGTTGGAGAAAATGAAGAAGGCTGCTAAAGATGATTTTATTAAGCAGATGTTTGAAATGAGCATGGAACGACTGAACAAATAAAGCTATGAAACATATTAAAATAGCATGCCTTTCGCTTCTTTTGATAGCGAAAGCTGGGATAGCTACGGCCCAAACAAAAGCAGACATTCCCGAGCAGAGCTCGCCTACCCGTAGCCTTTCGGCTAGCGTAAGCAGCGATTCCATCACATGGAGCAAGGAACTGGAGGGCATCGTGGTAAAGGCACAGAAGCAGCTGATCAAGCAGGAGATAGACCGCATAGGCTATGACGTGCAGGCTGACGAGGAATCGAAAACACAGACCGTGATGGACATGTTGCGCAAGGTGCCAATGGTGACGGTTGACGGACAGGACAATATCATGGTAAAGGGAAACAGCAGTTATAAGATATACAAGAACGGACACTACGACCCCAGCCTATCGAAGAATGCGAAGGAGACGTTTAAGTCGATGCCGGCCTCAATGGTAAAGCGCATCGAAGTGATAACCGACCCTGGAGCACGCGAGGATGCAGAGGGCGTGGATGCCATCCTGAACATCGTGATGGTTGACGGTTCGAAGATGCAAGGTATGACGGGTGTGGTGTCGGCTTCCTATACCTCACAGAATCAACGTAATCTCTATGCCTCGCTGACAGGACAGATGGGAAAGCTGCTGGCATCTGTTGATTATGGCTATGGCGGCATGTCGAGCCGTTCAACGGTAAGTATTACGGATACGGACCGTAAATATCTGGACACAGGCAACCGCATGCAGGCTCATTCAGACGGCACCAATCCAGGAGCCATTCACTACAGCAATCTGAATGCAAGTTACGACATCGACTCGCTGAACCTGTTGTCTGCCTCGTTTGGTGGTTATTTCTACAAGCTGAATGTGCAGGGTGACGGACAGACAGCAATAACCAATTCTGCAGGACAGCCTGTCTACAGTTATAACAATCACTATTGGATGCCTGGCTACAGTCATTCCTCGTGGAACGGACGACTGGACTACGAGCACAAGACGCGTCGAAAGGGCGAGCGACTCACACTCTCTTATATGCTCGCCCTGACGCGCCAACACACAGATCAGGAGAACACTTATACGGACATGGTGAATGCACCCTTCGATTACACAGGTAGTCTGCAGACTGAGCGTGAGCGTTTTACGGAACACACCTTCCAGGCTGACTGGCTCCGTCCGTTAGGCAAAGGACATCAGTTGGAAGTGGGCGCCAAATATATCTATCGCAATAACAACAGCCATAACACGCAGAATTTTTTCGGCATTGACATGCTGACCAACAACGAGTTTGAACATACTACCCGTGTGTTGGCAGGTTATGCAGACTATATCTACAATCACAAGAAATGGTCGGCACGGGCTGGGCTGCGCTATGAATACAGCTATATGGAAGGAAGATTCCCTGACGGAAAAGGAGACACTTACGACAAGCACCTGAGCGACTGGGTGCCGCAGGCTTCGCTGAAATACCAACTGACGGATGCACAGTCGTTGAAGTTCTCGTTTACCACCAGCATCAACCGTCCAGGCATCTCGTATCTGAACCCTGCCATCGTCACATCGCCCACCGTGATTCAATATGGCAATGCCAACCTGGTGAGTTCGCACACCCAGCGCATCAGCCTGATATATTCCTATATCCTGCCAAAGTTGACGCTCCAGATAGCACCTGCCTATAACTACAGCTCTGGAGGTATCAGCACGATACAGACAGCCAGGAACGACATCCGCTATATAACCTATGACAACATCCTGCGCTCTCGTCGGTTCTCAGTAGAGCAGTATGTGCAGTGGAGGCCCTTCGACGGTACAACCATCGTCCTCAACAACAATCTGCGCTACGAACATAATGAGAATCCGAACCTTGGCTATCGCACCTTCGGATGGTACGATAACTTCTATGCCAACCTCTCGCAAAAGCTGCCTTGGAAACTATTGCTTTATATGGCTGCATACGGCAAGATAGGTCATAGTCCTTCAGGTATCTATTATATGCAGTACTCTTATCAGGGTTATTACTTTTCGCTACAACGCTCTTTCCTCAAGGACGACCGTCTGACCGTCCGTATCGGAGCCAATGCACCTTTCAACAAATACTGGACATCAGAGGCAGAGACCGTCAACGGCGACTATCGTGACTTTCAGCAGTCTTGGAACAATGCCCGTTCATTCAGTCTTTCCGTGACCTACCGGTTTGGTTCCTTGAAGGCCAGTGTAAAAAAGACAGAGCACAGCATCGATAACGATGATGTGGTTGGTGGAATCAGCAAAGGGGGATAAGACTTACTTTTCAAAATGCTGATAGTCCTTGAGGGAGCGCCATGCCCCACCCCACTGGAAACCATGCTGGATGAAGAGACGATAGCAGAAGTCTTGTTTTGTAATCTTATATTTAAACGACTTGCTGCGATTGACATAAGGACGTGCAGTAGAAGGTTGGATGAGCAGGGTGCCATCCTTCCTTCTTTTTACACAGGGATTGTAGAGTGGATTGATGTCGATAGCCATGCCCAGCGCATGATTCGACAATTTCTTGCTGCCCTCAATAGGACGATAGCAATAGCACGAGGTGTTGTTGGCCTGCATAGAGCGCTCGTCGTTGTCATCATACTCAGAGATAGGACGGATGCGCTCTATGGGATATTTCGCCTTGTAGAGCTCAGCAAAGATTTCACGCAGGTCGTTCGAGATTTTCTTGTTACAGATGATAATGCCTTGTTGGGGCTGACCTTGGAAGTCGATATGTTGCACTTTCAGCGTATCTAATTCGACACCCTTGGGCTGAGCACAAGCACTAACTGTCAACAGCCAAAATCCAATAGTCAAAACCCACTTTGTCATCAGTTGTTTCTTACTCTTTTCTTCAGTTTGTCAATAGCATTCTCCAGACTCTCGGTAGGCTCTATGATGTTATAGTCTGCCCAGAAGTCGGGGTCGTCGAAATATTCCACCTTATCATAGAAACGGTCGCGCAGTCCGAAGGAGGAACGTCCACGAGGACGCTTCACGTCATCGCCTTTCTGTTGACGGTCCGTCACCACCATTTCGCAAACGGTGGTAAAGGGGGATGCGAACAGGCGTCGTTTCCAGTCGCAATTGAAGCGCATCTCGTTGCGAACATAACTCATGTGGGCAATGCCTTGTTCATCGGTATTATAGACAATGGTCATAGTCAGTTCCCTAGGGCGGAAACGAAGTCCGAAGGGCTTGTGAACCAACATATAGTCGGAAGCTGCACGCCAATCGCGCATGTCTAATTGCAACTCAGCACGGGTGAACGTCAGTGTTTCCTGGTCAATGAACACACGTCCCTTCATAATGGGATAGAACTGGATGCCATCAGGTTCCATGTTAATGACATACTGAGCACGGTCTGCTATCTTCACGGGCACCTCCATGCTTAGTTTGTAATGAGCAATGTTTTCCTCGTTCAGCACATACTCGCGGTTCTTCGCCAAATCGACCATCAAGGGGAGCACAGGGCCACCCTGCACCTTCACACCCAGCGTGTCGCGAGCCTTCATACTCATCAGTCGTCTGCCCTTCAGAATGGCCACAGCATCGCGCTCAGGACCATAATAGTAGTCCGACTTGTACATCTCCGTAACAGCCTCGGCTACAGAGATAAAGCGCGAACCACGACGAGCCGTCTCGCGATAGAAACAGCGCATCAACTCAGGTTCATTAGGATAGTTTTTCTCAATACGCGCCATAGCCGCTTTCAGGATGGAGAGCGGATCGTTGACAGACACCAGCACTTCACTGAGTTCGATGGTGTTGCTCTGCATGCGGATTCTGAGTTGCTCCGTTGTCCCTTGTTCCAGGGCAATGTGACGCGTCTTGTAACCAATGTGGCTCAATCGGAGGCGACGAGCCTGTTCGTGCATCTTCAGCGTGAACTGCCCATCTTCGTTTGTTACCGTTTGTACCTCCGTACCTTCTACCATTACGCTGACATGTGCCAAAGGCTGACCATTGAGGTCAGTCACCTTACCGCTAATCACCGTTTGAGCCTTTATTACCAGTGCCAGCAGTAGAAAGGCCGTTGTCAGCATCAGCCTTTTCGTAGTCATAGTCGTTTTATGTTTTTGTGTAGTCTAATTATTTCAGCATATTGGCCACCCAGAGAATGACCACAGCACCGATAATGGCTGTTCCCAGTTGTCCTAAGAGACCGCCCCACTCAATGCCCAACAGACCAAAGATCCAGCCGCCCAGCAGTCCACCGAACAGGCCCAGCAAGAGGTTCATCAAGAAGCCAAAGCCTCCGCCCTTCATCAACTTGCCAGCACAGAAGCCAGCTAAACATCCAATGATAATTGATAATATCAGTCCCATAATACTTATTGTTTAAGTTCGTATTCTGATGCAAAGATACGAATTAGTGAGAACAATACAAAACAAAAACCACTTTTTTTGTTTTTATTTGTTTGTTTCAGAAAAAAACACTACCTTTGCATGTATGTTAGTAAATACCGTTATCAAGGAACGCATCTGCTATGTGGAGATGCAGAACGCTGGGCATTTCAATTGTCTCAGCGAAGCTATGTGTCAGGAGTTGTGTGACGCCATTCAGTATGGATACGACCAAGAGTGTGTGGGCATCGTCATTAAAGCTCAATGCGCTAAAGGTGTATGGAGTGCAGGCCATGATATTCGTGAATTGCCCCAGAACGGTGAGGACCCATTGGCTTACGATGTTCCTATGGAGCAATTGCTGCGATGTGTACAGGAAACGCCTATCCCTGTCATTGCCTGTGTTAGTGGTACTGTATGGGGTGGAGCTTGCGACTTGTGTCTGTCGTGCGATATGATAGTCAGCACCGACAATGCCACCTTCGCCATTACGCCTGCTAAAATCGGTATTCCATATAATGCCTCAGGCATCATGCACTTCATCAATCAGCTTGGCATGAACAAGGCGCGTGAGATGTTCTTCCTTGCTACACCTATCACAGCACAAGATGCTCTGAACGTTGGACTCATCAACAGAGTAGCATCGCCAGAAGACTTGGACAATATTTTGGAAGAACAGTTCCTGAATCCTCTGCGTCGAAACAGCGTGATGTCTATCAGTGCCATTAAGCGCCAGTTCCGCATTCTCAGCAAGGCTGCTACGGTTCTTTCGTCTGAGAGTTTTGAGCGCATCAACGCCTATCGAACCAAGGTGTATAAGGGTGCCGACTATCTGGAAGGCATCCGTTCGTTCCTTGAGAAGCGAACTCCAGAATACAAAGGAAAAGCTTCGGATTTGGATACGAAGAAGGACTAATAAGATTCTTTGGTGAAAACTTGATTAATGAGTTTTTCAAATTCCTTGTATGCAAAGGTGTCTTGTAGTTCGCGGAGGGCATCAGCCAGGCCGCGAATAAGAAGACTATCTCACATATAATGTTTTCTAACTAAAAATAGTTTAAGAAAGATTTATTTTAAATATATGTAAGGATTTGTAAGATTATTCTTCTGTGATTCTAGCCACAAAGAACTACCTTTGCGCCATAAATCAACTTCATCAGTGAAAAAACTATATCTTTATGAATGAACTACATATTGGGCGCTTTGAACTGAATAGTCAGAAACAGGAATTACTATTTCATACTTCAAACGGCAGTGTCATAAAACGAAAACTATCATTCCGCGAATCGTCCATTCTTCAATTATTAATAGAGGCAAATGGAGAATTGGTAGAAAGTCATATACTTTTAATTGAATTCTGGGGCAGTGACACTATATATAATATGAATTCCTTATATGTGTTTATGTCACGAATGAAACGGGTATTAGAAGCAGACCCTACACTAAGTATTATTAATGCAAGAGGTATTGGATATCGACTCATACAACAGTCATGAATCACAGGTTTCTTGTCTTTAGCTTTTTCTTCTCTATATCCTCATCAATCTCAGTTTATGCCCAAGTTGCTGAGAATGACAAGAAGATTGGGATACCTGATTCTGTCAAAAGTGATTATGAGGAATGGCTGAGAAACGAACCACAGAAATCTGCACAGCATGACAGTTCGTCTATTGACCCCATGCAGTCAAGATTATCTATTATCAGTCCTGAGAAACTGTCACCAAGACATCCGCCTATCAGCGTGGTTATCATGACT
Organism: uncultured Prevotellaceae bacterium; assembly: GCA_902782305.1. Lineage (GTDB taxonomy): Bacteria > Bacteroidota > Bacteroidia > Bacteroidales > Bacteroidaceae > Prevotella. The sequence continues at coordinate 9,335 of CACZMV010000034.1, forward strand.
CCGAAATTGCAAACAGAAATGCAACTGGCCTATCAAAGTCACTGGTTAGAAGAACAAAGAAAAAGTCAGAAAGGTGGTGCCATGACGGCAGGGATTAATCCACTCAGTCTGGTTGCATGGGTCGTCAGCAAAATTATTCCTCATCGAAAGTCAAAGAAACAGAGACAACGCGAGAAATTGCAACAAGTATTAGACAACTATTAAGCCTTGGCACGCATTAACATCATCCTTCTTATAAGCGTAACACAAACCTTTTCACGTCATCATCATTAAATTCGTATGCAAAGGTACAAATAAGTGAGTAAAAAGAGCAAATAAATTTGGGTTTTTACTTGTTTCTTCGTACCTTTGCAAGAAATTTAACTCTAAAACAAGAAAAGAATATGCAAAGTGACCCCAAGCAGTGTCTGTACTGCCAGAACAATGAGACTCTACACAATCTGATGATTGAGTTTGCCCAACTCCGTGTTTCACGCGCTTTCCTGTTCAAAGAGCAGACCTATCGCGGTCGTTGCCTCGTGGCTTACAAAGACCACGTGAACGACCTGAACGAGCTCTCTGACGAGGACCGCAACGCCTTTATGGCTGATGTGGCTCAGGTGACTCGCGCCATGCAGAAGGCTTTCAACCCTGAGAAGATTAACTATGGTGCCTATAGTGACAAGCTGTCGCACCTGCACTTCCACCTGGCTCCTAAGTATGTGGATGGCCCCGACTATGGTGGCACGTTCCAGATGAACCCAGGTAAGGTGTATCTCACGGATGCTGAGTATGCAGAAATGATTGCAAAAATTAAGGAGAATCTATAAGCTATGGCAATAGTAAAACCATTTAAAGGAATACGCCCACCAAAGGAACTGGTGGAGCAGGTAGAGAGTCGCCCTTACGACGTGCTGGACTCAGAAGAGGCTCGCGCAGAGGCTGGCGACAATGAGAAGAGTCTGTATCACATCATCAAGCCTGAGATTGACTTCCCTGTAGGCACCTCGGAGTATGATCCACGTGTTTACGAAAAGGCTGCAGAGAACTTCCAGAAGTTCCAGGATAAGGGTTGGCTGGTGCAGGACGCGCAGGAACATTATTATATCTATGCCCAGACGATGAACGGCAAGACGCAGTATGGTTTGGTGGTTTGCGCCCATACCGACGACTACATGAAGGGCAACATCAAGAAGCATGAGCTGACTCGTCGCGATAAGGAGGAGGACCGTATGAAGCATGTCCGTGTGAACAATGCCAACATCGAGCCCGTGTTCTTTGCCTATCCTGACAACAAGACGCTGGATAGCCTTATCATGCGTTATGCTGCTTCGAAGCCTGAATATGACTTCATCGCGCCCATCGATGGTTTCCGCCATCAGTTCTGGGTAATTTCCGACGATGCAGATATCCAGACCATCACAACTGAGTTTGCCAAGATGCCAAGTCTGTATATCGCTGACGGACATCATCGCAGTGCTGCTGCAGCATTGGTTGGTGCTGAGAAACAGAAGCAGAACCCCAACCACAAGGGTGACGAGGAATACAACTTCTTTATGGCTGTTTGTTTCCAGGCTTCACAACTCACTATTCTGGACTACAACCGTGTGGTGAAAGACCTGAACGGACTGAGCTCGGAAGAATTCCTGGCTGCTCTGCAGGTGAACTTCACCGTTGAGGACAAGGGTACCGAGATTTACAAGCCTCAGCAGTTGCATGAGTTCTCGCTGTATCTGGATCAGCACTGGTTCAGTCTGAAGGCCAAAGAAGGCACCTACGACAACAACGATCCTATCGGAGTGCTTGACGTAGACATCTCCAGTCGTCTGATTCTCGATGAGATTCTGAACATTGGCGACCTGCGTTCTTCACAGCGTATCGACTTCGTGGGAGGACTGCGCGGACTGAAAGAGCTGAAGCGTCGTGTGGATTCTGGTGAGATGCGTGCTGCATTGGCCCTCTATCCTGTATCGATGCAGCAGATTATGGATATCGCTGACAGTGGCAAGATTATGCCTCCTAAGGCTACTTGGTTTGAGCCAAAGTTGCGCTCGGGATTGGTGATACATAAATTAAGCTAGAAAATCTAGAGTGTCTAGATAATCTAGAAGATCTAGAATATGTCTGACGAATACAAGACAATAGCAAGCACAAGCGAGGGATATTACACCGAAAAGCGGAGTAAGTTCCTCGCTTTTGCCCATCATGTACAAACCGTTGATGAGGTGAAAGAGCTGTTGGCAGGCTATCGCAAGAAATACTACGATGCCCGCCACATTTGCTATGCCTATATGCTGGGAGCCGAGCGCACAGAGTTTCGTGCCAACGACGATGGAGAGCCATCGAGTACAGCAGGCAAACCTATATTGGGACAAATCAACTCGAACGAACTGACGGACATTCTGATTGTGGTGGTGCGCTATTATGGCGGAGTAAATTTGGGCACTAGCGGACTCATCGTAGCCTATCGCGAGGCTGCTGCTGATGCTATCAGCCACGCAACCATCGAGACACGCCAGGTGGAGGAAATCGTGAAGTATTCGTTTGCCTATCCTCAAATGAACGATGTGATGCGCATCGTCAAGGACATGAATCCACGCATCATCAGCCAGACATACGATAATACGTGCGAGATTGTATTATCGATACGAAAAAGCGAAGCCGAACAGCTTCGCAATCGATTAAAGAGTTTGCTCTAGATACTGTGCGCACATTTCTGCACAGCGTTCTCCATCCACTCCAGCAGAAACAATTCCTCCGGCATAACCTGCACCCTCGCCACAAGGAAATAGTCCCTGCAAGCGGACGTGCATCAGCGTTTCGTTGTTGCGGACAATGCGAACAGGACTTGACGTACGAGTCTCTACACCTATCATCAAAGCTTCGTTGGTGAGGAAGCCGTGACAAGACTTGCCAAACTGTTTGAAACCTTCTTGCAAGCGATGGCTAACACCCTGAGGTAACCAGAAATGCAAGGGGGAGGAAATCAAACCAGGTGCATAAGAGGAGCGAGGTAAATCATAACTCAGTCGCTTATTGACAAAATCAGCCATGCGCTGGGCAGGAGCCGTCTGTTTCATATTGCCCTGTTGCCAGCAGTTACGCTCCAACTCTTTCTGAAAATACATCACACGCAAAGGGTCGTCGCCAGGAATATCCTCAGCACGTGTCTCTACTACCATACCACTGTTACTCCATTGTCCACCACGATTCGAAGGACTCATTCCATTAACTACAATCTGTTGCTTGTCAGTAGCGGCAGGAATGACAAAACCACCAGGACACATACAGAAACTGTATACGCCACGTCCGTCCACCTGTGTGACAAACGAGTATTCCGCTGCAGGCAGGTATTTGCCTCGTCCCTGTTTGTTATGGTATTGTATCTGGTCGATGAGCATCGACGGGTGTTCCAAGCGTACACCTACAGCAATGCCTTTGGCTTCCAGTTCAATGCTGTTCTCGTTTAAATAGCGATAGACATCACGGGCACTATGACCTGTGGCAAGAATAACAGGGCCATGGTATTCTTTGTCGTTTGCGAGACAGCCAACCACACGATTGCCATCAAGAATGAGGCGCGTCATCTTGGTTTGAAAATGTACCTCGCCACCACTCTTCAAAATGGTGTTGCGCATGTTCTCAATGACACGTGGCAACTTGTCCGTACCGATGTGTGGATGGGCATCAGCCAGAATATTGGTAGATGCACCATGCTGACAGAACACATTGAGAATCTTCTCAATCGAACCACGCTTCTTGCTACGGGTGTAGAGCTTGCCATCAGAATAGGCACCTGCCCCACCCTCGCCAAAGCAATAGTTGCTCTCAGGGTCTACCTGCTGCGTCTTGGTAATCTGCGACAAGTCTTTCTTGCGCTCATGAACATCCTTTCCACGTTCCAAGACAATGGGACGCAGACCCAGTTCTATCAGTCGCAAGGCAGCAAACAAACCACCAGGGCCAGCACCCACCACAATGACTTGTGGTTTATCGCTGACATCAGGATAGTCCACAGGGACGTATTCATCATCCTGAGGCTGTTCGTTGATATACACGCGTACTTTCAGATTGACAAAGATGGTGCGCTGACGGGCATCGATGCTGCGACGCAGGATGCGCACACTGGTCACTGTACGGACATCGAATCCGTACTCATCTGCCAACCATGAACGCAGTGACTGTTCATTGGCTGCCACCTGAGGCAAAACCCTCACCTGATACTCTTGTATCATTCCTGCTTAAAGAGGTCGTCGATTTCCTCGTCTATCTCGTCTTGATCAAACCACTTGGCCAACTTCTCCTTCGCCTTGGTCTGGATATCAGGATCGATATCGGTCCACACCTTCTTCAAGACGAAAAGCAGTACAGCCAGGTCGTCAGTCAGTCCTGCAATGGGAATAGCATCGGGAATAACATCCAACGGACTAATCATATAGCCCAGTGCTCCGATAATCATGGCCTTGTTAGCCGTACTTACCTTATCACTCTGCAACGTGTAGTAAAGGATCAGCGCTGCATACACCAATTTAGCACCCGCACGTTTAGCAATGCTGGAAATCTTCTCCACAAAGTCCGATTGCGAGAACTTATTGGCATAATTCATAAAATCGGGTAATTCCATATTCTTTCTGTTTTTTATTTTATTCTTATGATTCGAATGCCCGTATGGGTCTTATGTTTCTGTAAATATTGACGAAGTGTCATGGGTTCTGTCACCACCTTATGGTGCAGTTGCGAGGCATTGAGCAGATGAAGTCCGTCTTTCTGCCAAACAGCAAAACCCAGGTGAGCAATCTCCAGTCCTTTCTTATTGCAGGTAATGGCAATGATGTCTCCATCCTTGATGGTTTGGCGCATCAACTTGGTATTCTTTACCTCATGTTTCGGGATATAACGGAATGTCTTTCCCGTCAGAGCCTGTTCCTGTTGACGAATGACAGGCACCAGCGCAGGATTAGCCTTTAATGCCTTGTAATATTGAGGATGCTGACTCATAAAATCAACATCAATACGCTGAACTGCAGTAAACGGAGGATTAGGCTGTTGTATTTCCTCTACGAATTCCATCTGTTGCTTGTCGAGAATCCAATCCGTAAAATAGTGCAATCTGCTGGTATAGCCATTGAGCACACCCTGACGATAGCGCAGGGTGCGAAGCATATCCAGATAGTCAGTCCATTGACGTTTCTCCTGCTTTACGCAAAGTGTCAAGGCTGTTACCGTTTCCACCAATGTGGTACAATCCAGTTCACGCGTGTTCACCACCAATTGTTCCTGATTGTTCACCTCCAAAGTGTGGGCTACATAAGGAATACCATGAAACTGACGGGCAAGCCAAAGCGTAGAGGCTTGTTGAGGAGCCTGCTTTAGCAGCTTACAGATGGTCAGACTATCAGCACGGGTGTACGTTACCTGAGCCGAAAGAGCAAGACTCATCATCAGTCCTATGATGGCTATGATATATCTTCTCATTGTTTCTTTTTATATTGCGACTTGAGTCCAAAATTATAACCTACAAAGAGACACACCTCACCCAGCACGTTGTTGGCCACGAAGCGCTCTTTCCTATATCTATAGGTACGCACGATAGCATTGGCTCCTGCGTACCATTTTGTATTGTTGTAAATCAGTCCGAAACGTCCGATGGCATCCACATTGAAGTTATTCACATCGAACCCGCCCTTATCCGTATCAGCTGTCTCACCACGACTTTTCTTGTAGGCCAATGACAACGACCCACTGGCACAGAACAGGCAATTGCGTGCAAACACCCAGTTATAGGCATAACCCACAGAGGCGTTGATATTATAATATTTCACGCTGTTGAACATCAAGGCACTATCTAGAGTAACCTTTTGCTCGCCATAACGCTCGTCAACCAACTGCTGGAACTTCTCATGGTCAAACTCCAGACTGTTGCTCAAATATCCGATGCCTGCCATCCACGATCCACAACTAATCTTCTGACATGTGCTTTGCGCAAAGGCTGCAGGATAGGAGAACCGCTGGTGGTTGAAGATGTAGTACAGATTAACACCTGTTGTACCCACATTGATACCATCGAACGGCACATCCTCCAGCAGGCGTTCATTCACTCCCTTGCCCAAGCTCACCTCACGCAGCATATAGTCATTCTGGGTGTGGTGATAATACACATCTGCACCTATCTGTGCACTGTATATACTGGCATCTATACCTTTCCATCCTGAGCCACCTAAGTTAAAACTGATGTTCCTCAAATCTACCGTATAGCCCAAGAACACCCAGCGCCATCCGAAATAAGGGCCCACCTTGAACACATGACGGGGCGAGAATGCCACCGACTGTCTGTCACTAACCGTCGTACTCAGACGGTAGAAATCCCAAGTATAACGCCCTAACAGCATCACGGACCAGTTGTAGTGTTGTGGTTCTACATAGTTCTCGTCAATATAGCTGAAGCCACGAATAGTACGACGCAACCAGCTCAGTTCCTTTTTCTTCGGTTCCATCGTTTCTGGTTCCTGTGGCTGGTCCACCGTTAAGGTGTCAGTTGCCGCTGAGCTGACACTCATCACCATCATCAATACTATCGTCAGTATCAGTCGCATTGCTCAGAACTTCCCTAAGATACGGTCAAGCACCCAATTGACTGGCGTTGCCGAAACACTAGTGCACTCGCAGAGTCCAATGCCCTGCAGATGCTCACAGACACTCTTAATGATGGGATATTGTACATAGGGAGGGTTGGGAACCATAATGGTCTCTGCACCCTCACTGGTATGTAGTTTAATGGGATGGTAATCGAAAACAGAGAAACTGACAGATCCTTGATCGCCAATAATCTCAATACGATCTTCCTGAGCCGATTCGTGAGCCACGAAACACCAGGAGCCACTGCCTGGCAGACCACTTTCAAACTCAAAACTGGCGCATACCGAGTCTTCGGCTTCATACAATCCTCCGCGATTGGCACGGATGCCATGAGCCTCGGTTATCACACCAAAGATATGCTGTAGCAAGTCCAACTGATGGGGAGCCAAATCATAGAAATAGCCTCCACCCGCAATGTCCGGTTGCAATCGCCAGGGCAATTTCCCTTCCTTTCCATAATCCTGTTCACGTGGAGGAGTGGCAAAACGCACCTGGACATTAATAATCTTGCCAATGATACCATTATCAACAATATCCTTTACCTTCTGAAAATAAGGCAGGTAACGGCGATAATAAGCCACGAAGCAAGGAACACCTGTTTCCTCGCTCACACGGTTTACTCTGGCACAGTCCTCATACGTTGCTGCCAAAGGCTTCTCCACATACACAGGTTTACCCGCCTTCATCGCCATAATGGCATAGGTGGCATGACTGCTGGGAGGTGTCGCTATATAGATGGCGTTCACATCAGGGTCGTCTATCAACTCCTGAGCGTCTGTGTACCACTTAGGGATGCCATGCCTTTCCGCATAACCACGCGCATTTTTCTCGTGACGACTCATCACAGCCACCACGCTGGAACCTTCCACTTCAGAGAAGGCCGGACCGCTTTTCAATTCCGTAACTTCACCGCATCCGATGAAGCCCCATTGCAATATTTTCATAATTTATCTTTAAAGATGGTGCAAAGATACGAAAAAATGCCTACCTTTGCAAAACTCTTAGAAAAAAATAGTAGTTAAAAAGATGGAAAAACAACAAGATGATACATTGATGAAGGCGCGCAGTTACCGTGGCGTAACGGCTTCTGCACTGCGTTTATACACTTCCTCTTTCCGTAAGATTTTCAAATCCAGCTGGCATTTCGCCGTGATTTATTCCCTAATAGTGTCTGTTCTTGGTGCCTTACTTACCACCAAGTTCCTGCCCGTATTGCTACAAATCATTGCCTTGCCACAATACAAATGGCTCATTGCCCAAGAGCATCTTCGTCTTATCATTGCTTTCGTAGTGCTTTTTGTGCTGGGCTTCGTGGTACTCCTGATGGTTTTCGGTATTGTAGCTGGAAAATTGAAGGAGCACAAAGACACCGACAAGATTACCGCACCTGCAAAATGGTTTGCCCAGCCTAAGTTCTGGAAGCCTTTCCGTAGCATGCTGAAAGCTGCTGGTCGTCATTGGCTGTTGACATTGGGCATTCTGTTGGTAGGACTCATGGTTCTGACGCCCATTTGTCTCTTCGCTTGTCTGCCAGCAATCATCCTTACCGTTGCAGCCATTCAGGCACACATCGGAACCCTTATGGGCGATCCTTTCGGCATGCCCACCTATATCGATTATCTTGCTGAAGGCACTTGGCTCCTAGCAGCCTTCCTTCAGATTTTCATCATCATCAGTCTGCTGTTCGTAGGCTATTACGCTTATGGCTCTGCAGAAACCCAGAAGAAAGAACGTGAACAACAAAAGCTGAACATACAATGAAGAAGATTCTATTTATCGACCGTGACGGAACCATCATCCGCGAACCTGCTGACGAGCAGATTGATGCCTTTGAGAAACTGCAGTTCGTGCCTCGTGCCATCAGCAATCTCGTTTTCCTGCGTCAGCATACGGACTATCTTTTCGTCATGGTAAGCAATCAGGATGGATTGGGTACCGATGCTTTCCCCGAGGATACCTTCTGGCCTGTCCATAACTTTATTTTGGATACGCTGAAAGGCGAGGGCGTGGAATTTGACGATATCCTGATAGACCCCCACTTCCCAGAGGACAATGCTCCGACACGCAAGCCCAACACGGGACTGGTGGAGAAATACATGAACAATCCTGAATACGATATCGAGCACAGCTATGTCATTGGTGATCGTGATACAGACCGCAAATTTGCTGAAAACATAGGTTGTGGATTTCTACAAGTGGGCGACTGGGACAAGGTTGCGTCAATAGCCTATGGAGGTGAGCGCACTGCAGAGGTGCAGCGTACTACTAAGGAGACTGATATATATATTAAGGTAGACCTTGATGGCAACGGCCATTGCGACATCCAGACTGGCTTGGGATTCTTTGACCACATGTTGGAGCAGATTGGTAAACATGGCATGATGGACCTGACCATTCAGGTAAAGGGTGACTTGCACGTGGACGAACATCATACTATCGAAGATACGGCTCTGGCCTTAGGCGAGTGTCTGTTAAAGGCTTTGGGCGACAAGCGTGGCATTGAGCGTTATGGTTATGCATTGCCTATGGACGACTGTCTGTGCTCCGTATGTCTGGACTTTGGAGGTCGCCCTTGGTTGGTATGGGATGCAGAGTTCCATCGTGAGAAGATTGGTGAGATGCCCACAGAGATGTTCCTGCATTTCTTCAAGAGTCTGAGCGATGCTGCCAAGATGAACCTAAACATCAAAGCCGAAGGACAGAACGAGCACCATAAGATTGAAGGTATCTTCAAAGCACTGGCACGTGCCCTGAAAATGGCAGTACGTCGCGATGTCTATCATTACGAACTGCCATCCACCAAAGGAATGTTATAATGATGACCGACGACAAGATACAGCGAATGCAACAGCTCATCCGTGAGCTGAACGAGGCCAGCGATGCCTACTACAACGGACAGGCTGAGCGCATGACGGACTATGAGTGGGATGCCCGTTTCGATGAACTGCGCTTGTTGGAACAAGAGACAGGCACTAACCTGCCCGACTCGCCCACGCAGAAGGTTTCGGAAGACAGCATCACCGGTCAGAAGGAGGAACATGAATTTGCAGCCCTTTCGTTGGCCAAGACCAAGCAGACTTCAGAACTCATCAAGTGGGCAGAACAGAAGCCCATCTGGATTTCCTGGAAATTGGATGGTCTAACGCTAGTGGTGACCTATGATGCTGGAAAACTAACTAAGGTGGTGACCCGTGGCAATGGTCATATCGGTACCAACATTACGCATCTATCTTCTGCCATCAGTGGCATTCCTGCCACCATTCCCGCTAAAGGACATACCGTGATTCGTGGCGAGGCCGTTATCTCTTACGATGACTTCGAACGATTCCTTATTGAAAGTGGTGAGGATTATGCCAATCCACGCAATCTGGCATCAGGTTCCCTCACGTTGAAAGACGTGGAGGAAGTGCGTCAGCGCCACATCCAGTGGATTCCCTTTACCTTAGTATATACTGAGGAAGAAATCACCTCATGGGGTAAACGTATGGACTGGCTCGACCGTCAGGGTTTTACCACCGTTGAGCGTCTCTATTTGGAGTGCCCTTCAGAAAGTTCCGTAGAAAGTGGCATTGCCACTTTCACCCAAAAAGTGACCACAAAGCAGAACCCTTTCCCTGTTGACGGATTGGTAATCTGCTATGATGATACAGCTTATGCCCAGACGGGCTCTGTCACAGGCCATCATGCTACCCGTGCAGGTCTGGCTTTCAAGTGGCAGGATGAAGCTGCTGAAACCGTATTGAAGGAGATTGAATGGTCGTGTGCCGCTTCCACGATATCACCCGTTGCCATCTTCGAACCCGTAGAGTTGGAAGGCACCACTGTCAAGCGTGCTTCGTTATGTAACATCAGCGAGTGCGAACGCTTGGGTATTGGGGCTACCGGTACTCGAATCAGTGTCATCAAGGCCAACAAGATTATTCCCAAGGTCATCAAGGTGGTTCAAAGTGCCGGCACATTCAGTGTACCTGACAAATGTCCCGTTTGTCACGCCCCTGCCGCTATCAAGGTGAGCGAAATCAGTGGTACGAAAACATTGCATTGTACCAATGCCGAGTGTCCTGCCAAACAGCTCAAGAAGTTTGCCCGCTTCGTATCGAAAGAGGGCATGAACATTGATGGTATCTCCGAACAGACACTATCCAAGTTCATCAACTTAGGCTGGGTCAGCGAGTATGCCGACATCTACGAGCTGCGCAGCCACATCCGTGAACTGGCTCAGATGGAAGGTTTTGGCGAGAAATCGGCCTCCAACATCATGCGTAGCATTGACAAGAGTCGCGAGGTAGAGGCTTATCGATTATTATATGCCCTGAACATTCCTCTTTGCGGACTGGATGTCTGCAAGCGTCTGCTGTCGGCCTATCCTTTGGAAGACCTGGTCTTCGAGGCCACGAAAGCTGGTGCGGACCTCTTCTCCCCCCAGGCTGAGCCTCAGGAGGTGTTTGCCCATGTCAACGGCATTGGTCCTGAGAAGTCGGCATCCTTTGTCCGCTGGTTCCGCGATGAGCACAACCTAATGCGCTATCGCCACCTGATGGAGAAAATCAGTGTGACGCAGGCAGATAACACCCCCAAGGGCAATCGCTGCGAGGGACTGACCTTCGTGATTACGGGTGATGTGTATCACTATAAAAACCGCAACGAGCTGAAAGCCTATATCGAGTCGCAGGGTGGCAAGGTGGCCTCAGCAGTCAGCGGCTCCACCTCTTACCTTATTAATAATGATGTCACCTCGACATCGGGCAAGAACAAGAAGGCAAAGGAACTGAACATTCCCATTATTTCAGAAGACGAATTTATTGCGGTCTACGGCCTAGTGAATAGTGAAAAGTGAATAGTGAAAAGTGAAAAAATAAATAATTATATGACACAGAAAATGAAAACCGCAACGCTCTGCGTACAGGCTGGATGGAAGCCTAAGAATGGAGAACCACGTGTTCTGCCTATCATTCAAAGCACAACCTTTAAGTATGACAACACCGAGGAAATGGCCGATCTCTTCGATTTGAAGAAGGAGGGCTACTTCTACACCCGATTGGCTAACCCTACCAATGATGCTGTGGCCCAGAAGATTGCGGCCCTCGAAGGTGGTGTAGGTGCCGTACTGACCTCCAGTGGACAGGCTGCCAACTTCTACGCCTTATTCAACATCTGTGAAGCTGGCGATCACTTCGTGACCAGCAACGAGATTTACGGTGGCACCTACAACCTCTTTGGTGTGACGCTAAAGAAGTTGGGTATTGAGTGCACCTTTATTTCTCAGGAGGCTTCTGAGGAGGAAATTGATGCCGCCTTCCGTCCTAACACGAAGGCCCTGTTTGGCGAGACTATCTCGAACCCAGGTTGTCAGATTCTCGACATCGAGAAGTTTGCACGCATTGCTCATAAACATGGTGTGCCCTTGATTGTCGACAACACCTTCCCCACCCCCATCAACTGTCGTCCTTTCGAGTGGGGTGCCGACATCGTTACCCACTCTACCACCAAGTATATGGACGGACATGCCACTCAGGTAGGTGGTGTCGTTGTGGATAGTGGCAATTTCGACTGGGATGCCCATGCTGACAAGTTCCCCGGACTAACCACGCCCGATGAGTCGTATCACGGACTGACCTACACCAAGAAGTTTGGTAAGATGGCTTACACCACCAAACTTGTGGCCCAACTGATGCGCGACCTCGGTAGCATTCCCGCTCCTCAGAACTCGTTCCTGCTGAATCTCGGACTGGAGACACTCCATCTGCGTGTGCCCCGTCATTGCGAGAATGCCCAACGTGTGGCAGAGTTCTTGCAGAACGATCCTCGTGTGGCTTGGGTTCACTATAGTGGACTGCCCGGTGACAAGAACCACGCTTTGGCGCAGAAGTATCTGCCCAATGGTTCCTGCGGTGTCATTGCCTTCGGACTGAAGGGCACTCGTGAGACTGCCGTCCAGTTCATGGACTCACTTCATATGATTGCCATCGTTACCCATGTGGCCGATGCCCGCACCTGCGTGCTTCATCCCGCCTCTCACACCCATCGCCAACTCTCTGACGAGCAGTTGCGTGAAGCTGGTGTTGCCCCCGACCTTATCCGTCTCTCTGTAGGCATCGAGGACTGCGATGATATCCTGGCCGACATCAAGCAGGCATTGGACAAGATTTAAATGAATATTCTAATGATGATGCTCCGTGCTGCGCGCCCCAGCCGTCTCAACGACATGCAGGCCGTAGCCAAGCCCCGTTGGATTAAAAAAGGATACGACGGACTGACTTTCTTCGGCACCATCATTACCCATTCCGCTCAGGAGGCTGAGGCGTTCAACCAGCGCCTCAGTCCCTTGAGAAACCACGAGATGATACATCTTTATCAGGCTCGCGCCACCCACGATTCATGGTTGCTGTTCTATCTGCGCTATGGTTGGTATTGGCTCCTTGCCTGTCGCTATCGCAAACATCTCAAGAATGCAGGTTACCGACTCAACCCCTTCGAGATGGAAGCCTATGCCCACATGCACGACCTTCACTATCTTGATGATAAACAAGGCGGTACCTATGAATGGAGAAAGTATGCACAAATGCCCTTATCTGAGCGGTTTTTACACTACGCAAAGGACATGTAACAAAAACAAGTGCCTTAAAATTTGGTGCATTCGCAATAAAAGCTTATCTTTGCAAATTGAAAAAATTAATTCATTACTAACAAATATCATTTATGAACAACATTCCTGTAATTAAGATCGGTATCGTGGCTGTTAGCCGCGACTGTTTCCCCGAGTCACTGGCCGTTAACCGCCGCAAGGCCGTTATCGCCGAGTATGAAAAGAAGTTTGGTAAGGAAGGCATCTACGAGTGTCCTATCGCCATCGTTGAGAGCGAGATTCACGCTCAGCAGGCTCTTGAGGATGTGAAGAAGGCTGGCTGTAACGCACTGTGTGTTTACCTTGGCAACTTCGGTCCTGAGATTTCTGAGACCATGATTGCTGACTGGTTCCAGGGTCCTACCATGTTCTGCGCTGCTGCTGAGGAGACTCAGAACGACCTGATTGACGGTCGTGGCGACGCTTACTGCGGTATGCTGAACGCCAGCCAGGCTCTGAGCCTGCGCAAGACTCGCGCATACATTCCAGAGGAGCCCGTTGGCACTGCTGAGCAGTGCGCTGAAATGATTCACGAGTTCCATCCCATCGCACGCGCTATCGTAGGTCTGCAGAACCTGAAGATCATCAGCTTCGGTCCCCGTCCTAACAACTTCCTGGCTTGTAACGCTCCTATCCGTGCTCTGTATGACCTCGATGTTGAGATTGAGGAGAACTCAGAGCTCGACCTGCTTGAGGCTTTCCAGAAGCATCAGGGTGACCCACGTATCGACGCTGTTGTAGCTGATATGGCTAAGGAGCTCGGTCACGGTAACAAGATTCCTCAGGTACTGCCTAAGCTCGCTCAGTATGAGTTGACACTGACCGACTGGATTGAGGCTCACAAGGGTTCTCGTCAGTTCGTGGCTATGGCCAACAAGTGCTGGCCCGCTTTCCAGACCATGTTCGGTTTCGTGCCTTGCTATGTCAACAGCCGTCTGACTGCTCGTGGTATTCCCGTAGCTTGCGAGGTTGACATCTATGGCGCTCTGTCTGAGTATATCGGAACCTGCATCAGCCAGGATGCCGTTACACTGCTCGACATCAACAACACCGTTCCTAACGATATGTACGAGGAGAGCATCAAGGGCAAGAAATTCGCTTGCGACACCTACACCGACAAGGAGATCTTTATGGGCTTCCACTGTGGTAACACCGCTTCTTCTAAGGTTTGCAACTGTCAGATGTGCTTCCAGCGCATTATGGCTCGTGCCCTGCCTGTTGAGGTTACCAACGGTACACTGGAGGGTGACATCCTGCCCGGTCTGGCTACTATTTATCGTCTGCAGTCAACTGCCGACACCAAGCTCCGCGCTTACATCGCACAGGGCGAGGTTATTCCTGTAGCAACCCGCTCATTCGGTTCTATCGGTATCTTCGGTATCAAGAACATGAGCCGCTTCTATCGTCACGTCCTCATCGAGAAGCACTATCCACACCACTGCGCTGTAATGTTCGGTCATCAGGGCAAGTACCTGTGGGAGGTTCTCAAGTACATGGGTATCCCCGTTGATGAGATTGACTACAACTTCCCGAAGGGTGACTTCTACCCCACCGAGAATCCGTTTGCATAATCAGCAATGTTCCTGAGATAATAATAAGAGCAGTCTCACTATCGAGGCTGCTCTTATTTTTTATGTCGCCGATTCAGTAAAGAAGCATCATCAACAGATAGCCCACACCGATGCTCACAAAGGTCGTGATGAAGCCTGCCAACTGGAAAGAGTGGTTCACCACATATTTACCGATACGCGTCGTACCCGTAAGGTCGAAACCGATGGCAGCCACCTCTGTAGGATAGTTCGGCAGGAAGAAGTAGCCATTCACGGCAGGAAACAGCACGAACAGCACCATCGGCGGCACACCCAGCGCCAGTCCAACGGGGAAGAGCGTCTTGACAGTGGCGGCCTGCGAGAAAAGCATGATACTGAACAGGAATAGCGGAATGGCAAACAGCATCGGATAGCTGGTAAAGAAGCTATCCACACCACTCAATATCGCCTCGTGATGCCCCTCGAAGAAGGTACTGCCCATCCAGGCCACACCGAAGATGGAAACCATCGCATTCATGCCCGATGCGAACACGTTGCCACTGGCAGCCTTGCGCACGTCGGCCTTTCCCACTAACAGAATCAGGGCTGCTATACTCATCATCACCACCTCGATGGTGGTATTCATTGGCAACAGTTTACCGTTAAACGAGGGACGCATTTCTGGAAATATGCCAAACAACACCACCAACACCACACCCAGCATAAATGCCAGCACAGCCCATTTGGCACGTGGGTTGTCAACTTTTGTCTCGTCACGGGCCTCATCTTCCGCATTCAGCAGTCCCTCACGGATTCGTCGCTGATATTCCGCATCTTTCTCCAGCGGCTTGCCCACATAATTCTGCACCAACGAGGCTACTAGAATGGCGATGAGAGAAGCTGGAATGGTAATCATCATAATATCCGTTATGCCAATGCCCTTGTCGCCCAACAACGCCTCTGACACAATAGCTGCTGTAGCAGCTGACACGGGCGAGCCCGTACAACCCAACGATGACGCTATAGTCGCCACACTCAGCGGACGCTCGGGGCGCACCTTGTCCCTATGGGCTATCTCCGAAATGATAGGCAGCATCGCATAGCAGGTGTGCGCCGTTCCCGTGCACAGGGTGAGAAACCAGGTGACAAGCGGTGCGTAGAAAGTGATGCGACTGGGGTGCTTCTTCAGAATGCGTGCCGCCACGTTCACCATATAGTCCAATCCGCCAGCTGCCTGCAGGGAAGCTGAAGCCGTGATAACACTCACAATAATGAGCATCACGTCGATGGGAATCGCTCCTGGCTCCTCTCCGAAGACAAACACCAAGATGAATACGCCCACCATTCCGTAGATGCCCAGTCCGATGCCACCCTTCTTGGCACCGATGAATATCATCGCCAATACGATGGCCAGTTGCAGGAGAATGACAAATGTTGTCATAGGATTATTAGTTATGATGTTGCAAATATAAGCAAAAATGGCGAAACATCAAAGTATTTCGCCATTTTTTTACTGAGTACTTATGAATAAAGCAAGAGTATTTTTTAATTAGGCAAGGTTATTCCAAAATAAGGCAGGGTTGCTACTCGCTGTAGGGGTCAAAGCACGAAAAATGGACGTTTGGACATTGGACGTTTGGACGTTAAGCAAATATTTTTTCTTGGTTGGGAAATAGGGTAAAAATAGAAAATGTAAAGAATTAATTGTTAATATATTTAATACTTATATATAATATATATATTATATATAAGTATTGTTTTCTTCTTGAACTTTTCGAAAACGCCTTATTCGAGAGTCTTTTCTGTATTCAAAATTGCCTTGTGATTTATTTGCAAAATTAGGGCGAAAAATAGGCTTCAAAAAGTATGGTTTTTCGGGATTTTATTTGCAAGCCCTTTGAAAATTTCGTACCTTTGCATTGTCAAACGAAAGGTAACGATGATGCGCTCAGGGCAGCTGGAATTTGCGTTTAGGCCTGCGAAAATTTACGGCCTGCCCAGGGAGTAAAAAACCGATGCCGATAACGCTAACCTTAACGGAAACGACAAACAACAAACAAACGTCAAAAAAAATTGACAAACACGATAACCTGAGAAGGGACTAAGCAAACCGAGAGGCGAGCAATGAATTAAAATCAAGAGGAAACAAGGAGGAATGGGCATGCTACGAAAAAGAAAAGGGAACCACATCTGGACAGACGCAATCCCCTTGGAGTATTTAACAATTCGCGGGTTACTTCTGGCGGAAGGCCTCGGCTTGTGAGCGAATCAGTTCTTCATCGTCGAAATAGTTGATCTTCATGGCCTGACGTACCTCGCTCATCGTCTGGGCAGCAGTCTCGCGGGCCTTCTCAGTGCCTCGACGCAGGATGTTGTAAATCTCAGGGATGTCCTGCTCGAACTCATGGCGACGCTGGCGCATAGGCTCCAGGAACTCGTTGAGTATCTGGTTGAGGAACTTCTTGCACTTCATGTCACCCAGTCCACCACGGCGGTAGTGGTCTTTCAGCTCGTCGAGGTTCTGGTATTCAGGCCAGTACTGTGCAAAGTGCTCAGGACGCGAGAAGGCGTCGAGATAGGTGAACACGGCATTGCCTTCCACATGACCAGGATCGTTCAGGTTGATGTGCTCAGGGTCGGTGTACATGGAACGCACCTTCTGCCAAACGGTGTCGGCATCGTCGCTGAGGTAGATGCAGTTACCCAGCGACTTGGACATCTTCTCCTTGCCATCGGTGCCAGGCAGACGACGTGCAGTGGCATTCTCGGGCAACATGATGTTAGGCTCGACCAACACGGGAGCGTAAATCTGGTTGAAGCGACGAACCAGTTCGCGAGTTACCTCCAACATAGGTTCCTGGTCTTCACCAGCAGGCACGGTGGTAGCCTTGAACAGGGTGATGTCGGCAGCCTGTGACACAGGGTAGCAGAAGAAGCCCAAAGGGATGCTCTCGCCTTCAAAGCCACGCATCTTCACCTCGGTCTTCACCGTTGGATTGCGCTGTACACGACTTACGCTGACCAAGTTCATGAGATAGGTTGTCAACTCAGCCAATTCAGGTATCTGACTCTGGATGAACAGCACGCACTTCTCAGGATCGAGACCTGCAGCCAGATAGTCTAATGCCACGTTGACAATGCTCTGACGAATCTTCTCAGGATTGTCAGCATTATCGGTCAAGGCCTGTACATCGGCCATGAATACAAACATCTTGTCGTAATCGCCGGCATTCTGCAATTCAACACGTCGGCGCAGTGAGCCGATGTAGTGTCCGAGATGGAGTTTGCCTGTAGGACGGTCGCCCGTCAGTATAATCTTTCCCATTTCTATATTGTTATTTTATTTAATTCTTAACAGTTTGAAGGGCTTGTCCTTCTTGTCCAACTTACCCTTAATATACTTGCCGTCTTGGCTGATGTTCAACGTGTCCTTATCGTTGTCAGTATCGGTCATGATGATCATGTTGCCTTTCACAACGTAGGTACCTTTATGCGACTTGGGCACAACAGCCAGCGCTGCCTTCATGGCCTTGCGCTTCAGCCAGCCATAGCCAGCCGCCTTCAAAGCCTCATCGCTGATTTTCGTATCTTGCTTCATCACCAAGTTCTTGTCGTCCTTGAACTCAATGGTGATGGCCAGTTTCATGCCTTTCTTCATCGCTTCCAACTCGGCCATCTTCTTCTTGATTTCAGCATCCAGTTTAGCTATTTCCTCGCCAGTCAGCTTGCGACCCTTCTTCTTCTCAGCCTCAGCAATGCCCTTCGTCCTTGCCTCAGCCACCTTTTTATCCAAATCCTTGGTAGCATCGTTCATCATATCTGCTATGATGTTCGGATTATGGTAGGTACGACCCGCCATGTTGGTTTGGGCATTCGCAGTCAGCAAACCACTCAGAAGGAGCATTGCCAGCAGCGTCAAAAATTGTCTTTTCATAACCTTTCTATTCAAATCGGATGCAAAGATACGAAAATTATTGCAAACAATGGAATAATTTGTTTGCAAAAGTGTGCATTTGGCATGTTGCGCACTTTTGCAAACACTTTTTCTTGGTAGTAACGCAATTATTCACTAACTTTGCATCAACAAAAAACAAAAATTGAAGAAATGATACTGACCGACCGCGAGCTCTTCCTGCTCATCATCTGCACCGTGTTCTACATTACCTTATTTATATTGGTAATCCAGAATAACCGACGCAAGTTGCAATTGCTGCAAAGCCGACTGGACAACATCCACGCCATGCAGAAAATGGCTGTGATGGAGCAACGGGGACAGGACGCAGGCAGCATCTTCGCTTCGCCCATCTATCTGCGCTTGAAACAATATCTGAACGAAGGGCACAACATGACGGAGCAAGACTGGAGGGAGCTGACGGACATAGTAAATGCCACCTACACAGGCTTTACTGACAAGCTCTACAGTCTCTATCGAATGAGTGAACAAGACCTGCGCGTCAGTCTACTGATCAAGGTGCGCATACAGCCAAAGGACATTGCCACACTGACGGCCCACTCGAAAGAGAGCGTCGCTTCGACGCGCAGCCGACTGTATCAGAAGGTGTTCGGCAAAAAGGGAAGTACCAAGGATTGGGACGATTTTATCTTGTCTATATAATACGGCGCTATGCGCCTAGTGAATAGAGAATAGTGAATAGTGAACAATATTAATAATGTATAGCGTATGATTGAGTATTTTTTAGCAAACATGTGGCAGGTATGGGCCATCGTAGCCATCGTCTGCCTGATTCTGGAGCTTTCGTCAGGTGATTTCTTTATCATCTGCCTCTCCATCGGAGGTGTGTTCGCCTTGATAGGTGCTGCACTGGGAATCAATGTCTATTGGCAATTGTTTATCTTTGCCATCTTCTCGCTACTGAGCATCTTCTTCGTACGACCGGTAGCTCTGCGCTGGCTGCATAAAAACGAGCCTAACAAGGCGAGCAATGCTGATGCACTATTGGGCAGAACAGGACGTGTAACAGAGGAGATCAAAGTTGGAGGCAACGGCTATGTGCAGATAGACGGCGACATGTGGAAGGCCGTGAGCCAGAAGGACATTGCTGTAGGTGAGACCGTTCGCGTCATTGGACGTGAAAGCACGATTATCACCGTAGATACATTGTAAATTGGAAATTAATCATTAAACATTAAATATTAAAAATTATGGACATTATGAGTTATGTATTGATTGCCATCGTTATTCTGGTGGTTATCTTCGCCAAAATGGCACTGGTGATTATCCCTCAGTCAGAAACCCGCATCATTGAGCGATTGGGTCGCTACTATGCTACGCTGAACCCTGGTATCAACATCATCATTCCTTTCATCGACCGTGCGAAGGACATCGTGGTGCTGAATCGCGGACGCTACGCTTACTCCAACTCGATTGACCTCCGTGAGCAGGTGTACGACTTCCCCTCACAGAATGTGATTACGAAGGATAATATCCAGATGGAAATCAACGCCCTGCTGTACTTCCAGATTGTTGACCCCTTCAAGGCTGTGTATGAGATTTCTAACCTGCCTAACGCTATTGAGAAACTGACACAGACCACCCTGCGTAACATCATTGGTGAACTGGAGCTGGACGAGACACTGACCTCGCGCGACACCATCAACACCAAGTTGCGTGCCGTATTGGACGATGCCACAGACAAGTGGGGTGTGAAGGTGAACCGCGTAGAGCTGCAGGACATCGTGCCACCCGCAACGGTACTAAATGCGATGGAGAAGCAGATGCAAGCTGAGCGTAACAAGCGTGCACAGATTCTGACCTCAGAGGGTGAGAAGGCTGCAGAGATTCTGGCTTCTGAAGGTGAGAAGACAGCTATCGTAAACAAGGCCGAGGCTGCTAAGCAACAGGCTATCCTGCATGCTGAGGGTGAAGCCCAGGCTCGCATCCGTAAAGCAGAGGCTGAGGCAAAGGCCATCGAACTGATTACTGAGGCTGTGGGCAAGTCGACGAACCCAGCCAACTATCTCTTGGCTCAGAAGTATATCCAGATGATGCAGGAGCTGGCTCAGGGCGACAAGACCAAGACCGTTTACCTGCCCTACGAGGCTACCAACTTGTTGGGAAGCATCGGAGGTATCAAAGACCTGTTTAAAAGCGAGTAATGAACATCGAAACTTCGATGCATCGACATTAAAAAAAGAGGCTCAGGCCTCTTTTTTTAATGGTATAGTAAACGAGAAGGTAGAGCCTTCGCCCTCTACGGATGTCACATAGGCATCACCACCATTCTTGCGGGCAAAGTCCTGACAGAGCTGCAAGCCGAGTCCTGAGCCTTCCTCACCATCTGTACCATAGGTCGTCTCACCCTTATGGAAAATGGAGTCTACACGATCGGCAGCAATACCCACACCATGGTCTCTTACGCTGATACGGGCAAAGTCGCCTTCATGCTCATAGAACACCTCAATGGCTTTACCTTCTGGCGTAAACTTCACGGCATTCGATATGAAGTTACGGATAATAGTCTTGATCATATCGTTATCGCCATAGACCACCAGTTTCTCCTTAGCAGGCAGATACTTGAGGTCTATCTTCTTCATCTCGGCAATCATCTGGAAGATGTCAACGACACCAGGAACAATATCATCAAGGTCAATGTCCTGATAAACCACAGAAAGACGTCCCGTCTGACTCTTTGTCCACTTCAGCAGATTGTCCAGCAAGTCGTGGGTTTCCTCAGACTCGCGGTTGGCTTTATCCAAGAGCTCGAAGATTTCATCGCCTACGGTTTCCCTTGACACCACATTGACAGCCAGATTCAGCACCATACGGATAGAAGCCATAGGAGAACGAAGGTCGTGGGCAATAACCGAATACATCTTATCGCGGTTACTGATAGTACGACGCAATTCTTCATTCTGACGCTCAATGATGCGCTTGGCAGCTACCAGCTGTATCTGGTGCATGACACGCATAACCAACTCTTCCTTATTGAAAGGCTTCGTCAAGAAGTCGTTACCACCCACTTGGAAACCATGCACCAAGTCAGAAGGATTGTTCAATGCGGTAAGGAAAATAATAGGGATATCCAGCGTTTCAGGGTCCTTCTTCAAGATAACAGCAGTATCGAAACCATTCAACTCAGGCATCATGACATCCAACAGAATGAGGTCGGGCTTGTCTTTCTTAGCCACCTCAATACAAGCGTTTCCGTTGTTTGCCGTGCACACCTGAAACTTCTCATTGGTCAACAATATTTTGAGCAACAATACGTTGCTGACAACATCGTCGACGATAAGAATTTTATAGTCGCTCCGGTTGATCTGGGACTCAAAAGTTTCATTCAGCTCCATTCGATTTCTCGGCTTTTAGTACATTACAGAATGCAAAAGTAGCAAATATTTAGCTATTCGCCAAATATTTGCCAAACTTTTTACTTATACTCGCTCCAAGACTTGATGCCAATACCCTCAATTCCCTCCGTACAGAAAGCCTGAATAAAGGCAGAAGCCAGTCGGGCATTCGTGATGAGAGGAACATTGAGATCGATGGCTGCACGACGGATTTTATAGCCGTTGGTAAGCTCGTGAGTGGTCAGGTTCTTGGGAATATTAACCACCATATCAATCTTGTGCTGATGCAGCAAATCGAGTGCCTGAGGCTGTCCTTCGTCAGAGGGCCAGTGAACCAGCGTGTTCTGCACGCCATTGTCTGTCAGATACTTAGATGTACCGCCGGTAGCATAAAGCTCGTAACCGTGTTCCACCAACATGCGAGCAGCATCCAGCATTTCTGCCTTCTGTTTAGCTGAACCCGTAGAGAGTAGCACCGTCTTCTTGGGAATGCGATGACCTACAGAAAGCATGGCTTTCAGCAGAGCCGTATTGGTATTGTCGCCTATGCAACCTACCTCACCTGTAGAGGCCATATCGACACCCAGGACTGGGTCGGCCTTTTGCAAGCGATTGAACGAGAACTGACTGGCCTTGATACCCACATAGTCGAGGTCGAAGAGATTCTTCGAGGGTTTCTCAACAGGCAAGCCCAGCATGACCTTCGTAGCCAGTTCGATGAGGTTCAACTTCAACACCTTCGAAACAAAGGGGAATGAACGAGAGGCACGCAGGTTACACTCGATAACGAGGATATCGTTCTCGCGAGCCATATACTGGATGTTGAATGGTCCGTTGATGTGCAGTGCCTTAGCAATCTGACGCGAGATGCGCTTGATACGGCGCACGGTCTCTACATACAGTTTCTGAGGTGGGAACTGAATGGTGGCATCGCCAGAGTGAACACCTGCGAACTCAATATGTTCGCTGATGGCATAGGCCAATATCTCACCATCTCTGGCTACAGCATCCATCTCAATTTCCTTGGCATGCTCTATGAACTTGGAAACCACCACAGGATGGTCTTCTGAAACATTAGCAGCCAACTGGAGGAACTTCTCCAATTCATCCTTGTTGGAGCATACGTTCATCGCTGCACCAGAGAGCACATAAGAAGGACGTACCAGTACGGGGAAGCCTACACGCTCTACAAATGCATCAATGTCCTGCATCGAGGTCAGTGCGCTCCACTCGGGCTGGTTTACACCCAGTTCGTTAAGCATCTGTGAGAATTTAGCACGGTCCTCTGCACCATCAATATCGTTAGCCTGAGTACCGAGAATGCGGACACCAGCCTCATCAAGATATACTGCCAGATTATTAGGTATCTGACCACCCGTAGAAACGATGACACCATAAGGCATCTCCAAATCAATGATGTCGAGCACACGCTCAAAGGTGAGTTCATCGAAATAGAGACGATCACACATATCATAATCCGTTGATACGGTCTCTGGATTGTAGTTGATCATGATAGAGCGCCAACCTTCCTTTCGGATGGTGTTCAATGCCTGCACACCACACCAGTCGAACTCCACACTGGAACCAATACGATAGGCGCCAGAGCCTAAGACGATAATGCTACGATGGTCGTTCTCGTACTGGATATCACCCTTTTCGCCTGAGTAGGTGACGTAGAGGTAGTTGGTCTGGGCAGGATACTCAGCTGCCAAGGTATCAATCTGCTTTACGACAGGAACAATACCCAACTGCTTACGACGATTGCGAACTACGACAACGGCCTTGTGCATGGTATCAAACTCTTGTTCCAGTCCGATAGCACGGGCTATCTGGAAATCGGTAAAACCATATACTTTGGCTTCGCGCAACAAGTCGGCATCAAGTGTGTTGATATGCTGGCGCTTCATTTGTTCATCAATATCGATGATGTGCTTCAACTTATACAGGAACCACTTGTCAATCTTTGTAAGTTCGTGGATGCGCTCAATATCGTACTGAGGCAAATGCATCGCTTTAGAGATAACGAAAATTCGCTTGTCAGTAGGTTCACGCAGGGCGGCATCAATATCGGGAATCTTCAGTTCCTTGTTTTCCACAAAACCGTGCATACCCTGCCCTATCATACGCAAGCCCTTCTGGATGGCTTCCTCGAAGTTGCGACCGATGGCCATCACCTCGCCTACACTCTTCATGCTGGAACCCAGTTCCTTGTCAACTCCATGGAACTTAGACAAGTCCCAACGGGGTATCTTGCAGACCACATAGTCCAAAGCAGGTTCGAAGAAGGCACTGGTGGTCTTGGTGACAGAGTTCTTTAACTCAAAGAGTCCATAGCCCAGACCCAGTTTGGCAGCCACGAAGGCAAGCGGATAACCCGTAGCCTTGGAAGCCAAAGCAGACGAACGTGACAGACGGGCATTGACCTCGATAACACGATAGTCTTCCGACTGAGGGTCAAAAGCATACTGCACGTTACACTCGCCTACGATACCGATATGACGGATAATCTTGATGGCCAGTGCACGCAGCTTATGGTATTCAGAGTTGGTAAGGGTCTGCGAAGGAGCTATCACAATACTCTCACCCGTATGAATGCCCAGCGGGTCGAAATTCTCCATGTTGCAGACCGTGATACAATTGTCGAAACGGTCGCGCACCACCTCATATTCTATCTCCTTCCAACCTTTCAGCGACTTCTCCACCAACACCTGAGGAGAGAAGGAAAAGGCTTTCTCTGCAAGTTTGTCAAGTTCTTCCTCGTTATCACAGAAACCAGAGCCCAGTCCACCCAGCGCATAAGCTGCACGGAGAATCACGGGATAGCCCAGCTCCTTAGCTGCCTTTCTGGCATCCTCGATGTTATCGCAAGCCTGACTCTTGATGGTCTTGACATTAATCTCATCGAGTTTTTTCACGAATAGCTCGCGGTCTTCCGTATCGATGATAGCCTGTACGGGAGTACCCAATACTTTAACTCCGTATTTCTCAAGCACACCACTCTGGTAGAGTTCTACACCACAGTTCAAAGCGGTCTGACCACCGAAGGCCAGCAGGATACCGTCTGGGCGCTCCTTCTGGATGACCTGCTCCACAAAATAGGGTTGTACTGGCAGGAAATAAACCTCATCGGCAACACCCTCAGAGGTTTGCACCGTAGCAATATTGGGATTGATGAGCAACGTCTTGATGCCTTCTTCACGCAGGGCTTTCAAAGCCTGACTGCCAGAATAGTCGAACTCACCAGCCTCACCGATTTTCAACGCTCCAGAACCCAGGAGCAACACTTTCTTGATATTATCGTATTTCATCTCTCTTACTCTTTTTCTTTTCCCTACAATGCTTCAATAAAACGGTCAAACATAAATTCGGTATCTACAGGTCCAGAGCAAGCCTCTGGGTGGAACTGTGAGGAGAACCAAGGATTGGTCTGATGGCGGATGCCCTCATTCGAACCATCGTTCATATTGACAAAGAGTTCGCGCCAATCCTTACCCAACGTAGAAGCATCAACAGCGTATCCGTGATTCTGTGAAGTAACATAGCAACGGTTGGTGCCCACCTCACGAACGGGTTGGTTGTGAGAACGGTGACCGTATTTCAGTTTATAGATGGTAGCACCTGCTGCCTTAGCCAACAACTGGTTACCCATGCAGATACCACAGATGGGTTTGCGGCTGGCAGAGAGTTGCTTCTTCAGAACCTCCACAGCATCCACACACTTGTCTGGGTCGCCAGGACCATTAGCCAGGAACAGTCCGTCGAACTGCATATCGGTATAGTCATAGTTCCAAGGAACACGAATCACCTCAACACCTCGATTAATGAGACAGCGGATAATGTTTGCCTTCACGCCACAGTCCACAAGAACCACCTTTTTACCAGCACCCTCGTTATAGCGTACAACATCCTTGCAGGAAACACGCTCCACCCAGTTCACGTCGCCATAGTTCGCCTGTTCTGTTTGCTGAGGTTCTGCTTCAACTCCCTCAAACACCAAACGCCCCATCATCACACCATGTTCACGCAGCACCTTGGTCAACTGACGGGTATCAATGCCCGTCACACCAGGCACCTGTTCACGCTTCAGCCAATCGCCCAGACTCTCGTTAGCATTCCAGTGACTATACTGTTCGCTGTAGTCACTAACGATAAGCGCTGTGGCATAAATGCGGTCGCTCTCCATAAAGGTGGGTAGTCCGTTCTTCTCAAAGCTGAACTTTGGAACGCCATAGTTGCCCACCAATGGGAAGGTTGTTACCAGCATCTGACCAGCATAACTCGGGTCGGTAAGCGACTCGGGATAGCCCATCATGGCTGTGTTAAACACCACCTCACCCGCTACGTTTTTCTCGTAGCCGAATGATTGTCCGTGAAACTGTGTTCCGTCATCTAAGACGAGTGTTACTTCTTTCATATGTTCTATTTAGAATTTTGTTTCCTGATTATACACTTTCTCTATATAATTCACAAATGCCTGATTGCAAAGTCTCACACCTCCAGGTGTTGGATAGTCGCCAGTGAAATACCAATCGCCTGGATGGTTAGGACAAGCAGTATGCAGTCCACCTATCGACTGGAAGACGAGTTCTATTGGAGTATCAACACCATCTGGGCGCAACATCTCCACCATCTTGGTATTTAATTCTTCAATGGTAAAGGGCTTATACAGTTGTTTGGCAAAGGCTTCTGTGCCTCCATTCTTACACTGCCTATAAACATCCTCTATCAAGGCATGCATGCCTCGCTCCTTCAGCAGTTCGATACAGGCACGGAAGGCAATAAACTCCTCCAATCGGGCCATATCGATGCCATAATAGTCTGGATAGCGTATCTGTGGAGCACTGGACACCAATACTATTTTCTTAGGATGCAGACGGTCCAAGATTTTGATGATGCTCTCCTTTAGTGTTGTTCCACGAACAATGGAGTCGTCAATGACCACCAGATTATCTACTTTCTGTTCCAGCACATCATAGGTGATATCGTAGACGTGAGAAGCCAAATCGTTGCGCTGGTTACCCTCGGTAATAAAAGTACGCAACTTGATGTCTTTCCATGCAGCTTTCTCTGAGCGCACATAGTCGTTCAGGATAGCTTCCAGTTCCTCACGAGTCGGTACACGGCCCAATGCCTCGATGCGCTCTATCTTACGCTCGTTCAGATAACGTTTGAATCCACCCAGCATACCATAGTAGGCGACCTCCGCCGTATTGGGAATAAACGAGAACACGGTATGGTCTACATCATTGTCAATGGCACGCAGAATGGAATTCGTCAGTTGCTCACCCAGTTTCTTACGCTCCTGATAGATTTCACTGTCGTTTCCACGACTGAAATAGATGCGCTCGAAAGAACAAGCCGAATAGCCTCGCTGGGGAATGATTTGTTCCAGCTTCATCTCACCATGACTATTGACGATGAGAGCCTGACCAGGTTGCAACTCCTTGATATCATTGGCATTCAGATTAAACGTAGTCTGCAATACAGGACGTTCAGATGCCAGCGCCACCACCTCGTCGTCATGATAATAGAATGCAGGACGAATGCCCCAAGGGTCACGCATGGAGAACATCTCGCCAGAACCCGTCAGTCCACATACCACATAGCCGCCATCAAAATCGGGCATCGTGGTACGAAGCACATTACCCATCTCCACATGGTCGTCGATATATCGGGTGATGTCTGTGCCCGTAAGACCTTGCTGCTGGGCTTCGATGAAGTTGCGCTCTACCTCACGGTCCAGACGATGCCCCATCCATTCCAACATGATGTAGGAGTCGCTATAGATACGAGGGCACTGTCCTTGGGCTGTAATCTTCTGGAACACCTCATCGATATTGGTCATATTGAAGTTGCCACACAGACAAAGGTTCTTGGCTTTCCAGTTGTTGCGGCGCAGGAAAGGATGGACGTAGGTCAGTCCTGACTTTCCTGTAGTGGAATAGCGCAGATGGCCCATATAGAGCTCACCGTTAAAGTCACGATTGACGCGCGAGAAGATTTCCGTGATAGCGTCTTTCCCTTCAGCTTTTTCGCGGAACATGTATTCATGACCAGGCTCCGTACCTAACTTGACGCTGGCAATACCAGCACCTTCCTGCCCACGGTTGTGCTGCTTCTCCATCATCAGATAGAGCTTGTTCAGTCCGTAGGCCCATGTGCCGTACTTCTGCTCGTAATACTCCAGTGGCTTCAACAGGCGAATCATCGCCACACCACACTCATGTTTCAGTTCTTCCATTATTATATTTTAAAAAAGGGGCGAACCGTCATTGACGATCCGCCCTTTATATCATTCAACAGTAACACTCTTTGCCAAGTTTCTTGGTTGGTCAACGTTCTTACCTTTACAAACGGCAACATGATATGCCAACAGCTGCAGAGGAATAGTAGCCACCAGTGGCTCCAGACACTCCATCACATCTGGTAGTTCAATGGTCTCATCGGCAATCTTCGAAATGGTTTCATCACCCTTCGAAACAAGTGCTATCACCCTACCCTGACGGGCCTTGATCTCTTGGATGTTACTGAGCACCTTCTCATACATCGCGTTATGCGTGGCAATGACCACCACGGGCATATCAGAGTCTATCAGCGCGATAGGTCCGTGTTTCATTTCGGCAGCAGGATAACCCTCCGCATGAATATAGGATATCTCTTTCAGCTTCAAAGCTCCTTCCAAAGCTACGGGATAAGAGAATCCGCGCCCAAGATACAGGAAGTTATGTGCATAGGTAAAGGTACGTGCCAAGTCTTTCACTTTCTCGTTGGTTTTCAGTACCTCACGAATCTTATCAGGAATCTCGCTCAGTCCCTTCACCACCTGCAGATATTCATCGCGGTCAATGGTACCCTTGGCCTCACCCATTGCCAAAGCAATCATCGTGAGCACCGTTACCTGACCTGTGAATGCCTTCGTGGAGGCCACACCTATCTCAGGACCTACGTGGATATAGGTACCTGTGTCTGTGTTACGGGGAATACTGCTACCAATGGCATTGCAAACACCATAGATGAAGGCACCCTTTTCCTTAGCCAATTGTACGGCAGCCAAGGTGTCAGCCGTCTCACCACTCTGCGAGATAGCTATCACCACATCGCCCTTACCCACTACAGGGTTACGATATCTGAACTCAGAAGCATACTCCACCTCTACTGGAATACGACAATAGGTCTCTATCAGCTGCTTGCCAATCAGTCCGGCATGCCAGGACGTTCCGCAGGCTACAATCACCACGCGCTTGGCTTCCAGCATCTGGCGACGGAAATCTATCAGTGCCGACAGGGTCACATGGTCTGCCTCCATATTTACACGACCACGCATACAGTTGGTCAAGCACTCAGGCTGCTCGAAGATTTCCTTCAGCATGAAGTGGGCGTAACCACCTTTCTCTATCTGACCTAAGTCTAAATCTACTTTCTTAACCTTCAGCTCCTGCTCTTCGCCCAGAATACTCATCACGTGCAGTTCCTCGCCACGGCGAATCAGAGCGATATTGCCATCCTCCAGATAGACCACCTTATCGGTGTATTCTACGATAGGACTGGCATCACTACCCAAGAAGAACTCGTCCTTGCCGATACCCACTACCAGCGGGCTCTGCTTGCGGGCAGCTACTATCTGGTCGGGGTCACGCTTGTCAATCACGGCAATCGCATAGGCACCAATCACCTGATAGAGAGCCACCTGAACGGCCTCCAACAGCGAGAGGTTCTTCTTGACCATGATGTACTCAATCAACTGAACCAGCACCTCCGTATCGGTATCGCTGACAAACTGAATACCCTTGGCCTTCAGTTTCTCCTTGATATCAGCATAGTTCTCAATGATACCATTGTGGATAATAGCCAGATTATGACTTTGCGAATAGTGAGGATGGGCATTTCTTGACGAAGGCTCTCCATGCGTAGCCCAACGGGTATGAGCAATACCGATGGTACCACTCACATTCTTGTCGCTACAATACTCACAGAGATTATCAACCTTTCCCTTCGCCTTGTATACATTCAAACTGCCGTCGTCGTTAATCAAAGCGACACCAGCTGAATCATAACCGCGGTACTCCAGTCTGCGGAGTCCCTTAATCAAAATGGGATAAGCTTCCTTTTTACCTATATATCCTACTATTCCACACATACTATTAACCTTAACGTTTTTGTGCTTACGTTTTTTTCGGCTGCAAAAGTACAAAAAAAATGGCTAACCTAATCAGGGTTAGCCAATTTTTTTTAATAGAACTTGAAATATCTACGAGCGTTGTTGTAAGAGATGTCTTCAACCATCTTGCCCAACAGCTCACGATCGTCGGGCAGCAGGCCCTTCTCTACATCGTTACCCAGCATATTGCAGAGAATACGACGGAAATATTCGTGACGTGGATAGCTCAAGAACGAGCGGCTGTCGGTCAGCATACCTACGAAGCGGCTCAGCAGACCCAATACTGACAGGGCATTCATCTGACGCTCCATACCGTCCTTCTGGTCGTTGAACCACCAACCTGAACCAAACTGAATCTTGCCAGGCTCACCACCCTGGAAATTACCCAGCATCGTAGCGATTACCTCGTTAGCGCAAGGATTCAATGTATATAATATGGTACGCGTGAGCTTGTCTTCCATATTCAACTTGTTCAGGAACTTAGCCATAGCCTTAGCGGTATTGAACTCACCGATAGAGTCGAAACCTGTGTCAGGACCTAGCTGGTTCAGCATCTTGGTGTTGTTGTTACGGATAGCGCCATAGTGGAACTGCTGTGTCCAGTCGGCATCAGCATCCATCTCTGCCATCACGGTCAGGAAGCAGTGCTTGTACTGACGAATCTCTAAGTTGCTCAGCTGCTGTCCGCGCAGTGCCTTCTCGAAGATGGTCTCAATCTGTGAGTCGGTATACTCCTCATCATAGAACTCCTCGATACCGTGGTCTGACAACTTACAACCATTGGCGGCAAAGAAGTCATGACGCTTCTTCAGGGCATCCACCATATCGGTGAACTTGCGGATTTCAACACCACTTACATGAGCCAACTGGTCAACATATACGGCAAACTCCGGAGCGTCAATGTTCATGGCCTTGTCAGGACGCCATGCAGGAATCATCATGGGGTCGTCGTCAGCCTTATGCTTGGCATACTCAATGTGGTTGTGCAGGTCGTCCACGGGATCGTCGGTGGTGCAGACGCACTCTACGTGATAATGCTTCATCAGTCCACGAGCCGAGAACTCGGGCTGCTTCAGCTTCTCATTACACTCATCGAAAATCTCACGAGCGGTCTTGGGCGACAGAATCTTATCGATACCGAAAGCGGTCTTCAGCTCCAGGTGTGTCCAGTGATACAAGGGGTTACGCAGGGTGTAGGGCACGGTCTCTGCCCACTTCTCAAACTTCTCCCAGTCTGTAGTGTCCTTACCTGTGCAGAAGCGCTCGTCCACACCGTTGGTACGCATGGCACGCCACTTATAGTGGTCACCACCCAGCCACAACTCTGTGATGCTCTTAAACTTATGGTCGTTAGCAACCATCTCAGGAATCAAGTGACAGTGATAGTCAATGATAGGCATCTTAGCCGCATGGTTGTGATACAGGTCCTGTGCTACCTCATTGTCGAGCACGAAGTTTTTGTCGTTAAATTGCTTAATCATATTATGTTTTTTGTTTTAGTGATATTGCTCAATTGGATGCAAAGGTAGCGAAATAAATCCATATATCAGCAACAAATCCCTTTTTTTGAAGAAAAATTAACGTAAACGTTAGCATAACATTGAAATTATTCGTATCTTTGCCCCATGCAAAGTAAAGTACTACTAATCTATACCGGCGGAACCATCGGTATGAACCGCAATCCGCAGACGGGAGCCCTGGAGCCTTTCGACTTCGAGCACCTGCTGAACAACGTACCTGAACTCAAGCAGTTCGACACCCAGATAGCCACCTATCAGTTCAATCCCCCCATCGACTCCAGCGATATGTCGCCACGCCTGTGGACGGACCTTTCGCACGTCATTGCCGACCACTACGATGAGTACGACGGCTTTGTCGTGCTGCATGGCACCGACACCATGGCCTACACAGCCTCTGCCCTATCCTATATGCTGGAGAATCTCACCAAGCCCGTCATCTTCACGGGCTCGCAGCTGCCCATCGGACAGCTTCGCACCGATGGCAAGGAAAATCTCATCACCTCCATCGAGATTGCTGCCGCTAAGGACGAAGCGGGTCATGCCCGAGTGCCCGAGGTAGGCATCTATTTCGGAGGCCATCTGCTGCGTGGAAATCGCACCACCAAACAGAGTGCTGAGGAGTTCAATGCCTTCGAGTCGTTCAACTTCCCCCATCTGGTCGAGGCAGGTGTCAACATCATCTATCACGATGAACTCATTCTGAAGCCCGACTTCACGAAGCCCATGACTCCCCATTTCCGTTTAGACAATAACGTCATCATCTTCTCGTTGTTCCCTGGCGTGCGCGAAGACTTGATACGCCACATCATCCACACCCCCAACCTCAAGAGCATCGTCATGCGCACCTTCGGTTCAGGCAATGCGCCCCAGAATCCCTGGTTGCTCAGTGCGCTGAAGGAAGGTACGCGCAACGGAAAGGTCATTGTCAACATCAGCCAGTGCATGCAGGGAGCCGTCGAGATGGGACGCTACGACACGGGCTATCATCTTCAGGAAGCGGGCGTTGTCAGCGGTTATGACTCAACGGTCGAAAGTGCCGTCACCAAACTAATGTTCCTCCAGTCTCACTACGACGATCCTGAGAAGGTGCGTGAGATGATGAAGCGCAGCATTCGTGGCGAGATTTCCATATAACAAAAAAAGGCTCCTCAATTGCGAGGGGCCTTTACATTATCCATAAAGAAGTCGAGACATTGCTGGTAGAGGTGGTTGCGGGTGTTTCCGCCATAGATGCTGTGGTTGCGATTGGTATAGACCAATTGGCGGAAGTCCTTGCCCTTTTGCACCAGCGCTTCGGTGTATTCAGCGGTATTGCGGAAATGGACATTGTCGTCGGCCATTCCATGGCATAGCAGCAGTGTGCCGTGGAGTTTGTCAGCACGACTGATGGGGCACTCGTCATAGCCTGCGGCATTCTCCTGAGGGGTGCGCATATAGCGCTCGGTATAAACGGTGTCGTAATAGCGCCACGAGGTGGGAGGGGCAATGGCAATGCCGGCACAGAACACTCCCCTACCCTCGGACAGGGCCATGAGGGTGTTGAAACCGCCAAACGACCACCCCCAGATGGCAATGCGATGCTTGTCGACATAGGGCTGCTGACCGAGCCATAGGGCGGCTTCTACTTGGTCGTGGGACTCGAGTTGGCCCAGCTTCAGATAGGTGCACTTCTCGAACTCGGCACCACGTCCGCCCGTGCCTCGATTGTCGACACAGACACAGATGAAACCTTGCTGGCAGAGGTATTGTTCGAGCAGGGCGCCACGACCAGCCTGGCCGATGTTCCAGGCATTCTTGACCTGCTGGTTGCCTGGACCGCCATACTGATACATGACCACGGGGTATTGCTTGGCAGGGTCGAAATCGACGGGTTTCAGCATCCATGCGTTCAGCTGCACGCCATCGGCCGTCGTGATGGTGAGCAGCTCTGGTTGGCCGAGCTGATAGTCGCCTAACAAGTCGCGCAGAGATTGATTGTCGACCAGCGTTTCGAGCACCTTGCCCTTGTTGTTGCAAAGGGTGCAGACGGTGGGGGTGTGCATATCGCTCCAGGTGTGGAGGAAGTAGCGGTAGTTGTTGCTGAACAGGGCGGTGCTCCATCCGGCCTTGGGGGTCAGACATTCGCGCTTGCCATTCTTATGGGCCACCCACACTTGCTGCTCGGTGGCTCCGTTTTCGTGCGAAGCATAGTAGGTGTCGCCCGTCTTTTCGTCATAGCCATAGACGGCACTTACCTCGTAGTCGCCATCTTCTATCTGGCGAATGAAGCGGCCGTTGAGGTCGTAGAGATAGAGATGCATATAGCCCGTGCGGTCGCTGGGCAAGAGGATGTGGCGATCGGTTATCTGGATGTCGCTCATGGCTTCTTCGCGGACGTACTTGTCGACCTTTTCCTCAATAGCCATCTGCACCGCTGCTGTGGTGGCATTGGCCATGTAGATGCGCAGACAGTCCTGATGGCGGTTCATGGTATAAACGGCCACCTTCTCTTTGTCGCTGGTCATGATGACACGGGGTATGTAGCCGTCCGTGTCCAGAGGCACCTGCACCTGCTGCGCCTGCTGGCTGGCTATATCGTAGCTCCACACCGTGCAGGTGGAGTTCTGCTCACCGGCAATGGGGTATTTATAGGTGTAGAAGCCTGGATAGTCGGCATACTGCTTCTTCTCAGGACTCAGGCCTTTGAACAGGGGCATGGAGTATTGCTTCACGGCAGTTTCGTCGTAGCGAATCCACACCACGTGACTGCCATCGGCGGTGAACACCATCGAACGGTCGTTGCCAAACTCCTCCTCGTTCACCCAGTCGGGTATGCCATTGATGACCTCGTTGCGGCGTCCGTCGGTGGTTACCTGCAGCTCTTCAGGGGCATCGAGATTGCTGACCAAGAAGATGTTGTTGTCGCGGACGAAGGCAATGCGCTTGCTATCGGGCGAGAACAGCGGCGTCTGCTGGTCGCCATGCTTCGACAGTGGCGTCAGTTGGTGGTCGGAAACCCTGTAGATATAATAGGTAGCGGTGAACGAATGGCGGTAGATGCGCTGGGTATTGGTCTGCACCAGCACGTAGCGACCGTCAGGACTGACCATATAGCCGTCGACACGGTCGAGCGGTCCGCCTTTTACATCGTCCACATCCAGGAGCACGCCCACTTGTTTGCCCGTCTTAAACGAGCACACCTCAATGCGCTTGGAGCCTTCGCCCATGCGGGCATAGGTCTCTCCGTCGGCCAGTGGTCGTACACTACCTATCGACGTAGCCGCAAACTTGCTGCTAGTCAGGTCTTTTACCTCCAGTTTCTTTCCGGCTGTTGCCCCTACTGTCAGCAGCAGAGCCAGTGTTATCAAAAATGCCTTTTTCATCATTCGTACAGGTAGAACATTTGTTCCATCATTTGCCATTTCTCATCACTCGTAGCCCCTTCCTTACACTGCTGGAAGATGGCCATATAGTCTTCCCACTCCTGCTGGCGGGGCAAGGTGGCCAGACGAGCCATTGCAGCGTCCCAGTCGAAATCCAACGGGGTTTCCACAATCATCACCAGACGGGTGCCCAGAATAAACAACTGCATGTCAAGGATGCCTACTGCGCGGATGCCGTCCAACACCTCTTTCCATGCTTCTGGCTCACTATGACGACGGCGATACTCCGCTATCAGCGCGGCATCGTCCTTCAAATCCATGGTCTGGACATAGCGTTTTACAGCCTGTCCATAGTCCTTTACTTTATATCCTTCTGTTTTCATATGTGCAAAGGTACGAATAAGTGAGCGAAATGCCAAATTTATTTGTGCATTTCCGAGCGTAAGTACCTAAGACCGAAGGTCAAAGGTAGTGCAAACCGAATGAAAAACCAAATAAATTTGAGTTTTTCTGAGGTGCAGCCTACCTTCGACGAAATCAAAGGTACGAAAAAATCCCAAAGCAACACCATTTCGCTTTGGGATTTATATTTTATTGGGAATAGCAGGTATTATAACGCTATCGGCACCACCACCTTGAACGTGACGTTGCGCCCCATGTTATAGACGCCTCGGCGACCCGTGACCACATTCATGTCGGCATATTTCAGTCGGCTCAGGTGGTTCTGGTAGGCCTTGTTCAGCAGGTTGTCGGCGGTGACATACAACTCGGCTATCTTCTTGCCTTTCACCTGAATGTCGGTACCTGCCGAGAGCGAGAGCAGCGCATAGCCGGGCGTCTCGGTTTCGGTGTCGTCGGCACGATAAACGTGCGACTGACGGAAGTAGCAGTCGAGGCCTGCGGCAACGTAGAGGTTGTTCAGTGCCACTCCGTTCTTGGGATGCTCATGGCGGTACTCATGCATGGCGTGCGTACTGACCGTGCTGTGCGAGTGGTGCTGCAACTCCCATTTCAGCTCCGTCGTCCATTTGGGCGCAGGGGTGAAAGGCAGGTATTTCGTGGCGTCATCGGCATGCAACAGCTGCGCATCTACATACGAGAAGGTGTTGGAGAAGTGTACCGAGTGGATGGGATGAATGTCCACACCAGCCTCGAAGCCCAACAGCCGCGCGTCACCCTGGGTGTAGGCGTAGGTCAGATAGCCTTCCTCCATTTCTTCCGCCACACGATGGGTGAAGATGTAGTTGTCTATGCGGTTGGCAAAGAGTGCCAGCTGTGCCGAGACGTAGCGCGACGTGAAGTCCACGCCCAGGTCGGCCTGCAGACTGTATTCCGCCTTCAGTTGCTGGTTGCCCAGTTCGTAGCGGATGCTGCCCTCGTGCACACCGTTCGACGCCAGTTCACTCATGTTCGGCGTACGGAAACCGCGGGCCACGTTCAGCTTGACGTTCAGGTGGTCGTTCACGTTGAATACGGCACCGATGCTACCCGTCACACCATTGAAGTGGCGCGTGAAATCCATGAAACGCTGTTCGCCGTCCTCCATGAGTTCGTCGCCGTGCAGTCGGCGGTGGTCGTAGCGCACGCCGCCATTCAGCGTCCAGCGGTCACTGAGCGTCTTCGTGGCGGTGGCATAGAGTCCGAAGTCAAACAGTCGGTAGTCGGGAATGAGATATTCCTCACCCTCGTTCTTCGACGTCTGATACATGCCGCCGATGCCTGTCGACAGCTTCCAACCGTTCCATTCGTTGGTGATGTAACGCACGTCGTAGGTCAGCGTATGCAACTTGAAATACAGCTCGTAGTCGTCCATCGACTCCTCATACTCCTGACGGCGGTTCTGCTGATAGCCGATGATGGCTTTCAGATAGCCCGACGAGAGGTTCAGCGCATTGTCCCACACGGCCTTGAAGTGTTTCACCTGCTGGAAGGGCAGCGACTTGCCGTATTGATGCCCCGTCCACCCTTCTTCATGTTCCAGTTCGCCCGTCTCCAGGTCACGTTCGCCCTCAATGATACCTGGCGTCAGGTGGTAGGCCGTTGCCGTCAGTCGCGAGTGTCCCCACCCTTTGTTCACACCCAGCATCAG
Organism: uncultured Prevotellaceae bacterium; assembly: GCA_902782305.1. Classification (GTDB taxonomy): domain Bacteria; phylum Bacteroidota; class Bacteroidia; order Bacteroidales; family Bacteroidaceae; genus Prevotella. Next base: position 46,541 of record CACZMV010000034.1, read on the forward strand.
GCGCCCTGCCTGTTCGCGGAACTGCGAACCAGGCACGTAGTCGTCATATTTATTTTTATACGCGTGCGCCATCTTCTGACTCCAGCGCGCGTCCCACACAAAACCTTTCTGGTTGCCGGCCATCTGCAGCGAGTAGTGGAAGAGGCCGTTATTGGTCTGGTATTCCGTACTGACATTGGCGCGCATGTCGCCCTCGGGCAGTGTCGGTTGCGCATGCATGATGACCACACCAGCCATCGCGTCCGAGCCGTACATCAACGATGCCGGACCCTTCAGTATCTCGATGCTGCCCACACTGCTGCCATCCACTTCCACGCCGTGCTCGTCGCCCCATTGCTGACCTTCCTGGCGCACACCCTCGCTCATCACCACCACGCGGTTGTAACCCAGTCCGCGGATGATGGGTTTCGAGATGCTGCCGCCCGTCGTCAACTGGTTCACACCCGGCTGATGACTGATGGCGTCGATGATGTTCGTCGAGGCCGTCGCCCTGAGCACCTGTGGCGATATGATGCTCACCGGTGCTGTCGCCAGCTTCAGCTTCGTGTCGCCCGTCACACCCGTCACCGTTACTTCGTTCAAGTTCAGATGGCGGAAGAATACGTCCGTCGAGTCCTCCGCATGATCATGTTTATTGTTTATTGGTTCACGCTTATTGTTATTATCCTGTGCTGCCACTGCCGTGCATACACACAACAGCAGCAAAACTATATATTTTGCTTTCATTCTTGATTAAAAATGGTTTATTAAAAATGTATGTAAAAGTCTAGTAGGAATCAGACGGTCGGAGGACCTCTGGTTACGATAGTGCCACAGCAGGCTGTATGACAAACGCATAAAGGCTGGGCTCGAAATTTCTTACATACACGAACAAATATCATGACAGCTACGATGATAGCTGTCAGCATAGGCAGAGTGATAAACTGGCACAATACGCAATCATGCGCCCATGTTGCTGTAGCCGTCAGGTGACCATGACAATTATGATGCACGCAGTCGTTGCATTCCGTGTCAATGACCTGTGGAGTTTCGTGAAAGTGCAACGACGACAACATCAGCATCGGCAGGAATACTGCCAATAAAACAATCGCTGATATTTGTCTTCTCATCGCTTTCATCGTTGCAAAATTACAAAGAAAATCCCAAAGCTATATCATTTCGCTTTGGGATTTATAATTTATTTGGAAATTATTTGAACTAAAATATTTAGACGTTTACAAATTTGACAGCCAACAAACCATCTTCTCCAATACCTCTGGAGCAATGGTTTCCTCAATATTGCCGTATTCAGTAGCCATGCCAGTCTTACAATGCTGGAATAAATGGTTCACTCCTTCTATCGCTTCCAATTTGTTCTTAGCATTCTTCTGTAATCCGCTACGCAGTGCATCAAGATTACTTTCAGAATCCACCTGCGTATCTTTGGTTCCATTAAGGGCAAGAACGGGACACGTAATGTTTCCAAGAAGCGGACGGGAGTCCAAAGCTAGGAAATGTTTCATATAAGGGGTCTGGAGCTGCTTGGTTACAACAGCAAGATTCTGGGCCAATGATGTAGGGAGGTTATATTGAGTGGTCGACGGCATAGCAGTTCCAGATATACAGGCATCAAAGACTTCATCAAGAGCTTTGCAGTAAAGGTCAATCGTTTCTGAGGGAATATTTGCTGCAGCAAGGGCAAGGCGATTCTGCCAAAGAAGCGTCTCTTTACCTGAGACAGCCATACCGGCAAGAGAAACAATAAAGTCGACCTTTTTCTCTGCTGCCAACATCAGCGCGATGGTACCGCCTTCGCTATGACCGATAACACCCACTTTGTCGAAGCGAGAACGGAGCAATTGCACACCTGCAAGAGCATCATTCTTGAGGTCTTCCGTAGTACAGTTAACAACATCCCCAGTGGACTCTCCAAATCCTCGGTCGTCGTAACGGAGTGTAGCTATTCCTGCACGCGCAAGCGCATCGGCAATAACGGCAAAAGGCTTATGCTCAAAGATTTCTTCATCCCTATTCTGCAGGCCACTACCCGTAACCATCAGCAATACCGGAGTCTGGCGAGAAGCGTTTTTGGGTATAACAAGAGTACCTTTCAATATGGCATCGCCATTGTTAAAACTTACCTCCTGTGTTTGGTATGGATAGGGCATTGCTGGTGTCTGCGGACGATTGCGCTTCAACAAGCCGGGTTTTATGGTCAGTGGGAACGACTGCCCATGTTGCTTGAATGTTCCCATAATAGATTCGCCCATATTAACGCCCTCATAACTGGCATTGATAGACGGAACGGCAACCTTGATACCTGTTACTGTACGTTCTAATTTAGCAGGAACGCCCTTTACACCCTGATCTGGAGAGTCCAACGTACAGTCTTCTCCATTAAAATGGAACACAAGCGTTAGTTCACTCCCAAAAACATTCAGTTTTCCTGTCCAAGCACCTTTCAAACCACTATCTTGTGCTTTAATGCCGATAGAAAAGAGACTAATCAAAGAAAAAAGAATCAGTTTCTTCATATTGTTTCTTTTGTATGTTATTGTTTATCTTTAGACGCAGACTATTAGCGTTTTACTACAAGTAAAGCCATTAAATCTTCATCTAGAAACAAATAAGAAGCCCTACCATCATATTGATAATAGGGCTTCTCTCTTTAAAAGTGGCGGCCTCCTACTCTCCCGCATTGCATTGCAGTACCATCGGCGCAAGCGGGCTTAACTTCTCTGTTCGGAATGGGAAGAGGTGGGACCCC
>CACZMV010000035.1:0-25463 GCA_902782305.1 uncultured Prevotellaceae bacterium
GGGCGTGCTGGGCGACATGGTCGACTGCATCAAGCACCTCGTGCTGGACGGATACACCGTGAAGATTGACGACCTCGGCATCTTCAAGGCCTCCGTCGATGCCAACGGACTGACGCTGGAGAAGGGCGCGAAGATCTCAGCAGGCCGCGGTGTACAGCGCACCGACGAGGAACTGCAAGCCAACATCGGCGCACAGCAGTTCGCAGTAGGCGACGTGAAGATCATCATGCAGGCCACCGGCAACACCGTCATCGAGAAGATGAACAGCGACGCCAAGCTCTCCTTCACATCGAAGACCAAGGCGATGGTCAAGAGCCTCACCGGCAGCGACGCCACCGAGGACAGCAACGGCGGTAGTTCTAGTAACGACAACGGGGACAACGGAGGCAACTCCGGCAGTGGCTCTAACAGCGGTTCGAACAGTGGCAACGGCTCTATGACTCCTTCGGTGGCTTCGCCCACTATCAGCGGTAACACGCAGTTCACCGACTCTACTCAGGTAAGCATGAGTGGTCCTGACGGTGCAGCCATCCACTACACCACCGACGGCAGCACGCCTACGGCCGAGAGCACCCTGTACAGTGAGGCATTCTCCCTGAGCGCTACAACCACCGTGAAGGCTATCGCCATCAAGGACGGCGTATCGAGTGAGGTAGCCAGCAAGCTGTTCACCAAGTCCAGCGGCGGCGACTTGGGGCAGAACTAGGCGATGGAAGAAGGAAGAAGGAAGATGGAAGAGGTAAGAAGTTATGAAGACGAATCGTATTGTTGAGGTAGCGGTGAAGGTCGTAGTAGCCGCTCTCACAGCCTTCCTGACGGCCATCACAACGACCTCGTGTATGGGACATGGACCGATTGCTCTTTAGAGAGTAGGAAACTCAAGAAAGGAGCCTGACCAATGGGTTAGGCTCCCTTTTTATGTAAAACAGATACAAGTAACTTGGTTCAATGAAACCGTGACAAATAGTCACGCTTTGAGAAGAATTCACATTCTATCGTCGAAAAGTGTGATATTTTACACATTTTTCTTCGATAGAGTGTGAAATATCGGATTTTATCATTATCTTTGACTTCGTCGAAGGTAGGCTGCATCTCAGAAAAACTCAAATAAATTTGGTTTTTCGTTCGATTTGCACTACCTTTGCATTCAAATAAATCATAGAGAAAATGCAGAAAACTGAAAGTATGAAATCTTATCTGAAACCATTAGCTTACGCAGGAGGCGCGTTAGTATTGATTCTCATCTTGTTTTCCACTTGTTGTACGGTGGTTGACTCAGGTGAAGTGGGTATCCGATCGAAGATTATGAGTAAGCAGAAATAATAGAAAACCAACTGAAAAGAAATGGATATTACTGAAAGATTTTTGAACTACACCAAGTTCGATACACAGTCGGCTGAGGATAGCCAGACGGTGCCTAGTACTAGTAAACAACTGGCGTTTGCGGAATACCTGAAGAAGGAGCTGGAGCGCGAGGGGCTGGACGATGTGGAGATGGACGACAAGGGTTACATCTATGCCACACTGAAGGCGAACACGAAGGAGGAGATTCCGACCATCGGATTCATATCGCACTACGACACAAGTCCCGACTGCTCGGGAGCGGACATCAAGCCTCAGATAGTGCACAACTATGACGGTAGCGACATTCTGCTGAGCGAGGGCATCGTGTCGAGTCCGAAGAAATTCCCAGAGCTGTTGCAACATGTGGGCGAAGACCTGATAGTGACGGACGGTACGACGCTGCTGGGTGCGGACGACAAGGCGGGCATAGCCGAGATTGTGCAGGCTATGGTGTACTTGCAGGAGCACAAGGAAATAAGGCACGGCAAGATTCGCGTGGCGTTCAATCCGGACGAGGAGATAGGTATGGGTGCGCACCACTTTGACGTGGAGAAGTTCGGTTGCGAATGGGCGTACACCATGGATGGCGGCGATGTGGGCGAGCTGGAGTTTGAGAACTTCAACGCAGCCTCAGCGAAGATAACCATCAAGGGTGTGAGCGTGCATCCAGGCTATGCGAAGGGTAAGATGGTGAATGCCAACGCGCTGGCTGCGGAATTTGCCAAGATGTTGCCGGAGGACGAGACGCCGGAGACGACGGAGGGTTATCAGGGTTTCTACCACCTGCTGGGCATCACGTCGAACATTGAGCAGGCGAAGATGAGCTACATTATACGTGACCACGACCGCGACAAGTTTGAGGACAGGAAGCGATTCGTGATGCAGTGTGCTCAGCGCATGAACGAGAAATATGGCGAGGGTACGGTAGAGGCCGTGGTGAGCGACCAATATTATAATATGAAGGAGAAGATAGACCCGCAGATGCACGTGATTGACCTCGTGTTGAAGGCCATGCAGGAGGTGGGCATCAGTCCGAAGGTGAAGCCCATACGTGGCGGTACGGACGGAGCCCAGCTGTCGTTCAAGGGTCTGCCCTGCCCTAACATCTTTGCAGGTGGCATTAACTTCCACGGACCTTATGAGTTTGTGCCTATCCAGTCGATGGAGAAGGCCATGCAGGTGGTGGTGAAGATATGTGAACTCACGGCTGGTTACAATGATTAGTGAACAGTGAATAGTGAATAGTGAATAGTGAGCTATGGCTGGAATTCCCGCAATGATAGAAGACCTGGCGCTGATGCTGGTGGTGGCCGGTATTGTGACGCTGATTTTCAAACGACTGAAACAACCGCTGGTGCTGGGCTATATCGTGGCTGGCTTCCTGGTGTCGCCCCACATGCCCTACACAGCCAGTGTGGCTGACGTGGAGAACATACACCTGTGGGCTGACATCGGTGTGATGTTCCTGTTGTTCTCGCTGGGTCTTGACTTCTCGTTTAAAAAGATTCTGAAGATGGGTGCATCGCCCATCATATCGACGATTACCATTATTTTCTGCATGTCGATGCTGGGACTGCTGGTGGGTCGAGCCTTCGGGTGGCCCAAGATGGACTGCATCTTCCTGGGCGGTATGTTGGCGATGTCGTCGACCACCATTATCTATAAGGCTTTCGACGACCTAGGACTGCGCCAACAGCAGTTTGCGGGCATGGTGATGTCGGTACTGATTCTGGAGGACATCCTGGCCATCGTGATGATGGTGATGCTGAGTGCCATAGCCAGCGGCAACAACCCCGACGGAGGTCAGATGCTGGGCTCGGTGATGAAAATAGGATTCTTCCTGGTGCTATGGCTGGTGGTGGGCATCTTTGCCATCCCGCTGTTCCTGCGCAAGGTGAGAAAGCTGATTAACGACGAGGTGATGCTGGTGGTAGCACTGGGTATGTGCTGTGCCATGGCGGTGTTCTCGACAAAGGTAGGTTTCTCGTCGGCTTTCGGTGCCTTCATCATGGGTAGCATTCTGGCTGAAACGGTAGAGGCAGAGCGTATAGAGAAGCTGGTGGAGCCGGTGAAGAACCTGTTTGGCGCCATCTTCTTCGTATCAGTAGGTATGCTGGTTGACCCACACATCTTGGTGGAATATGCACTGCCTATCATCGCACTGGTGCTGACCATCCTCATCGGACAAAGCACGCTAGGCAGTCTGTCGTTTATGCTGGGTGGTGAATCGCTGAAATCGGCCATGCGTTGCGGATTCTCAATGGCGCAGATAGGTGAGTTCTCGTTTATCATCGCATCGCTGGGATTGTCGTTGGGCGTTATCAGCGACTATCTGTATCCGGTGGTGGTGGCGGTCAGTGTCATCACGACGTTCCTGACACCTTACATGATTCGCCTGTCGACGCCTGCGTACGGTCAATTAGAGCATAGATTGCCCAAGAGAGTAATCCAATTGCTGAACCACATGAGCATGAATCATCCGAACACCACGGAGACCAGCAAATGGAAGAAGATGCTGACGCAGATGACCATCAACACGGTGGTGTATTCTATCCTTAGCTCGGCCAGCATCGCCATCATGTTTACCTTCGTGCTACCCTTTATGCGAAAATTGTTGCCTGGATGGGAACTGCACTGGTATGCCAACGCCATCACGGGTGTACTGACCGTCATACTGATAGCGCCTTTCCTGCGCGCCATGGTGATGAAGAAGAACCGCAGTCTGGAGTTCAGGGCACTGTGGGCTGAGAGCAACAAGAACCGATTGCCCTTGCTGTTCACCATCTTGGTGCGTGGCATGATAGCGGTGGGCTTCATTTTCTATATCTGTCATTATCTCACGCGATTCTCGAACGCCATCCTGATAACCATTGGCGTGGTAGTGGTGGTGGCCATGGTGCTCTCGCGTAGCATCAAGAAACGAAGCATCCGCCTGGAACGACTCTTCATCATGAACCTGCGCTCCAGGGAGATTGAAGCTCAGGTGCATGGCAAGAAGCGCCCGCTGTATGAGGGCAGACTGCTGGATCGTGATGTGCACATAGCCGACTTTGCCGTGCCCATGGATTCGAAATGGATGGGGGCCACGCTGCGCCAACTGGACCTTGGGCGCAAATATGGTGTGCACGTGAGCAGCATTCTGCGTGCCAACCACCGACTGAACATTCCTGATGGCAACTACATCATATTCCCTGGCGACAAGTTGCAGGTGATTGGCAGCGACGACCAGCTGAGCAAGTTTGGACAAGCCATCACGGACGAGGTGCTGGGTGAAGACCCGAACCTGGAGCGCAGAGAGATGAAATTGCGCCAACTGATTATTGGCAAAGACAGTCCCTTCGTCGGAAAGACACTGGAAGAGAGTGGCATCCGCGACATCTACAGTTGTATGGTAGTTGGACTGGAGGAAGGAAAGGAGAACCTGTCGTCGTTCCCACCCAAACGTAAATTCCAGGAGGGCGACATCATCTGGATAGTAGGTGAAACGGAATCGCTACAGGAATTGTTAAAATAAACAATAAACAATAACCGTTAAACAATAACCGTTAAACAATAACCGTTAACCAATAACCGTTAACCGAAATTAGTACCACTGGACTGCGTTGGAGTACGAGCTGCGTTTATCGTACTTCAACGCATCTGTTAAGGTAGCAGCATTACAACGGAACGAGAAGTTATAGCTGGTGTAAGGCGCCAGCACGACAGAGCACGACATGTTGAAGCAGTGCAGGTCGCGACTGAGCGATGCCGTAGTCATGGAAATCTTCTTGTTCTCGAAGTCATAACCTGACGAGAAATTGATGTTCCATCCGTCAGAAAGGCGGATGTTACCACTGAAGTTCAGGTTCTGCGTAAACTTATAAGGATAGCGCATGGTGTCGTAGTTGAAGTCGCCAGCGGTATTCTCACGCATGGTGATACCATAGCCGATGCTCAAAGACCAGGGCACATTGAAAGCCATGTATCCGTCTTCATCGGTTTCTGCCATGCCTGCATCTTCCTTGCGGGCGCCATGCTTACCAGCCTCCATCTCGTTGTCGAGGTTGGTATCGACACCAGTATCGTAGTTGTCCTTCTTCTTGTCCTTATCCTTGTCGTCCTTCTTCACACGCTCGCCACGCAACCACTTGAAGAAGTTGGCCACCTTCTTGTTGTCCAACGTGTAGTGGAGGTTCTGCGACATGCCCTGGAAACGTCCGAAACGTCCGTAGCTATACTCCGTACGATTGCCGATATAAGGACGGGCGCCTACTGAGTCGGCCTCATAGGCATAGGTGGCGAAGACGGCATTCAGAGAGAAGGTATAGCTCTTCGACAACTTCAGGCGCAAACGCGTGGAGAGGTCGCTCCAAGGGCGCACATCAGCAGCCATGTTATAGGACATGGAGGCGCCCAACTCGTCGATGATGCTGATTTTCTTAAAGCCTGTAGAGTCGTCGTCGGACTTGATTTTCATCTCGATATTATTCGAGATATCCATCGAGATGCTTCCCGTCTTACCCTTGCCAGGACCTCCGAAAACGGTTCCCTGGAACATGCTATACTCTACCATCGACACATTGCCGTCCTTGTCGGTCTTCTGATAGACATCCCAGAAGCCATAGCGCGACGAGCTGAAGTCGGGCGCATAGCTGAAGCTGACAGAAGGCGTGAAGACGTGGCGCACAGCTTGTATCTTATCGCCGAATATCTTGCGAGAAGGGATATAGAAGCCATAGAGCTTGGTAGATGCGCTCAGACTGAAGTTCCAGTTGTAGTTGTTGTAGAAGCCTTGCAGGGTGTCCACAACCTCGCGCTGGTTGACTTCATCCCATGAACGCTTGTACTTCTGCGTGGACATACGGTCAGTCAGCGTGAACGAGGGGTTCAGGCTCAGATAATTAAACAAGGTGAAGTTGCCTTGGATGGGAATGGTATGCTGCATACCGTTCCTCCAATCCTTGGTGAAACTGGACTTCATCAGCTTGTCTTCCTTCGTATTGATGGAGTTGCTGAAACGACCCGTATATTGCATGGAGATTTTCTCATACCAACGCTCATTGCCTGCAGCACGCTTGCGCTTGAAGGGATAGAAGCGCGCCACGTTGATGTTCATGTCGGGCAGGGTCAACGCAATGGTTGAGTCGCGCATGTTCTGGTTCAAGTTGGTGGTGAGGCTCAGCGTCATGCCCAAGCTGGAAAAGCCCGTACTCCACGATACCGAACTGGTTCGCGTAGACTGTGTCAAGGCCTGCGGGTTATACATGGACGAGAGATTGTTCGGCTCGTAGCTCGTCGTGGCAAAGTTGACACTGGCTGACAGCGAGCTATAGGGATTGGCCTTGGCATCCTGACGATGGCTCCACTGCACCTTGAAGCTGGTGGTTTTCTTATAGTCGGGCATGTTCTTTTCGCCATCCACTGAACTCTGATAGCTGGCAAGGAACGAACCGCTGTAACGATAGCGCTTACGATAGTTGGACGAAGCAGTAACACCCCACGAGCCCTTGGTGTAAATCTCACCAATGAGTTTCAGGTCCATCTTGTCGCTGATGGCAAAATAGTAACCACCATCGCGCAGATAGAAACCTCGTGACGTCTCATCGCCATAGGTAGGCATGATGAAACCAGAGGAATAGCTCTTGGTGAAGGGGAAGAAACCATAGGGAATGGCAAAAGGCAGGGGCACATCGGCCACTACCAGATAGGCAGGTCCGAACACCACATTCTTGCCCGGGCGCACCTTGGCGCGCGACAAGGCGAAATAGAAGTCGGGGTGTGGCTCGTCGCAGGTGGTATAGCGTCCGTGGTAGAGGAACATCTCGCCCTCGGCATTACGCTTCGAGATTTCAGAAGTCATGAAACCTTCGTCCTGCTCGGTATAGACATTCTGGATGAGACCCTTCTTGGTCTTGAAGTTAAAAGCCATGGTATCAGTCTCGTAGGTATCGTTGCCCATCTTAAAGATAGGTGTACCAAACTTCGTACCCGTGGTGTCGAGCGAACCCGTGGCATGCACCAAACTGGAGTCGAGCGACATGTAAATCTGATCGCTCTGCAGGTCCATGTCCTCGTACTTCACGTTAGACTTGCCATAGAGGTGGGCAATGCCCGTCTCGCCCTCGTAGGTCATCGAGTCCTCTGCCGAATAGTGCACAGGGGCATCGATACCGTTCTTACGCTGACGATTGATAGAATCGGCACGCAGGGAGTCGTCAATGGCTTTGTTGTGTATCCAGATGGCCTTATGCAGCGAGTCCATCAGCGAAGTATCGTTCTTCAACAGGGAGTCGCGCTTCAGCGAATCAAGCAGAAGGGAGTCTTTGCTCAGTGGTTTGGCTGCAATGGGCTTTTCTGCAATGGGCTTGGGTTTTTCAATAATAGAGTCGCTGGCTCTTTCCCTTTGGGGAAAGCGCATCTGTGGCACATCCGCCAACGCAAAAACGATGACGAAAAGCAACAAGAAAAGAAGCGTCTCTTTTTTCACGGCTGCAAAATTACGAATAATTTGCCGAATACCTCTCTTTTTTTGGAAGAAATTAGGGAAATTAAGGGAATTTCTACTTTGCTATTCGAAGCGCTCTGACCACGCAAGGAACTTTTTGACGCCCTCGTGACCGAATTTTTCAAGGCTTTGGGCTGCTTCCAGTACGGTGCGCACCTTTTCTGGCTGCGATTTGGAATAGAATTTATCTGCATAGCAGATAATCTCTTCCTCCAAAGTCTCTGGTTCAAAGCCAGGAAGGCCCGTTCCCGTATGGCGCTCGCACACACGGGCATGGCGCTCATAGCCCTCAGCACGGAGCAGTTCGCCACCAATCTGTCCGTGACGGATGTAGGGTTCCGTGCCATGACAATGAATGGAAGGGGCATCGCAACGGAAGATGCCCAGGTCGTGCAACATAGCGGCTTCTTCCAGAAATTGCACGTCAATAGGCAGTTCCTTGTGCTTCTTGGCTATCTGCAGGGCTCTGTCGGCCACCTGCCTGCTATGTTGTAATAAAACCCTGCGGAGCTCATTGTCCGCAGGGTAATACTTATCGATAATGGCTTGATAATCCATAACCAATAACCGTTAACCATTAACCATTAACCGTTAACCTTCTCTCTCAATCCATCCGAGGTTGTCGCCACGACGCACCTTGGCACCCTGATGGGCTGCAACCTCAACGAGTTTGCCACCCAAGGCAGCAGGAATGGGCACGATTTCGCCCCAAGAAGCCTGGATGTAGCAGAAGGTATCGCCTTCCTTGTACTTCTGACCTACGAAAGGCTCGAGACAAGGTTCGCAAGCGCCCTCACCTGAGAACTCATAATATACCTGACCAGCAACAGGAGCAGTCAGCGCATCGGCCTTGGCATGCTTGAAGGCAGCCAACTCCTCAGGCTTCATCTTCGAACCACCCAACTTGGCATCCTTCGCCTTCTGGATGTCAGCCAGGAGCTGCTTCTTAGCCTGTCCGCTCTTGAAGGGACGATACTGCTCTGGGTGCATAGCCAACTCGAACAGCTCTTCGTTGTCCTGACCGTAGTCCCAACCGTTCTCGTCCATCTCCTTCTTGAAGCCTTCGAGGGCATTGGGGATAAGGGTGTGAGGATCGGCAGTGGTGAACTCGCGGTTCTGCTTCTTAGCCAACTCGATGAACTCAGGATCGATGGTTCCAGGCACCTTACCACTCTTACCCAGAATCATACCCCAGATGGCATCGTCCATCATGACGTAACGACCCTTGCCCTGCTCTATGGTCAGCAGATTCATGAGGGCAATGTTCTTGGTGTACTGTGAGAACGGCGTAACCAATGGGGGATAACCCACCTTAGGCCATACATACTCTACCTCGTTGAACAGCTTCACCAGCATATCGTCCATCGAGAGAGCTGCCTCGCCCTTCTTCTCACGCAACTTATTAATCATGGTCTGGATAGGACCAAGGTCGGCCATCATCGAACCCATCATGCCACCAGGGAGTCCGCTGCCCAGCAACAAGCTGGACATGTGCTTGTTGGCAGGATTGATGAAGTAGCCCAGCCAATCGTCGATGAACTCCTGCGTCAGACTACGAGCCTGCATATACGCATTCATATTAATATCGGCCACCTCGAAGCCTTCGTTCTTCAGCATCGACTGGACGGAGATGATATCGGGATGAACCTTACCCCAGCTGAGAGGCTCGATAGCGGTATCGATGATGTCGGCACCATTGTTACATACTTCGAGGATGGAAGCCATCGAGAGTCCAGGACCAGAATGTCCGTGATACTGGATGATAACATCAGGATGCTTGGTCTTGATGCTCTTGGTCAGAGCACCCAACAGAGCAGGCTGTCCGATACCAGCCATATCCTTCAAGCAGATTTCCTCGGCACCAGCAGCAATCACCTCGTCGGCAATGGCGCTATAGTACTCAACAGTATGCACGGGACTGGTGGTGATACACAGCGTAGCCTGAGGAATCATGCCAGCAGCCTTGGCCCACTTGATAGAGGGAATGATATTACGCGTGTCGTTCAAACCACAGAAGATACGGGGGATGTCCACACCCTGAGCCTTCTTGACCTTGTACATCAACTCGCGCACATCGTCGGGCACGGGATACATACGCAGAGCATTCAGACCACGATCCAACATATGGGTCTGGATGCCCACCTCGTTGAAGGGTTTACAGAAAGCACGAACGGCCAGGTTGGGGTTCTCGCCTGCCATGAGGTTCACCTGCTCGAATGCACCTCCATTGGTTTCCACACGAGCAAAACATCCCATGTCAATAATCACTGGGGCAATGCGCTCCAACTGGTCCTTACGAGGCTGAAATTTACCTGATGACTGCCACATGTCGCGGTAGACAAGACTAAACTTGATTTTCTTTTTCATACGTGATAATAAGGTTTGTATTTCCAATTATTTCTGCAAAGATACGAAATAATTCATAATTCCTAATTCATAATTCATAATTATTTTCTATATTTGCACAAAATTTTTATAATCACAATGAAGAAAACGCTTTTTCTGTGCTTTTTTGCCAGTGTTTTACTCGCTGCGTGCGGAGGTCGTCAACAGTCTTCCGAGGGTGCTTTGACGGATATCTATAAGAATGCCTCTGGCGATTCCACCCGTTATGGTTTGGCTTGCGATGGGTCCACAGACTCTATCCTTGTATTTCTTCCCTATGGTACCGCTCGTCTCGACACGTTCGATATCATCAATGCCTTCCAGAACCATCAGATCTATGGACGTCCACTTATTGGCGACGAGTTGGCTGTCATCGTCAACCCTGAGGATAGCGCCGAGGCTTTGAAGGTCATCAACCTTGAAACGCTTCGTGGCACGTGGTGCTATATGGTCACTCCCACCCTGCGCAGTGTCGACAAGATGCCGAAACGTATGCAACAGCGCATGATGGAGCGCATTCCCGACTCATTGCTTAAACAGTGGCTACAACCGCGCGAATATTCCCTGCGCCTGAAGAGCGATCATGGCGTGACAGCCCGTGGAGGTGTTTATCACCAGACGTCTGACGACATGACACCCGTGGAGTATCCTGCCTTCACGCGCTATACGGATTGGCGCATCTTCAACGGTCGCCTTATCCTGAAAGCTGATACCATAGCTGGATTCACGAAAGAAGGCGAAGTGCCTACCGTTGATACGGTCGACATTCGCCTGCTTCGTCAAGACACGCTGGTGCTTCAGTTCCCTGACCACGAGCAGTCTTATTATCGGAAACAAGAAGTTTCCGAACTTACAAAATAGCGTGATTCATCATACGCTGCTCTGCCAGGGCAGCGTATTTTGTTCCTGGCTGTCCATAGTTGGCATAGGGATAGATGCTGATGCCGCCACGCGGAGTGAACAATCCCACCACCTCTATATATTTAGGCTGCATCAGCTTCACCAAGTCTTTCATGATGATGTTCACGCAATCCTCATGGAAATCGCCATGATTACGGAAAGAGAACAGATAGAGCTTCAGACTCTTCGACTCCACCATTCTTTCGCCAGGGATATACATAATCTTGATTTCTGCAAAGTCGGGCTGACCCGTAATCGGACATAGGCTCGTGAACTCAGGACAATTGAACTGCACCCAGTAGTCGTTGTCCTTATGCTTGTTCTCAAACGTTTCCAGCACCTCAGGTGCATACGTCATCTTATACTCAGTCTTCTTGCCCAGCAATTGCAGGCCTTCATTTTCTCTTGCCATAATCTTTCCAATTATATTTTCAATATATTGAATATGTTATAGTTAATGTTTTCATCATAAACGTCCTCATGGTCGTGCTTCTTCGTAAACGCTACCACGCGGATGGTGACGGGCAATACCAGGATTTCATACAGCGTCTTCAGCATCACCTGCGAAATCATCAGCGAGGGCATTTCCTCCCAGGGAATCACACCACCCAATGCCAATGGGAAGAAGATGACGGAGTCGGTAGCCTCGCCAAAAACGGTGCTGAGTACCGCACGTGCAGAAAAGGATTTATTATAGCTCTGTGCATCGAGATTCTGTCTCGACGACAGCTTCATCTTCGACATCACATAGGCATTGATAAACGAACCTGCGATGAAGGCGATAAACGAGGCTGCAGCGATACGGGGAGCCAATCCGAAGATGACGTGGAAACCCTCGTCACCATGCCAATATGGTGCTCCTGGAATCCAGTCGGCAATAGCGCCCATGATGACGAAGAAGAAGTTCATGGCGAACCCCATCCATATCAGCATGCGCGTACGGGCATAACCCCACACCTCGCACACCACGTCGTTGATGATGTAACTAACGGGAAAGACGATTACACCTGCTGTCAGATTAATCGGTCCGAATGACAATTGCTTTGTTTCCAATACGTTTGCCGTAATCAGGCAGACGCAGAATAGCGTGCCGAAAAGCATAAACAGCACACTGACTTTTCTTTTGTCCTGTTCCATAATTCTTGTTTTGTTTAAGGGGGTTTACAAAGAAGGTCCTTCCTTCAATGCCGGAATCGAATCCGCAAGCACCCCTGAAAAAATTGCGTGCAAAATTACGAATAATTTTTGGAACAGCCAAACTTACGCTTGTTTTTCTGCTTCGCAGATGGCTTTTGCCACTGTATAGGCCGTTGTCCATGCAGCCTGGAAGTTAAATCCTCCCGTTATTCCGTCGATGTCCAGCACTTCGCCTGCAAAGTACAGGTTCTTCACGTGTTTACTCTCCAGCGTCTGCGCATTCACACTGCTCAGCGCTATGCCTCCGCAGGTCACAAACTCGTCCTTGAACGTGCCCCTTCCGCTGGTTTGATAACCATCGTTCGTCAGGGTGTTCACCAATCGGTTGATGTCTTTCTTGTTCAGCTCGCTCCAACGGATTCGGCTTCGCCCGCCTATCGACTTTTCCAAAAGGTATGTCCATAAGCGCTGGGGCAGTTGCAGCGGACAGAAGGTCGTCAGTTGTTTCTGGGGCTCTTTCGCCATGGCGTGGTGGAGTTGTTCCTGCACCTCCGTTTCCGTCATGGGTGTCCATTTGATGCTCAAGGGTTGTTGGTAGTTATGCTCAGCCAACCATCTTGCTGCATAACTCGACAATTTCAGAATGGCAGGTCCACTCATGCCCCAGTGTGTCAACAGCAGAGGTCCTGTAGCCTTCATCTTCGTTCCTGGAATAAAGGCTGTCACCTCGTCCACCACCAAGCCCTGCAGGGCAGTCAGCTGTTTGTCGTTGATGCTTAGCGTAAAGAGCGAGGGCACGGGCGCTTCTATCTCATGGCCCAAAGCAGCCAACCAGCGCAGTCCCTCCCCTTTGGGCGAGCCACCCGTTGTCACAGCCACATAGTCGTAGCCCTCCAACTCTTCCAGTTGCTGAATCCTCCTTCCCTTACCTATTATAATATGGTAGCGCTGGGCTAATCTGAGGAAACAATCGATGATGGCGTGCGAATCCTGCGCTTTAGGAAAAACGCATTCATCGTCCTGCGTCACCAACTCCACCCCATGGTTTTCAAACCATTCGTAGGCATCCTCGTGATTAAAGCCCTTGAACAATCGCTTCAGCAGTCGGTGACCTCGTGGATAAGCCATCTGAAGGTCACTGATTTCCGCAAACGAGTTGGTACAGTTGCAGCGTCCGCCTCCTGACACCTCCACCTTCGCCAGCACCTTATTACTACGTTCAAAGATGGTCACCTGCATATCAGGGACCATCTCTTTCAGGTTGATAGCCAGGAAGAAGCCAGCTGCTCCTCCACCCACTATTGCCGTTTTGCTCACTCTCCGCGCTTGTTCTTGTAGATGATTACGCCGATAACAACCAGTGCCACTACGGCTATGATGTGCATCCAGTCCATACGCTCTCCTATTTCTTTTCCTCAGTACATTCGTGTGGCTTAGGCAACTGCGCCTTGATGCCAGCCTTCTGAATAGCCTCGTACAACTTGTCGGCAGTCGTCTCGTCGTTGAAGAAAGTGACAGCCATCGTCTTCTTGACTTTGTTGATGTTCACATCCTCTACGCCATCCAGCGCCAGTACAGCATCCAGCGTCTCGTCGTTAGCCTGTTCAGGAGCAAGGAGGTAATAGCCATATTGTACCTTGGGACTACTATAGTAGTTGCAGGGGGTATAGCCTGCCTTGTTGATGACGGAACGAATGGAAGCACGATCCGTACGATTGGCATCGTAGCGGATGAAGATGTAGTGCTTGTCCAGATGCGGAGCCATTGAGTCGATGCCTTCCACCTTCGACAGACGGTCGGAAATGCGGTTGTAGCATTTCTGGCAATGCATATCCTCAATATACTGACCGTAACCACGACGAATCACAGCCTTTGGGTCGTAGGGCTTGGCAGCATAGCGCACGGTGCGAGCCAATGCGCTATAGATGCTGTCCACACAAGTCTTCTTGCTGTCGTATGCCATCTTCACGGTTCTGCGCTCGTAGTTGAACTCCAAAGCACCTACGCCCGGATTCTTGCGCAGAATATTCTTCACCTTATGTCCGCACTCCGAACAGCGCATACCATTGATGCGAACCGTCAGCGTGTCGGCAGCTGAAGCGTTCATCCCCACCAGAGGCAGCGTGGTCATCAAGGCCAAAATCATCATCTTTTTCATATCGTTATTTTTAATTTATCACTTCTCACTTAATAATAAACTCCAAAGCTAAGACCAGCAGTCTGTCTCTTCAGGCTGTTGTTCGTCTTGAGATAATCGCCATAGAGCTTCACAAACCACTGGCTGGTAAAGCCTTTGATGGTCAGCGGGAACTGACAAGTTACAGCCAGATGCCCCTGCCAATAGTTGGCTCCATAATACTCCATATCAGGCTGAAGCACAGCCTGAGCATAGTCGGTGGTAGCATCGTGCAGGTCGAGGTCGGCCTTGTGACTCACATGGTAGTCGAAAGCGCCCTCTATCCACAAGTAGCGCTCAATCACACTATATCCACCTTCAGCCTGGAAGGTAGAACCTGCCGTTTTCTGTTGCGAGGTAGACAGCAGGTACTTGTTGTCTGCGGTATGCAGGTCATACTTCACACCCACAAATCCCTTCACAGCCTGTTCCTTCACAAACGACAGACGATAATGGGCATTGAGATCCAACTTCTTCAGCTGATAACGCTTATCGAAAGTCATGGTACGCTGCCACCACTGGGTGGTATACGGACCATCTTTCTCCGTAATCAGCTGCGACTTATACTCATCGGCATAGGCCTGCTGATAGTTGACGCTGGCATCGATACTGTGCAACAGATTGCCCTTGTCAATGCGGTTGCGCGTGCTAAAGCCATAGTTGTAGGTGTACCATGTACCAGGCTCATACTTGTATTGTCCATAAACATATTCCGTTCCATGACCCAGCGACACGCTGTTCAGGCTGCGGAAACCATCACCCTGATAGGCATAGCTCAGTTCGCCACCAAAGTCGTGGTTCACATACTCACGCCAATAGGCGGTATAACCACCCACACTACCTGTGGCATGCTCCATACCCGTCATGATATAGTATTTCAATCCAGGGTCGGTCTGTACGGTGGTCAGTCCTGTCAACTTCTCCTTATAGCGATGATAGTAAGCCGACAATCCGAGGGTATGACTACCCATGGTGTAAGTAGCTGAGGGCGTCAGCTGATAGTCAGCCAAGCGTACTCGTGAACGAGGGTCGCGCAGACGACTCAGGTCGCCCACCTTATATTTAAAGGCCACACCATAGTTGAAGTGCCCCAGTCGCACAGAAGCCAACTTGGCGTTCAGCGTGAAGTTCTGGTGATCGTACTTACCCGTCACACTGCTTCCTGAGATATAGGGGTTGCTGTTATACGTGCGCAATACATCGCTCCAGGCACGGTCTTTGGTGCGCCCCATGTCGAAGTCGAAAGAACCATAGCCATACAGATACTTGCCTATCTTCTGGTAGCGCTCCGTAAAGAAGCGAAGCTGGTTCAGCTGTCCACCCTCCTGAACACGACGATAGTCACCACTACGATGCATGAGGTCGAAATAAGCCACACCGCGGTTGTCGGCTGAGTCACACATATCGTGTGCCAAGCCTGCCGCATTCAAGCTTTCTCCCCAAAGCTGGCGCTCGTCAGCCAATTGGTATTTCTCTTGTGTCATTTCCTGTGCCATCAGTGTGCCCGTGCAGGCAGTCATGATGGTGAGTGCAATATATCTTTTCTTCATGGCTCCAAATATTCTCGTGGGTTGATGTTGTCGTTACAAATGAAGTCGTTCAGACTGTTGTTCGTATCCATCAGGATCTTGCGACCCTCAGGAGTAACGGAGAGTGTCTTTCTGAAAAGTCGTTCACCAATATTGCCCGATGCCGTGCTGACATTGGTGTAGGCAGCATCAAGGCTGGTAGGCAGTCGCTTGGTATTGATGTCAGGACCCGTCTGTGCCTTGAACTTGATGAAGTCGACACCGTCCAAGACATGCTTGATATGCATACGCAGGAACATATTACCTTTGGTCTTGCCATAGGCATAAACCGTAGGCCATTGGCTGACGTCCTCTGCCGTACGGAAGTTCACGATAGTGCAAGGACCACCTGCCTGCAGGTTCATGTTGGAAATGTTCTTATAGGCGGTATAGACGAGTTCCAAGGCAGGAACAGCAGGATTGTTAGGTATCTTTCCTGTCGCGTCCTTCGCCTCGAAGTCAGCCCCTCTCAGGTCGCGCTCATACTGGTTCTGACTGCTATGGTCAGTGGCGCTGTTCACGATAAGCAGTGAACTACCAGGAGCTACCATCACCGGACTGCTAGCAGGAATGCGGAACAGCTGTTTCAGATAGATGGAGTCAGGAGTAATAGCCTGGTCTTCCGGATACTGCTGGTAGGCAATGGTACTCTCGCTCTCCAACAATCCGATGTACAGTCCTGCGGCATCCACAGCCTCGTCGGAGTTGTTGTATATCTCGATGTAAGTACCTATTCTGTAGGAACCACCGCTAATCTTACTGGTCGACGAGTAAATCTTACTGATAATCAGACTCACCTTGCGCGACATCGACATCGGCAGTTGCAGCGACGTGTTGGTCGACATGGCCTGCTGGTTCAGCGTGCCCGTTACCACATACTCTTCTCTGGGGTCCACGTCCTTTCCCGTGTACTTCTTATACTGCTCTGAGTTCAGGTGTGCCGACGTCGAGATGTCATACACCCCAGGAGCCAGGTCTTGGAAGACCACTTGTCCCGTAGCATCGCTCACGCCCTTGAACACCTCCTCGTCCGATTGGATGGTCACGGTGAATCCCGACATATCTGCCGAACTCAGGAAGCCCTCAGGACGCACCAGCTGTACGGTCGTGCTGACAGGCAGTGTGGTATCATTGAAATCTACACAGGACATCAATCCTGTCAGAGTAAATAGTATAAAATATATCTTTTTCATCTTTTCTGACTTATAGGTTAAAGAACAGTTCCACACCAAACGAATAGCTGCTGCTGTTACGCTGGGTCAGTGTACCACTGGTGTTGGTCGACATGAACGGCTCGTAGTAGAGCACGTTGTTGGCATAGAAGGAAAGACCAGCAAACTTTCCGAACTCCTTGGTTAGTCGTGCGGAGAGGTTCCAGGTAATAGGCTCCTTCACCACATCGTTCTCGTTCGGACGAATCAGCTGCTTCTCCAGCGAGATGCCTGATGCAGGCTGTGTGGCACTCCAGTTGCCAGCCGTGTCGAGCCATCCTGAAAGTTGGTCAGGACTGATGGTGTGCCATTGCAGGTCGGTAGTGATAAATGCATAGGGGTCTTTATCGGCACTGAAGCTATAAGTAGAGCTATGCCAGATAACCTGACCTGTAAACGATGCCACCATGCGCAGTTGTGGAATGTTGGTCACCAGACGCAGCGTGTTCACGAAACGACGGTTACGGCTGTAGTCCAGTCCAGATGGATAAACCAACTTATAAGGTGTCGTGCTGCGTGCCTTATATTCGGCAGGCAGGTCCTGTGGGTTCATCGAGTTCTGACCTTCCGACCAGCTCTTACTCTCCTGCCAAGCACCTGAGAAGTAGATGTTGGTGTTCAGGGGCTTGATACGTCCCAGGTCGAAGTCAAATTCGATACCTCTGTTCTGCAGCACGTTGTCGTTGCTCACTTGTCCGTTGGTTGTCCAGAAAATGCTGGGCACATTGTTGGCCAACCCTTCCCTGTAGGCTGTGGGGTCTGCAAATTGCAGCGACTCATAGGTCACATATTGTATGGCACTGCTGAATCCGTTAGGCGTCTTGTCCTGATATACAGTAACGCTCAGCTTGCGGCCTCCAGGCAGTTTGATGTCTGCTCCAGCCTCTATCTTGGTGGTTGTCGCATTCTTCAGTCCTCTTGAGAATTCCACGGGCTGCACATGCGTATGAGCCACCACCATGCTTCCTGCCTGCTGTGGATCCGTGTTTCCACCTGCATAGTAAGCCATGGCTATATGGTCGTTATAGCTATTGTCCGGATAGAGGTAGTTCAGTCCTGGTGCTTTCGAGTTCAGACCGATACCTCCTCGCAGCGTCAACCATTTGGTCACGTCGAAGGTCATGTTCAGTCGTGGCGACAAGGCCGTCGTGCTGACATCGCTGAAGGGCTGCATAGCCTGGAATCGAGCACCTGCCACAACGCGCAGGTTGCGCCCCTTGGCATACTCCCATGTGAAGTTATCTTCTAGGTAAGCTGCTATCTGGTGCAGTCCCGGTATGTCGCTGAATGCCCTTGGGCGTCCGTTCTCATTGGGTTTGAGCGGCAGACTCTCATCAGCGTTATAATAGCCCTTTCCTGAGTTCCAGTCGTAGTGGTAGTCCACACCCACCTTAAAGCGGTGGTTGGTCTTCTTGCCCTTCAGGAAGAAGTTGTTGTTCAACTTCGCATACACATTGCCTGGACGACTCTCCGTATATCCTGTAGCGAGATACGAGCGGTTCAGCCATGGAATGCTGTTGTAACCCGTCTCACGAGCAGTAATGATATGAACCACACCGTTGGTAGTGGGCACATACTTCGTGCTGGTATCGTCCGTACCCGTCAGCGTCAGACCGATGGTATAATTAAGACTTCTTGAGAACAGACGGTCTATGCTGATGCGTCCATTATGCGTCAGCGTCAGGTTCTTGTTGGTATTCTTATTCTCCGTTCCGTCCTGAATGGCGTCAGGGTCGTTACCGTTCCAGTCCTTCGAATACATATAGCGCAACTTGGTATCCGTATGCCATTTCTTGGTGATGTCGATACCATAGCCTATGCTCATGGTGTAGCGGTCAAACGACTTCGTCTTCATACGGGGGTCGCCCCACGACTGGGCATAGTCCACGTTGAAGTTCAGCACACCGTATTTATCCATCCTCAGACCCTTGCCCAGCGAATAGTTCATCATGCCCGGGTTAATCTTACCCTTCACCTGCCAGGGGGTCACACCAATCTTCGATTTCACCACCATCAGTCCACTCGTCAAGTCGCCATACTCAGCCGATGGAATACCGCGAATCACCTCCACCTCCTGAATATCGTCAGCCGACAGGTTACGCAGGTCAGTACCTGTAAATGCAGTAGAAGAGAAACCTCCCGCTTGCAGATTACCGTCGTTCGATATGGGCATGCCGTCCATGATGACACTTGAACCAAAGGCGGCTGTGTTGTTATTGCCCAGCGTACGGATTTGCAGGTTCGACTGAGCCGTCAGGTCCGTATTGGTCATCAGCTGACCAGGGAGCAACTGCAAGATGTCCGCCAGCGAAGCCGCCTGCAGGTGATCTATCGCCTGACGACCTATGACACTGGTCGTTGATGCACCTCCAGCCTTCTGTCTGGCCACCACGTTCACCTCTTGCAAGGCCAGCGTCGTAGGCACCAACTGACACGTCATCTTCAGGTTCTTGTTCACCTTCACATTGATGTTCAAGGTCTCATAGCCCACATACGATACGTTCACCGTATAGTTACCTTCATCAATATTACGCAAGGTTGCCTTACCATCCGCATTGGTCACAGCCAACATTCCCGTAGGCTGCAACTGAATGGTCGCCATGATGATGGGCTCCTTGTTGTCTTTGTCTTTCACCGTCAGTTCGAGGGTGTGTGCTACCCTGTTATTTCCCTTTTGTGCAAAGGCATTCAACGGGGTCGCCATCAATAAGATAAATAGTAATCGTATTAATTTCATACTGATTTAGTTGTATTTTAGGGTACAAAGATACGAATAAGTGAGGAAAATCCCAAATTAATTTGGGTATTTTCGAGCGAGAGTATCTTCGAGACAAAGTCTCAGAGATAGTGCAAATCGAACGAAAAACCAAATTTATTTGGGTATTTTCTGAGATGCAGCCTATTGTAGGCTACCAATGTGTTCTTAAAATCCATTTTTTGTTATTTATAATAAATGCTCATGACGGAACTCATCGTTCTTCAATTCCACGATGACGATCGTCTTGGGTCATAATTTCTCTGATATGAGAGAATGAATGTTTGCTAAGAATAGTATGAGGAGCTGTAATGAATTTGTGCGACGGTGTCGCATAAATTCCTTATGATGTTCATTGTTTTAATATATTGTAATTCTCTCACCAGCGGTGAGAGTTTTATACTGCAAAGTACACATTTTCTAGCTTTCTCTACTATTATTGTAGGCAAAATCTGAAAATGTTAAGCTTTCAAACATATTTTCCCCTCTTCCTTCTTCCATCTTCCATCTTACCCCTTCCATCTTACCCCTTCCACCTTATTATATAAGAAAAGAGCCACACGATGGTGGCTCTGTTAAGACAGGTACCAGTCCCCCTGGTTCAAGAAAAGTGCGTATTAGGCTACACCCTTCTATGGAATCTGATTGTGGCATTGGAAACAGAAATCTATGCGGAATATTGCCATATCAAGAGAAATGGTTACTCTTTTTCTTAAATTATGTTCACAAATCATCCTATTCTCGACTTTTTTGATTATATTTGCGCACAGAACGCTCAATGTTGGGCAAGAATAACTAAAAGCGATATGGAGATACAACGCTATAACAGACTAAAGATAGTATTAGCTGAGAAAGAAAGAACTGGCACGTGGCTCTCAGAGCAGATGGGTCACAGCATCAGTACTGTTTCACGCTGGATGACTAATAAGGTGCAGCCATCAGTGGAACAGCTCTACGAGATTGCACGTCACCTTGATGTGGATGTAAAGGAATTATTGGTGTCTTCGAAGTAACGCGATTATATTTATTTGTAGTGAGATATGGATACTATTATAAACTCTGATAGTCAGTTCATAAAATATACAACACGAAAAGGTGAGTATTTGGTTAATAAAAATAAGAGTATCAAAACCAAATTGTATGATCATATTTATAGCTACAGGAATGGATACTTATTGCAAAAAGATAGTCTGTTTGGTCTTATGGATTTGTTTGGTAACGAAATTGTAAGTCCCCAATATAAAAAATCAATAAAAACGGATAAGTATCCTCGGCCATTTGTGCCGGATAGTGCATATCCATATTTAATTTGTGATTATGAAGGGAAAGAAATTGTAATCTATCCAAATGGAAAATATGAAGGAGTAATCTCGTTAGAATATGAAGGATGTTGTAGAATTCTTTTTTTAGACTATTATATTGTGAGGAAGGATCAAAAGTATGGAATTGTTTCTAAATGGGATAATAGGATCATATTACCAACGCAATATATTTCTATAAAATCATACGAAGATAATTTGCGTCCAACAACAAATAATATTGTTGTGGTACAAGATGAGAATGGCTTTTTCTTGTTCAGTCTTCAAAAAAAAGATAGACTTACAAACCATTATGATGATATAGAGTTCATACAAGCAAAAAACAATACTTGTATTAATAGAAAAAAATGCTGTTTCTATATTGGAGAGAAGAATGGCAGAAAGTATATATTATCATCTGTTGGTAAATTGGTGACAGATTTATCGTATGATGAGGCTATTCTATTCAGGAATCGATTTTTAAAAGTAAGGGATGGGGAAAAATGGGGATTAATCAATAGACAAGGAGAACAATTATTACCCATATACTATGATTCTATAGAAAGCATTTGTAATGACATCGTAAATGTTGTCAATGGAGGAGAAAGAATGCAAATAAAGATTGATAGTTCCAAACTTCTATACAATGACACTCTACCAATTAATACATGGGAAGCGTCTTCTTATGGGAAATATTCAGGTTCTTATGCTCAAGACGAAATGGGTTGGAGTGATGACGATATAGATACAGTTCTTGATGGAAATCCAGATGCTTATTGGAATATAGATTAAACTAAATAGATCTTATACAGAATTAAGCAACAAAGAAAATAAATCGAAGAAATATAATACGACAAAGGTTATGGATATAAATCAATACATTTTCCCAATATATAACGGAACAACTATAGTAGGTCAAGGTTTCGTTGCTGATGTTTTTTTTATAACAGTAGCCCATATACTTAAGGATTATCCTTCATGTTACATTAATTTGAATGGGGAAAAAATAGAATTGTTCAAGGAGGCTTCTATATTAGAGTTAGTGAACTATCAGTATGCCCAAAAGGAAGATATTGTGATGTATAAATTTGAAGGTACAAGTAGCCAATTACATCTTTCCGAGCATATACCTCAAAAGAACGAAAGATTAGAGGTCTATTGTACAGATGAAACTAAACATTCAAGTCCTTTAAATGATTTACGTGGATTGTTGATAGAGCCAGCTTACCTTCTTGAAAAAGATGAATGCAATAGTTTCTATTGTGAATGTAACTTGCCTGAGAATAGTTGTGGAAGTCCATTGATAAATGGAAATGATGTGGTTGGTATCATGATAGGTAGAAATGATAAAGGTATTTGCTCTTTTTTAAAGATGGGTTCAGTCCTATATGAAGTAGGAAATTATTATTATAATAATGTTAACGATCTCCTTGAGCATTCAAATGTTTTTCACGCTATTCCTACTCCAGACTATAAAACAGCAATTAAATGGTATTTGAAAGCTGCTTCTAATCATTATTTAGAGGCATTCTATAAAATCGGTTATTGTTATGAAAGTGGAAAAGGAGTAGAAAAAAACATGGGTGAAGCTGTTAATTGGTATAAGAAAGCAGCGACACTAGGGTATGTACAATCTCAATATGAACTCGGAAAACATTATTTAGAGGGAAATAATGTTTTACAGGATTATGAAAAAGCAACTTACTGGCTTCGGCTTGCAGCAGAGAACAAACATGCGTTGTCCTTATATGAATTAGGACTTTGTTCATATAACGGGTTAGGATTCACAAAAAGCTATGGTAATGCAATAGAATGGTTTAAATTAGCTATTACCTCTTGGAAAGAAAACACAGTTTCTGATTCTCGCGAACTTCATTATGCATATTACTATCTAGGCCGTTGTTATCTTGAATATAACAATTCGCAATTTTCCCAATATGCATCTTTGTGTTTTCAAGAAGCAGGTGATATAGAGGAGGCTTTGTATTATTTAGGGTTATGTTATTATAATGGTTGGGGTATCCCTAAAAACGACAAAAAAGCTTTTGAACTTTTCCAAAAAGTCTCAGGACCTTTTGGGCAAATCTCAGAAAAAGCATCTTATTTTGTTGCAATGTACTATTATAACGGTATCGTAGTTGAAAAGGACTATAAGGAATCGGTTAAGTGGCTGAAAAAAGCTTACGATTTTGATGAGGCACTATTTCAATTGGGAATGTGCTACTATTTAGGGCACGGAGTTGAAAAAGGATATGATGAAGCACTTAAATACTTTAAGAAAGCTGCAAACACAGGTCATGTTGCTGCACAAAAAAAAGTTGGTGAGCTATATAGAAAACTTGGTGAGGGGTATAAAGATCGTTGTAGGATAGAAGAAGCCATTAAATGGAACAAGAAAATGTTAGAACAAGGAAATACTGATTTACTTTGGGAAATAGGCTATTGTTATGAGACTATGGGAAATATTGGCTATGAAGAAAAATATGAAGATGCTATTGAATGGTATAAACAGGCATTGATTCAGGGTGATGCCGATGCACTACTCTCTTTAAAAAGTTGTTATGAAGCTATAATCAACATGGGGCATACAGAAAGATGCGAAGAGGCTATTAACTTGTATAAACAGGCATGGAATCAAGGTTTTGCAGAGGCTCTTAGATATATAGGTAATTGCTATGAGATTATGTTTAAAATGGGAAATAAAGAAAAAATGAATGATGCTGTTTTCTGGTACAAAAAAGCAGCAGCATTTAATGATAGCGAAGCCTGTGTCTCTCTTGTGAAAATCTACAAACATGGCATAGGAGTTCCCAAGAACGTTGAAGAATCAGAAAGATGGATAGATTTTTATAATAAAAACAATTCGCATTTTAAATTTAGAGCAGAACTTGCTTGCAAGGATATGCAACGCTTGCAAGATTAATTTGTACACTAAGTGATGTCAATAATGAACAGACCTAATACAGAAATAAAGCGATGGGGTATCGTTGTGATACAATGGCTTAATCCTGATGATTTTAAAACAGGAGAGCATCTATATAAAGATATTCTTCAATATAAGAATTTAAGTAAGAAGGAATCTTTTTCTTCATATTATGATGTACATTCTATTCAAGAATTCCGTTCTGTTATTAGGACTATTGAGAATTCTTTAATGGAAGGAGATATTCTTACTTTACAGATAGAAACTCATGGGTGTAATGAAGGGATGGGACTAAGTTCCGGAGAAATTCTAAAATGGAAGGATTTCTACGATACTATTAGACCATTAAATATCAAAACTGGGCATTTGTTATTTCTCGTAATGGCAATGTGCAAAAGCATAGCAATGATTTCGTCAATTAATCCAGAGCTACGTGCTCCATATCGAGCTATCATATGCACAACTAGACCAGTCAGTGCTGATGAAATATATAGAGGCTTTATAGCTTTTTACGAGAATTATTACAACTTGTTAGATATCATAGAAGCAATAAAAGCCATACAAGAAGAAGTAAAGGACTCAAATGGTTTTTCCCCCTTTCAAGCACTAACAGCAGAGAGTGTATTTAATGAAACATTTGACCCTAACAGAACTAATTTTACTGAAGTAGTGAAGGCTCAGTTAACTCAATTGAATATTCCTGTTACTGAAACCACAAAATCTATTATGGAAAAACATCTTCGAAAGTTGTTGTCAGATATTCATGACAATTTTTATGATTATTACAATTTCAAAGACTTGTATTAACCCAACAAGGTGGTAAACTCTAAAGTAAATGATAACAAAGATGAAAAGAAATATTGTTGGCATATTTTTATTTTGTTTGATGTTTGGTTCGCTATTCTATGTGTTCTATACGAAAAAGAGCTCTTGGACCAATTATGCGTTAAACTCACCTACTGAAGATACTGTACTTCATAATATAGATAGTGAGAATGGTAAGTTCCAAGAATTCGAAAAAACTGGCTTTACATGGAGAGACAGTAAAGGAGATGAGTTTCCTGTATATATGGCACATACAGGTTCATGTTTTATCATAAGAACCTCAAAGAGTGGCGATGAATATAGGGCATACCTAGGTGAAGAAGTGTCTAAACAGATACGGAAAGAATTAAGCAAGAGTGACACTAGAAGAGACAGACACTGTTTTAAAAACCGAACTCTCAAACAATAGGAAACGACAATGAACAAATCATGTTTAGCAACAATTGTTTATTTTGCA
>CACZMV010000035.1:25508-26324 GCA_902782305.1 uncultured Prevotellaceae bacterium
AGCACTTGAATCAGGATTCCGCTCAAAGTTTCCACTCGATTTCCTTGCGCATACACAATGGGTAAATAGATATTTTGAAGATAGGGGATTTGAATTGGTTGGACATAATACGTCAGATTCTAATTATCCCGAATCGATATATAAAAAAGACCAACTTAAGGTCGTGATTAGACTTAATGCCCCTATTGTGACGCATAGCTCTTTCACTATTACAGTGATTGTATCAGGAGAGCAGGAGAAAGAATGGAATTTCTCAGTTGAAAAGGATGAAAAGATCCTAGAAATGTTTGATGTTTATTTTAGCTATTATTACAATAAGGGGGCTTGACACTTTTGCTCTATACGGAAAATTGATTAACTTTGCAAACGATTAATATGGAACAGAAACAAATAACAGCGACGTATGCTGAGGCAGTAAAGGCTATTAAGGAAGCGATATTGGAAAGTCGCTATCGTGCAGCACGGTTAGTAAACAAAGAAGTGTTAGCTCTTTACTATGCTATTGGCGGGTATATTTCCGTTCAAAGCAGAGCAGCAAGATGGGGCAGTAATGCTATTGGTACCATCTCAGAATTGCTGCAACAAGAACTGCCTGGACTAAGGGGATTCTCTGAGACCAGTATCAAACGTATGCGTATATTCTACGAGGCATGGTGCAGCATGTTCGAGAATCGTCCATTGTCAGCGGACGATTTACAAAACAGCATCATTCCTGTAGGCGACAAAGGACATATTGAAATTCGTCCATTGACAACGGACGAATTACCTCCAGAGACATTAGATGCCTTTCTTGCCGTTGGTTTTACGAACCATTAT
>CACZMV010000036.1 GCA_902782305.1 uncultured Prevotellaceae bacterium
CGCTTCATGGAGAATATCCAGAATAAGAAATAGTACGCATTAACCTTCATTCACACTTAAACCCTCTTAGATTCCCGTGTGCAAAGGTAAAAGAAGTAAATTGTCCACGTTTTCTTTTTGTGTCTATTCAAACAATATGTAAAACTAAAACTATAATGGTTATGAAGAAACAATTACTATTCTTTGTTTTGATGATGCTACCATGGTAGCAAGTGCTGAATTTGTTGAGATTGATGGTATCTATTACGACCTAAACACTGACGGGAAAGTAGCTGAAGTAGTAGGTTTACTTAATACGAACCAAAGTAGTGTAGTAATTCCGGAAACCGTATTTTCAGTGTTTTGTGTTAAAAATTGTTTATATTTTTAGTACGTTTTTTATCATAAAAAAGCCCCTAATGCAAAAGCATCAGGGGTCTGAATTCTTGCCTCTTAAGGAGAAGAGATCTAAAACACGGCAGCGGATATTTTTTTGATATCCATAAGTCGTGCAAGAAGTGGTTTCTTCTGTCTGGCCACCGACATGTTATAGCGTGCCTGCATATTGATGAGCAGTTCTGGATTAATGCCAAGAGCTGCCTCCATCATCAATGCGAAATCGGTGGTTACTGGGCGTTTGCCATTTAGTATCTCATTCAACTGTGTATAAGGAATAGATAGTACCTCAGAAAACTTCTTCTGTGAAATACCTCTTGCTTCCAGTTCCTCTTTCAGAACGTCTCCCGGATGTGTCGTTATTCTGTTCATAATACAAAGGTAAGCATTCTTTTTAAAATTCACAAATTTAGTGAAGATTATTTTGTAAATATCTGAAATTTCTGCTCTTCAGAGCCATATTTTTTCCTCCGAAGAGCAGAAATATTTGGAGTGCGGAGCAGGAAAAACTAAAAAGGATGTAACGTTTCTTTACACCCTTTCTTTTGTCTATTGAGTATTAGATCTCGCCAAGTAAGAGATCGCAGAGATCTGTATTCGGTGGATATTCCTCCAGACTCTTTGATACATTGTAGTCGATGCCTTGGGTAAGTTTCATCTGCTCGTTCCACTTGTCATAGCAGCCACTGTCTGGAAACAAAGTAACGCGTCGTCCACGGAGACAGTCCATTTTTTCCAAAGACAACCCTCCACTACCTGCTGTAGCCAGCCAAATATGTTCGGGGTGACAAGCTGCCATGATGAGAGCCGTCTTCTCGCTTTCCACCAGACACACATGAGCATCAGAATATTTAGATAGAAGATGCTCTCCGAAGAGACACTGATAGAGTTGCCAGTCGGGTGGCAACAATCCTACACGCATCAACGGTATATGGGTCCATCCCTGGAAACCGTCGCGATGGCCGTCTATGCGGTATTGCATGATATGACCTCCATGTACCTGTCCACGTTGGTCAATCTGCCAGAAGATGACGTTGCCACGACGGGTTGCACCAATGAGGTAGTCCTCATATATGCGAAGCAGCTGTTCTGAAGAAAGGCCGAGCTGTTTTGCAACATCATTGGAGAGCCAATGCCAGAACACGCTGTTTGTTGAGTGGCTACGTGACACGTACTCGCCAGGGATGGGTTGGAATGGAGGAAGCGTAACAGGCGTACAATGACGACCAGTTTCCTGCTTATGTGCCCATTGGTTGTCGCGATAGTACTCGGAGGGCTTGTAGTGGTAGCCGCAGGAGTGCTGGTGGTCGCATTTACCCACGTTGTCTGCAACATAGCGGAAACTGTTCTGTATATCTACATAGCGTACGAAGCACTTCTTCTTCCCGCAATGCGGACAGGTAAGTTTACGGGGCTGATGGCCCGTCAGTTTCTTGCTCTCTAACTGATAACGAAAATCTGTATTCATAATCGCAATTCTATTGTTGTTTTTAATCATTTTTATTGGCGATTCTCGTTCGTTGTTGAAGCCGCTATATATATAGGCGGCTCCGACAACAAACAAAAATCTTATCGCGGTTAGAAGGGCAGAGCCAGGTCGTTGGACACCTGAATCATGCCGTTGACTTCAACAATACTGCCGTCCTTCAGCCATTCAGAGATGTACGTTGCGACAGTAGGACGTTTACGATCGAGAACATTAACCAGAATCTCCGTCAGTTGTTTACGGCTGACGACACCTCCTTTATCACGGAGTATGCGCAGACACTTATCAAGACGTTCTTTCTTCTCCTTGTCAAGGGTTTCCTGACGTTTCTGTAGCTGCTCGGCCTTACGCTGTTCAAGCAGTTGGCGACGCTGTTCGTCGGCATCAATGATGTGCCCTTCTGCATCAAAGGTGATGCTCCATTCGGGCATCTCTTCATGACGAGCCTCAGAACACTTGACGGTGATGACGTTGCTGCCTTTCTCTTTGACACACTCCAGTACTGTAGCACTCTTTTGAGCCAGCATCGTGCCGAGGTG
The DNA here is from genome assembly GCA_902782305.1 of uncultured Prevotellaceae bacterium. Classification (GTDB taxonomy): domain Bacteria; phylum Bacteroidota; class Bacteroidia; order Bacteroidales; family Bacteroidaceae; genus Prevotella. The sequence goes on from CACZMV010000036.1 coordinate 2,401, forward strand.
ACCACGCATGTTGTGATCCTCGTCAGCCTTGTTGGTGTGGAGCACACAGACAATGGCACAGTTGTACTGATCGCTGAGTTTCAACAACTCTTTGATAAGTTGTTTCGATTCCGTCTCGTCGTTGAACGAGGCCACGAATTCCACAATGCCGTCGAGCATCACCACCTGAGGTTTCTCTTCCTCAAGAGCCAACTTAAGCAAAGGAAGCAACTGCTCTTGGTCAATGCGGCGCAGTGAATGGAGCGACACCTGCGAGTCGATGACCTCAGACGACAGTCCCGTCATCTGTGCAACATCCTCCAAGATAAGCTTCGTGTCGGTGCGGTTCTGCTCTGTATCGAAGAAGAGTATGCCTGGCTTCTCCAATAGCGACTTCACACGGAACATCACACCCTGCAGCAGTGCTGCGATGAATACCTTCAGAGCCGTAGTCTTGCCAGCTTTTTGCTTAGCCTTGACGGAGTGAATGTCACGCAGGGCAAAGACACCCTTGCCGTCCACCTCTAAAGCATATTCCTCTGGTGGCACCTCCGAATCGGTACGGATGCGTGTCTCACGAAGCACCTGAAGAAGCTGTTCCTTCTGCTGCTCATCAGCAGTTGGTTGGTTGACAGCCTCACCCACAATGTCGTTGACGGTAGCAACCGTCGTTTTTTTGTTTACATCCTCGCCGTTATTTACAGCTTGGCTGTTTACTTGTCCACCAGCTTCCTGCTGCTGAACGTTATCAATTTTAAATTCCTTTTTCATATTTATTGGAATTTAAATGAGCGTTCATAGCACTACCAGCCATCAAGCGAACGCTCGTTACCGCAACTGGCGGGGACCCGTGCTCAGGTCTGCTCCCTATAGCTGTCATGATCAGCTGTTTTTTTGCTCAGATTTACTCCTGGGGGAATCCAGACAAAAAAATGCTCCGAGGAACCGACTTTTACCTTTGGTATTTGTCAGTTCTCGGAGCAAGTCCCCAAAAAGACCCAGAGGCAGTGTAGTCATTCTTGAGTTTTGTCATTTCTGACACCATCAAGCAAAAACTAATACACTGCCTCTGGGGGTCTTGGTATTGTTTAAATCCCACGAAAATTTGGCTTCATCTGAAACCGAGTGCAAATATAGGTAATTATATTCAAACTTCCAAATATTTAGAAAGAAAATGAAATTTCATTTCTCTAAAGGGCAAAAAAAAGCCCTAGACATTTGCATATCTCAGTTTTTTTTCGTAACTTTGTAGGGTAGTTGAAAGGTAATCTAATACCATGATACACATACAATTAACCCTATTTATTCACCTTTAAAAACACACTATTATGAACAAGACATGGAAAATCATTCTGCAAATACTGAGTGCTGTCATTCACTTTCTGCTCAGCAAAGACGGGAAAGGAGAAAAAGTTAAGAAGTAAAACGGTAATCTGACGACCATGGAAAACACACGCTTTAAGGTTTCTCAGTACGCCTGTGCGGTGCTGCTCATCATGAGTAGCATCGCCCTCGTAACTTACCAAGTGGTCGAAATCGATGATGTGGCCGCCGGCCTGCTCTACTATGTCGCGCAGTCGTTCCTCCTGGCAGGCAGCATCTTCGGGCTCGACCAGTACATCAAAATCATTAAACGCAACAATCATGAAAACACCAGTAAATGACACTCGCCTATCTGCTCACTTTACGTTAGAGGAATTCGTCAACACGCAGAAGTACCCGTGCAACAAGCCCACACTGCAGCACGTGGCGAACATGACCTACGGCTGCGTGATGCTCTTAGAGCCTGCCCGGCAAGTGGTCGGCCCCATCCTCATCAACTCCGGCTTCCGCAACGAGGACGTCAACCGCCATGTGGGTGGCGTCCGCAACTCGCAGCACTTGCTCGGCCAAGCTGCCGACATTCGCCCCAAGGACCCTCAACAGTTCCAACGCCTCGTAGATTTCCTCAAGGCTCACAATCTGACCGACCAACTCCTCACGGGCAGCGGCTGGCTCCACATCTCCTGGACTCCCTTCACCTCGCCCCGCCATGATGTTAGGATTGGTTATTACAAATAGAAAAAGTGCACAACGGAATTTCGCTGTGCACTTTCCCTATAATCATAGATTCCAGGTAGCCTCCGCAACGTAATTCTTTTTGTTATAGCGATAGGTGAAGCGGATAACAGGAGTTGTCAGACCACCTGCACCCACAGTAACAGTATAACTCTTGGCTTCGCCAGCAGCAACCTCTACCTCGCTGTTCAGCATATTATTGCCTTCGGAACCTGTTGCTGCATCACCGAGCTGAATCTTCGTTAAAGTCACAGTCTCAGAGCTGCCATTACTAAAACGGACATTCAGCTGACTGCCAGACTGAATCTTGCCATTGATTGAACTATAGGCACCACCCAAGAAAGACGCTTTTACCTTATCCGTTACCAAATGGTCTTGAGAATGGTCTGTTGGAGTGCCTCCTGCGTTGGGATTGGAGGTTACAGGGCGGATGGAAAGGCCCATATACTTATCAACTGTTGAATTGTAATGGGAACTTGAATTACCATGCAAATAATAACAATTATTCAATGAACTTTGTACTGAGCTTGGATAATATAAACCAGTGTTTTTGGTATAATGCTGCGTATCAGATTTAAATCCTGCAGCTGGTAGAAATATTGAATTACCGTTTTTGGCTGTAACTTTATAACCTCTAACTCCAGAAACGAGAGTCCACTCCCATGTGCAATTGTCAATAAGTTCCTGTATTTCCGTTTTTGTTGGCATTCGCCAATCTTTTCCTAAATTCACAGTAGCTGCATCGAATTCTGTTCCACTAATATTTTCGCCAATATCAACAATTTGATCCAATTCTGCATTATAAAAGGAATAGTTCTTAGTATAATAACTGCTTTTAGGTTTCGTCTCTCCCCATGCATAATAATCACCATATTCTTCCGGAGATTCCGCACCAAGATTACATGACGCCCAATAAACGGACAAGCCAAGATCTACAACTTGCCCAGCTGATACGGCGGGGTCGGCAGCCTTTTCAGAAAAATCTACGTAATCCACGCTTGATGCAGGATATTGAATCTGTTGACCGTTCTTAAAATGAACATTAACCGTTTGTGCAGAAAGATTGGCAGCAAAGGCTGCTGAGATTATTGACAATATAACTTTTTTCATTTTCTTGTGATTTTAATTGTTTGTTGGTTTGCTTTGATGATAGAAATGCCATGAGGCAATGATAAGATGCTGATAGCTAACGAGCCGTTAGCATCTGTCTGGAACGAATCCGTTTGCACTCCGTTAAGCGTATAGACTTTGACAGTCTCGTTGGCGGCAAAACCCGATAGACGGACAAAGCCTGCGTCAACGGTCATCGTGGCTTGAGAGGCTTCCATGCTGCTGATGCCAGAAACAGAACTTTCTACTTCCCCAATGGTCACTTTGGCAATCTCAGCAGGAGTGTACTCTACGTTCACATTGACAGCAGTCAGTTTTACAGTCGTGCCATCAAATGTCATTTTAGGATTGTCGGTCAAGGCAATCTCAACTGTTTTACCAGACGACAATTCAATAATTGCGCCAGGCACTTTGTCTGCAGCCATGGATTGCCCCCACATAACTGTTGACAGCATGAATAAAAGTAATCGTTTTTTCATTTTAACATGGTTTTATAAAATAAATGTTTGAATATACACAAAAAGAAAACGTGGACAATTACTTCGTCTACGCTCTCCCAGGTATCGCCAAACACCTATGCACCATATTCGAGTAAAAGCCCACGCCGTTATCTTACGACGTGAGCATCAACTTTTACTCTTGGTGCTCTATGAAATTTGGCGATTTCGGGTGAGCAAGAATTAAAAGCTAACGCTTTATCTATATATGTCCTTGTTTAATTAAATCTTTCCTTCAGCCCATAGGCGATCACAATTTTAAGGGTTCAACAATTATTATTTATCAGCAATGTATTGCTTAATCTTCTCTATCAGTTGTCGAGTTGGTTCTATAAATGGGCTTAGCTTTTCTTCATCTGCTTCATAGAAACAATTATAGTCGGCATTATCACGCATGATGACTAAATCGGAAAGCAATGCACCATCTTTCTTTGAGAATATTTCTGTCCGGACATAATGTTCGCCAAACAGAGCTAAGATACCTCGGTGACTTTTTACTTGATGACCATCGCAGACCAACAATGCAGACATAGCATGAAAAAGCGCGTAGTATAAACGGTTAGCCGCTGTCTCCCATTTATCCTCACGAGCACAAAACAGCACATCGTCAAACGTCCGATTGGCCTTTTCCATCTCCCGATTCACGATAATGGAGCGTTCGTTTTCACTAAGACTCATACAGCACCTCCTTATCTTCTTCTACATTATAGTAAAACATGGCGTGAGGACCATTAAACCACTCGTCCTTGGTATAGGTATGAGGACGGATATCTGCCCCCAAATCCCAACCCATCAACACGAAAGGATAAGAATATTTTTCAAAGTCATCATGCTCTAACTTTGGCTTATCAAGCAACAGGAGCAGATCCCAGTCTGAATCCTCATGATAATCACCACGGGCACGAGAACCATAAAGATAGAGCACACTGCCCTTAGGCAATATGCTTGCAGCTGTCTGCTTGATGTGGTTTAACATTTGACTCTTATCCATATCAACTTAATGTTTCACCCTGCAAAGATAACTACATTTCCTCATATTTGCAACTTTTCCGCACTTTTTTCACCCAAAAGCGTTTTTATTCCACAAAGATTTCGTATCTTTGCCCCTTGAACACTAGTTTATGCCTCGGTGGAGGCGCAGGGGCGACTTCTTCTATATGATGCGCACGGGCGACGATAAGGCGGGCATCGTGTTCTGCGGTCAGTTCCTTTCCGACCCTTATCCCGCCGACGACTGGGCAGGCAGCACCAAGCGCAGAATGTATGTGGATATGATATGTTACAATGCGGAATCAGGCTCCGCGCCTCACATATCGCTGGAGAAGCTTCAGGCAACCATCCCTTCTTTCGATTGGCAGAAGGGTCACTCCGGCGAGTTGTTGTCGGAAGAGATAACAGCGCAACTGGACGAGTTGTGGGGAGAAGAGTAAGGCTACGCCTACGCTAATAAAAATGGGACTACCGGAAAGGGTAATCCCATTAAAGTGAACGGGGTGTCGCACGTACTATTTCTTCTTCTTACGACTGAACAGAGAGCCGTAGGTCTTCATGAGTTTGCGCGCCAGCAGGAAACCATCGATAACGGTGATGCTGTTGGCAATGAGATTGGCAATGAGCTCGCCCTTGCTGCTTGACTTGCTGGGGGTTACTAACTCGTGCCACAGGGAGCCTATCTGCTCGCTGTCCTTAGAGATACTGGTTTGCAGCTCGGCTTTGCGGGCTTGAATCTCTTCCAGTGAATGATATTCTGAGGTTTGCATGGGCATGACGGGTTAGTTGAGCAAGACATCGGCAAGGAAGCGCACCAGAGGACGCTCTATCCAAGCCTTGCGGTTGGTGAATACAATGAACGCCAGGGCCAGATAGATCAGGGCCATGATGAAGAACGCCAGAGCAACGCCTACTAATGGCGCAAGCCAATAGACAAGGGCAAACGACATAAAGAATAGGACGGCAAAGCCCAGCAGGATGAAGACAACAGCCAGGGTTAGGGCGGTTATCAGACGGACGAATTTCTCAATGACACTGAGCTTCAGGAATTCCTTCTGAACCCCGAGGTATCGCTTGAGAGCCTCGATTAACTGGGCAATAGTCTCAACGTTCTTGTCGCTTGAAAACATACGTCGACAGGATGATGATTAAACTTCAGGAGCTGCGTCGGCAATATCGTCAACGAGGTCGCTTACATCCTTACGGCTGAGCTTGATGTTGTGCTTCTTCATGAAGTCGTCAACAGCTTCCGTAATCTTGGTACGAGTGTCCTCGCCCTTTTCAGGGGCCAACAGGAGTCCGATAACTGCTCCGGCAAGTGCTCCGCCGAAGAATGCGCCTAAATAACCTAAACTTTTCATAATCGTATTGTTTTGGGGTTAAACATTTATTTCTCAAGGCAAAAATACGAAAAGTTTTTGAATTGGCATATAAAAAGTGGATAATTTTTTGTTAAAATGGGTTGTTTTTCCGTATTTAACAAACTTTATGTGGCAATTTGATAGATTTTTGCGCGATTATTTGTAATTTCGCACTGATTTTTGTAGAACAACAATTTTAATAAATAAGAACGAAAAATGAAAAAGTACACTTTGATTTGCGCAGCTATGTGCGCAGCGATGGTTTTCACAAGTTGTAAGTCGAGCGAAAGTGCCTACAAACAGGCTTACCTGAAGGCAAAGCAGCAGGAGGAAATGCAGCAGCAGGCTCCCGCAGCCCAGGAGACCAACATGGTAACTCCAATGGTTGAGCGCCCTGTAAACAACACGCAGGTTGTTGACAATGCCGACAACATTGCCGTTCGTCAGGAGCAGGTAACCGTAGTAAGCGGTGGCGGACTGAAGAACTTCAGCGTAGTGGTTGGCTCTTTCTCACTGAAGGCTAACGCCGAGGGTCTGCAGCAGACTCTGAGAAGCGAGGGCTATGACGCTCAGATTGTGATGAACAACAACGTGACACCTGCTATGTATCGTGTGGTAGCTACTACCTTCGATTCAAAGGTGGATGCTGCTGCAAGCCGTAACGGACTGCAGAGCAAGTATCCTGGTGCATGGCTGCTTTACGCAAAATAAGCAGTGGCCAGAATACTATCAATTGACTACGGTAAGAAGCGTACAGGATTAGCAGTTACCGATCCGCTGCAGATTATTGCCAGCGGATTGGCAACTGTTTCTACATCAGAGCTGTTTGATTACCTGAAGCAATATGTGGCCAAAGAACAGGTGGAGCGTATTGTGATAGGTGAACCGAAACAGCCCAACGGGCAACCCAGCGAGAATCTGCAGCGTGTGCAGCAGTTTGTGAACAGATGGCGTAAGGCTATGCCCGACATTCCCATAGAGTATTATGACGAGCGCTTCACTTCCGTATTGGCCCACCAGGCAATGATTGACGGAGGGCTGAAGAAGAAGGCGCGACAGGACAAGGCATTGGTTGATGAAATCAGTGCCACGATTATCTTACAAGACTATATGCGCTCACGTAAAAAATAAATTGTCAAATAGTAAATTGTCAAATAGTAAATGGTTTTACCTATTTATATATATGGTCAACCCGTGTTGAGAAAGGTGGCTGAGGATATTCCAACGGATTATCCGGAGTTGGACACTTTCCTGAAAGACATGTGGGACACCCTGGCTGAGAGCGAGGGAATAGGATTGGCTGCCCCACAGGTGGGCAAGTCGATTCGTGTAGTGGTGATTGACTTGGATGTAATCAGTGAGGACATGCCTGAATACAAGGATTTCCGTCATGTTTACATCAATCCGCACATTGTGGAGTATGACGATACGGAAACCAGTTCTTCGGAAGAGGGCTGTTTGTCGTTGCCTGCCATCCACGAAAAGGTGGTGCGCCCCACGCGCATCCATGTGAAATGGTTGGACGAGCAGATGCAGGAGCACGACGAGTGGGTAGAGGGCTACTTGGCTCGTGTGATGCAGCATGAGTTTGACCATCTGGAAGGAAAGATGTTTGTAGACCGTGTGTCGCCACTGCGCAAACAACTGATAAAGAGCAAGTTGAAAGCGCTGCTGCAGGGACGCTATCGTTGCGGATACAGAACAAAAGCAGTAAGAAAATAAGGTTGTAACGGATGTTCAGAAAGCTATTATTCCTCCTGCTTCTCGTGCCTATGACCAGTTGGGCGCAGTTTAACACAGACCGACTGGTGATGATAGGTCGTTCGGCGCTCTATTATGAGGACTATGTGCTTTCCATCCAGTATTTCAATCAAGCCATCACGGCGAAGCCTTACCTCTTTGAGCCTTGGTATTACAGAGCGGTGGCAAAGTATTATCTGGACGACTATGTAGGAGCGGAAGGCGACTGCACAGAGGCTATCTCGAGAAATCCCTATGTGGTGGGCATCTACGAGCTGAGGGGCTTGTGCAGGATTCAGCAGAAGAACTTTACGGACGCCATAGCCGACTATAACCAGGCATTGCGCTATGATCCGGAGAGTCTGAACCTTTGGCATAACCGTGCCCTGTGTCGTATGGAGCAGAAGGATTACGACCATGCGTTGGCCGACCTGGACACCATGTCTGTACGCTGGAGCAGGAATGCGAGGGTGTATGCCATGAAGGCGCAGGTGTACCTGTTGCAAAAGGATACGGCACAATCGATAGCGGCGCTGGACAAGAGCCTGGAACTGGATGCCTATGATGGACACACGTGGGCACAGCGCTCGCTGATCAGTCTGGCGAAAGACGAATGGAAGGAGAGCGAGGAATACTTGAACAAGGCTATCCACTTGTTGCCCAAGGATGCAGGTTTGTACATCAACCGTGCGCTGGCGCGATACAACCAGAATAACCTGCGAGGAGCAATGGCCGACTACGACCTGGCTTTGGACTATGAGCCGAACAACTTCTTAGGTCACTATAACCGAGGATTGTTGCGCGCACAGGTGGGTGACGACAATAGGGCGATTACGGATTTCGACTTCGTACTGAAACTGGAGCCTGACAACCTTATGGCGCTGTATAACAGGGCGTTATTGTTGGAGAATACAGGTAATCCAAGGGCTGCTATCCGAGATTATTCGAAGGTAATAGAGCAATATCCCAACTTCTGGACAGGACTGCAACAGCGTGCCTCGTGCTACAGGAAACTGGGTATGACGAAGCAGGCTGAGATGGACGAATTCCGCATCCTGAAGGCGCAGATAGACAAGCGTTTCGGAAAACAGCCAAGACTGTCGAAGAAGCAGATGCGTAAGCGCAGTGACGAGGACATTGAGAAGTATAACCAGTTGGCGGTGGCTGACGAGGAGGATATGCACAACGACTACCAGACGGACTATCGTGGCAGGGTGCAGAACCGCAAGATGAACATGGACTATATGCCGATGTATCTGTTGTCGACGGAGAACTACCAGAGTGCCGTGAAGCATTACATTGCCTACGACAGATATGTGGAGCAGTTGAACGGCACGTTGAAGGCGGATAGGAAGTTGCACATTGTCTGCAACCAGGCTACGCTGAGTGAGGCTGGTACGAGGAGATACTTCGCAAGACTGGACAGTCTGTCGACACAGATAGACAAATCGAAGAACACGCAGGAGGCGCTGGACCTGCTGTTGCAGCGGGCTGTAGCGTATAGCGTAATACAGAACTTCGAGGGTGCCATAGAAGACCTGTCGACTTATCTACAGGAGCATCCTAACTCGGTGGTGGCCTATTGGCAAAGAGCTGTTTGTCAGTCGCGACTGAACGACTTCAATGCCTCGCAGGGTACGGATATCCAGTTGAAGACAGCCAATGTGCTATCGGACCTGACTGCCGCTATCCAATTGGACGAGAGCGCTTACCTGTATTACAACAGAGGTAATGTGTATGTGAAACGGCACGACTATGCGCACGCCATCGAGGACTATACCAAGGCTATCAGTCTGGACGCGAATCTGGCAGAGGCGTATTATAACAGAGGACTGGCGTATCTGGCCAACAAGCAGCAGACGGAAGGTATCAACGACCTGAGCAAGGCTGGAGAACTGGGCCTGTATACGGCCTATAGCATCATTAAGCGTCAGAGGAAGTGATACATTAAACATTAAATTCGCTTCGCTCAGAAAGATTAAACATTAAATTCGCTTCGCTCAGAAAGATTAAACATTAAATTCGCTTCGCTCAGAAAGATTAAACATTAAACAGAAAGATATGACACTGATTATTGTAACCATGCTGATTATAGCCTATGTGCTGATTGCCACAGGGCATCTGACGGGTGTGAACAAGGCAGCTATCGCCATGTTCCTGGGTACTATAGGCTGGGTGGTGTATGTTTGCTGGGGCTCAGACTTCGTGATGGACCAGCATCCTGGTGAGTATATGGAGTGGTTGGCAGGCAACCAAGCCACCAGCGAGTCGGTGAAATACTTTATTGAGGATCATGTGTTCCTGAAATACGTGGGCGAGGCTGCTGCCATTGTATTGTTCCTGTTGGCTACCATGTCGATAGTGGAACTGCTGAACAATAACGGTTGCTTCGACTTCATCACAGAATGGATTCGTACGCGTAATTCCAAGCGACTGCTGTGGACCATCACGCTGGCTACATTCATCCTCTCTGCCAATCTGGACAACTTGACAACGACGACCATGATGCTGGTCATCATGCATAACATTCTGCAGAACTCGCGACAAAGGATGTATGTGGGTTCGGCCATCGTGTTGGCAGCTAACTGTGGTGGATGCTTTACGGTGATTGGCGACCCGATAGGTCTGATTCTGTGGGGCGACGGGGCTGTAACAGCCAGTCACTTCTCTGCTTATCTGGCCATTCCTGCTATCTTGGCATGGGTGATTCCAACGATACTGATTAACAAAGAACTGCCTGACAGACTGGATACTGCCTGGAGTCCGTCGCCTTATCGTGGTGACGACACCCGTTTGAACCGCTGGCAGCGTGTGGTGATGCTGATTGTTGGTATCGGTGGACTGTGGTTTATTCCTACGTTCCATAACATCACGAAACTGGCTCCGTTCTTGGGTGCCCTGTGTGTGCTGAGCGTATTGTGGGTGGTGAACGAGGCCTTCAACCATAAGTTGATAGCTTCAGACCGCACGACGTTGCGTCGTATCCCGATGTCGCTGCAATATGGTGTGTTGCAACAGCTGTTGTTTGTGATGGGTATCATGCTGGGAATGGGCGTAGTGACTGAGACAGGCGTGTGGAGTGACGTGGCAGGATGGTTTGATACCTATATTCACGATATCTGGATGATTGGTATCGGTGCCGGTTTCCTGAGTTCTATCGTCGACAGCTTCACCATTGCCATTTCGAACATCTCGCTCTATACCGTTGGAGTGGGGGATGTGGCCACGAATGGTGCTTACTGGAAGGTGATAGCCTACACAACGGCAGTAGGTGGCACACTGTTATCGATTGGCAGCATCAGCGGACTGGCTCTGATGCGTGCTGAGCATGTGTCGCTGGCGTGGTATATCAAGCATGTAACTCCAAAGGTGCTTTTGGGATGGTTGCTGGGCTATGTCATCCTGTGGTTAGAGGTAAATATGATGAACTTCTAAGGAAAAACAGGGCGAGAATAGGAGAATTTTTCCTCAAATATAACTAAAATAAGGACATTTCTGAAAAAAATCGGAAATGTTCTTCTTTTTTTGAAATATAATTCCTATCTTTGCAAAGTAGTTGCTAAAACAATAACACTTTAAATATTTAACTGCTTATGTCACAAATTATTGGACACATTTCCCAGATTATCGGTCCTGTTATCGACGTCTACTTCGATACCAAGGGACAGGATGCGGAAAAAGTGCTCCCAAAAATTCACGAAGCTCTGAGAATTGAACGTGGCAACGGTAAACAACTTATCATCGAGGTGCAGCAGCACATCGGTGAGGATACTGTGCGCTGTGTGGCTATGGACAATACTGACGGTCTGCTGCGTGGATTGGAAGCAACGCCCCTGGGCTCGCCTATCGTTATGCCCTCAGGCGATCAGATTAAAGGTCGTATGCTGAACGTTATCGGTCAGCCTATTGACGGTATGGAACCGCTTAACATGGAGGGTGCTTATCCCATTCACCGTGAAGCTCCGAAGTTCGAGGAACTGTCGACCACAAAAGAGGTGCTGTCTACTGGTATTAAGGTGATTGACCTGCTGGAGCCTTACCTGAAAGGTGGTAAGATCGGACTGTTCGGTGGTGCCGGTGTAGGTAAGACGGTGCTCATCATGGAGCTTATCAACAACATTGCCAAGGGACACGACGGTTTCTCTGTATTCGCTGGAGTAGGAGAGCGCACACGTGAAGGTAACGACCTTATCCGTGAGATGATTGAATCAGGCGTTATCCGCTATGGTGAGAAATTCCGTGAGGCCATGGAACAGGGTAAGTGGGACTTGAGTCTTGTTGACCCTGAGGAATTGAAGAAGAGTCAGGCTACACTGGTGTATGGTCAGATGAACGAGCCCCCTGGTGCACGTGCTTCTGTTGCTCTGTCTGGTCTGACGGTTGCTGAAGGTTTCCGCGATGGTGGCGGTAAGGATGGCGGTGCTGCCGATATCCTGTTCTTCATCGACAACATCTTCCGTTTCACCCAGGCTGGTTCTGAGGTATCTGCCCTGTTGGGTCGTATGCCTTCAGCCGTAGGTTATCAGCCTACACTGGCTTCGGAAATGGGTGCCATGCAGGAGCGTATTACATCAACCAAGTCGGGTTCTATTACCTCTGTACAGGCTGTTTACGTGCCTGCCGACGACTTGACTGACCCTGCACCTGCTACGACATTTACTCACCTGGATGCTACTACGGTGTTGGATCGTAAGATTGCTGAGTTGGGTATCTATCCTGCTGTAGACCCACTGGGAAGTACCTCTCGTATTCTCGACCCATTGGTAGTAGGCAAGGCTCACTACGACTGTGCCCAGCGTGTAAAGGAGATACTGCAGCGCTACAAGGAATTGCAGGATATCATCGCCATTCTGGGTATGGATGAGCTCTCAGATGAGGATAAGTTGACGGTAAACCGCGCACGTCGTGTGCAGCGTTTCCTCAGCCAGCCGTTCGCTGTTGCCAGTCAGTTCACGGGTCTGCCCGGTGTGATGGTGCCCATCGAGGAAACCATCAAGGGATTCAACGCCATTCTGGATGGTGAGGTTGACGACCTGCCTGAGCAGGCATTCCTGAATGTAGGTACTATCGAGGATGCTAAGGAGAAGGCTAAGAAACTGCTTGAAGCTGCCAAGGCATAATGTTCAATGGTCAATGTTCAATGGTCAATAATTGAATTATGTTAAAGCTGAAGATAGTTTCTCCCGAAAGGATAGAGTTCGAAGGTGATGTAGAGAGTGTTCTTGTTCCGGGAACCTCAGGCCAGTTCCAGATACTGGTAAATCACGCGCCTATCATCTCGACACTGGATAAGGGCAAGGTAGTCTATGCCCTGCCTGGTGGCGAGAAGAAGGAACTCAGCATCATTGGCGGCTTCGTAGAAGTACAGAAGAACGTTGTGAGTGTGTGTGTGGAATTGAAGTAATATAATATAAGGAACGCGCGAATGGATATCACGAAACAGTGCAACAACTATATTGCAGAGAGCATCATTCTTGTGATACTCGTCAATCTGGGCTGCTATTTTGCCATGCAGCTTGGAGGATATGATCTGTTGGCTGCTCAGATAGTAAGTACACTGTTCGTACTGGTGTTTGAAATTGCCAGTGTATTGGTATGGCGATGGGTAGCACTGAAGCATCGGAATATGCTGCCCTCGTTCTTCACAGCTGTTTCCGGCTTCCGTTTTCTGGGAGCTCTGCTGGTGATGACGGTGTGGTATCTTGCTACGGGAAAAGAGAACATCGTGATGTTCCTCGTTGTGTTCTTCGTGTTTTACTTCGTCTCTCTCATACATCACTCTATCTTCTTTTCGAGAATGTCTAAACGTTTATAACGGTTTAAAAACCATTTATTTATAATGAAACAATTAAAGTCAATATGTCTCTTGCTGATGTTGGCATTTCTGCCCCTTCCGCTCATGGCCAATGAGCAGAAAGAGGGTGGCGAGGCACTGAACATTCCCGAGCTTGTGCTGGAGCACTTGGCTGATGCTTATGAGTGGCACATCACCACCATTGGAGACAAGCACATCGGTTTTGACTTACCTATTATTATTAGGAGTAGTCAGACTGGTGAGTGGGTCTTCTGCACCGCGCATACTTTGCCCGACGGCTTCTTCTTCAACGAAGAGGCTCACGGCAAGATCTATGAGCGGATGGCTGATGGTACCGCTGTGCGCCCTCTGGATCTGAGCATCACACGCAACGTCCTGCAGATATGGATTGTGGTGGCTTTGCTGCTGGTGGTGTTCCTCTGCTGTGCCCGCTGGTACAAGAAGCATGATAAGACCGATAAGGCTCCTGGTGGATTCATAGGGGCTATGGAGATGCTGGTGATGATGATCAATGATGATGTCATCAAATCATCCATTGGCGAAAAGCATTATAAGAAGTATGCTCCCTATCTGCTGACGGTCTTCTTCTTCATCTTCTTTACCAACTTGTTAGGACTGCTGCCTATCTTCCCGGGTGGCTCTAACGTGACGGGTAACATCAACATCACGTTCTTTTTGGCTGTGTGTACGTTCCTGGCTGTCAACCTGTTTGGCAACAGAGAGTACTGGAAGGATATCTTCTGGCCCGATGTGCCCGTATTCCTGAAGGCACCGATTCCCATCATGCCGGCTATAGAGTTGTTCGGAGTGTTCACCAAGCCTTTTGCGCTGATGATCCGTCTCTTTGCCAATATGATGGCGGGACACGCTATGATATTGGCCTTCACGTGCGTCATCTTCCTGGGTTGGACCATGGGAACGGCTATGGGTACCGGACTGCATCTGTTTAGTGCCATCATGCTGCTCTTCATGAATGCGCTTGAGTTGTTGGTGGCTTTTGTGCAGGCTTATGTGTTCACGATGCTTAGTGCCGTGTTTATCGGACTGGCACACAAGGAGCATGGTCACTAAACGATTGAAATAATAAATAAACTAAAACATTAATATTAACAATTTAAAAAATTAAAAAGTTATGATTACATCACTGTTATTGGCCGCTGAAGGTCTGGCACAGCTGGGCTGCGGTATTGGAGCTGGTATTGCCGTTATTGGTGCAGGTTTGGGTATTGGTAAGATTGGTGGCAGCGCCGTTGACGCTATTGCCCGTCAGCCAGAGGCTTCCGGACAGATCTTCACCCAGATGATTCTGACATCAGCCTTCGTAGAGGGTTGTGCCCTGTTTGCTATTGCTGCTTGCGCATTCTTGATTTAATATCTCTCAGCACATGGATTTCACTCAATTACCATCAATCCTCACGCCCGATCCGGGACTTCTATTCTGGATGCTGCTGGCGTTTTTGGTGGTCTTTTGGGTGCTTGCTAAGTATGGTTTCCCAGCCATCATCAACATGGTGGATGAGCGAAACAAATACATAGACGAAAGTCTTCGCAAGGCCCATGAGGCCCAGGAGCGCTTAGCCAATATCGAGAAGGAAGGTGAATCCATCCTGCAGGAAGCTCGCGAGAAACAGGCTCAGATTTTGAAAGAGGCAGCACAGACACGCGACGCTATAGTAGAACAGGCTCAGGAGAAAGCTCGTGCCGAGGGTGCCCGTCTGATGGACGAGGCCAAGACTGCCATTGAGCAGGAGAAAAAGGCCGCCATTGCCGACATCCGTAAGCAGGTAGCTGAACTGAGTGTTGACATTGCCGAGAAGGTTCTTCGCAAGAACCTGAAAGACGATAAGTCACAGATGGATTTGATTGACCGTATGCTGGATGATGTTTCTGCCAAGTGATTTGACTTAAAGTAACGCGTATGGATTTTGGAGTAATATCGGTCAGATATGCGAGAGCACTGCTTAAAAGTGCTCTCGACCAAAAGCTTGACGACCAGGTGTATCATGAGATGCAAACAATGGCCCAGAGCTACATCGACGTGCCCGCATTGCGCCAGACGATAGACAACCCCATGCTCTCAAAGGATGTGAAGCAGATACTGCTGACTACAGCAGCAGGCCCTTTGGCCAGTCAGCTCACACAGTCCTTCATAGCACTAGTGCTGAAGGAAGACCGCGAGAACATGATTCAGTTTATGGCCAACTCGTACGTCACGCTTTACCGTAAGCAGAAGAACGTCATCAGTGGTAAGCTTACCACAGCTGCCCGCGTATCTGCCCAGACTGAGCAGAAAATGCGCCAGATGGTGGAAAGCAAGACTCAGGGTACTGTGGAGTTTGAGACAGAGGTAAACCCCGATATCATCGGTGGCTTTATCCTCGAATATGACACTTATCGTATGGACGCTAGTGTCAAGTCGAAGCTCAACAACATTCTTAATACCTTAAAAAGGTAATTAATTCAAAAGCAAAAAAGTAAAATAACAATGTCAGATAAGATTAAACCAAGCGAAGTATCCCAAGTGCTGCTCGAAAAGCTGAAAGGCATCCAGAATGCTGAACAGTTTGACGAGGTTGGTACCGTGCTTACTGTCAGCGATGGTGTGGCCCGTATTTACGGTCTCCGTAATGCCGAATCCAAGGAATTGTTGGAGTTCGAGAACGGCACGATGGCCATTGTTGAGAACCTCGAAGAGGACAACGTCGGTTGTGTGCTGCTGGGTCCCACGTCAGGCATTAAGGAAGGCATGGTGGTAAAGCGCACCAAGCGCGTTGCTTCTATCCGTGTCAACGACAACATGCTGGGTCGCGTTATCAATCCGCTGGGAAAGGCTGTCGACGGCAAGGGCGATATCGACCTTACTGATTCCTTCGAGATGCCGCTGGACCGTAAGGCTCCTGGTGTGATTTATCGTCAGCCTGTAAAGGAACCGCTACAGACAGGTCTGAAGTCTATCGACTCAATGATTCCTATTGGTCGTGGACAGCGTGAGCTCATCATTGGCGACCGCCAGACGGGTAAGACAGCTATTGCTGTGGATACCATCATCAATCAGAAAAGTTTCTATGAGGCTGGCAAGCCCGTATACTGTATTTATGTAGCCATCGGTCAGAAGGCTTCTACCGTTGCTAACCTGGTGCAGACGCTGAAGGAGCATGGCGCTATGCCTTACACCATCATCGTTGCCGCTACAGCAGCTGATCCTGCAGCTATGCAGTATTATGCACCATTTGCAGGTGCTGCTATCGGTGAGTATTTCCGTGACCGCGGTCTGCCCGCATTGGTTGTTTACGACGATTTGTCGAAGCAGGCTGTTGCCTATCGTGAGGTATCATTGATCCTGCGTCGTCCTTCTGGACGTGAGGCTTATCCTGGTGATGTGTTCTATCTGCACTCTCGTCTGTTGGAGCGTGCTGCTAAGATGAACGAACAGCAGGAGGTGGCTGAGGCAATGAACGACCTGCCCGAGTGTATGAAGGGTCACGTAAAGGGTGGTGGTTCTTTGACCGCTCTGCCTATCATCGAGACACAAGCTGGTGACGTATCCGCTTACATTCCAACCAACGTGATTTCTATTACCGATGGTCAGATCTTCCTCGAGAGCGACCTCTTTAACCAAGGCTTCCGTCCTGCTATCAACGTGGGTATCTCTGTATCCCGTGTGGGTGGTTCGGCACAGATCAAGTCTATGAAGAAAGTTGCTGGTACGCTGAAGATTGACCAGGCACAGTATCGTGAGCTCGAGTCCTTCTCGAAGTTCTCAAGTGATATGGATGCTGTGACAGCAATGACGTTGGACCGTGGCCGTAAGAACCAACAGCTACTCATCCAGCCTCAGTACAGTCCAATGCCTGTAGGCGAGCAGATTGCTATTCTGTACTGTGGTGTTCATGGATTGATGCGCGACGTGCCCATCGACAAAATACGTGAGTGTCAGAATCAGTTCCTTGACAAGTTACGTTCTTCTGCTCCTGAGGTTATTACAACCCTGGCAGACGGTAAGATTGACGATGAGGTAACGAAGAAGATTGAGGCTGTTATGGCCGACATCGCAGGAACATATAAAAAGTAAGAGCCTATGCCAAGCCTGAAAGAAATTAAAGGCCGCATTGCCTCGGTCAACAGCACGCGCAAGATAACCTCTGCGATGAAGATGGTGGCTTCGTCTAAGCTCCATCATGCGCAGGTGGCTATTCAGAACATGCTGCCCTACGAGACTATGCTTGAGCATATCCTCAAATCGTTCCTCGCTGCCGAGGCTGAGCCTCAGACTATCTTCGATCAGGAGCGCCCCGTAAAACGTGTGGCCCTTGTTGTCTTCAGTAGTAATTCATCACTCTGCGGTGGCTTTAATGCCAACGTCATTAAACTGATGCAGCGCACCGTTGATGCATATACTGAGGAACTGGGACCGGGTAGTGTCGAGGTGTGGCCCATTGGTCGCAAAGTGACAGAGAAAGCTAAAAAATTGGGCTATGATGTCAAATGCGACAAAGCGCCTATCGTCGACCATCCTAACGTTAATGAGTGTATTGAAATCGCTATGGAGTTAGGCCAAAAGTTTGCTGATGGCAAAATTGATCGTGTGGAGATTCTCTATCACCACTTCAAGTCTGCTGGTTCGCAAATTCTGACCAAGAAGCAGTTCCTGCCTATTGACCTCGAGTCTGAGTTGGGACGTGACCACGAGCGCGACCTTACCACAAACATTGTTACGAAGAAAGCACAGGATTACCTGAAGAAGAATCGTCGTAAGAAAGAGGTGAAGGAAGGTGAAGTGGCACCACTCAACGACAACTTTATCGTAGAGCCCGACATGAATACAGTCTTGACGCAGTTATTGCCCAAGTTTGCTCATCTGATGCTCTACACAGCTCTATTGGATAGTGTGGCCTCTGAGCATGCTGCCCGTATGGTGGCTATGCAGACCGCTACTGATAATGCCGATGAATTGTTGCGCCAGTTGAACTTGCTGTACAACAAGTCGCGTCAGCAGTCTATCACAACAGAGTTGCTTGATATTGTTGGTGGCAGCGTAGACAAATGACTTCATGCGAATTTTATCGCATACTTAAACATTTCAAAAGGACTCTGCAGTAATTCTGCGGAGTCTTTTTTTGGTTTTTCGATTTTTTTCTTTATCTTTGTAGCCTATAAGTATTTATATCTATTTTCTATTATGGCTACAGTAGACGACAAGAAAGTGATTTTCTCGATGGTGGGTGTGAGCAAGACCATCCAGCAGAACCAGAAACAGGTGCTCAAGAATATATACCTGAGTTTCTTCTATGGAGCGAAGATTGGTATTATCGGTCTGAATGGTGCAGGTAAATCTACGCTGATGAAGATTATAGCTGGACTGGATCAGCAATTCCAAGGTCAGGTGGTTTGGAGTCCAGGCTATTCCGTTGGTTATCTTCCTCAGGATCCCCCTTTGAATGAAGAGAAGACCGTAAAGGAGAATGTGATGGAGGGTGTACAAAGCGTTTATGATGCTTTGAAGGAATATGACGACATCAACGTGAAGTTTGGCTTGCCTGAATATTATGAGGATGCTGACAAGATGGATAAACTGATGCAGCGTCAGGCTGAATTACAGGATATCATCGACGCAACAGATGCCTGGAACATGGATTCGAAACTGGATCGTGCAATGGCAGCTTTGCATTGTCCACCAGGCGATTGGAGCGTGAAGACACTTTCCGGAGGTGAGCGTCGCCGTGTAGCACTTTGCAGATTGTTGTTACAGAAGCCTGATGTGTTGTTGCTTGATGAGCCTACCAACCATCTGGATGCAGAGAGTATCGATTGGCTGGAGCAGCACTTGCAACAGTATGAAGGTACGGTGATTGCTGTAACCCACGACCGCTATTTCCTTGACGACGTGGCTGAGTGGATTCTGGAACTGGATCGTGGCGAGGGTATTCCCTGGAAGGGTAATTATTCTTCGTGGTTGGAGCAGAAATCGCAAAGGTTGGCTTTGGAGGAAAAGACTGCTTCAAAACGTCGTAAGACGTTGGAGCGTGAGTTGGAATGGGTACGTATGGCTCCGAAGGCTCGTCACGCCAAAGGTAAGGCTCGTCTGAACTCATACGATAAGATGTTGAATGAGGAACAGAAACAAAAGGAGGAAAAACTGGAAATCTTCATTCCCAACGGTCCTCGTTTGGGCAATAAGGTGATAGAGGCAGAGCATGTGGCAAAGTCTTTCCCAGAGAAGGAATTGTTTACCGACCTCAACTTCATCTTGCCACCTAATGGTATCGTAGGCGTGATAGGTCCCAATGGTGCTGGTAAAACTACGCTGTTCCGATTGATTATGGGTATGGATACGCCCGATAGTGGTTCTTTCAGTGTGGGCGAGACAGTAAAGTTAAGCTATGTGGATCAGCTGCATAAGGATATTGACCCAGAGAAAACCGTCTATCAGGTGGTGAGTGGTGGCAATGAGACCATTCGTATGGGAGGTCGTGATGTGAACGTTAGGGCTTATCTATCGCGTTTCAACTTTACAGGTGTTGACCAGGAAAAGAAATGTGGTGTACTCTCTGGTGGTGAACGCAACCGTCTGCATCTTGCTATTGCACTGAAACAGGAAGGTAACGTTCTCTTATTAGACGAGCCTACCAACGATATTGATGTAAATACCCTGCGAGCTTTGGAAGAAGGTTTGGAAGCTTTTGCCGGTTGTGCTGTTGTCATCAGTCACGACCGTTGGTTCTTGGACCGTATCTGTACACATATTCTCGCTTTCGAAGGAGAGGGTAATGTGTTCTATTTCGAAGGCAACTATTCGGAATATGAGTCGAATAAAGCCCAGCGTTTGGGCTTAGAGGAACCCAAACGCGTACGCTATCGTAAATTGATGGATGAGTAGAAGTGGGAATTTACACTTCAATCTTCTTAATCACCTTGGCTGGAACGCCACCAACAATAGTATTCGGCTCTACGTTCTTAGTCACTACGGCACCGGCAGCAATAACGGCACCATCGCCTAAAGTGACACCAGCAAGAACGGTTGCGTTGGCTCCTATCCAGACGTTCTTCCCGATGTGGATGGGCGCATAGCTCATACTCTGACGCTTGGCAGGGTCAAGGTCGTGATTGATGGTGGCCAGCACAACATTATGACCAATGAGTGCACCTTCGTCGATGGTGATACCGCCCTGATCCTGGAACTTGCAACCCATGTTGATGAACACTCGTTCCCCAACGACTGTGTTCTTGCCGCAATCGGTATGGAACGGTGGAAACAACCCAACCGTTTTGGGAACCTCTCGCCCCCAAAGTTGTTCCAGTAAATCGTGCAACTGCTCAGGAGTATGATACTTTCCGTTAATCTCAGCCGTTATCTGCAAAGCCTCTTGTGATAGCTTATGAAACATCATGTGGACATCACCACCACCAACGACAGGTTTGCCCGATGCCATGTAATCACGAAATTCTTGTATTGTCATTTGATTTTTCGTTTCTTTAGTTTCATAATATGTTCTTATTTGGGACAAAGGTACGAAAAAAAATCACAAAAGCAACAGCATTTGTGATTTTTTTAGTTTCAGGTCTTTAACCGTTAACCATTAACCTTTGCCACGATGCCGCGCTGGGTGAGCCAGCGTAGATAATGATTTTATTATCTTTCTCATACTTTTGTTCGAAACATCTCATGTTACTCTCTAGCATATCTCATGCATACCTCCATTCTATCCATATAGTAGCCCCCGCGTAGCGCCTATGCATCTCCTGTCGTTGTCCGCTATATGTTCGGTACTTGTTCGGTACTTGTCCGCTTTAATACCGGACATATACCGTATATATACCGTATAAGTACCGGACATGAATAGGAGATACTACCTTGTTATATGCTTGTTCCATTGGGGCTCTATTATTGATATTTTGGAGATCTTTACTTGATATGTTAGAGATATGTACCAGATATGTTGGAGTGCTTCCTTTATTTTGGTAGAGACATAATGTGCTTATGCCTTGGACAGGGGAAAAGGTACAAATTCCATTGAAATATTAATCCATCAATCAGGAAAAATCGCTTTAAGGGACTCATTTTTTAAGGTTTTTTAGTGAAATATCAATAAAAAACAGAAGAAAGATTATACTTTATGGAAATTATTGAATAATATTTTGTATTTTTGCGCGAGGTATGTATGTTATAAATATGTATGTTATAAAGATGATTTGATAGAATAAGCTAATAACTGATGGACTACGAAGGCAGATTTATAATGCAGAAGACTGTGGACTGGTCGTTGTTGAACGACGGAATGACCAGTATCATCCACAAGAACAATCCTCACTTCAACCGCAAGAAGTTCCAGTTTGAGTTCGAGAATGGCGAGGTCCTTGGGCTGAAATTGTATGAGCATTTGAAGGTATAGAGAACAAAGCAAGTAACATGGACAGTCAATGGTGGCTTTGTTGTAGTGATATTTAAGAGACCCGTAAAGGGTGATACTCAAGGTGTCCCTCAAGGTGTCCCTCAAGATGTCCCTCAAGATGTCCCTCAAGATAATGAACTTGATGATTGGATAGAGAAACAGATCCGAAATAACCCTCAAATCTCAACAGAAGATTTGGCCAAATTGAGTAATCGAAGTTCAAAAACTATCAAGCGTCATCTTGCCAAAATGCCGCATATCCGTTATGTGGGTAGTGGTTATAGCGGTCATTGGGAGATTGTGGAATGACAGAATCATCAGGGACAGCAGGATCTCTGGGACAAGCGCTTTGATTCGCAGGAAGGAGGCTGAAAGTATTACGGACTCACGAATCTACGGACTCACGGAAATTAAGACAGAACAAAAACGTTATAAGAATATGGACAAAGAGAATAAATTGATACTATATAAGGATGAGGAAGGCAGGGTGAGTGTGAATACTCGTTTTGCTGATGAGGATGTTTGGTTGACGCAGGCACAATTGGTGGAGATATATCAATCGAGCAAGCACTCAGCATGGAGCTATAGAAGGGAAAACTCAATCGCGTGACGTTGCTCATTATAACCTTGACATGATTATCGCTTTGGGTTATCGTGTACAGTCGCCTATTGCTGTACGCTTCCGTCGCTGGGCTACTCAACGGTTACATGAATATATCCAAAAGGGATTCACGATGGATGATGAACGACTGAAGCAAGGTGGCAACCGATACTTTAAGGAACTCTTGCAGCGCATCCGCGACATCCGCAGTAGTGAACGCAACTTCTATCAGCAGGTGACGGACATCTATGCCACATCAACGGACTATGACCCCAGGGCTACGATGACGAAGCTGTTTTTCGCCACTGTTCAGAATAAAATGCACTATGCTGTGCATGAACATACGGCAGCAGAGCTGATTTATGAACGGGTGGATAATGAGAAGCCTTTTGTTGGCATGACCAACTTCAAGGGCAACTATGTGACGCGCGATGACGTGAAAACAGCCAAAAACTATCTGTCGGAGTTGGAGCGGCAGCGATTGAACCTGCTTACCTCTCAGTTCCTCGACTATGCTGAGTTTCAGGCACTGGAGCAGAACCCTATGACGATGGCCGACTGGATAGCCGCCCTTGATGACCAGATATTGCGACTTAGAAAGAATATCTTAGAGGGGAATGGCACCGTGTCGCATCAAGAGGCCATTGAGAAGGCAGAACGCGAGTTTGAGATCTACCGTGAACGGGAGATGCGTATGCTGGAGAGTGACTTCGATAAGGCTGTGAAGCGACTGAAAAATCTTAATGGTGATCCGGATGGTGGTGACCCAATCAGGAGTTAAAACAAATTTGGCATATGATAGATAAGAACGAAATTACCCGTCGGTTGCAGAACTGGATTGACCAGATGGAGAGAAGCGGTAAGCACGTGAACCTAGATGACATTAACCGTCATGTGGGTGAAATTATGCATGCACAGAACGCTGCGCCAAAGCCGAATTTCAATGGATTCTCATCTGAGCAGATGTACATGATGCTCTATAGACCGTTAGAAGTGGGGTGTCCTGTACAACTGCGCCGATTAACTGATGAGCAGATGGAGCAGATTCCCGTCATGCGACAGGCTCTGCACCTGATGAATGAGTTGAGCTCAGAAGAAGTGAAACTCACGGCACAGGGGTATATACCTCCAAAGATGGTTGCCGAGCTCTACGAATTAGGAAGTCATAGTTGGAGCACTGACTGGTATAAACAGAAGAGTGAACCGAAAACAGAAGAAGTGCAGGTGCTTAGGGTCGTGCTAAAGGAGTGTGGACTCATAAAGACACGTACAGGAAAGTTGTCACTAACGACTAAGGGTAAACAATTACTTACTGACCATAACGAATTGCTGCGTACGATAATTCTGTTCCTTCTCAGGGATTACAACACTGGCTGGCTTGATATGTATGAAGACAACGATGTGGGTAATTTAGGACGACTGTATTCCTTATGGCTTCTGCATCACTATGGCGTGGATTGGCGCGACACGAGATTCTATGCTGATGAGTATAGCAAGGCTTTCCCTATGCTGAATGTTGGACATGGGTATGAATATAGAATATTCAACCGCCTGTTCCGTTTTATTGGCCTCTGTGAGATAAACGAAAGCGATGAATTTAAGGGAAAGAACTGGGGGCGAGAAGTCCGTAAGACGGAAATACTCGACCTGATGTTTGCCTTTGAAGAGCCTATGGGATATCACGGAAACAGGTGACTGACATATAAAAGTGGACGGACTCACGGATTCATGGACCTTGATATAACGTCGCACTAAAGTGCACCGAATGGGACGAATACAAAGAACTATTCGATACAACTTCCCATCTTTCACTTCTCACGATATTCCCCAGGTGTCATGCCTGTAATGCGACGGAAGTATTTTGAGAAGAACGAGGGATTTGCAAAGTGCATCTCCTCAGCTATCTGCGCTGCCGGCTTGTCTGTGTGGTGCAGTTCTATTTTGATGCGGGTGATGAGGGCACGGTCTATCCAGTCTTTTGCTGTGGTGCCGCTGGTTTGGCGGATAACGGTGCTCAGGTATCGTTCGGTGAGGCACATGTGCTCGGCATAGTAGCCAATCTGATGATGTTCGGCACAGTGTTGGGTGACCAGCTGGAGGAATCGGTCGAAGATGGTCTGCTCGCGTGAACGTCTGCTGGCCAGTTGGTCGGCTTGCTGATGGAACAGATGGTCGTAATGGTGCATCAGGGCTATTACGAGGGCTGTGACAGTGGGACGATGATAGTCGTCGCTAGCATGAACTATTTGCCAGATGATGTCCATAATATTTTTGACAGTAGCGATATCCTCTTCGCTGACGGGTAATTGGAAGTCTCGCACCTGTCCATTGAAGGCCGACGGCATCTGTCCTTGTGCAAAGGGTATGGGGAAATTAGTGAAGAGTGCCATGCCGAAGATGCGAAAGTCGGGCGAGAGACGCTTGGGATGAATGATGGTGCCCGGACCGATATAGACGAGTGTGCCACTCGTGAGGTGGCGGTCTTGCAGGTTGAAGTTGATGTCAGCCTCGCCGCTTATGACGATGCCAAAGCGGTGGTCATTGATAGTGAAAGGTGGCTTTTGACGCATCAGCAGACTGAACACGTCAGGATGTCACGCATTCGTGTGACGTCCATCAGTTGCGGTTGTCTGTTCATAATACGTCCTTTTTGCTGGCAAAGATAATCATTTTCCGTGAAAAAATGCTCTATTTTCGTACAAATCGAACAAAAAGGACATTTTTGCGTTCCTGCGGATAACGTCTAAATGCAAAAAACATCGTACTTTTGCACCCGGATTTCAATGACAAAACAGATATGAAGAAATTAGTTTTAGCTTTGGCGATGCTGCCGATGCTGGCATTGGGACAGACGCTGGACGAGTGTCAGCAGGCAGCAGAGCAGAGAAGAATTATCCGCTGATACAGCAGTATGGACTCATCGAGAAGACCACACAGCTGACTGTTGCCAATATCCAGAAGGGTTGGCTGCCGCAGGTGTTGGCATCCGCACAAGCCACGTATCAGAGTGATGTGACGGCTTGGCCTGACGAGATGAAGACGATGATGGGCGGTATGGGCATTGACATGAAGGGACTGACGAAGGATCAGTACCGTGTGGGCATCGATGTGCAGCAGACCATCTATGACGGAGGCGTCATCGGCAGTC
>CACZMV010000037.1 GCA_902782305.1 uncultured Prevotellaceae bacterium
CCGGGCGTGTCATAACGCCCAGTTTCATGGCAAGGGCATCGGCTACCACTACTACATCACCCGTGATGGCCAGCTCTACCAGACCCGCAGTGAAGCCGAGGTCGGCATGCATGCCCGCCGCTACAATGCCCACAGCATCGGCATCTGCTATGAAGGCGGCTTAGACGAGCATGGGCGCGCGGCCGACACGCGCACCCCAGCGCAGAAGGCAGCCCTGGTAGCCCTGCTGCGCAGTCTCAAGGTCGATTACCCCGACGCCAAGATCCTGGGTCACCGCGAGCTGCCCAATGTCCACAAGGATTGCCCCTGTTTCCTGCCGAGCAAGGAGTATGCTAATCTGTAATCAATAAAAAAGGAGCATTTCTGCTCCTTTTTTTATCTGAAAACTATTTTGTTTCTTTATTGAAAATGATAAAAATCAAACTGTATCCATGAAGGAACGCTGAACTTTGTTAAATATCACGATACCCCAAACCAAAAGAATAGACATGAAGGCAAAGCTATATCCAAGGGCTCCCCATGAGAAGTAACCTTGACCAAGAGTGGCATATTTGAAAGCCTCTATAATAGAGGTCATGGGGTTCAGCATAATGATGGTACGTAATGTTTCGTTGGTTACCATGCTGATGGGATAAACAATAGGGGTGGCATACATCCACAATTGAACGACAAAGGTAAAAAGGATGGTTAAATCACGATACTTCGTGGTAAATGAAGATATCAGAACGCCAAAACCAAGACCGAGACCAGCAAGCATAAGAACAAGTATAGGGACGAGAAGTATCGTCCAATTAAGACTGATATTACTGCCTGTGGCAAAATAATAAAGCCAAAAAACGACAAACAGTCCTACTTGAATACCAAAACGGAGCAAATTACTCAGTACTGTACTAATTGGAACAACCATACGAGGAAAGTAAACCTTACCAAACATTCCCTGATTGGTTACAAATGTACTGGAAGTCTGATTCAAGCAGTCTGAGAAATAGAACCAACATACATTTCCTGCCATATAGAACAAAGCTTGAGGTACACCATCTGTACTCATATTAGCAATACCACCAAACACCACCATATTCATGATGACAGTTAGGATTGGCTGTATGAGGTACCACAGAGGACCTAGAATCGTCTGCTTGTATTGTACTACGATATTGCGTTTAACAAAGAGCTCTATTAGGTCACGATAAGCCCATATCTCACCCAGATTAACTTTCCACAGTTTTTCCTGTGGTCTGATAATCATCGTCCATTCTTTCTCCATCATACCACATTTTTTATTTGAGGATTGCGATAATCAAGGCTGCAAATGACACAAGGGAAGTTGTGACAGGAATAATCAGACTGGTCAGGATATTACCCTGCTGCTTCTTGACAATACTTGGTTCCACATAAATCATATCGTTCTGCTGAAGATAGAAATATGGGGAGTTCATAATATCGGCATCGCTCAAATCGAGCATGTGCAACTCACGCGTTCCATCAGCATTCTCACGGAAGAGCTTGACGCGATCGCGATGACCATATACAGTCATATCGCCTGCCATAGCGAGGGCTTCGTAAATGTTAATCTTCTCACGGCTTACCTGAATGCTGCCAGGACTACCTACTTCACCCAAAACGGTAATAGTGTAATTAGCCTGACGAACCGTGACAATAGGTTCTTCAGATGCAGCCATATATGGACGGATCTTTTCCAGAATCATATTCTCACACTCTTCCTTGGTCAATCCTGTAACCTTGATACGGCCTAAAACAGGGAAATTAATAGTGCCATCGTTACTGACCAGATAATTCTGGGAACCTCCACCAGAGGTTGAGGAAGAGCCCTGCCCTGCACTGGTTACAGATACACTGGACATATTGAATGGTGCAGAGGCCTCGGGGCTGATGGTATAGACCTTAATGTCCAACTGGTCCTTTGGCATAATTCGGGCATCGTAGAAAGCACTCTGCTTGTTCAAATCCACCTTGTCTGCCCCTTGGAAATAGGCAAACTTCTTGATGGAGCAAGAAGAGAGCAGGAGTACGAAAGAAAGCAATGTCAGCGCATTGCGATAAAGGTATTTATACTTTTTCTTAGTCATATCAATAGCATTAAAAATCATCATCTTATCAGGTAAACGATTGAGCTTATCCAAGTTCTTTACATCAGACTTAGGGGTATGGTCTGCCTTGACCACGAAACAGGTAGCATCTGCCTGCGTAGCAATCTGATAGGTATCACTACAGCCTTCCAAGGCTGGCGTATCAATAATCACGTAATCATACTGCGATTTCAAGATTGCCATAAGTTGGATAAGGCTCTCACGAGCTAGAAGGTCAGAAGGATGCACCTGGCCAGGCTTTCCGGCCACCAAAACATCAAAGCCATCTGCCTTCATGATTTGTGACTGAACATCTGAGACTATTAGGTGACCATTGTTCAACAGCTCAGAAACACCCGACTTATCGGTTATAGAAAGCGCCTTGGCTACTCCTGGTCGACGAAGATTTAGGTCGCAAAGAACCACTTTCTTGTCTAATCGAGCCAATCCTTCTGCCAAATGAATGGCAGTGAAGGTTTTACCATCACCAACAACATTGGAAGTGACCAAAATGGTTTTCTGGTTTTCCTTTAAATGTAGAAGCAGGTTGGTACGAAGGGTACGAAGGGCTTCCTCGTTGTTGACGGTAGGTATTTCGCCCAATACAGGGAACTTGGTCGACTTTTCCAAATCATTGCGTGTTTCCACTTTATTCTTCAGGAAGAACAGCAATAAGATGGCAAAGAACGGAATGGCGATACCCAAAACCAATGCTATCAACAAAATGAAATCGCGCTTCGGCAGATCGCTGCCACCATTCACTTGGACTTTCTCAATCAACTTTCCTTTATTCGTAGCATCAATACGATTCATCGCCAACTCTTCGCGTTTCTGTAGCATCACGATATAGACACCTTGTTTGATTTCACGAAGGCGCTCAATATCTGTAAAGACACGTTCAATACGGGGAGCACTGCCAATACGTTCCATCGCCTTCTTGTATTCACGCTCCACACTCTGACGCTGGATGACCAAAGCCTGACGTGTACGTGATAACTCAGTCAGAAGGGTTGGGCGCAACTCCTCTATCAACTCCGTAACACGCTGTACCTGATGAGCCTTCTCGCTCATGCTCTTCATCAACTCTTTACGCTGGAAAGCCAAGGTGTTATGACGGCTCAATGCCTGACCGCCACCAGCTGAGCTCATACCACCACCATAATTACCACTATAGCTCATACCACCACTTACAACAGGAATGACCTCGTAAATATTGGCAGGATTCTGAGCAAATTCATTCATATAGTCCTGCAACTGAAGCTGGATACCAATCTGGATAAGTTGCTGTTCATACTCATTCTTTTTGGTCACGGCCTCAGTGGCATCTTCTTTAGGGGCTGTAATCTGGTATTTCTCCTTAGAATGCTGGAAGGCATCATCGCTAACACCCAATTCCACATTGATCTTGGCCAAACGCTCATTAACAAACTGGTCGGTTTTACGATTCTGTTCGTCAACATCCTTTCTGCCTTGACGATTGTATAATTCGACCAAACGGGTAATGAAGTCCATACCACGAATCATACTCTCGTCTCTCAACGTCAGATTGAGCAGATTAGACACCTCTTTTTTCGGGGGGGCCACCACCATACGGGAAACAAAACCTTTGGCTACAATCACAGGAGGAGCGATGGTGGCTTTTATTTCGAAACCTTTTGCATAAGTCTTGCGCTGAGAGGCATTGAGCTGGTCATTATCCGCAATCCTAACAGTACCCACCTCCGTTCTGATGGTGACAGGAAGGGTGGTAAAACGCTTAGCAAAGGATTTGCCATCGGCAGCACCTTGCACCTGATAGCCCTTATCGTCTTTGCTGATGGTCATGCTGACCTGATGATAGTTCAAAGGCAGTTCACGATCCATCCAAAGCAAGTGGGTTCTGTCGAGGGTTACCACAACAGGCTGGTCTTTATAAAGCTGTGTGCTCCTACCCCACTTCTCCACTTTATAGGTGGTATAGAGGTCCATGTCGAGCACCACTTCACGGGCCAAGTCGGTAGAAGTCAGGATCTCCTTTTCAATGTCAATACCTGCTGCACCGCCCAAACTACTGCTAATGCTATTGCCCAAGCCCAAAGGAAGGGAACTCAGGATAGCCAAACCTGCACTGGAAGAGCTACTCTTTCCCTGGTTCTTATCGATGAGCTGCATCTTACCCGTCACCGAGATGGTGGTAGGAGTGACCCATAGATAATACATCGCTATCAACAAACAAATGACAATAGACGGGATGAACCACTTCCAATGAAGCAGAAACACCATCTTGATTTTCTCAAAATCGAAGAAGGAAGCACTACTCTCTTCCGTTTCCATTTGAAGTTTGGAACTATCTAAATTGAATTCTTGCATATCTTGATAATTATCGTTATTAATCCACTACTTTACAATACCAACGGGAAATGCGCAGCATGACGCTGATGCCTCCTACGGTTTTAACAAACCAGTATTTCTGGTTCTTTTTACAAAGCTTGCCTCGAATGCCTTTAAACTGACCATGGACCACCATCACCTCCTTGCCAGGAAGGGCTTCTGCGTCCTCAGTATCTACAAATTCCTTAGGGGTCTTGGAATAGTCGGGGTCGCAGAGCAAACGAAATTCCACCATGTCATGATCAGAAATCTCCGTAAGCGTCTTCGAACCTTTATTCATCATCAGACTCAACGGGAAACCACATTCCGCCAACTTACTGCGGAGTTCCGTTTCTTCGAGCGTTTTCTCCACGAAGATGTAATTATGAACGACAGGAACCAGTACCATACGAGGCTTGTCTTCGCCTTTTTTCAGTTTTTCGGTGTAGGTCATCGGGATAAAATGATGCAGCTCATTCTTAGCCAAGAATGAACTTACCTCCATCTCTTTCCGATTAAAGGTTCGGATGACCACCCATTTCGATTCAGCCATATGGTGTGCAAAGGTACAAAGTTTTTTTGGTATAAAATACTTTTTTGCCAAAAATAATAAGGTACAGGAAAGAAAAAGCCACCTCCCGAAGGCGATGGCATAGTTGAGTTTAAAAAAGTTCTGTCTGATTATTTCAAACCACGGTTAACCAGTGTCAAGTTCAGCAACATGAGATACTTGCGGTACTGAGTATCACTCAGCATGTAGTTCATGTAAGCGAGGTCCTTGTTGATGGCCTTCTCAACCATCTTAGCACGCTCTTCCTTACCATACTGTGCTGCAAACATCATTTCTGCACTGAAAGTCTTGTGCACTTCAGCAACACCTTCAACCTGGTCCTTCGACAAACCAAGAGCCTGACTGAGCTTCTTCATATTGACCGTCATATCATAAGCCTCGGTTGTGTTCAGAGCATTCATGTTCTCATTCTCAGCAAATGTCATAGTCATGCTAAGCATTGCTACAATTGTAAGAATCATTCTTTTCATTTTTGTTACCCTTTCTTAATCTTTTTATTATTACTAAAAATTATCCTTACGTCAACCCTTTTACCTTGATTGACGATGCAAAGATACGGCAAAAATGAACACGCACCAAACTTTTTAGTAAATTGTTTGCGCACACAAGGCGAATTCTTGACGTCTATCAAAGAATCGGGGGGAACCTTGACTGAGGTCAATTGAGAGGCCTATATACCTTATTATATATAAGAAAAAGAGGGATTCTTTTGGTTTTTCACTTACTTATTCGTATTTTTGCACTCTGAAAATTAAACTGAACAGAAAATCAATGGAGAATAAGAACAAATTTATCTCAATGTCTTACCGCCTGTATGTGGACGGTGAAGAGGGAAAAGAACTG
The DNA here is from genome assembly GCA_902782305.1 of uncultured Prevotellaceae bacterium. GTDB lineage: Bacteria > Bacteroidota > Bacteroidia > Bacteroidales > Bacteroidaceae > Prevotella. The sequence continues at coordinate 5,851 of CACZMV010000037.1, forward strand.
ATGGAGGAAACCCAGGAGGGAAAGCCCTTCCAGATGATTACAGGCTTTGGTGTTGCACTGGATGCTTTTGAAAAGAAGATTGCTGATATAGAAAAGGGGCAGGATTTCAGCTTCTCACTGGAGAAAGAGGAGGCCTATGGCGACTATGTTGAGGAACGCGTACTGGACTTGGACCGTGAGATGTTCTGCATCGATGGTCGTTTTGACAACGAACACATCTACGTAGATGCTATCATTCCCTTGCAGAATGAGGATGGAAACCACTTCTACGGGCGTGTAGTGGAGATCGGAAAAGATAAGGTGAAGGTGGACCTGAACCACCCATTGGCTGGCGAGACACTGTACTTTGAAGGTAAGATACTGGAGAATCGCGAGGCCACCAATCAGGAGATTCAGCAATTGATTAACCACATGTCGGGTGGTTGCAGTGGATGTGGCGGACATTGTCACGACTGTGGTAGTGACTGTGGCGGAAGCTGCGATTGCCATTAAAAGTGAATCATAAATAGTGAATACGTTTGGTAACATATTTAGGCTGACAACCTTTGGCGAAAGTCATGGAGAAGCCATCGGTGGCGTCATAGATGGGATGCCTGCAGGCATACCTATTGACTTGGAGTTCATCCAACAGGAACTGGACAGGCGCAAACCTGGACAGAGCCACATTACGACAGCCAGGAAAGAGGCTGACCAGGTGGAACTGCTGAGTGGTGTGTTTGAAGGAAAGTCGACAGGATGTCCTATTGGCTTCATTGTCCGTAACACCAATCAACACTCGAACGACTATGACAACATGCGAGAGCTTTACAGACCGTCGCATGCTGACTATACGTATGCTTGCAAATATGGCATACGAGATCATCGTGGTGGTGGACGCTCCTCTGCCCGCATCACCATCAGCCGTTGTGTGGCTGGAGCATTGGCCAAGTTGGCACTCAAAGAAATAGGAGTAAGCATCACCGCTTATACCTCACAGGTTGGCCCTATAGCACTAGATCGTGACTACAGGCTTTACGACCTGTCAAAAACCGAAGAGAACATCGTCCGCTGCCCAGACAGCCAGAAGGCAGAGGAGATGATTCGACTGATAGAGGAGGTAAAAGCTGAGGGTGACACCATCGGCGGCGTGATAACCTGCGTGATAAAGGGATGTCCAGCAGGACTGGGCGAACCGGAATTCGGTAAGCTGCACGCCATGTTGGGCGCTGCCATGCTGAGTATCAATGCGGTAAAAGGCTTTGAGTATGGTGAAGGGTTCAACGGTGTGACTGCTCGTGGCTCGGAACAAAACGATAGTTTTTGTTCAGTAAGTGGTCGTATTACGACCACATCTAACCACTCCGGAGGCATACAGGGAGGCATCTCCAACGGACAGGATATCTATTGCCGCATAGCCTTTAAACCAGTGGCTACCCTACTCCGCGAACAAACGACTGTAGACACGAACGGGAAGGAGACGACACTGACTGCAAAAGGGCGTCATGACCCCTGTGTATTGCCACGTGCAGTGCCCGTTGTGGAAGCAATGGCCGCCATGACCATTTTAGATGCATATTTGTCAAATAATGCGGTAAAAATGCAAGAAAAACGCATTTAATTGAAAAAAAAAGCAAAAAAAGCCTTGCTGTTTAAAAGATTTGCACTATCTTTGCAAGTGCTATTGAGGGTTTGTGAAAATCCTAATATGCTTTAGTTAAGTCTAGTTTAGTTTTTGTGTTGGTTGAGGGCGGTCGATTGACCGCCCTCAAATTTTTTAAATACACCCGATAATTTCGTGAACATCCTGACAACCATGGTCATCAAGCCATTGGTTAATACCGTCGCGAACCTTTATCGTAATGGCTGGATCCAGGAAGTTTGCCGTGCCTATCTCTATAGCTGTAGCACCAGCCATCAGGAATTCAATGGCATCAGTAGCACTGGAGATGCCTCCTAAGCCTACTACGGGAATCTTCACAGCCTTAGCCACTTGCCATACCATTCGTAAGGCTACAGGTTTGACACAGGGACCACTCAGTCCGCCAGTATTGATGCTCAAAAGGGTCTTACGCTTCTCAATATCAATTGCCATGCCCATCAGGGTATTGATAAGTGACACACTATCAGCACCCTGCGCCTCACAAGCACGGGCTATATCCGCAATATTAGTAACATTGGGCGACAGTTTTACAATCAGCGTCTTGTGATAACGCTCACGAACAGCCTTAACCACACTCTCAGCGCCTGCACAGGTAACGCCAAAGGCCATACCGCCATCCTTAACGTTAGGACAAGAAATATTGAGTTCGATGGCCGGAATCTTCTCCAAGGCATCAATACGGGCTGCACACTCGGCATAATCCTCTGGGGAAGATCCACTGACATTGACAATCATATTGGTATCAATGTCCTTGATCTGTGGATAGATATGCTCACAGAAATAGTCCACGCCCTTGTTCTGGAGGCCCACACAGTTCAGCATTCCCTGTGGAGTCTCAGCCATACGAGGATAATCGTTGCCCTCGCGAGGCTTTAACGTGGTTCCCTTGACAATGATGCCACCCAGTCCGTCGAGAGGAATGAAATCAGCAAACTCAAGGCCGTAGCCAAACGTTCCAGATGCTGTCATCACTGGATTCTTCAGGGCCAACGCCCCTATATTAACTTGCAATTTACTCATTTCTTCATTTCAATTTCTCATTCCACATTTCTCATTTCTCATTTCTCATTTCCACAGCAGCCTGTGGATATTGAATACAGGACCTTCTTTGCACACACACAAATTGCCTTCTGTGGTCTTCTCCACACAACAAAGACAAGCGCCCAAGCCACAGGCCATCATGTTCTCCAGAGAAACTTCACAGGTGATATCATGTTCCTTGGCATAATGGGCTACAGCTTTCATCATGGGTGTAGGGCCACAGGTATAGATACTGTCAAAATGCTCGTTCAGCACAGAATGACTGGTTACAAAGCCTTTCTCACCCATAGAACCGTCTTCTGTCGTCACGCACACGCGCCCGTACATATTAAAATATTCAAGTTCCAACAGGTCTTTTGCCGTTCGACCACCCAACAGGAAAGTGGGCTCATAGCCTACTTCTTTCAGCACAGCACCCAGATAAAGCATGGGGGCTACACCAACACCGCCTCCAACAAGCAGCACGTTGTGCGAAGCGTTTTTGTTACTTTGAATGGTGAACCCATTGCCCAAAGGGAGCACACAATTGAGGATATCACCAGGCTTCAGACGTCCCAACTGACGGGTTCCGTCGCCTATCATGGCTACCATCAGCCATAACTCGTTGTTCTCTTTATCCACGAAATTAATGGAGATAGGACGACGAAGGAAGGTAGTAGGGGAACCGTCAACACGCACCTCCACAAACTGTCCTGGCAACATCTCGGGCAGGGGCTGCTCATGGGTTAAACGCAGCAACACATGTTTCGGACTGAGCTGTTCTACTGTACGAACAGTCAAATCAAGCACATATTTCTTCATATACTTTTATTTTCAGCGTTGCAAAGGTACGAAAAAAAACGGTTAAAAACTTGGAAGTTAGAAAAAAAGTGGCTATCTTTGCGAAATCAATGGATAGAATCATTATAATCACTATATATAGCATCATCATCTGCATGATGCTCCTGACAAAACAAGACACCAGCATTTTCTCGAAATATTCGAGCACTGATGTCATGTTTGATATGCGTCCTGCCTTCATAGTCATGAAGACTACTAAGCAGGGGCATGAATCTCCAACGAAAGTCACTAAGAGTCAGCACCTTACGTGTCAGTTTACACGTGCTGGAACGCCACTATCAAACCACCTAAAATGGCCTGATTTACAGGTTTAACACCGGAGAATTCTTCGATGTTAGGGCATTGTTTGGCTACTTTTTGGCTGGTACAAAAGTCTCGTAAGTCTGATCATCATAATAGACGCGAATCTCTGTTACACGACGAGGTTCTTTATCCACCAATCGTATTTCCTCACGGACATATTCTGGGTGTGTAGTTTTGACACCCTGCTGATAATTGGCAACAGAATTGGAATTTTGATGCGAATTTGGCGTAACAGGAGCTGGTGCATCGAAGTTCAACATCAGGTCTTGACCATTAGCTGAAGGGGTGGATAATACGTCAGGTGAAACGTCAGGGTGGGAGACATACATGTCGCCAGAACCATAGAGTAACCACTCTATACTTATGTCAGGAATTTTTGCTTTTATAGCATCAACGATATTCAGGGTAGGACGGGTTCTACCATTAAAGATGCTGCTTAACGTTGCAGGTGACTGTTGGAGGAAGTCAGCAAACTGTTGTTGCGTCATCTTCTGGTCCTCCATGATCTGTTTTATTCTGTCTTTTGTATCCATGATGTGTTGAATAGGGGCCAAAATGGCCATTTTTTATTGATTTTACAAAGGTAAAGCAAATTTTTGAGTCCTGCAAGAAATCTAAAGGAAATTTTTATTTGTGAACTTTGAATTTTTAGTTTTATATTTCCAAATCTAAATTCACAAAGTACAATATTAGACTTTAAATATGTATTTCTGAATTCTAAAACCTAAATGCTGACAAAGCATTTAAAAAGGAGATAAATGTAACTAACTGGTTATTAAATAGGTATTATATCTATATAAAAGCGTTTACACTACGATATTCACTCTATTCTTAATTACAAAATAGTATCTTTTGATAATTTCTATATATAATCGTCATAAATAACAGAGTTTTAAACATTTACAAGAAAAATAAGCCTTTAAATATCTATGTTTTTAGAAATCAGAATAGTGGAATTTATATTTTAAAACTCAAATATTTGGTTTTAGAATCATGTATTTAAACTCTAAATTTTGTTTTTTACATTCAACAATCTAACATATTTGTAAACTATATAGGTTTTTAAATTCGAAAGTTTAAATCATAAAATTTATTAAACCCGAATTTTAAGGCTATGAAAAGACGAAATTTCATCATTTTGCGCGATTTCTGGACGATTGGGCGAAAAAAAATAAATGCGCAAAATATGAGGGGATATTTTTGAGCGAAAGCCCTTTTGCCATCGGGGTTTGAGGCCAATTTTTTATGTTCAGCAAAATTTTGATTCTAGAAAAAAGAGACGCGGAAAACGTCTCTTTTTTAATGTAATGTAAAGAAAATTAATTCCTTCATCAGCTCTCCTGGAGCAGTATTCGGATTGTCCAACCCCTTACTTTTGGCATCTATTTCTCTAATCTTGGAAATAATCTGCATCACTTTCATTCCGGAGTAATTCCGCATACCTATTATATAGTCGCGAGCTCCCCAAGGAGATTTCATGTCCAACCACTGCGCCAGTGCCTCCTGACTACCCTTTTGGGGACAATAATAGGAGAGCATCAGGTTCTGGAAGTAGCTGAACATCATGGGCAGCAAGGCATAAAGTCCTCCAGCCTTCGGATTTTCATCGAAATACTTAATAATTTGGTTTGCTTTGAGAATATTGCGGTTTACAATAGCATCGCGGAACTCAAAAGCATTATAATCCTTGCTCACCCCTATCTGGTCTTCTACTACCTGCGGGGTCACTCTTCTATCCGATTCTGGCAATGAGAGCAATACTTTGTCTAATTCACCCGTCAGACGACTCAGATCAGCGCCTATTGCGTCGGCTATCATCTGCGTAGATTTAGGGTCAATAGAGGCTTCACGGGCCTTTAAATATTGCTCGATAAAGGAAGGAAGGTCGCGCTCACGCAGTTTTTTGCTCTCAAAAAGCACGCCTGCCTGCTGGATAGCCTTCACATATTCCCTTTTTCTGCCATCTATCGTACCGTTTTTATGGCACATCACCAGAATGGTAGAGGACATAGGAGCCTTCAGATACTTTTCGATAGGCTCTACGTTCTTCACATTCTGGGCTTCTTTGACGATAATCACCTGATATTCTGACATCATGGGATATCGCTTAGCAGCATCCACTATCTGAGAAGCATTGACATCCGACCCGAAAAGAACGGTCTGATTAAAGTCCTTTTCTTCAGGCTGTAGCACGTTTTCGGCTATCCAATCGCTAATCTTATCAATATAATAGGATTCATCGCCCATCAGGTAATAGATGGGCTTAAAATCGCGTGCTTTCAAATCGTGCATCACGCTCTCATATGTCACTGCTGCTTGAGCCATGCTGCAAAATTACAAATTTCTTGTGAGATTTCACAAAAAAATATGTATTTTTGCAATCGAAATGTTTGAATTGAATCTGCCACCATATGATGTAAGACTACGTGGGACACAGGAAAAGCCTGAAATATTCGATTTCCTGCGCAGACGTTATGTCGCACTGACTCCAGAGGAGTGGGTGCGCCAGCATTTTACGCATTGGCTGGTCGATTATAAAGGCTATCCCAAGGGACTTCTAGGTAACGAGGTAGAATTACGCATCAGTGAGAAAAAACTGCGCTGTGACTCCATTCTATACCATCAGGACACCACCCCACGCATGATTGTGGAATACAAGGCGCCAAGCATCAAAATAAAGCAGCAGGTGTTCGACCAGATATCGGTCTACAACCTACTGCTTCATGTGGACTATCTCGTGGTTAGCAATGGTCTACAGCACTATTGCTGCAAGATGGACTATGCCAACCAACGTTATGAGTTCCTGCAGGATATTCCTGACTATTCCCAGCTTTAGTCCTCTGTCTGCTCAGGAACGTCAGTATCCTCTTTCTTAACAGTCTTGCGAATAGCACGCTTACGTGTCTTCTTCTCCTCTGTTGCAGGCTTGTCGAGCTTAACGCCAGCCAACTCAGGATCAATCATGATACGACCGCAATACTCGCAAACGATGATCTTCTTGTGCATCTTGATATCCAACTGACGCTGGGGTGGAATCTTGTTGAAGCAACCACCGCAAGCATCACGCTGTACGTAAACAATACCCAAACCATTGCGGGCATTCTTACGGATGCGCTTGAACGAGGTGAGCAGACGTGGTTCAATCTTCATCTCCAGCTCCTTCACCTTCTGCTTCAGCTTGTCCTCCTCAGCACGAGTCTCTTCCATAATCTCGTCCAACTCGTTCTTCTTAACCTCGAGAGCCTGACGACGATCCTCAACGATTTCCTGATTCTGAGCCAGTTCTACCTTTTTGTCTTCAATCTTATAGCCTGCCTCCTTAATCTTCTTGTTGCAAAGCTCAATTTCCAGTGTCTGATACTCAATCTCCTTCGACAGAGTGTCATACTCACGGTTGTTCTTTACCTCGTCCAACTGTGCCTTATAACGCTCTACGCTGGCTTTTGCTGTCTCAATCTCACCTTTCTTCTGGGTTACAGCACGCTCATACTCGTTGATGTCGTTTTGAATCTTCTCGATACGAGTTGACAGTCCCTCAATTTCGTCCTCAAGGTCCTGTACTTCCAGAGGCAGTTCGCCTCGCAATGCACGCTTCTCGTCAATTGCCGAGAGCGTAGCCTGCAGCTGATAAAGAGTCTTCAGACGCTCTTCAACTGGCATGTCAATAGGGTCTTTCTTTGCCATCTTCCTAATTTACAATTTTACTATTTACAATTTACTATTTATTTTTCAATTTTTGCATTATAGATAGAGAATCGGATTCGTGCAGGTTTCTGCTATCTCTGTGCGCACTCCAGGACATTCCTTTTGAATGATATCACGGAACACTTCAGTGGTATATTGTTCACTCTGATAATGGCCGATGACGCATATCTGTATCTTCTGCTCATAGTCAAAATACTGATGATAGTGCATTTCGCCTGTGATAAAGGCATCTGCACCCAAGCTCAGTGCTTCGTCCAACAGGAAATCGCCTGCCCCGCCACAGATGGCCACCTTTCGGATGGGTCTGCGCAGCAACTGGTTGCACATGGCACACTCTACGCCAAAGCGTTTCTTAACCATCAGGATGAAATCGTCAGCAGCCATCGCTTCAGGAAGACTGCCCACAACACCACTACCCGCTTCTACATCGTCCACGGTCTTTTGGGCAAAGAACGCCACGTCCGAAAGTCCCAGTTTCTCTGCTATCTTCCAGTTGACGCCGTTCTTGGCATTGTCCATGTTGGTGTGCATGGAAACGATGACGATATCGTTTTTGATGGCTTTGATGACACAACGCTGCACATAGTTCTGTCCGCTGACCTGTTTCAGTCCGCGAAACAACAAGGGATGGTGACTCACAATGAGGTTGCACCCCTTCTGAATAGCCTCATCAACAATTTGTTCGTTGACGTCCAGACACAATAATGCCCCTGAAACCTCCGCCTCTGTCAGTCCTACTTGCAGGCCAGCATTATCCCAGCTTTCCTGTAAGGGCAGAGGCGCGAACTGTTCAAGGGCGCACAGCACTTGCTTTATCTTCACGCTTCTAAAATGATTTTGGACTGCAAAGGTACGAAAAAAAGACGAACTACAAGAATCCGTCTTTTATTTTTTTAATTTTTTAATTTTTTATTTTTACGTAAACCACTCCTCACCGTGACGCTCGTGACAATAAGATGTTCCGTCGAAACAGTGGGTGCAGACACGCTCCTTGGGCAGTCCGATAGATGCTATCAAGTCCTCAATGGTAGCAAACTTCACACTGGTCAGTCCCAAGCGTCGGGCTATCTCGCTCACCATGCGCTGATATTCTGGTGTACCCGTCTTAGCATATTTGTCGAGCTTCAGCTTATCATCGCCCTCAAAATCCTTGATGATACGACGTGTTATCAGCTCCATATCACTCTTCGACGAAGTGAAACCGATAAACGGACAACCATAAACCAACGGGGGACAGGAGATGCGCACATGAACCTCCTTGGCACCATTTTCGAAGAAGGTGCGCACATTGTCGCGCAACTGCGTTCCACGAACTATCGAGTCGTCGCAGAACACGATTTTCTGATCCTTCAGAATCGCAGGGTTTGGAATGAGTTTCATCTTAGCCACCAAGTCTCTACGATTCTGATTTCCAGGGGTAAACGAACGAGGCCACGTGGGTGTATATTTCAATACCGCACGCTTGTAAGGCACCTGTTTTCCATGCGAATAGCCTAAGGCCATTCCCACACCGGAATCAGGAATACCACATACCAAGTCGGGCTCTATTTCCGTATCTTTCTCGCCCATCAACCTGCCGTTCTTCTCGCGTACATATTCTGTATTAATGCCTTCATAGTCACTAGCTGGGAAACCATAGTAAACCCACAGGAACGAACATATCTGGCAACGGGTGAAAGGCTTCTGCATCACCTCGATACCATCGGCACGCAGGCGCACAATCTCGCCTGGACCTAAGTCGCGCACCACTTTATAATCAAGGTTGGGGAAACTGGTTGTCTCGCTCGATACTGCATAGGCCTGCAGGAACTCGTCCGTACCAATAGGCGACAGACGGTGAATCTGTTTCTGACCAATCACAATGGGGGTACGTCCCAGGAAGTCGCGTGCTGCTATGATGCCGTCTTCCGTCAGGATAAGCATCGAGCACGAACCCTCTATCTTCTGATATACCTTATTGATACCTTCTACAAAGGTGTCGCCCATATTGATGAGCAGGGCCACCAACTCAGTCTGGTTGATGTTGTTGGCAGACATCTCGCTGAGATGCATGCGCTGTTTCAGTAGTTCTTCGGCAATCTCGCGCTGGTTGTTAATCTTGGCTACCGTTACCACCGCATAGCGCCCCAGATGGGAGTTGACGATGATAGGCTGTGGGTCGGTATCACTGATGACACCCAGTCCCTGATGTCCCTTAAACTGGTCCAGTTCGTCCTCGAAACGCGAACGGAAATAGTCACGCTCCAACGAGTGGATAGAACGGTGGAACCCGCTTTCTTTATCAAACGTCACCAGACCAGCGCGCTTTGTACCTAAATGAGAGTTGTAGTCAGTCCCGTAAAACAAATCGTTTACGCAGTCCTGCTTTGAGATTGTGCCGAAAAAGCCACCCATACTGTACTTTTACCTTGATTAATACGTTTTCGGTGTGCAAAGGTATAAAAAAATCGGCTATTCACCGCAGCGATAACCGATTTTTTTTGAGATTTATTTTCTTTCTTACTTCTAATCAAGGTTTGACAGCGCTAGCCTAACCATACAACCAACAGTCCCAGCACGACTAATATCAGGAACAAGCGCCATTGTCCCAACAAGGGTTTAAAGGCCCTTACCAGCGCATGATTCACAAAGGGACGTATCGCCTCCGAATGGGTGGCGCCATTGCCTAACAAGTACTCATACAGCGAGTTATGGTCATGCCGGTCCTGACGATACACCCTCATGCCTCGTTTCCAGACATAATATCCTTTCCACAGGATAACAGCCAAGAGAATCATCAGATACGCTTTCATCATAGGCTCACCTGGTTTTGTTGGAAACGTGAATTGACTGCCACTACCATAGCCCCACGCTGTACAGCCTCCATTAACATGCTGTCAACCGTCTGCATTTCTTCCTCGCTCAGTTGCTTGGAGGGTTCATCGACTATCAGCAGGGTTTTGCCTGATTCAACCGCCTTGCGAAGCAGTTGCAGATAGTCCGTCGGCACACCGTGGTAACCTTCAGGCAGCGATAGATGTTGGGGAACATAGGCCATCTGCCTACGGAAATAGGGTGCCGACAGGGGAGTCAGCAGTTCCCCATCAATGCTAATGTGACCCCTGTCCACCGATATAAAGCCCAGCAACGCACGCAACAGCGTGGTTTTTCCCGAGCCTTTCTGACCCGTGATATTCACTATCTGTCCGTCGCTAAGCGTTATGGACAGCGAGCGAATCTGCTCTCCTATCGTCACATTATGCAGTTCTAACATCATAATTTGGCTGCAAAGGTAGTAATAAGCAATCAAAAAGCCAAAAAATAATTTGGTTTTTCGTACCTTTGACTTCGTCGAAGGTAGGCTGCACCTCAGAAAAACTCAAATATATTTGGTTTTTCATTCGGTTTGCACTACCTTTGCAGCCATGAAACTGAAAAAGAGGCGTATGCCTGCCGAATGGGAACCGCAAAGTGCCGTGCAGCTGACGTGGCCGCACGAGGCTACTGACTGGGCTCCTATTCTGCCTGAGATTACTGCTGTATATGAGGAAATGGCGCGTGAAATCAGCAAGCGCGAAGACTTGCTGATAGTAGCTCCAGAGCATCTTTTGCCCCACCTCTCACCTCTTACCTCTTACCTCTTACCTCTTACTTCTAACGACACGTGGGCTCGCGATCATGGTTTTATTACGGTGGAAGAGGCTTCAGACCTCAGCCCTCAAACCTCAGACCTTATTCTGCTTGACTTCTGCTTCAATGGATGGGGCGAGAAGTTTGAAGCCGGACTCGACAACCAGATTAACAAGCATCTTTTCGACAGAGGCATCGTAAAAGGTCAGTACGAACCGCATCTTGACTTTGTCTTGGAGGGTGGAAGCATTGAGAGCGATGGCAAGGGAACGGTGTTTACCACCACCTGCTGTCTGATGGCTCCCCATCGCAACCGACCCCTCACACAACAAGAGATTGAAGCACGACTGAAGGAATATCTGGGTGCCGAACGCATCGTTTGGATTAATCACGGCTCGCTGATAGGCGATGATACCGATGGACATATCGACACGCTGGTGCGCATTTGTCCTGACGACACCTTATTATATACAGGGGGAGATGACGACCATCCTGACCTTGCACGCATGGAGGAAGAACTGAAAACGCTGAGAACGCTCGACGGGCGTCCTTACCGTTTATTGAAGTTGCCTCTGCCCCGCCCCATCTACGACGAGGGTGACCGCCTGCCTGCCACTTACGCCAACTATCTGGTCATTAATGGTGCCGTACTGGTTCCCACCTACAACCAGCCCGACCTTGACGCAGAGGCTATGCGCATCATCCAGCAGGCATTTCCCGATAGAGAAATCGTAGGCATCGATTGCTGTGCCGTTATCAAACAACATGGGTCGCTACATTGCTGCACCATGCAATACTATTAAGTGAATAGAGAATAGTGAATAGTGAAAAAATGAAGATAGGACTGATACAACAACAGAATGTGGCTGACGTCAAGCAGAACATGCAACATCTGGCCACCAAGATACGCCAACTGGCTCAGCAGGGCGCTGAACTCATTGTGTTGCAGGAATTGCATAACTCCCTGTACTTTTGTCAGGTGGAAAGTGTCGACAACTTCGACCTCGCAGAGCCCATTCCAGGCCCTTCCACTGATTTCTTTGGCCATTTGGCCAAGGAGCTGGGTGTGGTCATCGTCACCTCGCTGTTCGAGCGTCGTGCTCCTGGCCTTTATCACAACACCGCTGTGGTACTGGAGAAAGATGGCAGCATTGCTGGAAAATATCGTAAGATGCACATTCCTGACGACCCTGCCTATTATGAGAAGTTCTACTTCACCCCTGGCGACTTAGGTTTCCACCCCATCCAGACCTCGGTAGGCCGTTTGGGCGTACTGGTTTGTTGGGACCAGTGGTACCCCGAGGCTGCTCGCCTCATGGCCTTGCAAGGTGCCGACCTGCTGATTTATCCCACCGCTATTGGTTATGAGAGCAGTGACACCCCCGACGAACAGGAGCGCCAGCGCATGGCTTGGCAGACCGTTCAGCGCGGACATGCCGTAGCCAATGGACTGCCTGTGGTTACAGTCAATCGTGTGGGCTTGGAGCCCGACCCCAGCCAGCAGACCAATGGCATTCAGTTCTGGGGCACCTCTTTTGTAGCTGGTCCACAGGGCGAGTTGCTTTTCGAAGCTCCCAAAGACCAAGAAGTTGCCACCGTTGTCGATGTCGACATGCAACGCTCTGAGCAGGTGCGTCGCTGGTGGCCTTTCCTTCGCGACAGGAGAATTGATAATTATGGCGACATCACTCGCCGTTTCATTGATAAATAGTAATTTGTAAATAGTCCAATAGTAAATTGAAAGATGGCTAATAATTTAAGATTTCAGGTAGTAGAAGAGGCGTTCAAGAAGCGTGCCCTCGAAGTGAAGGTACCCAGTGAGCGCCCCTCAGAGTTTTTTGGCAAATACGTCTTCACTAAGCAGAAGATGTATAAATACCTGCCCGCTGAGGTTTACAACAAGATGGTTGATGTGATTGACAATGGTGCTCGTCTGGACCGTTCCATCGCCGATGCAGTAGCTGCCGGCATGAAGCAGTGGGCCATGGAGATGGGCGTCACCCACTATACCCACTGGTTCCAGCCTCTGACCGAGGGCACTGCCGAGAAGCACGATGCCTTCGTAGAGCACGATGGCAAGGGTGGTATGATTGAATCGTTCAGTGGTAAGTTGCTGGTTCAGCAGGAGCCCGATGCTTCGTCGTTCCCCAATGGTGGCATCCGCAACACCTTCGAGGCTCGTGGCTATAGCGCCTGGGACCCCACATCGCCCGTGTTCATCATCGACGATACCTTGTGTATTCCCACCATCTTCATCGCCTATACCGGCGAGGCTTTGGACTACAAGGCTCCCCTACTCCGTGCCCTGCATGCTGTGGGCAAGGCTGCCAAGGATGTTTGCCAGTATTTCTATGACGATGTGACCAAGGTACAGGTCAACCTGGGTTGGGAACAGGAGTATTTCCTCGTCGATGAAGGACTCTACTCTGCCCGTCCCGACCTGCTCATGACCGGTCGCACGCTGATGGGTCATGAGAGCGCCAAGAACCAGCAGATGGACGACCACTATTTTGGCACCATTCCCGATCGCGTACAGGCCTTCATGAAGGACCTCGAGATTCAGGCTCTTGAGTTGGCCATCCCTGTAAAGACCCGCCACAACGAGGTTGCTCCCAACCAGTTCGAGCTGGCTCCTATCTTCGAGGAGTGCAACCTGGCCGTCGACCATAACATGCTGCTCATGTCGCTGATGAAGAAGGTGGCTCGCAACCACGGTTTCCGTGTATTGTTGCACGAAAAGCCCTTCGATGGCATCAATGGTTCTGGTAAGCATAACAACTGGAGTCTCAGTGCCGATAATGGCGTATTGCTCCACGCTCCAGGCAAGACCCCTGAGGAAAACCTGCGCTTCGTGACCTTCATCGTCGAGACGCTGATGGCTGTTTATCGCCACAACGGTCTGCTGAAGGCCTCTATCATGTCAGCCACCAATGCTCATCGTTTGGGTGGCAACGAGGCACCTCCTGCCATCATCTCGTCGTTCCTCGGCACTCAGCTCACTGAGTTGCTCGACCATATCGAGCAGTCCGACAAGAACGAGCTCTTCAACCTGAAGGGCAAGCAGGGCATGGAGATTGACATTCCGCAGATTCCCGACCTCATTGTCGACAATACCGACCGCAACCGCACGTCGCCCTTTGCCTTTACAGGTAACCGTTTTGAGTTCCGTGCTCCTGGCTCCAGCGTCAACTGCGCTTCGGCCATGATTGCCCTGAATGCCGCTATGGCAGAGGCCCTCAACTCCTTTAAGGAGCGTGTCGATGCCAAGATAGCCAAGGGCGAGAACAAGATTCCTGCCATTCTCGAAGTGCTGAAGGACGACATCAAGACCTGCAAACCCATCCGTTTCGACGGCAATGGCTATTCTGACGCATGGGTCAAGGAGGCTGCCAAGCGTGGACTGGATGTTGAGAAGTCGTGCCCCGTCATTTTCGAGCACTATCTCGACGAATCATCCGTCCAGATGTTCGAGAGCACCAAGGTCATGAACCGCAAGGAGCTCGAGGCCCGCAACGAGGTGAAGTGGGAAACCTACGTAAAGACCGTTCAGATTGAGGCTCGCGTACTGGGCGATTTGGCCATGAACCACATCATCCCCGTTTCTACGCACTATCAGTCACAGCTCATCAAGAACGTGCAAGGCATGAAGGACGTGTTCTCTGCCGACAAGGCCGACCGTCTCAGTGCCCGTAACATGAAGCTCATCGAGGAGATTGCCGAGCGTACGGAGAAGATTGAGCAGCTGGTTGAAGACCTGACGGAGGCTCGTCGCATTGCCAACCGCATTGAGAACATCCACCAGCGCGCCATCCAGTATCACGACACCGTATGTCCCAAGATGGAAGACATCCGTCGCGAAATCGACAAGCTCGAACTGATTGTCGAGGACGGTCTTTGGACCCTGCCCAAATATCGCGAACTGCTGTTCATCAGGTAAACATTGGAACAGAAATTCAGCAATAACGGATTAGACCTTCAGGAGCTGCGCGAGTTTTGCGAGCGCGAAGGTGAGGAGATGACTTACCGCAAGGGCGACCAACTGGAGCGCGAGGGCGACCCGGCACGTTGGTTCGCCTTCGTGGAGAGTGGTTGCTTCAAGTATGTGAATCATAGTAGCGATGACAGGGAACATATTACGTGGTTTTCCTTTGCTGGCGAATTCGTGGTCGACTACCCGACGTTTCTCTACGACCGTCCCTCACAAACTACCATTGTGGCGATGATGCCCAGCCGCATTTTCAGGGTCACAGGCGAACAAGTGCGCCAGTTCTTCGGCCAAAGTATGGAGACGATGACGCTGCGTGCCATCATCGCCGAGCACATCCTCGGCCAGTTCCGTTCGCGCTATCTCGACCTCCACTGCGCCACACCCCGCCGACGTTACGAGTTGTTACTACAGCGTTGCCCAGGTATTGTGGAGCACCTGCCTCTGAACGCTATTTCCTCTTTCCTCTGCATCACCCCGCAGATGCTCTCTAGAATTCGCAAAGACATCACTTTCGAAGGAAAAATCGAATAAAAATCTGAAAGTAGTTTCAGACTTTCACCCTCGGCACCCGATTTCAGGTTTTTGTTGAGGGTTTCTTTATGCCTTTTCCTGTAACTTTGCCAAACAAAACGAAAAGATTATGAGCAAGGAAGCCTTTATCACCATCCTGTTCGTCCTCGTGTCAATGAACATGTATACTCAGCAGAGAATATCCGTGAGGGATAGTCTCACGCAAGAACCTATAGCATATACGAGTGTATGGTTTGGAAATGAAGCAGGAGGATATACAGACGAATCTGGAATGATAGAGATTCCAGAAGGAACGAAGCAGATACATTTGTCTCATATCTGCTATGAAACCAAAATCATTACTAAAGTAACAGCCGACTTGCAAACAATCTTTCTTGTTCCGAAAAGTATCAATCTTAATGAAGTCGCCATTAGCGCTAAGGCTCCCAAACGAATAAAGACAACAGAAGTGGGATTGATGAAAGCGAAGACGCAGACCAAGCATAAGGGGGCCAATGGTTTTGAGATGGCCTTGTTCATTCCACACGACAGCACTTGGACTGACACGCCATACATCCATTCTATATTGGCAAGCCTTGATTACTCCACCCATTGGCTGGTATTCACGGAAATCAAGAACCCTATCTATGCCACTCTCCGCTTTGACCTCCGTCTGCCAGATGCCATGACTGGTGCTCCAAAAGACGAATCTCTCATTGACGGTGGCATAATAATTCCTTCCAGTCAGAAACTCGGCAAAGACGGCGTCAGCCTTACCCGTCCTATACCATTCCCCCAGACAGGCGTATTTGTTGTAGTGGAATGGATAACCACAGCACAAGTCTCAGAATCATGCAATCTTGTGCCCTCGCTCAACATGACTTTGGATGAGAAGGAAAACAGAACTTGGAACAAGAAAACATTCTTTGCAAAGCAAAGCGGCGGAGCCGAGCGTCGAGGCATGGATTGGATGCAGGAACAGAACGAACCTGCATATCAGAATGAAGAGGCACAGGTCTTTTATAAAGGCAGAACACCATCTGCCAAACTCGGTTTAAAAATTTTAAAATAAGAAACATGAGACAAATAAAACGCCATAACGAAACATCCCTCTCGCCAGTGAGGGTGAGAGGGATGGTGTATGGTGTTGGGGCAATTATATTATCCATTGATAAGCGAGACCAGCCATTAGATATACTTGAACTGGCGTTTAAATTCATCGCCCAATACAATCTCAACTCTCATACGGATTCTTCTGCTTCCAGTTCCTTAATGAAATCGTCTGCACTCTGTAGTTTGCGACCTTCACGGCGAGCCTGCTTCATTTCGTCGAACGCTCTTTTGAGCGACTCTTTCACGTATGCCTGTTGGCGGAGCGTCTTTTTGTTAGACTCATCCTTGGTCTTGAACACGGTTGTCGATACCACACCGCGAAGCATTTCAATGGCCTTGCGCACGTGTACCGTGGTTGCGTCCTCATTCAATGTTACTAATATCTGTGTCATAATCGTAATCTTTGTTCTCGGGGGCAAAGATACGAAAAGTTGAGCACAAAACAAAGAAACTCGTTCCTTTTTTTGTCGAGACGGAGTATCCTCTTGGGGCACACCTTGCTAAACTCTGAACTTTTTCGTTAAGTCAAATGAGCAATGCAAAACTTGTTTTAGCAATGCAATGACGAGAAAAAGTCATATAAAATCTGAAAGTAGTTTCAGACTTTCACCTCGGCATCCGATTTTCGGTCATGTCGGGGGCTTTTTCGTACGTTTTTCCTAATTTTGCACAAAAAAATTGTCATCAGGGGTTTAGTAAATCGGTTTTCGTGTGTATTATAAGTGTATGACAGATCAAAAGAAACTCGAAAAGCTGTTTAAACAGCATTACCGTCAGATGTATCGGCTGGCCACCATGCTTCTGCACGACGATGCTTCTACTTGCTTGACCTCGACACGACCATCACACCGACGGAACGGTTAGAAGAAGAACTGGAAGCCTTATATAAAGGCATAGACCAATTAGAGCCACCCGTTTGTCGCGACATTATCATGCAGCACTTCCGCGATGGTATCACCTTCAAGGAGATTGCCAATCGTCTGGGCGTCAGCGAAACCACCGTCTATAAGCATCTGCGCCGTGCGCTTAATCAATTACGTACACAACTTAAAAAACAATGAGCGTATGAACAAGACAGATCTTTTGCTCCAGATGATGGAACAACCCCATCAATACACGGCCGAAGAATGGCAGGACATCCTTGCGGATGACGACTGCCGTGAACTCTACACACTGATGTCTATGACGCAGAGTGCCGTTGATGCCGCCCGTGCTGACAAGGAAGTCAACGACGAGATGATAGATGAAGAATGGCAGCGCCTTTCTTCCGTACAGTCAAGCTTTCAATTAAGGAAGTTCGCTGCTATTTTTATCGGCATCCTCATGCTCTCAGGCATTGCCTTTGCCGCCATCCACATCATCAGCCACAGCAACTCTCATAAAGAGAAAGACACCGTAGTGGTTTCAATTGCATCATCTCTCACTCATCAATCTCCACTTCCCCAAGACACAATAGCCGCTCCACAACCCAAGCTTTACGAAAATGTGCCATTAAGCGATATATTCGATGAACTATCCACCTATTACAATATTAAGGTGGAATATCGTAATGATGCTGCCCGACAGATTCGTCTTTTCTACCAATGGAAGCCTGAATATTCTATCGAGAAAGTTGTTGAAATGCTCAACAACTTTGAGTGGCTGCAACTGGAATTAGAGAACGACACCTTGTATGTTTCATCAACCGTAGAGCCACAGTCATGAAGCAGTTATTGATTATCTTGCTGTGGCTGACTGGTATAACCGTCAGTGCACAGCGCATTAACCGTGATTTCCACGATGTATCGCTGTCGGAAGCCCTAAAATACATTCAGGAACAAACCACAAACTACGATATCACTTTTATATACGACGAGCTTGAAGATTTCCGAGTAACGACACATGTGCAACGTAAGTCCGTGCCAGATGCCATCATCCAACTTGTAGGCTTCTATCCCGTCCGTGTCGTAAAGAGTGGTGAAAGGGAAATCTATGTGGAATGTACCCATAAGACAGAGCGCCATCTGACAGGCACTATTATCGACGAAACAGGCCAGCCCGTTGCATACGCCAATGTTGCCGTTCTCAACCCTGCTGACAGCACCCTTCTTTGTGGTGGTGTCACCAACGAAAGCGGCATTTTTGTTATTCCCATTGACCAACCCAATATCCTTGCCCGTATCTCTTATGTCGGCTACAAGACAATATATAAGCAATGCGACAACACGGAACTTGGCACAATACGGATGCAGCCAGAGACGATGACGCTGAAAGGCGTAACGGTGAAAGGTGAACGTCCCAAGGTACAATTGCAGGGCAATTCTCTCGTAATGAATGTAGAGGGCACGGTAATGGAACGAATGGGCACCGCCGAAGATGTACTTTCCCGTGTACCGACTATTTCAAAGAAAGGAGATGCCTTTGAAATCCTGGGAAAAGGAGTGCCATTGATTTACCTGAATAATCGTAAACTGACCGACTTGCAAGAACTGAGGAACATCCAGTCGGACAACATCAAGAACGTCGAGGTGATTCAGAATCCCGGTGCTCGATATGATGCATCCGTCAATGCAGTCATTATCATTCACACCAAACGCGCTACGGGCGAAGGCTTGGGTGTAGAGTTGTCATCATGGAGCCGGAAGGGACATGGCTTTGCGAATAACGAGCGCATCAACCTAACCTTCCGCAATGGAAAACTGGAACTGTTTGCAAATCTCTTTGGAGCTTACAATAAGCGGTGGGAGAAGGGCGAGTTCGAGCAAACCGTCTTTGCTGACACACTATGGGTAATTACCAACAAGCAGAAGGACAAGGTTTACAATCCATTCCTTGAAGGCCGCTTCGGCTTCAACTACCAGCTGAACGACGACAATTCTTTTGGCGGATTCTATCAGAATACTTACGACTACGTAAAGACTTGGAGCGACTATGACGATGACCTGCTTGCCAACGGTTCCATATATGACCACCTGCAAAACAGCAGTGTCAACAGAGCCGAAGGTGCGCCCAAACACCAAGTGAATCTCTACTACACGGGCAAGATAGGAAAACTCGCCATCGACTTCAATGCCGACTATACCTATCGTAATCAGCGTAACCGCAACCAGCAGCAGGAACTGAGCGACGAGTATGATGACCGCGACGTGAACACCTACGCCCTGACGCGAAGTCGACTGATGGCAGAGAAACTTTTCGTGACCCATCCAATTGGAAAAGGCCAGATTGAAGTGGGCGAGGAGTACACCAATACCCGCTGGAACAGCAGTTTTGAAAACAAAGAAGGCTATATTGCCAACAGCAACAACGAGCAGCATGAGCAGGCCGTTTTCAGTTGGCTGCGGGTTTGCGCTATGAGCATGTGACATCGGAATACTTCGTTGGCGGTATCCGCCGCGACGATCAAAGCCGTACCTACGACGACTTCTTTCCATCGGTTTCCTTATCAACTTCTGTGAAGAATGTACAACTGTCGTTCAGCTATGCCAAGCGCACTAGACGCCCGTCTTACTGGCAACTGAGCAGTGATGTCATCTATGAGAACCGTCTGAATTTACAGACGGGTAATCCTTATCTGAAGCCTGTCAAGTATCATAATGTGAATGCTATGATCAGGTGGATGTGGATATATCTGAATACTAATTTCTCCCATTGTGTAGATCCCATTCTCTATACAGCAGAAAGCTTGGAGAGTGACAGCAAAGTAAACCTTGTGACCTATAAAAACTACGACCATCTCGACTGGCTTGTCATTACGCTGGGAGCACAGAAAGATATAAAATTGGGACATGAGGTAACATGGACTCCACAATATAACATCTCATTGATGAAGCCGTGGCTTAAAGCGGAGTTCCTGGGTGAGCAGAAGAGTTTCAGTCAGCCCATGCTGTCGTTGCAATTGGGCAACATCGTTACGTTTCCTCACGACTGGCTCGTTCAGGCTGACTTCAACATGCACACCCACGGCAACAGCGGTGCAAATGCCAATTTCGACTGTACTAATCCTATTTTTTCGCTTAGTGTCAGCAAGGACTTCTGCAAACGTCGCCTTAACATCAAACTCTCAGGCAATGACCTTTTCAATGGAGGCATCAATCGCTTCACGCTTTATAGCAATCGCATGATGTTCCGCAAGATGGAGGATAACGATTCCCGTTGTGTCACTCTCTCCCTGCGTTATCGCTTCAACGTCACCCCGTCGAAGTATAAAGGTACTGGTGCCGGTAATGCCGAAAAGAACAGATTATAACTACATATTTTCATGTGTCTAGTTTCTATATCTCTTTTAACATCAGCGACTTGAACCACAGAGATATCTACATCTTAGGACAATGCTATTCCATAGTCAGATTATAATTCGTACCTTTGCACGCGATATGAGACAAGTATTATTTCTATTGATTTGCCTGATGGGCTGTTTGTCATGTACGAAGGACGATGATGTTCTATTAGAACTTGACAAAACGCTGTCTGACTATCAATGGTATATTAAACAAAAGGATATTGAGCTTAACAGATTAAAAGAACGTCTCCGGAAATCAGAATCAACGGAGGATAGATATGCCGCGACGATGGATCTTTACCGTGCCTATCAGAACTTTTCTCTTGATTCAGCTCTTGTTTACATCAAACAGTCATTAGAACTGGCCGACAAACTCGGCGAGCAAGAACGCATCATTGATACACACCTCAGTCTGGCTTTTCTCTATAACTATGTGGGAATGCACTATGAGGCTTTGGAGATTTTCAAGGAGCAGGATGTGACTGGCCACTCCGATTGGTTGCGGAGAAGCCATTTTTATTTGGGCGCAAATGTATATAAAAACCTATTCTCATATTCAGTTGACAAGGAGCAAAAGGATTATTATCGTCGTCAGATGGAGATTTGCCGCGACTCAGCCATAGCATACGCGCCCGATGATGTCATATTCCAGGCAGAGCGGCTGAGCGATAAGGGGAAAATGCAGAAGGCAGTCGAGTTGCTTTCCAACAATCTACCAGATAGTCTTACCACCCATGAGGCAGGACTCAGATATTACATTCTCTCCGAGATTTATGAGAAAATGCACCAGCGTGATATGCAAATCAAATATCTTGCATTGTCATCTATTGCAGGGATTAAGAATGCCGTGCGTGAATACATCTCACTTCGTAAACTGGCTGTATTGCTTTACGAAAATAATGACATAGACCGAGCCTATACCTATATCCACCGCTGTATTGACGATGCCAATGCCTGCAATGCCCGGATGAGAATGGTCGAGACATCGACATTCCTCTCTGTCATCGACTCCGCTGTAGTAAAGCAAAAGCAGGAATCGAGGAACACACTTCTCATGACCACTGCTGTTATCAGTTTGTTGTTGGTACTGTTGGTAGTAGCACTGATATTGCTTCGCAGAAAGATGAACTTACTACAACACTCGGAAAAAGAACTTATGAGGATGAATAACCAAGTGAACGATACCATTTTGCAGTTGCGGGCCACTAATGAAGTCAAAGAGGAATACATTACCCGGTTTATGCATCTATGTCTTGATTACATAAACAAAATGGAAAATTACCGTTCCCATTTGAACAAAGTAGCACGGAAACGAAACTTCGACGAATTATATGAAACCATCCAATCTACTCGCTATATCAACAAGGAGATAAACGACTTCTATAATAGCTTTGACGAAGCATTTCTGCATATTTTTCCCACATTTATGGAAGATTTCAATAAACTGCTGCGCCCAGACTCGAAGATAGTCCTCCCCAAATGTAAAGACCGTCTTAATACGGAATTGCGAATATATGCTTTGTTAAAGCTTGGAATTTCAGATAGTGCACAAGTTCAAAAATTCCTGCGCTGTTCAGCCTCTACTGTATATAATTACCGTACCAATATGCGTAACAAAGCAATTAATCGAGACACTTTTGAGCAAGATGTTTTGAATCTATAATCTACAAATCATCTATAAATAACACTCTCTTGTATAAACGCAAACATCTTATTTACAGTTGTTTGCGTTTTATCATTATCTCCATTTCTATTCTATTACCTTTTCACGTCAGATTATTAGACGTAACTTTGCAAATGATTTTAAAGTTAGTATAAGTTACCTATACAGATGTGAATCTGAGTTTGTAACGCATGGCGTTCTACATGAACGCCATTTTAAGCGAGACCTAATTAAATAAATATATTTATCTAAATCAAAAGTAAAGTAATGAAACAGGTACATTTTAAATTGCTTTTTTGGATGATATTCCTGCTATGCAGCATCATCCTATCAACGAGTGCCTTTGGCCAACAAATAACGGTCAAAGGACATGTAGTTGATGCCACAGGAGAGGGAATCATTGGTGCTACGGTCCGAGTAAATGATTCTGGTGGAACATTGACTGACCTTAACGGAAACTTCACTCTTATGGCAAATCAAGGAGACAAGTTGACCGTCTCTTATGTGGGCTACAAGGATGCTGCGGCTCTGGCTGCTCCCACAGTCACCATCCGCATGGAAGAAGACTCAGAGGCACTGGAGGAAGTTGTGGTTATCGGCTATGGCCGTGTGAAGAAGAACGACCTGACGGGTAGCGTAACTGCCCTCGGTGCAGACAAGCTGGTGAAAGGTGCCGTCACCTCGGCCACGGATATGCTCGTAGGTCAGGCGGCTGGTGTCAGTGTGATTACCGACGGCGGTGCCCCTGGTGGTGGCGCGACTATCCGCATCCGTGGCGGTTCGTCGATGTCGGCCTCTAACAATCCGCTGGTCGTGATTGACGGAGTGCCCGTTGACGATGGCGACATCAGCGGTATGCGTCGGCCATCTATGGTAGCCGTGCCTCAAATGGTGTAATCATCATCACTACAAAGAAAGGTCAGGCTGGCAAGGTGAAGGTGGGTTACAGTGGAAACGTGAAGATCAGCACCCGTGCCAACGACGTGGATGTGATGTCGGCAGAGAGTTTCAAGCAGTTTGTCAACAATAGGTTTGGCGCAGGCAGTCCGCAAGTGGCCGCCATCGGAACGAATAACACTGACTGGCAGAAGGAAATCTATCGTACGGCAGTCAGTACCGACCATAACATAAACGTATCAGGTGCTCTGAAGAATATGCCCTACCGCGTCTCTGTAGGCTACACCAATGAGAACGGTATCATCAAGACCTCAAAAATGGACCGTCTGACGGGTGCCCTGAGCCTCAATCCACAACTTTTCGACAAACATCTGAATATCCAGTTGAACGTGAAGGGTATTTACACCACCAACCGCTTCCCGGATATGGGAGCAGTTAATCTGGCAACACAATATGACCCGACGCAACCCGTCTATATGACTGGTTCGGAGTACGGCAACGGCTACTTCATGTATCTCAACCCCGTGAACGGATTGCCTATAGACATAGGTCTTACGAACCCTGTATCGATGCTTGACAGCAAGACAGATAAGTCAACTGTCTATCGCAGCATCGGCAATGTACAGTTTGACTATAAGTTCCACTTCCTGCCCGAACTGCGTGCCAACCTGAATTTGGGTTACGACGTGTCGAAAGGAGAGGGCGATGTCACTATTACCGAC
>CACZMV010000038.1 GCA_902782305.1 uncultured Prevotellaceae bacterium
CCATGTCGGCGGTGTCAAGAACTCGCAGCACCTCACGGGCCAGGCGGCCGACATCCGCCCCAAGGACCCTCGGAAGTTCCAGCTTCTGGTCGACTTCCTAAAAAACTCGGAGTACACCGACCAACTCCTGACCGGCAACGGCTGGCTCCACATCTCTTGGTCTCCTTTCAGCACGCCCCGCCATTATGTTCGGATAGGATACTATAAATGAACCATGGGACTAGTACCTGACCCGAGGCAGGGAAACCTTTGCTTGCAGTAGCTTTAAGAGGTAACAAAAAGAGAGGTCACACGGTGAAAAACACACCCTGTGACCTCCTTAATGATTCACACACCACGACTAGTTGTTGATAATCATGTTGTAAAGGATGAAGGAATAGATGTCGGCTTGTTCCTCCAATACCTTAGCCAGGGGTTTGCCACCTCCGTGACCTGCCTTGGTGTCGATGCGGATGAGCACGGGGTTGGGACCGGCATTGCACTCCTGCAGGGTGGCTGCAAACTTGAACGAGTGGGATGGAACCACACGGTCGTCGTGGTCGGCAGTGGTGACGAGCGTGGCGGGATATTTGGTGCCAGGCTTCAGGTTGTGGAGTGGGGAATAGCCACGAAGGTATTCGAACATCTCCTTGGAATCTTCGCTGGTGCCATAGTCGGAAGCCCAGTTCCAGCCAATGGTGAACTTATGATAGCGGAGCATGTCCATGACACCCACCTGGGGAATGGCCACACAGAACAGGTCGGGACGCTGGGTCATGCAGGCACCGACAAGCAGTCCGCCATTGGAACCGCCTACAATGGCCAGTTTATCGCTGGAGGTGTAGCGCTCGCGGATGAGGTATTCGGCTGCAGCGATGAAGTCGTCGAAGACATTCTGCTTCTGCATCTTGGTGCCTGCCAAGTGCCACGCCTCGCCATACTCGCTACCACCACGCAGATTGACCTGAGCATAGATGCCGCCCTGCTCGAGGAAAGGAATGCGCGTGGCTGAGAAGCTGGGGCCGAGCGAAATGTTGAAACCACCGTAGCCATAGAGATAGACGGGATTCTTGCCGTGGCGCTTCATGCCTTTCTTATAAGTAATAAACATAGGTACGCGCGTGCCATCCTTGCTCTTGAAGAAAATCTGTTCAGAGACGTAGTCCTGCTGCTTGAACTTCACGTTGGGCTGGGTATAGAGCTTGCTCTCATTCTTTGTCATATCGTAGCGATAGATGGTGCCGGGCATGGTGAACGAGGTGAAGCTGTAGAAACACTCGGGTTGCTTCTCGTCGCCGGTAAAGCTCACGCTGCCCACCATGGGCAACTTGACTTCATGGCGCAGCGTGCCATCCAAGCCATAGACGAAGGCATGGTCGGAAGCATCCTGGTTATAGGTAAGGATGAACAGGTGGTTGATGACATCGACACCGCTCAGCGTGTTCTGCTGCTCAGGAATCAGTTCCTGCCAATCGTTGATGCCGGGCTTGTGGATGTCGGCCACCATGATGCGACCCTTGGGAGCACCGTAGTTGGTGTATAAATAGAGCTTGCCATTCTCGTCGTAGACGGGCGAGTACTGGAAGTCCATGTTTTCGGTCATCTGTATGAACTGCGAGTCCTTCTGCGTCAGGTCGCGCACATAGAGATTGTTGCCTGCACCGGCACCCGCCTCGTAGAGATACATCACCGTTTCTTCCTCGTTCACGCTGACATCGTAGAAGCGCTTGGGTTGGGTGGGGTTCTGATAGAACAGCACATCGGCAGACTGGGGTGTGCCCATCTTGTGATAGTAAATCTTATGTCCCTCGTTGACATTGGAGAACTCCTTGCCCTCCGTAGGACGGTCGTAGCTGGAATAGTAGAAGCCGTCGCCCTGCCAAGCAGCACCAGAGAACTTAGCCCACTCGATGTGGTCGGAGGTGAGCTGGCCCGTCTGCAGGTCGATGACGTAGAACTCCTGCCAATCGGAACCTGAGCGCGAGATGGAGTAGGCTGCCCACTTGCCGTTGTTCGAGAAATAGATGCCCTTCAGGGCTACCGTTCCGTCGGAAGACAAGGTGTTGGGGTCGAGGAACACGCGGGGCTCGCCACCCAATTGGTCCATGACGTACATCACATACTGGTTCTGCAGACCGTTGTTCTTATAGAAATACCACTTTCCGTGACGCTTGCGGGGTGCTCCTATCTTCTCGTAGTTGGAAAGCTCGGTGAGTCGCTTCAGCAGCCTTGCGCGGAAGGGAATTTTCTGCAGATAAGCGTTGGTCACCTTGTTCTCGGCCTCTACCCACGCAGCGGTCTGCGCTGAGGTGTCGTTCTCCAGCCAGCGATAGGGGTCGGCTACTTTCACACCGAAGTATTCATCAACGGTTCCATCTTTCTGAGCCTTGGGATAGTTTAGGCTCTGAGCTGTAGCAACGGTGGTTGCTAACGTTGCCAATGTCATGATAATTGTACTTTTCATATATGTTATATAAATATTTTGGGTACAAAGATACGATAATTCCTAAAAAATTAGTACCTTTACGGCCATAAATCTATAAAATAATGAATAACATCAAGCGAATAGTCCTTACGGGCGGCCCTTGCGCAGGCAAGACAACAGCGTTGGTGCGCATCATCGACCATTTCTCGAATCTGGGTTTCAAGGTATTCTGTGTTCCAGAAGTTCCCACCATGTACAGTCAGGGAGGTTGGAGTTACCTGACTCCTAATCCCAAGCTCTATTATGAGGGCGAGTTAGCCATCTTGCAGACGCAGTTGGCGCTGGAGGATTCGTTTATGCGTCTGGCGGAAACCTGCACGAAACCCACCTTCGTGGTGTGCGACCGCGGTACGATGGACATTTCGGCCTATATCGCCCCAGAGATGTGGCAGGACATTACCAGCAAGTGTGGAACGAGCAGCAATCAGTTGCGCGAGCGCTATGATGCCGTGTTGCATCTGGTGTCGGCTGCTGATGGTGCAGAACAGTATTATACCGTTGCCACCAATGCCAACCGCTATGAGCAGGCCAACGAAGAAGGACTGCAATTGGCGCGCGACCTGGACAAGAAGGTGAACCGTGCCTGGAAGGGACATCCGCATCTGCGCGTCATCAACAACCACGACGACTTTGACACCAAGCTGCGTCGTGTGCTGAAGGAGATTTCCAATGTGCTGGAGATTCCACAGCCTATTGAGGAAGACCGCACCTATATCGTGGAGATTACGGGCCAGTTGCCTGAATGCATCGAGAGCGATATCACGCAGACCTATCTCGTGGCTGACCCTGATTGCGAGGTGCGCCTGCGTCGTCGCGACTGGGGTGGCGAGGTTGTCAATGTGCACAAGACCAAGAAGCGCATTTCGGCTACGGAAGTGTTGGAAACGGAGCGTCAGGTGACGAATGCCCTGTACGAGTCGTTGTTGCAGCAGGCCGATCCCTATCGTGCCACCATTCACAAGACGCGTCGCTCGTTTATCTGGAAGGGCCAGTATTTCGAAATCGACTCGTTCCATGAGCCCGTTGACAATCTGGTACTGCTTGAGACGAAGGGTGTGGCCCAGACGGAGGATGTAAACTTCCCGCCCTTCCTGAAAGTCATCGAGGATGTGACAGGAAATCCGCAATACTATAACTATAATATTGCCCTTAGACGGTAAGATATAATCACTTAACCAACATAATGAAAAGACTAATCATGATGAGTCTGGCGCTGGTAGCTTTGTCGGCTACAGCCCAGCAGCATTTCCTATGGTATGTTAAACCGGCTACGCATTGGCTGGAGGCACTGCCCATAGGAAATTCGCATTTAGGAGCAATGGTCTATGGAAAGACCGATGTAGAGGAAATCCAGTTGAATGAGGAGACGTTCTGGAGTGGTTCTCCCCACGAGAACAACAGCAAGGAGTCGTTGCAGTATCTGCCTGAGGTGAGGAAACTCATCTTTGCAGGTCGTGAACAGGAAGCTGCCCGACTGATAGATCAGCACTTCGTGAAAGGACCTCACGGCATGCGCTATCTGCCGATGGGAAGTGTGCGCCTAGCGTTTAACTATCCGAGTAAGGAAGCCCCCAAAGACTATCGCAGACAACTGAGTCTGGGGGAAGCGCTGAACACCACCAGATATACCGTTGATGGGGTTCGCTACGAGCGAACGGTCTTTGCCTCGCAGACCGACAATGCCATCATCGTGCATCTGAAAGCCGACAAGAAGGGTGCTCTCTCGTTTGCCGTGAATTGTGAGAGTCCGCTGGAGGCAACACATGCCGTAAAGAAGCACGAGCTGACCTCTGTGATTAAGAATGTGGGACAAGAGGGAATAGACGGTAAACTGACCGCCCAACTGCGCGTGAAGGTGCTGACTGACGGAAAGATGAAGGACAAGGCCCAGCGTGTGGAGGTGAGCAATGCCACAACAGCGACGCTCTATATCGTGGCTGCTACCAACTTCGTGAACTATCATGATATCAGCGGAAATGCCGATGAGAAGAACAACCGTTCGCTCCAGTCGTTGGCGGGCAAGAGCTATGAGCAATTGCTGGATGCGCATCTGAAAAAATATCAGGAGCAATACAACAGGGTTTATCTAGACTTAACAAGTCAAACTAGTAGTACTAGTAATTCTAGTATTCCAAGCCTTCCTACTGACGAGCGCTTGTCGAGATTTGACGGCTCTGACCTCGATATGGTGTCGCTGATGATGCAGTATGGCCGTTACCTGCTGATTTCTTCGTCGCAACCAGGTGGTCAGCCTGCCAATCTGCAGGGTGTATGGAACGACAAGATGAATGCGCCCTGGGATTCGAAATACACCATCAACATCAATACGGAGATGAACTACTGGCCTGCGCTGGTGGGTAATCTTACAGAGACGCAGCAACCGCTGTTCTCGATGATTCGCGACCTGAGCACGACGGGTGCCCAGACGGCAAAGACGATGTACGACTGCAAGGGGTGGGTGGCTCATCATAATACCGACCTATGGCGTATAGCCGGTCCTGTGGACGGAACACCTTGGGGCATGTTCCCCACGGGTGGTGCCTGGCTGACTACGCATCTGTGGCAACACTATCTGTTTACGGGCGACAAGCAGTTCCTGGCTGATTACTATCCCGTGATGAAGGGCGCTGCTGATTTCCTGGCAGACTATATGCGCGAATATCCTGCTGATGGTGAACTGAAGAATGCGGCAGGATGGATGATGACCGTGCCTACCGTTTCGCCAGAACATGGACCGAGCGGAAAGGGTACGAATGTGACGGCTGGTTCGACGATGGATAATCAGATTGTGTTCGACGTGCTGAGCAGTACCATCCGTGCTGCCAAGATTTTGGGCAAGGCAGATACGGAGGTGAGCAAATTGAAAGATTGTCTTGCCAAACTGCCACCTATGCAGATTGGACGCTATGGACAATTACAGGAATGGTTGATAGATGCAGACGACCCCAAGGACGAGCATCGACACATCTCGCATCTGTATGGACTTTATCCCTCGAACCAGATTTCGCCCTATACGCATCCGGAACTGTTCACGGCTGCTTCGAACACCTTGAAACAGCGCGGCGATATGGCTACAGGATGGAGCCTGGGATGGAAGACGAACTTCTGGGCAAGGATGCTGGACGGCAACCACGCTTTCCAGATTATCAAGAACATGTTGCGCCTATTGCCTCGCGATGAGGTAGCGAAGAATTATCCTGAGGGACGAACCTATCCGAACCTCTTTGATGCGCATCCGCCTTTCCAGATTGATGGTAACTTCGGATGCTCGGCAGGTGTCTGCGAGATGCTGGTGCAGAGTCATGATGGTGCCGTGCAGCTATTGCCTGCTCTTCCTGACGATTGGAAGGAGGGCGAGGTGCGCGGACTGAGAGCTCGTGGTGGTTTTGTGGTTGACATCAAGTGGGAGAAGGGAAAACTCACGGAAACAACCATCCGTTCTACCATTGGAGGCACGCTGCGTGTGCGTTCTTATGTGGCACTGCAGGGTAGGGACTTGCGACCAGCCAGTGGACCATGTTCGAATGATTTGCTCGCACCAGCTGATATCAAACAACCGCTTCAGTCTTCTGAACTCAAGGCGTTGGAAATGCTTCGTGTGCGTCCCGTCTATGAATATGATATTGACACGCAGGCTGGCGAAACCTATACCTTTACTTGTAGTGAAGAGAAAAGGTCGGCTATCACCCAATCGTGGTTAGACCCCCTGCGCTATTCAGCTGTCTTCGAAGGTCAGCATACAGCGCTGTACACCATCCATAACGAAAACGGCATGGAGGCTTGCGTCACCAACTATGGCGCTCGTTTGGTGAGTCTGGTTTATCAGGGAAAAGACTGCGTGGTAGGTTTCGACAATGTGGTGGACTATCGTCGTTTCCGTCAGAACTATGGGGCTACGGTAGGCCGCTATGTGGGAAGAATCAAGGGGGCAAAGTTTACGCTGGATGGCGTGGAATATCCCTTGCAGGAGAATGGTAAGGGAGTGATCTCGCACGGAGGCTATCCTGGTTTTGCAGACCATGTGTGGACGCTGAAAGCGCAGACGGACAGCACGGTGACCTTGCAATATGTTTCTGCGGATGGGGAAAACGGATTTCCTGGCGAACTGACCGTGAACCTGACCTATAAGCTGAGCAACAGAAACGGGTTGGAAGTAAGCTATGAGGCAACTACCACCAAGCCCACGGTGCTGAACCTGACGAACCACTCGTTCTTTAACATCTCAGGAAACTTGAAGCAGGAAATCACCAACCAGGCGTTGTGGGTGAATAGCGACAAGATTGCTACTTTCGATGCCCAGAAGAATCTGGACGGTAAGATGATGAAGGTGAAGGGTACGCCCTTCGACTTCCGTAAGCCGACGAGGATTGGTGCAAGAATTGATGATGAAAATGCCCAACTGAAGATTACACGTGGCTATGACCACAGCTTCGTGCTGAACACAAAAGGCAGCGACCAGAAGGCTGCTGCCATGATAACGGATGAAGCCACCAAGATACGGATGACGGTTTATACCACGGAACCTGTGTTGCACATCTATACGGGCAACGGATTAA
This sequence comes from uncultured Prevotellaceae bacterium, assembly GCA_902782305.1. GTDB lineage: Bacteria > Bacteroidota > Bacteroidia > Bacteroidales > Bacteroidaceae > Prevotella. The sequence goes on from CACZMV010000038.1 coordinate 7,021, forward strand.
AGGGTAACACGCGAGGCAAACAGGATGTCTATTATCCGCGTCGCTCGGCCATCTGTTTTGAGGCTATGCATCTGGCAGATTCGCCTAATCAGCCTCAGTTCCCCTCTACCGTGTTGCGTCCAGGAGAGACGTTCCGTTCGCACACAGCATTTGTGTTCTCTACGATAGAGTAAGAACCACTTCCTGGTTGGGCAGAATGTCCACCTGCTGGTCTTTGTAATAAAGCGTGCCTCGGCCTTCCGTGGCACGTATTTTTATCTGCTTCCGGTCCATATAGACATGTATCATGCCCTGAGGTGTGGGCACGTCGCCCTCCATCCATTCCAAGTCGCCCAAGGCAGGTCTTATCTCATATTCCTCATAGCCGGGTTTGGTAGGTTGTACGCCCAGATAATACTTGCCTAACAAGTAGACAGGGGAAGCACCCCAGGCGTGACACAGCGACTTGCCATAAGGGCGCCCATACATGGCGAGGTGTTGTACGCCCTTTTCCGTGGGTACATATTTCTCCCAGAACGAGGTAGCACCCTCACGCAACATGCCACCCCAATAATCTCTAATCTCCTGCAACACTTGGGTTTGCAAACCGTCGATACAGAGGGCTTCCAATTCGTAGAAACGCATATAGGGTGTGGTGATGGGGTCGACCTTGGGATTGAGCATCACGCGCTGCATAATCTCTTGGCGCTGTTCCTCATGAGCCATTCCATAGATGATGGCAAACATGTTGGGGAACTTGGTGATTTGACGATTCATCACACCATCCTCGATAGCGTGATAGTAGGCTTTCTCCTCGTCGCTCCAGAAGGTCTGATTGATTTTCTGGAGCAACTCCTCAGACTGCGAACGATAGTTGGTCTCGATGCCAAGCACATCGGCACATAGAGCCATGGTCTCCAAAGCCTTGCAGAACAGAATCTGTTCGAAGCAGAGAGTGCCACGCTTGTGCATGGGGAAATCAACCCAATCGACGAAAATCCAGTCGTCGGACTGACCCTCAGCCATTCCTTCGCTGTTGGTGCGACTCTGCACGTAATCCATCAGCGTTACCATGCGGGGCCACATCTCACGAACGAAGTCTGCATCGCCTGTGTATTGGTAGTAGTCAAGCACCGACTTAAACCAATAGAAGGTATAGTCCATGATGGTGTTGACATGGGCCGTCACGGGGTCTTTGCCTCGCAGTTGTCGGATGGTACGTTTGACACATTCGGTATCGAAGCGCAGGTAATAGTTCATGAGATACGACTGGATAGCATCACCACTCCACGTCCAGCGGTCGCGCTTGATGCCGTCCATGAAGAACTCGCGGGTGGTAAGGTCCATCGTATAGGCTCCCACTTCCCATATCTTATTGATTTCCTCGTCAGAGCAACGGAAGGAACCACTATGCGACAAATCGTGGGAAGCATATTCATAGTCCATCAATACTTCGTCATAAACGGTGCCTTCTTCTGCCTCGATATAGACATAGCGGAAGGCTTTGCTTCCGAGGTCCGAGGTCTGAGGTCTGAGGTCTGAGGTCAGGACGTCGAGCGTTTCGCAATGTTCCTTGTCCTGTGCTTCTTCAGCGCTCTCTCCGTAGTAGATGTGGAGAGAACCTTTCAGGTTTTTGACTTTCAGGTAGCCGAAGGTCTCCTTGCCAAAATCGTAAAGGGTTTTATTAGCAGCCAAAGTATGACAGCATACAGGACGGAGTTCTTCGCGCTCCAGCTGGAAAGAGGAGGGTGGGGTGCTGATGCTGTCGAAATGCCAATGGGCAGCAGGCACGTAGATGCCAGAGCCATGTGCCACTCCGTTTTCGTCAATCCATATCTTATCCTCATAGGTTGCCAACCATGTGGAGTCTGTCTTGATGGTTTTTCCGTCAATATATAAAGCGGGAGGCGTAGCTTGGTTCCATACCTTCAGATTCAGTTTATGCAGACCTTTTGGTACGACGAACGTTTGGGGCATACCAAACTGCAGTTTCCCATCAAGCATCAGGTTGAACTGTCCCTCGCAGGCAATGGTGATGGTCTCGTCCTCAGGCACGTCGAAAGCCTTTGAGAATTCAACTGTTACATAGTGCGAGTCCTGTTTCCAGAATGGAGGAAACATGGCTCCTCGCTCTGTCCTGCGATTATTGAAAATGTTTCCGAGCCACACCTCGAAGTCGCCTGGATACCATATCCAAGTGGCCTGCTGGGGGGTAGATGCTGGGTTTTGCTTATTTGCTGATTCCTGCATGATTTTTGATTTGTTCGTTAACTTGTGGACCATTGTTCTCCCAGATGTTGCCAGGTCCGTTGGCATTCTTCAGGAATTTCTCACTGGGTGTCCAGTTGTCCTTCATCGTGATATTGCTCGAACCCTCGTCGGTATAGAGGTAGAACCAATGGTTCGGATCGTGAACGTAGCTGGGCTTGGCAATGTCGCGAACCACATTCTCAGAGATGACGGTTCCTGGTTGGTTGCCAAGGGTATAAATGCCTGCACAGTCGTACATGTGCTGGGCATAGTTGTAGATGAGGTTGGCGTGCACCTTGTTGTTCTTCATGCAGACCAAGTCTCTGTTCCAGCCCCAGCCCATAGAGATGCCTGTATAAGACACATCGTGGATGGTGTTATGCTCAATGTTGATGTCGCTCACATAACCTGCACAGATAGCGACACAGCCCCAGTCTTCATTGCTTACCTCATTGAACATACAATTGCTAACCTCCTGTTTAGTGCATACCTCGCGGTAGTCAGTAGGCTGGTAGGGCAGGTGAGTCTCCAATCCTTCAGGGGAGAACGAGCCACACACATATCCATTCATCGCAATATCCGTGAAGGTACAGTTGGTTGTTGTGCCACGAAGACATGCAATGACATAATCCAAACCAGAACCACCCAGATGCTCGAAGCGACAAGCGTCAAAATTGACATCCTCGGTATAGCGCAGTTCCACAGCGGCATCGGCACGTCCCAACCATCCCTGATTGTCCAGTTTGTGGTTGTTGGGACGGTCGATGGATGGACGCAATTTGTAGGCTTCAGTCAAATACATACCAGCCTGCAGGGGCACATGACCTTTCTCTGAAGGACGCATCCATGTGGTATGTTGGAAAGAGATACCTTTGATGTTGATATGCCTTACGGGGTGTTCAGCAGAACCGATAAACTCCATGAGCGTTTCCAACACAGGAACGATAGCTTCCTGGATGGTTTCACCCCTCTTGGGCATATAGTATATCTTATGTTCTCTGATGTCGTGATACCACTCGCCTGGCTCGTCCAACAACTCTTTCGCATTGGTCAGATAGAAAGGTGAGGGATGTCCTGTATTGGGTGTCATAGGCGAAGGCCAAGGGTGCTCAAACTGGAGCTTGGCCTCCGGATTGTGGAAGCGCACGGCCACAGAATCGCCTTGCACAGTAAGGCTCTTGATGCGGAGGTTTGAGGTACACCACATCTCGTGCAACACCATCTCTGCGTAGGGCGCTTTCAGAATCTTCTCAACCGCTTTCTTGGGAACCCACAAAATATGGTTTTTCTTGTCATAGGTTCGGATGCGAGGCATCTGTTCGAAAGGATCGTTCCCGTCGACTAAATCGACAGGCACGTTGCGAGCACGGATGGCCTTTTTGCCGTTGATCCATAACTGACGGAAATCGACAGGACGGCCATTGAAGTCTGGTACATCAGCCACCAACAGCTTACCTTGTTTCTTCCATCCTGTAATCTTCATGCCACCACTGATGATAGCATTGTTACCCACCATCGTCAGACCGCTGTCCTCTGGGCGCAGAAGAAGGGGTTCATACAGGAAATAAGTACCTGCCCCGAGGTTAATGGTTACCTCAGAAACTTTCCCCAGTCTTCTCATCTCGCGAGCCTTACGGATAGCATCGGTCAGTGATGAGTCGGGGGTGATGTTTATCTCTGCTGCCTGCATGCCTATGGTGCAGAACAAGCTTACGAAAAAGAGTATGTGTTTCATATATTTTAAAGACGCACTGATGGGTAAATTGTCACCAGTAAGGTTTAAACCTTACGCTCCGCAAAACGTCTAAAAAACATCTATAACAATACTATTAGCATTTTCACAATGAAGGATTTTAATTATTATGCGCCATCCGATATCCAATGGATTAGGAATACACAAGGTAAGAGGACTATTCTACCATTTCAATAGTCTTCTTTAGCTTGTCTACATATGCATCAATGGCTGCAACAGCTACGATGTTGACAACATCGCGAACGGAAGCACCAAAGTCTACGAAGTGAATAGGCTTGTTCAGACCCATCTGAATCGGGCCGATAATCTCGACATCAGCATCGAGCATCTGCAGCATCTTATAGCTGGAGCGTGCTGAGGTAAGGTTGGGGAAGACGAGTGTGTTGACATCCTTACCATGCAGACGGGTGAAGGGATACTGTTCGTCGCGCAACTCACGGTTGAGGGCAAAGCCTAACTGCAACTCACCATCGATAGGAAGGTCGGGATAACGCTCTTGCATATATTCAGCAGCATGCTTCACCTTGAGGGCTCCATCGCTCTGGCTACTTCCAAAGTTAGAGTGGCTAATCATGCCCACAACAGGTTTCTCGTTGAAGAACTTAACGCTCTTGGAAGCGAGCTTGGCAATGTCGATAAGGGTCTCGGTATCGGGATTCTCGTTGACGAGAGTATCGGCAATATAGAGGATGCCACGGTTGGAGTTGATAATGTGCATGGCAGCAAAGTGCTTGTATTGCGGACGGATACCAATAACTTCCTTGACAACCTTGACGGTGTTGGAATACTTGGTGTAAAGACCGGTAATATACGCATCGGCCTCGCCAGTCTCAACCATCATCATGCCAAAGTAGTTGCGCTCGAACATCTTGTCGTTGGCTTCCTGGAAAGTGTAACCTTCGCGCTGACGTTTCTCTGTAAGAATACGGGCATAGCGTTCACGACGCTCCTGTTCGTCGGGGTGGCGCAAGTTGACAATTTCGATGCCGTCGATATTGAGGTCGAGCTGGGCAGCGAGTTTCTGAATGACCTCATCATTGCCCAGCAAGATGGGCTCGCAGATACCTTCGGCCTTAGCCTGAACAGCAGCTTTCAGCATAGTGGGGTGAACAGCCTCTGCAAAGACAATACGCTGAGGATGAGCAGCTGCAGTAGCGTAGAGCTTCTGAGTGAGTTTTGTTTCCTGACCAAGCATTACGGACAGTGAGCGCTTGTAAGCATCCCAATCCTCAATGTTACGACGAGCTACGCCACTATCAATAGCAGCCTTTGCTACGGCTGCACTAACTTCAGTAATGAGTCGTGGGTCAACAGGCTTTGGAATGAAATAATCACGCCCGAAGGTAAGGTTGTTCACCTTATAGACATCGTTCACCACATCAGGTACAGGCTGCTTAGCCAAATCGGCAATGGCGTGAACAGCAGCCAACTTCATCTCCTCGTTGATGGCGCTGGCGTGAACATCAAGAGCACCACGGAAGATGTAGGGGAATCCGATGACGTTGTTAATCTGGTTAGGATAGTCGGTACGACCTGTAGACATCAGCGTGTCAGGACGAGCTTCCATAGCATCCTCGTAGCTGATTTCAGGAACGGGGTTAGCCAGTGCAAAGATAACAGGATCCTTAGCCATTGACTTCACCATATCCTTGGTCAGTACATTACCCTTTGAAAGACCTACGAAGACATCAGCATCCTTGACAGCTTCTTCCAATGTGTGGATATCTGTACGCGTGGTGGCAAAGAACTTCTTTTGGTCGTTCAAGTCTGTACGACTGGTTGAGATGACACCCTTGGAGTCGAGCATAACGATGTTCTCCTTCTGGGCGCCGATAGCCATATATAATTTGGTACACGAGATGGCTGCAGCACCAGCTCCGTTAACTACAATCTTCACTTTCTTGATGTCCTTGCCATTCACTTCAAGGGCATTCTTCAAACCAGCAGCTGAGATAATGGCAGTACCATGCTGGTCGTCGTGCATAACGGGAATGTCGAGCGTGCGCTTCAGACGTTCCTCAATATAGAAACACTCAGGGGCTTTGATATCCTCAAGGTTGATGCCTCCAAAAGTTGGGGCAATCTTCTCAACAGCCTCGCAGAACTTCTCTGGGTCTTTCTCAGCAACTTCAATATCGAATACATCGATACCACCATATATCTTGAAAAGCAGACCTTTACCCTCCATCACGGGTTTTCCACTCATGGCACCGATATCGCCCAAACCGAGTACTGCAGTACCATTTGAGATAACAGCTACCAAGTTACCTTTATCTGTATATTTATATGCATCATCAGGATTCTGCTGGATTTCAAGACAAGGGTAGGCCACACCTGGCGAATAAGCCAGTGATAGGTCGGTTTGTGTACGATAAGCCTTTGTTGGCTTTACTTCGATTTTACCAGGGCGGCCAGACTCGTGATACTCCAGAGCAGCCTCTTTTGAGATTTTAACCATATTAAGTGTAATATTATTTGAGTTGGATTCCTTTTTCGGACGCAAAAATACAAAAAACTCGTGTAAAACAAACCGTTTTTTATATTTTTTTGTAACTTTGCCGCCGGAAATAGATATTTATGCAATAATATGCAAGAAATTAAAGAAACGAACAGCTACAGACTGGCACTGAAGGACAAGATATTGGATGCAGCTATGAATGCATTCATGAAGCGTGGTATTCGTGCGGTTAAGATGGACGACATAGCTCAGCAGTTGACCATCTCGAAGCGTACGTTGTATGAAATCTATGAGGATAAAGAAGAATTGCTCTATCGTAGTATTATTAAATATGATAAACTGAGACTAGAGCGTTTGACACAATATGCCGAAGAGGGCCACCATGTGATTGATGTGATATTGGAGGCTTATCGAATTAAAATGAATGAGGTGCGTACAGTCAATCCTTCATTCTATGAAGATATCATGAAATATCCGAAAGTGGAGAAATATATCAAGGAGGCCAAAAAGCAATCGAGAGGAAAGTTCCTGGATTTTATGCAACTGGGTGTGAATCAGGGCTTATTGCGTAAGGAGATAGACTATAATATGGTGCCTCACATGTTTGATGCCATAGGAAAACACATCATGGACAACCACCTGTTACAACGCTATACGGTGGAACAGTTGTTTGTGAACTTCTTCTTGGTATCGCTTCGTGGACTATGCACACCACAAGGTGTGAAAGTGCTGGATGAAGCGGTGACTAAAATTCAGTAAATGAGAGAGGCATCAGTTCTTTGATGCTATTAATGACAAAGGTGCGTTTGCGCCCGTAGAGCAGGATGCGTACGGGGTGCTTGAAACGTGTCTCTGTCTCGATGAGTACTTGGCGACAAGGACCGCAAGGACTTGCAGGTTCATCAATCAACTCACCCTTTGTGTTGCGAGCCGTGATGGCCAGTGCTATAACAGGCTGGTCAGGATATTGGGCGCCCGCTGCAAAGATAGCTGCACGTTCGGCACAAATTCCTGCAGGGAATGCTGCATTTTCCTGATTGCATCCAATAATCATCTTGCCATTGGCCAAGAGAAGAGCAGCACCTACACAGAAGTGAGAGTAGGGGGCATAGGAGCGGTTAGTTCCTTCAATAGCCATGTCGATTAATTGACGATCTGTTTCAGTGAGTTCTGATAGTTGAGCAACCTGTATGGCGCTTTTTAGTGTCATTTCTTCCATAATATTTCGATTTTTGTTGCAAATATAATTCTTTTTCTATAATTTTGCATCAAATTTCGGAAGAAAATTAATGAAACGACAAATATTTATCCTATTTTTGCTGTTTTCAGCACTTGGAACAGCCTCTGCACAACTTAAACGTAACAGGGCCTACGAAGATTATTTCAATCAGTGGGCTGAGGTTGCTATGCAGCAGATGATTCAATATCGCATACCTGCCAGCATCACTTTGGCACAAGGTGTGCTCGAGTCTGCTGCAGGTAAAAGTGAACTGGCGCTCAGGGCGAACAATCATTTTGGTATCAAGTGTAACGGATGGACGGGGCGCAAGTCGTATCATGATGACGACGAGCGTGGAGAATGTTTCCGTGCCTACGACAATGCTTATCAGAGCTACGTTGACCACTCCGTGTTTTTGAGCACCAGTCAGCGCTATCGCAGACTTTTCGACTTGAAGCGCACCGACTATGTAGGATGGGCAAAGGGATTGAAGGCGTGCGGATATGCTACGAGCCCAACCTATGCCACCAAGCTGATAGAGATTATTGAAACGTATCAACTGCATCAATATGATACGGGTAAAGAATTTAACAAACGTGAGACCGTTTTGCTGCAACAAGGCGATCTGCGTAACATATATACCTTCAATCAGAACTACTATATCCGGGCAAGACGTGGTGATACGTTCCGCAGAATAGCTGAAGATGTGGACATCTCCTATAGGAAACTGGCTAAATACAACGAGAGAGATAAGAACGATGTGTTGCAGGAAGGTGAGATTATATGGTTGCAGAAAAAGGCTAAAAAGGCTCCTAAGACATTCAAGAACAGACCCCATAGAGTGGAGCCAGGTGAGTCGATGTATACCATTTCTCAACGCTATGGCATCAGACTGAAATATCTATACAAGATGAATAAGTTGAGCCCTGATTATATCATCAGACCAGGCGATTTGTTAAGAGTAAGATAATAATAGTATTAATAGATAAAGGATGAAGAAATTATTGTTTGCAGCCATTGGGCTGGTAGCACTCTCAGCTTGTTCCGTACGAAGCGATCACAGTCAGAAACAGGCAGGACAATATGCCGAACCAGACAGTGTGCCACCGGTAGACTCGGTGATAGCGATAAACCCAGAGGACACTGCTTCATGGTTGGAAGAAGAAGTTATTGACGTTCCTGAGATACCAGAAGAGGCCTCGTCAGAAGTTGACGAGAAGGCGATGGAAGATTATGAACGTATGTTCCAAGGAAAAGAGTAGGGCGATAAACCCTACTCTTATTGTTATCATTGGCCCCAAACTCTCAGGGCTTTATTTTTAATCCAGCTTTTATTCTTTCAGGAGCTTGTCAAGGAAGTCATCCAAATCCTTGTCAAGGTCAGCCATCAGTTCGTCATTCAGTATCACGATATCATCGTCAACCAGATAAAGCTCTTCGATAGCTTCGCGGTCGTCATCTTCCAACACAAAGGAATATGGTTTCAGAACAGACATCTGCTCAATCAGGTCCTTGCGATTGTTCAGGATGGAGCGTAAGGTAGTGGCTACACCCTCATAGAAATCATCATCCTTGTTGTCAATCCATTGCTCTACGACACAACGGTTTATCTCGTTGTCATCATCGTCGAATGCCAACATCTCACCCGTATCCTGAGAAACGCGGATATGAATATCCGTCAGTTGGGTTGCTTCCTCTGTAGGAGGGAATTTCTCGGCTATCTTGCGGATGGCACGTTCAGCCTCTTGCAATGTTTGTTCTGTAGGTTTCATCTTGTTTGCTCTTAATTTGACGTTACAAAATTACATATTTTACAGCATAATTGCAAACGATTACGGTTTTTTTTCAAAAAAAATTTCGCATGCGCGTGTGTAATTCATATTTTTATAGTACCTTTGCACGTGATAAAGACTACTTGAGATACTAATGAGTAACAAAATAAAGCATTCGGGGGTTGTTGAAAATATCCTGGGCGATAGCGTTCAAGTGCGCATTGTCCAAACTTCTGCATGTGCAGCCTGTAAGGTAGCTGGCTATTGTAATGCCTCTGAGTCAAAAGAAAAACTCGTGGATGTATATCATGCCGATACTCGCAATCTCAGGGTGGGCGATGTGGTGACGGTGACGGCCTCAACGCAAGTGGCTGCACAAGCATTGCTGTTAGGTTTTGGACTGCCTTTTGTCGTATTGGTTGCGGTGCTGATAGCTGTGTTGCTGATTACGGGCAACGAGGGCGCAGCTGCGCTGAGTGGACTGGGTGCATTGGTTCCTTACTATGCAGTGCTTTTCCTGTTTCGTAACCGCATTCGTGATAAGCTTTCTTTTTCGATAGAATAAATATATAACAAACTAAAACAAATAACAGTTTAGATTATGAATTTTATTATGATTGCAGTATTAGTGCTTGGCGCTATCGGTCTGATAGCTGCTCTTGTGCTGTATCTCTGCTCCAAGAAGTTCTACGTCTATGAAGATCCACGCATTGCTCTGGTTACTGAGCATTTGCCAGGTGCTAACTGTGGTGGCTGTGGATTTGCTGGATGTGGAGGCTTGGCTGATGCACTTGTCAAGGGTGCAGATGCTGGTAGTATCGAGGGACTGAAATGTCCTGTTGGTGGAGCAGAAGTGATGGGCAAAGTTGCCGACCTGCTGGGTATGGCCATTGCCAACGGTGAACCAATGGTTGCCGTAGTACGTTGTAACGGAACCTGCGAGATGCGTCCCAAGATTGCTGAGTACAGTGGTCTGCGCACCTGTGCTGCCATGAACTCATGCGGCGCTGGTGAGACGGCTTGCGGCTTCGGCTGTCTGGGATGTGGCGATTGCGTGGCTGCTTGTCAGTTTGACGCTATCCACATGAATCCTGAAACAGGTCTGCCTGAGGTTGACGAAGAGAAGTGCACATCGTGCGGAGCCTGCGTAAAGGCATGTCCTCGTCACATCATCGAGCTTCGCAAGAAGGGACCTAAGGGCCGCAAGGTGTTTGTTTCGTGTGTTAACAAAGACAAGGGTCCTGTAGCCATGAAGGCTTGTAAGGCTGCTTGTATCGGCTGTGGCAAGTGCGAGAAGGAGTGTCAGTTTGGTGCTATCACCATTGAGAACAATGTTTCGTACATCGACTTCAACAAGTGCCGTCTCTGCCGTAAGTGCGTAGCCGTTTGTCCTACTAAGGCTATCCACGCTGTGAATTTCCCAGCACCCAAACCCAAACCCGAATCTAGTGAAGCTAGTCCTGCTAGCAATCCAGAAAGAAAGGAGGAACAAGCATGAACGTAAGAACATTCCGTATTGGTGGTGTACACCCCGAAGAGAATAAGCTGACCCACGAGGTGGCTACCAAGCCAGCAGCTCTGCCCAAGCAGGCCATTTTCCCGTTGAGCCAGCACATTGGTGCTCCCGCTAAACCCGTTGTCGCTAAGGGCGATAAGGTAAAGGTGGGTACGATGATTGCCGAGGCTGGTGGCTTCGTGTCAGCTCCTATTTTCTCCAGCGTCAGTGGTACCGTTTTCAAGATTGATACTGCTATCGACGCCACTGGCTATCGTAAGCCTGTGATTATCATTAATGTAGAAGGTGATGAGTGGGAAGAAAACATCGACCGCTCTGACAAGTTGGAATTGGTAAAAGACCATCCCGAGCTCACTCCTGAGGAGATTGTGAACCGTATCAAGGCCGCTGGTGTCGTTGGTATGGGTGGTGCTTGTTTCCCCACCTTCATCAAGCTCTGTCCTCCTCCCACGGCTAAGGCAGAGTGTGTCATTATCAATGCCGTAGAGTGCGAGCCTTATATTACAGCCGACTTCCGTTTGATGATGGAACATGCCGATGAGATTCTTGTTGGCTTGGAGCTGTTGATGAAGGGTGCTAAGGTGACCAAGGGTTACATTGGTATTGAGACCAACAAGATGCCTGCCATCGAGCTTCTGACCAAGAAGTGTGCTGAGGTGTTCGGCAACTCTGCATATCAAGTGGAGGTAGTACCCCTGAAGCAGCGCTATCCGCAGGGTGGTGAGAAACAGTTGGTCGATGCTGTGATACGTCGTCAGGTGCCTGCACCTCCCGCTATCCCTGTTAACGTAGGCGCCATTGTGCAGAACGTAGGTACTGCCTTTGCCGTTTATGAAGCTTGTATGAAGAACAAGCCTCTGTTCGAGCGCTACACCACCGTAACGGGTAAGAAGTTGGCTAATCCTGGCAACTTCCTGGTTCGTATGGGTACACCTATGAAGGACCTGATTGACGCTTGTGGTGGTATGCCTGAGGGCGACAACAAGCTGTTGGCTGGTGGCCCGATGATGGGTAAGGCACTGACCAGTGTTGAGGTGCCCATCTGCAAGGGAACCAACTCAGTGACCATTATCTCTGGTGAGGAAGCTTTCCGCAAGGAGCCTAACCCCTGCATCCGCTGTGCCAAGTGCGTCAGCGCATGTCCTATGGGCTTGGAGCCTTACTTGCTGGCTAAGCTTGCTGCCGTACAGAATTGGGAGCGTGCCGAGCACGAGGAAGTGGTAAGCTGTATCGAGTGCGGTTCGTGCCAGTTCACGTGTCCTGCTCACCGTCCACTGCTCGACAACATCCGTCAGGCTAAATCTACCGTCATGGGTATCATTCGTGCTCGTGCAGCAGCTGCAGCACCTAAGAAATAGCCAAATGGTTAAATTGAGAAATAAATAGTAAATTGTAAATAGTCAAATTGTAAATTCTCAATATGGGAAAATTAATTGTATCACTATCGCCTCACGCACACGGAACCGACACCGTTGAGAAGAATATGTATGGCGTCATCATCGCCCTGCTGCCTGCGCTCCTCGTGTCGTTCTATTTCTTTGGCATTGGTTCTGCCATTGTCTGTGCTACGAGCGTTGCGGCCTGCGTCTTCTTCGAGTGGGCTATCAACAAGTTTATGCTTAAGAACGAGCGCAACACCGTCTGCGATGGCTCTGCCATCCTGACCGGTCTGCTGCTCGGCTTCAACCTCCCCAGCAACCTCCCCATCTGGATTATCATCATCGGCGCCTTGTTCGCCATTGGTGTGGCCAAGATGACGTTCGGCGGTCTGGGTAATAACCTCTTCAATCCTGCGCTGGTAGGTCGTGCTGCCCTGTTGGTAGCCTTCCCCGCCCAGATGACCACATGGCCAAAGGTTGGTCAGTTGGGTAGTTATCTCGATGCCGAGACAGGTGCTACACCGTTGGCTATCATGAAGGACGCCATTAAGAGTGGCGACGCTTCCGTGCTGGACCAGCTGCCCTCATCCCTCGACCTCTTCATCGGTAACCATCCCGCAGGAGCCGGTGCATTGGGTGAGATTTGTGGATTGGCCCTCTTGCTGGGTCTCTGTTATATGCTTTGGAAGAAGATTATCACGTGGCACATCCCCGTGTCTATTATCGGTACCGTATTCATCTTGGCTGCTCTGATGCACATTGCCAATCCTGTTTATGCAGACCCCATCTCGGTCATCTTCTCCGGAGGTCTCATGCTGGGTGCCATCTTCATGGCAACCGACTATGTGACCAGCCCGATGACTGCCAAGGGCCAGCTTATCTATGGTGTTGCCATTGGTGTGCTGACCGTTGTTATTCGTAACTGGGGTGCATATCCCGAGGGTATGTCGTTCGCTATTCTGATTATGAATGCCTTCACACCTCTTATTAATACATACGTGAAACCTAAGCGCTTCGGTGAAGTGCCGGCAAAGAATTAAACAGTTAAAAATGAAAAAGTGAAAAGTTATGAAGAAACTCGAATCATCTTTGACTAATATGGTGCTGGTACTCACTTTAGTAGCAGTCATCATGGGAGGTATCCTCGCTTTTGTGAATCATCTCACTGAGGGCCCCATTAACTTACAGAAAGAGAAGGCACTGGCCGATGGCATCAAGACCGTGATGGTGTCCGACAATATCACGGTAGCACAGCCTGTAGAGGTGAAGCAGAACGACGCCAAGGGCAAGGAAATGGTGTTTACCATTTATCAGGTGAAGGACGCTCAGGGCAACGACCTGGGAGCTGCTGTTGAATCCACCACCGGTGGTTTCGGCGGTGACCTGAAGGTGCTTGTAGGCTTCGATCCAGAGGGCAACATCTTAGGCTACACTCTGTTGGAACATGCTGAGACTCCTGGACTTGGCGCCAAGGCAGACAAGTGGTTCCAGAAAGGCCAGAAAGGCGACATCATCGGGAAGAATCCTGCTGAGCCTTTGACGGTATCGAAGGACGGCGGTCAGGTTGACGCCATTACGGCTTCCACCATTACCTCGCGTGCCTTCCTCCTGGCTGTCAACAATGCTTATAAGGCTTATAAGGCCACACCGGCAGAGTGAATTGTAAATTGTAAATTGTCAAATTGTAAATACACTTTATGAATTACGTAGATATTATCAAAAATGGCATTGTCAAGGAGAACCCCACGTTCGTCTTGATGCTCGGTATGTGTCCTACGCTGGCCACGACTACCTCTGCCATGAACGGTATGTCGATGGGTTTGGCCACGATGGCTGTGCTCATCTGCACTAACTTTGTTATTTCCTGTCTGAAGTCTGTTACCCCCGACAAGGTGCGCATTCCCGTGTTCATCGTTGTCATTGCAGCCTTCGTGACCATGTTGCAGCTGGTTATCAAAGCCTTTCTGCCTGATATTGACGCCGCTCTCGGACTGTTCATTCCTCTGATTGTGGTGAACTGTATCATTCTGGGACGTGCGGAGGCCTTTGCTGCCAAGAACTCA
>CACZMV010000039.1 GCA_902782305.1 uncultured Prevotellaceae bacterium
TCTGGACGAGGACGGCAACGTTCTGAAGCGTGTCACCTCTGGCGACAGCGGCGAGATTGAGGACCCTGAGAACGGATCTACGGGTGACGGAGAGAACGGTTCTACGGAGAATGGCGGATCTACGGAGAATGGCGGAAACCAAAACCAGGGTGGTAGCGGTACCGGCTCGCTGACTCCTTCGCTGACTTCGCCCACTATTAGCGGTAACACACAGTTCACCGACTCTACTCAGGTGAGCATGAGTGGTCCTGACGGTGCAGAGATTCACTACACCACTGATGGCAGCACACCAACGGCCGAGAGCGCAGTGTACAGTGAGGCATTCTCCCTGAGCGCTACAACCACCGTGAAGGCTATCGCCATCAAGGACGGACAGTCGAGCGAGGTTGTGAGCAAGGTGTTCACCAAGTCCAGCGGTGGCGACTTGGGACAGAACTAGGCGATGGAAGATGTAAGATGTCTGATGTAAGATGTAGCTTATGAAGACGAATCGAATTGTTGAGGTAGCGGTGAAGGTGATAGTAGCCGCTCTCACAGCCTTCCTGACAGCCATCACAACCACGAGTTGTATGGGACATGGACCAATCGCTCTGTGAGTGAAAACAGAGAGTCTGAGGTATTAACAAAAAGAAAAGACTGCGCTCAGATTGGGCGCAGCCTTTGTTTGTTATGCTCAAACTAGATTAGAGAGCGAACTTGTAACCTAGAGTGATGGAGAATACTGAGTGACGAAAATCATCATCTTTTTCATAATCACTTTTGTTATTTGTTAATCATTAGTTGCATTTGTGGGTATCCAGAACCAGAAGGTGGAGCCTTTGCCGAACTCGCTATCGACACCTATCTCGCCATCGCACTTGTCGATGATGGCCTTACAGATGGAGAGGCCGAGACCTGTGCCCTGGACGTAGTCATTGAGTTTGACAAAGCGTTCGAAGACGCGACCGAGCTGGTCTTCAGGAATGCCTGCACCCGTGTCCTCGCAATAGACGTAGAGGCCCTGGCGACCTTGTCGCTCCACAGGACGGTAGCCCACACGGATGTAGCCCTGATGGGTGTACTTGACGGCATTGGTGACGAAGTTGGTGATGACCTGCTGGATGCGACTCTTGTCGATATAGACGGGCAAAGTCTCGCAAGGACTCTCGCTCTGGAATTGGACCGTAGGTTCCTGTACACGCTCGGCCAGCGACTTGCAGATGTCGTTGAACTCAGCGACGAAGTCAATCTGCTCAGGACGCATCTGCATGGCATTAGCATCGACATTGGACAGCACGAGGATGTCGTTGACAAGACGAAGCAGCATGTCGCAATTGTTGTGGATGATGCGTATCATCTCACGTTTCTCCTCAGGCGAATCGATGGCTTGCAGCAAATCGGAGAAGCCGACTATGGCATTCAGCGGGGTACGAATCTCATGGGTCATATTAGCCAGGAAGACGGACTTCTGATGGCCAGAGTCGTTGGCACGCTCGGTTTCACGCTTTAGCTGTTCCTGTTTCTGCATGACGTCGTTGATGTTACGCCATATGCCGAAGCTTCCCAACAGACGGCCATTCTTGTCGTACTCGGGGATGCTGTTGATTTGTACCCATTGCAGTTCGGTAGAAGATTGTGAGACACGGGGATACATCTGTCCGACATAGATTAACGGATGGTCAAGAGCCTTATAAGGATCGTCCAAGGCACGCACGAAGTCATCGTCCTGATTGACGAAGATTTTACGCATATCTTCGAGCGAGAACGAACGGACAACGGTGCTCAATCCATTATAGAACTCGATAATGTTGCGGTCAATGCTGATGCGCCAAGCCTGCATTTGGCAATTCTCCATCATATAGCGCAGCTCGGTTTCGTAAATCTGGATGGCCTCATTGGCTTTCTTAATCTGCGCTTCGTTCAGCTTCTGTTGCAGATAGAGTTCGCGCTCCTCGGTAATATCACGGGTGGCAATGGCCAGATAAACCAGTTTGCCGGTATCGTCGTGAATGGGGTGCAGTCGGATTTCCAGGTATTCGGACATATTTCGCTCTGGAATGATGCTCTGCGAACAGCCCCAATAGTCGGTAATATTATTGCGGTCGAGCACCTCGTTGAAGGGGAACACATCGAAGAGATTCATCTTGGAGAAGAAGGCATCGCCCTCGTCACTGTCGAAATGACAGATGGCTCGCATCTGTTCGTTGGCATCCTGCAGCCATCCTTCAGGAGAATAGAAGGAAAGTCCGATGATGGAATGCTCGAAAATCTGCTTGTAACGCTCAGAAAGCGCTTCTTCCTGCTCCTGCTGCTCATGGAGCTTGGTTTCATCAATCAACGTACTGACGATGCTCAAGGGTTGGGCAGCACCCTCTGTATATTCAGCCACACTGGTGTTATGCAGCCACCCCCAACGGGGCTCGCCACCCGTATAGTCGAAGTTCCAGCGATAGTCGAACTCCAGACTCTGCGCCTTGCCTGCCATGAGATCCAGGATGCTGTTGACCACCAAGTCGAGGTCGTCAGGATAGACATGCTCTTTAAAGCCCTCGACACTGATGCCCTCGTCGGGCAACATTTTGCCACTTACCTTGATGACATGCTGGTGGGGAATATCGTAGATAATCACATTGTTGGCACTGATTTTCAACGCCTTTTCCATCAAGTCGTGAGCTGTAAGTGAACGCATGACTTTCTGACGGCGCAAACGACGAAATATATTAGAGAATAACGACATCATAACTCATTATTTAAGTTGGCACGACGTTTAATGACTTTAGCCTCGCAAGGAATGGATATCCACACGGTAATACCTTTGTCTTTCTCGGACTCGATATCAAGGGTACCTCCCATTTGCTGGACAAGCGATTGGACGATAGGCAAATCAAGACCGGTTCCGAGAAGTTTCTGACTCTTGCTGCGAGCAAAGCGGTCGTAGATGTGGGGCAACGTTTCTTCATCGATGCCTATGCCATCGTCCTCGAAGGTAAGGGTAAGTTCACCACGACGATATTCGCAACGGGCAGTGACATTGCCTCTGTCAAGGAAATGGATGGTCAGGGAGCACAGACGCTCGATAGCCATGCCCAAATGCTCTTCATCAAGATTAACCACCAAACTCTCGTAAGGACAATCTATCGTGATATTCACAGCAGGAGGCAAGTTGCTCCAACCCATCTGACAATGGCTCCCGAAAGTCATGGAGAAATCGATATCTGCCTTGTTATACTCAATCATGTTGGCATCCAGACGAGAGAGGAACAGAATGTCGTTGATAAGACTCAGCAGGGTGTTCGAACTCGTCTTAATCTGCTCGACGAAGAAAGCCTCGTCAGTTGCATCGTGCTCTGTCTCAAACAGGTCGGCAAAGCCTACGACATTATTCAACGGAGTACGAATCTCATAGCTCATATTGGTCAGGAATGATTGCTTGAGCATCTCAGTCTCCTGAGCCTTCTGGGTCTCAACAGCCAGACGACGCTCAGTCTCTACCATATCGGTCATGTTGCGACAGATTCCGAAATAATGCTCTACGTGACCTTCGTTGTCGAGAATGGGCACCATATTGAACATGAGCCATATCTGTCGACCTTTCTCATCGCGGATTTCCGTCTCGATGGTTTCCTTGATGTTGTATCGGATGAGGTGGTCCATGCGGTTCAGTGCACTGGAAATAGTGCGACGGAAACGGGGCGTGCCCAAGCGGATGCAGCGCAACTGCGACAAGCGCAAACGTGCCTCGTTGATGCTGTCGGAAAGTTCAAAGGTAAAGGTCTTGGGATAGTAAGACACGAAGCGGACACCACTGACCTGCAAGGCATAGTTGATATTGTCAATATAGGCCTGCACATGCTGCGTGGCACGACGCACACGCTCGGCACCTTCGCGCTGGCGATGCACAGAATCCACCATCTCCGTGATGTCACGACCGCACATATAGGCTCCCTCCAATTCACCTTTGGCATTACGAATGGGGTTGATGGTGGAGTCGTAATACATCTTTCCCTTCAATCCGAAGCGGTCAAGCTGGTAAACAGCATCCTGATACTCGCTGAAATCCACCAAGGTGGTCGAGCGGGTGTTCTCCATCTGCTGCAAATCGACACCACTGTACATCGGGTTGTTCTTAAGCAAGAACTTGTCTTTTAATACTTGTTCGCGGTCTTTTATACCGAAGGCCTGACATGCCTTATCGTTGATGTCTAGAATAACACCATTCTTGTCGTAGAACACCATGTCGAGCAATGATGTGTTGAACACGGTATGATAACGCATGAGCAGCTGGTTAACCTGATGCTGCTTACGAACCTCGTTGGTAATATCGTGCTGTATGCCCAATATACTACTAACATTGCCACGCTTATCACGACCTGCCACTGAAATATTAATCTCATAGATGCGCTCCGATTCTGGGGTATTGCTTCTGACTCTTACCACACTGGATTCTTCTTTGCCTTCACTCACATCGACAAGAGCCTGACTAAGCACTTCATAATCGTCACGATTGAACAAGCGGGAAAACTCTATAAGATTATACACTTCTTCATATTTTCCAGAATCGGAGAGATAGAGATAATGGCACCGAGCCATATCGTAAATCCAGATGCGCTGTTTACTGGCCTTTAGAATCATGGCAAGGCGCAATTTCTGACTCTTCTGGTCAATGTCCACCTCCTGGCGCTGGTTGACAAACAGACGTTTAAAGAAGTTTAGCAGGTTATTAGCCATTGTTGTTAATAGTTATTGTATACAAAATAGTGTGGCAAAGATATAAAACTTATGCCACACTACAAAATTTTTTGGTATGTTTTTCTTTTAGAGGGGGTATTCCTCAAAAGCGTAGAGCACAGTAGATAGGTAGCGCTCGCCTGTATCAGGCAGTAATACAACTATCTTTTTACCTGCATTTTCAGGGCGCTTGGCTATCTGCGAGGCAGCGAAAGCAGCAGCTCCTGAAGAGATGCCGACCAGCAGGCCTTCCTGCTGTGCCAACTCGCGACCTGTGCGGATGGCATCGTCGTTCTCGACATCGAACACCTCGTCAATCACATCGGAGTTATAGGTCTTGGGCACAAAGCCGGCACCGATGCCCTGAATCTTATGAGGACCGCTGGGCTGACCGTTCAGAACGGCTGAAGAGGCGGGTTCGACAGCGATGATCTTGACATTGGGATTCTGCTCCTTCAGATACTTGCCGATACCAGAAACGGTACCACCAGTGCCCACACCAGCCACGAAGATGTCGACCTGACCATCTGTGTCGTTCCAAATCTCAACACCCGTGGTAGCATAGTGCTTGGCAGGGTTGGCAGGATTCTCAAACTGCTGGAGGATAATGCTGCCTGGGATAGAGTCGCGCAACTCCTCAGCAGCACGGATAGCACCCGCCATTCCGTCTTTGCCACTGGTCAGACGCACCTCAGCGCCATAGGCCTTCACCAGATTGCGACGTTCCACACTCATGGTCTCGGGCATGGTGAGAATGAGGTGATAGCCACGAACGGCTGATACCAATGCCAGGCCTACGCCTGTATTACCACTGGTGGGCTCGATGATGGTTGCTCCGGGCTTCAAGAGTCCTTTCTTTTCAGCATCCTCGATCATCGCGAATGCAATACGGTCTTTCACACTGCCTCCAGGATTGAAGAATTCTACCTTGGCAATGACGGGAGTCTGCAGACCCTTCTGTGCCGAAAACTTATTGAGTTCAAGTAATGGAGTGTGACCAATCAGGTCGGTCAACTGTTTTGCAATCTTTGCCATAATTTTTTCCTTTCTATATTTTTGTTTGTTTCCTTAAATCTTATCAAAAGCCTGCTTGAGGTCGTCGATGATATCGTCGATATGCTCTGTACCGATAGACAGGCGGATGGTGGATGGAGTGATGTGCTGCTGAGCCAGCTCCTCAGGAGTCATCTGTGAGTGCGTGGTGGTATAAGGATGGATGACCAGACTCTTCACGTCAGCCACGTTAGCCAAGAGCGAGAAGATTTCCAGTGAGTCGATGAACTTCCAAGCTTCTTTCTCGCCACCCTTGATTTCAAAGGTGAAGATGGAACCAGCACCATTGGGATAAAGTTGCTTATAGAGCTCATGATCGGGATGGGAAGCTACAGAGGGATGGTTTACCTTAGCCACCTTCGGATGGTTCTGCAGGAAGTCAACTACCTTGAGGGCATTCTCCACATGGCGCTCAACACGCAGGCTCAGTGTCTCCAGACCCTGCAACAGGATAAATGCATTGAAGGGTGAAATGGTGGCACCTGTATCGCGCAGAATGACGGCACGAATGCGGGTTACGAAGGCTGCTGCGCCTGCCACATCAGCAAAAACGGCTCCATGATAAGAAGGATCGGGCTTGCCCAGTGTGGGGAACTTATCGGCATTTTTCTTCCAATCGAAATGGCCTCCGTCAACGATGACACCACCCAGAGAAGAACCATGTCCGCCAATGAACTTGGTGGCAGAATGTACCACAACATCAGCACCATGTTCAATAGGACGAATCAGGTAGGGTGTGCCAAAGGTGTTGTCGATAATCAGGGGGATGTTATGCTTGTGGGCTACTGCTGCCAAGGCGTCGATATTGGTGACATCGCTATTGGGATTGCCAAAAGTCTCAGCGTAGATGGCCTTGGTGTTAGGACGAATGGCAGCCTCAACAGCAGCGAGGTCGTTTACCTTAACAATCGTATTAGTAATGCCCTGTGTAGCCAAGGTGTGGGTAATCAGGTTGAATGAGCCACCATAGAGATTGTCAGCAGCTACGATATGGTCGCCAGCCAAAACGATGTTCTGAAGAGCGTAGGTAACAGCTGCAGCACCACTGGCTACAGCAAGACCTGCCACACCACCTTCCAAGGCAGCTACACGATCCTCGAACACGCCCTGGGTAGAGTTGGTGAGGCGTCCGTAGATATTACCTGCATCGCGCAGACCGAAACGGTCGGCTGCATGCTGTGAGTTGCGGAACACATAACTGGTAGTCTGGTAAATGGGAACAGCACGTGCGTCGGTTGCGGGGTCGGGCTGTTCCTGTCCTACATGCAATTGTAAAGTCTCGAAGTGAAGTTTCTTGTTGCTCATAATTTTACTCCTTATTTTTTTGTTAATACTATGTTTTCTAATTCACAGCGACAAGGGCTGTGCAAACCGAGAGCAGAAAGCTCGCTTTTTGCCGAGGTGCAGCCAGTCCTCGCAGAAGTTCTCTAGAACTGCTGCAAAGGTACGACGGTTTTTTCATACCACAAATAGCACAAATGGGGCATTCTGCATACCACAATCATGGTATTTTGCAAAAAAAGCCCAATTTTTTTTGTATTTTGCTCACTAATCCGTATCTTTGTCGGAAGAAAATTATAATATATAAGAATATGATAGACGTAAAACAAACATTAAACGCTGCTGAAGAGCGCATGCAGATGGCTGCCATGTTCCTGGAAGAGGAACTGAGCCGTGTTCGTGCCGGACGTGCCAACGTGGCTATCCTCGATGGCGTTCGCGTAGAGTCTTATGGTTCTAAGGTGCCCTTGAACCAAGTTGCCAACATCTCAACTCCCGATGCCCGTACCATTGCTATCAAGCCTTGGGATCGCAAGCAGATTAAGGACATTGAGAAAGCTATCATGGATAGCGATGTGGGTATCACCCCTGAGAACAATGGCGAGATTATCCGTCTGGGCATCCCCCAGCCTACCGAGGAGCGTCGTCGCGACTTGGTGAAGCAGTGCAACAAGATTTGCGAGAAGGCTAAGGTGGAAGTGCGCAACGTGCGTGGTGACATCAAGGAAAAGCTGAAGAAGGCTATCAAGGACGGACTCTCTGAGGACAATGAGAAGGATGCCGAGGCCGGCCTGCAGAAGTTGCACGACAAGTACATCAAGAAGCTTGATGAACTGATGGAAGCCAAGAACAAGGAAATTATGACGGTTTAAGCGCTTCGCTAGTGAAAAGTGAATAGTGAAGAGTGAAGGGACTAGTCATTAAGAATACAGGAAGCTGGTACACCGTTCTGACGGACGATGGCCAGCTCCTTGATTGTAAGGTGAAGGGCAATTTCCGCATCAAGGGAATTCGCTCTACGAATCCTGTGGCTGTAGGCGACAGGGTTACTGTAGGTGAGGGCAACTGGATTACGGAGATTGAGGATCGCAAGAACTATATTATCCGCAAGTCTATCAATCTTTCCAAACAGAGTCACATCCTGGCTGCCAATGTTGACCAAGCTTTCTTGATAGTCACTGTCAGCAAGCCAGAAACTAGCACGACATTTATAGACCGTTTCCTGGCATCGGCAGAGGCCTATCGCGTGCCCGTGTACCTTATATTTAATAAGGGCGACATGCTCACGGACGAGGAACTGCACTACCAGCAGATGATGATAGACCTGTATGAAACCATTGGCTATGAGTGCAGGGCTATCTCAGCGACAACAGGACAAGGGGTCGAGGAACTGCGCCCCCTGCTGGAAGGAAAGATTACCCTGTTCAGTGGCAATAGCGGCGTGGGAAAATCGACGCTCATCAACAGCATTGTGCCTCATGCCAACCAGCGTACTGCTGAAATCAGCGATGCCCACAACACAGGTATGCACACGACTACTTTCAGCGAAATGATTCCCCTTGACTCTCATTCAACACTTAACACTCAACGCTCCTCATTCCTTATCGACACCCCAGGCATCAAGGGTTTCGGCACCTTCGACATGGAGCGCGAGGAGCTGACGAGTTATTTCAAGGAGATATTTGAGTTTTCCAAACAGTGTCGTTTCTCAGACTGTACCCACACCCACGAACCAGGCTGTGCGGTGTTGAAAGCGGTGGAAGATCATTATATTGCCCAGAGTCGTTATCAATCGTACCTCTCGATGCTTGACGACAAGGACGAAAACAAATATCGCGAAGCCTACTAAGCTCCGCGATATTCTTTTATGCACCTATTGTAATCGTGTATCTCGACATAAACGAGGCACCTGGCAAGAGGTGATTCATAAGGGGTTTGTCCTTGAATTCGCCCTTGAAACCTCGTGGGTCGCCAATACCATACCATGGTTCGATGCAGACAAAGGGAGCCTGTTTGTCGAAAGGACTCCAGAACGCACAAACAGGAGTCTTGTAATCTACCGTAATGGCAGGTTCGCCATTGGTATCCATCAGCATGGCACGATGGGTCTGACAATTGTGAATCTTCACGGAGTCATTGCGGAAGAAGTTGTTGTTGACATCCAGAATACCCATATCAGCCTCCAAGGGCACGTCCACCATATCGTGGCTACCATCAGCATAGCTCTTCAGTGCATCCATGGGTTCCTCGTTGTCGAGTTTAATCATACCCTCTAACTTTCCGCTGGGCATGTTGAAGGCTGGATGTCCACCTATTTGGAAATGAATCTCACGGGTATCCGTATTCTCCACATGCCAGATGACATGCACCTTATTAGCCTCCAAACGATAGGTAACAGCCAGATTGAAGTGATAGGGATAGACCTTCAGCGTTTCCTCGCTTTCATGAAGGGCAAAGGTTACCTTCTCCTGTGTCTGACTTACCAGCGTAAACTCCTTGTCGCGGGCAAAGCCATGACGAGGCAGATGATATTCCTTTCCATCAACGACATAGGTATTGTCGTTCACACTGCAAACAAGAGGGAACAGAATAGGTGAATGGCGAGGCCACTGTTCGCCAGCCTGCCACATATATTCCCTACCCTCGTTATCTTTCACACTCTGGAGCTCAGCTCCCAGTTCTGCCACACGAATGGTCAGCTGTTCATTTTTTAGTTCTACCATAGTCTTCGTTCCCCATATTTAATTTTCTGGGACAAAGATACAAATTATTCTCGATTCTTTTGCATTTCGCTCGACTTTTCGTAACTTTGTCGCCATGAATCTATCAGAAAAGCGAATTGCAGTATTGCTCTCAGGGGGTGTCGACTCTTCCGTCGTGCTCTACGAATTGGTGCGACAAGGCTTGCACCCTGATTGTTTTTATATCAAGATAGGGCCTGAGGAGGAGGAAGAATGGGACTGTTCCTCAGAGGAGGACTTGGAGATGGCTACAGCTGTCAGCCATAAGTATGGCTGTAAGCTGGAGGTCATCGATTGCCATCGTGAATACTGGGATCAGGTCACCAAATACACCATGGACAAGGTCCGTGCCGGATTTACTCCGAATCCTGACGTGATGTGCAACCGTCTGATTAAGTTCGGTGCTTTCCATGAGAAGTGCGGTAAAGACTACGACCTTATTGCTACAGGTCATTATGCACAGACAGAAGAAGAGGAATGCTCTGAAACTGTAAATGGTAAATTGTCAAATCGTAAATTAAAGTGGCTCTGCACCAGTCCTGACCCAGTAAAGGACCAGACGGACTTCTTAGCCCAGATTTACGACTGGCAATTGAAGAAGGCTCTCTTCCCCATTGGACACATGATGAAGGAGGAAGTACGCGAGATTGCCGAACGTGAACACTTGGTGAATGCCAAGCGCAAGGATTCGCAAGGCATCTGTTTCTTGGGCAAGATTAACTATAACGACTATCTGCGCCGCTATCTGGGCGAAAAGCCTGGCGACGTGATAGAAATAGAAACGGGCAAGATGATTGGTAAGCATAAAGGGCACTGGTTTCACACCATTGGCCAAAGAAAAGGCATGGGACTGGGTGGTGGCCCTTGGTTTGTCATCAAGAAAGACATCGAGCAGAACATCATCTATGTATCGCATGGTTACGACCCAGAGAGTGCTTATACCAAGGATTTCCCCATCCACGACTTCCACAGCATCAATGGGCAGTTGCCACCAACGGATATCACATTAAAAATTCGGCATACCCCAGATTATTTACCCGCCAAACTTGAATCATTGGGCGATGGAAAATATCTGGTGCATGCCGATGCACCTATCCATGGTGTTGCCCCAGGCCAGTTTTGTGTCATCTACGATGCGCAGCATCACCGATGCTATGGCTCAGGGGAAATCACCATCTAAATAGGATTACTTGAACAGGCTCTGTGCCATTTGGTAGAGGCAGCGGCGCCAAGTAAGGAATTCGTGAGCCGTGCCCTCTGAGATAAGCCCCTCGGCATTAAAGCCAGCAGCCTTCAACGACTCGACGCTCTTATTGATGCCGGCAGGGTTCTCTTTAGAACCACAACCCTCAAAGATGTATTTCACAGCCTTGGGATCCTTGATATCCTCAGGCATATAAGTGCCACCACTGAGCAAGCCCCAATAGCCGAAGACTTCAGGACGACGCAGGGTGATGAGTTTGGTCTCCATACCACCCATTGACAGACCAGCCATGGCACGATTCCACTTATCTGCCTTCGTCAGGAAGTTCTTGTCGATATGAGGAATCAACTCATCGATGAGCAGAGTTTCAAACTCCTTGGCATCAAACTGACGGATAGAACCAAACTTGACATCGTTGGTCAGACCGTAGGCCATCACAATAATGAAAGGCTTGATCTTGCCATCGGCAATCAGGTTGTCCATGATGAGACCGGTCTTACCCTGTACAGGCCAGCTGGTCTCGTTCTCACCCCAGCCATGCTGCAGGTAGAGAACAGGATAACGTTCCTGGGCGAGCTTTCCATTCTTACTCTTAACAAGTTTTCCATAGCCATTGGGCAGATAGACATTGGCAGTCTGCATCTTGCCAGTGCTCTCAGACCAGAAAGTCACTTGCTGGATGTTTCCGTGAGGAATGTCCTTGCGATAAGCATAGAAGTCCTGATCGGGAGCAGGAATTTCGATACCACTCTCCCAACGGCAAGAACCGAAATAATTATGTGTGCCCGGATCGTTGAATACGCCACCGTCAATAGTCAGGTGATAATAGTGGAAGCCTGGATCCATCGGACCTTCAGTAGTACCTACCCACACACCATCTTTATCCTTGCGCAGTACCGTACCGCCACGACCACCCAGACCGAGGCTGACGATAACCGACTTGGCATCAGGAGCTACCACGCGGAAACGGGCATAGCCCTCGCTGTTAACCTGAGGATATTCCTGTCCAGGCTGATTCATGGGATTGGGCACAAAGTCCTCCTTGGGCTTAACATTATCAAGAGCAGCATTGAAGTTCTTGATAGCATAATAGGCCTGCTTGGGCTTATAGTTCTCGTCGAAAGGCAGCGGATGGTTATTCACACCCAGCCAAGAGTCGCGGTCACCAAGGTTCCAGAAAGTCACACAGTCGATGACATCCTTATGCTTACGGAAAATTTTGAAGATACGGTTGTACTGATCGGTCAGCAAGGTGTTCATATAGCCAGCCACGGGCTTTGCCTCACCACGCGAGAAGCGCAGCTGTCCACCCATCTCCGTATTCATACGAATATCGAGCTCTGTAACATGGATGTGCTTCACGAGCTGTGAATACTTGGTGATAGCAGCATCGATATCTTCTTCAGAAGGTCCATAAACATTATAATGTCCCTGCATACCAATACCATGGATGGGCACACCAGCGTCCTGCATCTTCTTTACCATATTATAAATACGGTCGCGCTTGCCAGGATCGCACTCATTATAGTCGTTGTAGAACAGCAAAGCATTGGGATCAGCCTCGTGGGCAAATTCGAAAGCTTTGGCAATAAACTCGTCGCCACAGAGTTTATAATGACGGCTCTCGCGGTAGGGATTGGGAGCCTGTCCTGGACGTCCCCATCCACCACCAAAACCACCACCGTCAGAGATGGCCTCGTTCACTACATCCCATGCATAGACGACATCTTTATAACGATTTACAACCGTATGGATGTGTTCACGCAGACGCTCATAGAACACCTCTTTCTTGACGTCACGACCTTTCTTGTCAGTAAACATCCAATCGGCGAACTGTGAATGCCAGCAAAGACAGTGTCCACGCAACTTAATACCATTCTGACGACAGAAATTGGCAATCTTATCGGCCTTTTCAAAGTCCCACACGCCCTCCTTAGGGTGAATCATACCAGGTTTCATATCGTTCTCGGCTGTGATGCTGCAGAACTCCTTATTGATAAGATTTATCTGATCCTGGTCAGACACGTTACGTTGATTTACTGCGACGCCAATCATGAAATAATCCTTGTAAGCGTCCTTCATTCCCATGTTGGGATTGGGGTCAACGGGAGCGCCCCATTGTGCCCAAACACTTGAGCTACTCATAGCCAATAAAAGGGCTACAGCTAATTTTACTGTTTGTTTCATTTTGTGTTGATAGTTAAATTGGTGAATATTATGTTTCATCGTTTCACGATTTTCTTACCATTTATAATATAGAGTCCTTGAGGTAAGTTTTCCCACTCATCTTCTGTACTCACTTTCATTCCTTGCAGATTATAGACTACCCCATCGGTTATTTCACGATAGGGAACAGACTGAACCCCCGCAACGGTTTGCTGCTTTAATGTGCAGAAAGTAAAATAAGTAGGCGCTTCAAATTTTGCAGACTGGGCATTCTTAAGATACTTGCCCGTATAGAGATTCTTTAAAGAGAATCCTTTGCCTTCCACATACTGGATATTCCATACAGCACCATTGGGTACATCCTGTCCGTTCTGGTTATTCAGTCCCAAAACGAAACTGCAATCTTGGAAGGTAGAAAAACCATTCAAATAGCCTGGAGAACTCCAGATAGAGTATTCGCCACCACTAGGAGTCATCAGTCGTAAGAGATAGCCATGAGTCACGTCGCTACAACTCTCTAGTTTGAACATATAACCAGAATTTGTATCCTTGAAGGCTTCTGCCATGTAACCATAACCTAATTCCTGGTCTTTTACACCATAAATAGCCATGCCTTCGTCCTCGTTGACAATAGCAAAAGGCGTAGTACCAATCTCTGCCAATGAAGTGAACCGCTTGTCAACGACCCAATTACTAGAGGGAATCTGAGGTTCCTCAATCTGAGCATCAATGCCCATCAGGCTCAAAGCCTTCTTAGCATAGCGCTGACCCATGATGCGATAGCCCTGAGCAGTAAAATGCAGAATGCTGCCATCCATCTCCGGCTTTGCTGGGCAGTTTGCAGAAGAGATAACATATGAGTTGGGAATAACAGAAGGTACATTGGCGATAATATTATTGTGGTATGCACAAGTACCATTGGCAGTAGAATTAACCACCTCGCCTACAAACAGAGGAACATCGGCAGCATTGAGATTCAGGTCGGCAATCAGACGATTATAAACGGTCTTCACCTTCTGAGGCCAATCTGTCTGACCATTGTTACTCTCACCCTGATGGAGCAGGATTCCCTTGATCACACCCGACTGCTGGGCAATCTTTGCCATATCAACCAAGCGCTTATAAGGGTCATTGTCATAGGCTGCAAAGTAAACTTTCAGCCAATCGGCCTCTGGTGCTATATAATCAGCCACCTTCTCTGACATAAAGCCCTCTATCTTGGTTCCTCCGATGGCTACATCCACTACACCAACCTTGACATTCGCAGGCAGGTTGGCAACCATCGTACGACCAAAATAGTCGGCCATACCCAATCCTGTTCCCTGACGGACAATAGGAGGAGTTGCAGGGTACCACTCGCCCATCGTACGCACAGGGCTTTGGAAGTTGACACATGCCAGCGTTTGGAATCTCTCATCAACAGTCTGGTCAATAGACTCTGGCTGAGCGTTGCCTTCCATATTCGACTGTCCGAAGCAAAGATAGATATAGAAATTCTCATCCACGGTTCCTCTTGCTCCCAATATTGAAAACATCAACAATACGCTTGTTAATAAAACGTGTTTCATTTTTTAGTTAATCAGATAAATCTTCTTTTGTCCGTTATAATCACATGTTATGGTTGCCCTACCCTCTGTAATAGGACTGATGGTTATCTTCACTCCAGGTACACTCGACTTCACCTCCAGTTGCTTCACGTTCTGTGGAGCATATACCTGATAACGGGTCAGGTCTGTATAACCATTCTGGTTGGTAGTGCGGATGGGAAGAGCGGGGATAACCAACTGCTTACCATCGGCCTTGATGGTAATCTGTGGGACAACGGGAACCACACATGGCTGATTACTCTTCGAGAAACCAATACCGTGCAGGTCGAAGAGACCTTCTGGACGCTGAGGCTGTTGACGACGCCCCCACTGTGGACGATCATCCTTCTTGGGCTGAATGTCAGCACCCTCTGCCACGAGATAGATAGCATGTTTGCCTGTCAGTCCTTCTACAGCAGGTACAGCTACTTGATACATCTGAGCACTGCGCTGAGCACCAGCAGGCACGTTGACAACGGCAATCTCCTGTCCATTCCAAGGATTATCCAAAAGTACATGAATCTTAAAGGCTCCATGTCCTCCAGGAGTCAGATGGAGGTTCAGTGCTGCACCATCACCCTTCTGAACGCCTTTGAAGGCTTTCAATCCATTGGTGTCCTGTGCCAAGCCACCAAAGCCGAAGTACTTAAAACCTACAATACCCTTGTTGGTAATTCCTGCCAAGTCCATGGAGTTGTTCCATACGTCGAAGTTATCTTGCATCCACTCGTTGCTATTGGTTCCACCCGTCATGACACAGGCAATACCTGCAGAGTAGTACTGATAAGGTGGCAAACCATACATCTGAAAACCTTCACTGGTTACCTCAGCACCTGTATACTCCATACCATCAGTAGCCTTAGCAGTCCAGACATTATCCTTTGCATAAGGGTCGTAACCTGTAATGCATACCTTACCACCCTTGCTGACGGCTTTCTTGTCCCATGTAATCTTCACGGGAGCCACCATGGCCTGACGGGCATAACCGAAGCCACGGGGAGGACGATGGTAGAACACATACCACTGACCATTGACCAACTGCAATGAGCCATGGGTGTTATGACCAGCATTGGCAGTAATGAGGTGGGCATCATTCTCACCAGGAATCACTCCACGCGAGTCAACCAACACACCACCACTGGTCCAAGGACCTATGGGTGAATCGCCATAAGCATAACGCAAGGTGGAGTTGCTACGTCCCTGACCGTATTCCGGTCCACTGAATCCAGAATAGATCATCACATATTTATTACCAATCTGGCGAATGCTGCTAGCCTCGAAGAACTGCATCGCATCGGGGATAAAACCATCCAATACCTCACGACCTTCACGCTTCAGATACATCGTCTCCTGGTCAAGTTCAAAAGCTGATGAATGCTGGAATCCATAATATACATAAGCACGGAAACCACGAGCAAAATCAGGGTCTTTCTTGTTGGTCACTGGCTCGATGAACACAGAGGGATCGAAGTCAATCAATGAACCATCCACACACTTTGTTCCATCAGCAGTCAGGTTGACGGGCACAAAAGGACCGTTGGGACGGTCACCCTTACAAACCATAGGCACACGCTGCCATCCACGAGAGTGAGGATACAGCCAATAGGTCTTCTTACCGGTAGCCTTGTCAACAACCTCTACTAAGTCGGGAGCAAACATCGTGTCCCACTGTCCATTGACGAAATAGGAGAAAATCGGGCCCTCGTCACGCCATTGCGACAAGTCCTCTACAGGAGCCGACCACATGCGGATATCATTACCACAATACTGCGTAAAATGCGTATCGTGCGAACCTATAATATATACTCGCTGACGACCAGGATTATCTGGGTCGTCAAACACTCGGGGTTCTCCGTCGGGTACATGTTCCCACAACGGCAGGTAAGGGTTCTGTGCTGTTGCCATCATCGTAGCAACCAGCGTCAGCATAAGGATTGTAATTCTTTTCATTATTAATTGGTTAAATGGTTATTATCATTGATTGTAGGTCAGCATCCGCAGAGCTGGTGCCATAAAGCACTTCGTACTGTCCAGGCTTTACTCGCATGGTGTTCGTTTCCGCATCAAAGAATTCGAACGACTGACGGTCCAGTTTCAGGGTAATGGTTTGTGTCTGACCTGCCTCGACGCTAATACGCTGGAAGGCACGAAGGGTCTTCAGCGGAGCATTGGGGTCAGCAGGATTCTTGACGTATACCTGAACGATTTCCGTTCCATCACGTTTGCCTGTATTGGTAACGGGGAGGGTGATGGTGACAGAATTGCCATCCACAGAGCACTGGGCAGAACCTAACTCGAACGCAGTATAACTCAGACCATAGCCGAAGGGGAACAAGGCATCGTTGAAGTAACGATAGGTGCGACCCTTCATGGAATAGTCTTCGTAGTCGGGCAACTGAGCATCATTCTTATAGAAGGTGACTGACAACTTACCACTAGGATTATAGTCGCCAAACAAAACATCGGCGACTGCCGTACCACCTTCCTGACCAGGATACCAAGCCTGCACGATGGCATCGCAGGTTTCTGTTTCAGGCAACAGTGCAATGGCAGAACCAGAGCAGTTGACATAAATAACGGTCTTGCCTGCAGCCTTCAATGCCTTCAAGAATTCACGCTGTACACGAGGCAGTTCAATGCTGGTACGGTCACCACCCTTGAAACCTTCGATATTAACAGGCATCTCCTCACCTTCCAGACTAGGAGCAATACCTCCCACGAAGATAACCTTATCGATTCCCTTCAGTTTAGCAATCGTCTCCTGATAGTCGATAGGCAATTCACGGGCAATGTTAATCTTCATGCCAGCACCCCATGTCTTAACCGTCTGGAAACGCACCTCTATCTGGAATTGCTGTCCTTTTTCAGCCTTCAACACAGTACGGGTGGGTGTAGAGCGCCAAATACGATGGAAAGCCTTACGCTCTCCATTAACTAGTACCTCAAATTGACCCGTACCCTCTACGTTCAGCACATATTCTCCAGCCTCCTTAGGAGCAAAGGTCGTCTCATACTTGGCAGAAAAGTCCTCAATGGGCAGATTGGCGGCAAAGACATGCATACCGTTAGTAGTTACTGCCAAGGGTTTGGTGTAATACTCTGTAGTGAATGATTTGCCCTCCATCTCTGTATTGGTCCAGAAGGTGCCCTTCAGTCCCTTTTTACCGTCAGGAGCCACACACTCTGTAGCCATGTGACATTCCAATACCTTGTCGTAGGTTAAATCGCAACCAGGGAAATAGACCAACTTCTTCTGTTTGGCCTTGATGCCATCAAGAATGGTAATGGTCTTGTTGGGTGTACCATTATAGTTGCCCCACATCATCGGCTCGTTATGAGCATTGGGACCTATAACAGCTATCTTCTCCTTATTCTTTTGCAAAGGCAGTACATCACCTTTGTTCTGCAACAACACAATAGTCTGTCGCGCCATATTAAGCGAAAGTTGGGCTGATGCCTTGGTAGACATAGCAGAATAAGGAATCTTCGACCACTCCACCAACGAAGGATTGTCCATCTCGCCCAGGTCGAAACGGCCTTCCAACAAACGAATGACATGCTTGTCAACCTCAGCTTCAGTAATCAGTCCACGACGAACAGCCTCAGGAATGCTCTTGTAAGCATAGCCGTAGCCGCACTCCACATCAGTGCCTGCTAATGTTGCCTTGGCTGAAGCCGTAATGGGTGAAGAAGAGGACTTATGAGAGGTATAGAAATCGGATACGGCACCACAATCGCTTACCACCAGATACTTAAAGCCCCATTCGTCACGCAGAATCTGTTGCAATAAACGATTCGAACCACAACAAGGGTCATCATCCAGTCGCTGATAGGCACACATCACCTCACGTACATTACTCTTGGTAACCAAATACTTAAAGGCCGGCATATACGTTTCCCAGAAATCACGGACCGGCACATCCGTCAGGTTGGCCGAATGACGAGTATATTCCGGACCGCTATGTACGGCGTAGTGCTTGGCACAAGCCCACAATTTGCGATACTTCGAAGTCTCAGGACCCTGTAAGCCACGTACCACGGCATCACCCATGATAGAAGTCAGATAAGGATCTTCGCCATAGGTCTCCTGTCCCCTGCCCCATCGTGGGTCACGGAAGATGTTCACATTCGGAGTCCATACTGACAAACTGCGCATTTTCATATCCTCGCCACCGAGGTCATACAGTCGATGGTTGTACTGAGCACGGAACTCCGTAGAAGCCACATCAAAACATTGATAAAGCAAGTCGGGATTAAACGACGAAGCCATTGCCACGGGTTCTGGGAACACGGTAACATTTCCCATATTAGCGGCACCATGCAGCGCCTCGCTCCACCAGAAGAACTTCTTGATACCCAAACGAGGAATAGCAGGACTCTCGTCCAACATCAGTTGGGCTTTTTCTTCCAAAGACAAGCGTGAACACAAATCAACCGCACGCTCATGCGCTGACAAACTCGGGTTCTGATATGGTAGTTGTGCCATTACAGACAGACAACTGACTATACTAAAAATTACGAACAATTTTCTCATTTCTCACTTCTCATTAATCATTTCTCATTTCGGAGAAGAGGGCTCTCTTCGCCGAATAGATATTGTGGCTGATATCCTCCACAATCGACAACGATTTTCTCAAAGACGATGCCTGGATGGCGCGGAGACAGAGTCAACTCATGAACAGCTGCATTGCCTACTGGCAACTCCACCACTTTCTCGACAATACGACGAGCCACTGCAGGATAATACTCAGAATACATATAAGGCTGACGGTCAACCAGTGTCTTGTTAAAGTTAACCACCTGAGGTTCAGAACCGTCCAGACTAACCGTATATTCATGACCACCCACATTCAGGAAGTCAAGCGTAGACTTCACAACGACATGAACCTTGACTTTGGAAGGTGCATCAGCAGGCAGGGTAAAACGATAAGTCAGGCTGGCACCACCAACAGCTTCAGTATAAGGAGTCAATGCTACCGCACTGCGTGTACGACCATAGTCGGGATAGATACTCCACTGGGTATCAGCCGTAGCCTGCGCACTGAAGTAATGTTCAGCCTCCATAGCCACATAGCCACAAGAGGCAACATCTCATGAGGGAAGTCATCATTCCAAGAGGTGTAGCCAATGTGCTTCTGCGTCATCATGCCGTCCCACTTACCATGAGCCATCACCTTATTATAATAATGACAGAGTTGAGCATCACGCTCGAAGCACTGGGCTACTTTGTCTGCCCACTCGTTGGCATCTGGATTGTTGGCATCTGCCAACACCTTATTCATAGCCTGGGCATAATACATATCATAGAGGTTGGCCATTGCCTGAACGGGGAAGAGGATAGACTGGCGATAAGCATCACGAGCCTCCTCAGGAATCTCGGCAAACAGTCGCAATGCACGACGCTCCAGACGGGCATAGTCGTCAGCCACCTTGCGCCACTCTCCCGTAGCCACATTATAGGTCTGTGCATCCAGCATCTCTGGAGTTACACGAGCCATGTACTGGCAATTGCGGTTGTAGATAGAGGCGGCTTCCTCGGCAACGGAATCGCCGAGTACAGTACGGAAGAAGCAACGGGTATGATCAGTAACCGTTTGCTGTGTGTATTCCTTAGGGTTCCACGCCATATCCATAAACAACTGGATGGGATATTCCATCGGTTTCAAGTCACCCACATTCAGAATCCACATCCGCTGGATGCCATAATCGTAGGCCAACGAGAGCTGTTCGAACATCTGTTGTGTCTGGGTCACATTGATCCACTTGGTGTTACGGGGAGCACCCACGTAATCTACATGGTAATACAAGCCCCATCCATTCCTTTATCATAATAGTCTAATACCTCTTTATATAAGGCCCATACCTGAGTCGTTTTATTAGCAGGTTTCTTGGTGACCTGCTTGATAATCTTTCGCTGGTTCTCCACAATACGCTGGAGCAACTTAGTATCAGCATCTTCGCTCATCGCCTCGTCGCCATCGCCACGCATACCGATGGTCACCATGTCCTCCGTACCCTTCATGCGTTCAATACCCTCACGGAAGAACTGGTCCAGCTTTGTCTGGTTCTTCTGGTAGTTCCAAGGTCCCCACTCTTTGCGATGACGGGCATACTCCTGATGGTTACGAGCCATCGGCTCATGGTGTGAGGTACCCATGATGATACCCATCTCGTCAGCGGTCTTCGAATTCTCAGGGTCGTCGGCATAGAAAGCCCAGCCCCACATGGCTGGCCACAGCATGTTACCTCTCAGTCGAAGGATGAGTTCAAAGACCTTTGCATAGAATCGGTGGTCACCATATACAGTACCAAATGTATTCTTTACCCATGAGGTCAGACAAGGAGCCTCATCGTTAAGGAACAAGCCACGAAACTCCACAGCAGGTTCACCATCGGTATATTAACTCATATATTCCATAAACCGTTCCACGACGGTCACTACCGGCAATGACCATCTGTCCGTCAATCGTGGAGATGATGAATTTCTCACGCTTCCCTTTCAAGTCAGCTAGTTTACCACTCTTCACCCATTGGTCAATCTGTTTATTGAAGCCCACTGTACCAACAAGAATGGTTGGCTGCTCACTCTTGGCAGGGACAAAGTCCATGACACGTTGGAAGTCCTGTTGCATACTGGCTATAGCCAATTGCACTGCCTTGGGTTCCTGTGCACTATAACCGATAGTGGCACCTTTTAGTGACAGAGCTTCAGCCTGCTCATTGAAAGTCACGAACTGGTTAGCTGCGCACAACGGCATCGCCAACAAAAAGGTTAATAGTATACTCTTAATTCGCATCATTTCTTCATTCTTCATTTTCATTTCTCATTCCTCACTTCTCATTTCTCATTTTTTGAAGAGTTTCGGCACGAACTCTTTAAGTCCCCTACGCCATGTCAGCCATTCATGGTCTGTACCAGTAGACTCATAGTACACAGCCTTGATACCCTGAGCATTCAGTTCGTCAACGGTCTTCTTGGTATTAAACATCTTGTCCATACCCTCAGTACCGCTCATCATAAAGAGGTAGTGAATCTTTTTGTTGAACTCGTCAGGACGCGTAAAGATTCCATTATAAGCCGTCTTCACGTCAAGACCGAAGATAGCACCACTGAACGTGCCCATCCATGCAAACTTATCCAGATGGTTCAATACAACGTCAAAAGTCTGGTGTCCGCCCCAAGACAGACCTGCCATGGCCCTATGGTCTCGGTCTGTCAAGGTACGGAACTTAGCGTCTATGGTTGGTATTAAATCGTTCATCATTACTTCATAGAAAGAGTTGCCGTAAGTGCTGAAGCCCTGACGGTTATCGCCACCCTTGAAAGGAGCCTTGATATCGCCACTCTCCATCACCACAATCATAGGCACAGCGTCACCCTTGGCAATCAGGTTGTCCATGATATGCTGCATGTGTCCCTGTTTGCTCCATCCGGTCTCATCTTCACCCATGCCATGCTGCAGGTAAAGCACTGGATATTTCTTCTTTCCCTTCTCATAGTCTGCAGGAGTATAAACCATTGCATGGCGCCACTCGTTGGTAGACTTGGCAAAATAATACAAGCTACGCACTTGTCCTTGGGGCACACCCTGCTGAGGACGATAATAGTTACCCTCATCGCCTTCAGGAATCTCGATACCACCCGATTGACGGTTACAACCGAAGAAGGTCTCTGTTGCGGGATCAACAAAACGGACACCATTGATTTCCATGAAATAGTAGTGGAATCCAGGAACCAACGGATCAGTAACTGCCATCCAGTTACCCTTTCCATCGGGCTGCATATCATATTTCTTTCCACAGATATCAACGATCACCTTACGGGCTTCAGGAGCCGAAATGCTGAAATAAGCTCTATGCTCTTTGTCCACCTTCGGGAACTCATTGCCAGGGATTGTCGTCTCAGCAATAACAGCATCAGCAGGAACCTCAATTTTCTTAGGCATCTCGATAAACGGACGCTTAGGCTCATATCCTAAGTGACGGGCAACAGCCTCAGCATAGCGACAACCTAACTCACGATAGCCCGCAGCATCGAAATGCAGACGGTCAGGACCATTGGTACAATCGTCCGACGAAATAACCTGAGCGGTATGCAGGGTATTAGGCAGTTCGTCTATCTGCTTCTTACAACCAATACATACACCCTGACCACCAGCCTGTACAATGTTACCGGCATAGAGGTTCACCTCCTCAGGTTTTAGGTTTAGGTCGCTACACAGGTTGTCATAAACCTGCTTCACCATACCAGCCCATTTCGGATCGCCTGTGTTTGTTTCACCCTGATGCATCAGGATACCCTTGATCACACCATCCTTCTGAGCTTTCTTGGCCAATGTCACCAATCGCTTATAAGGATTATTGTCATAGGCTTCCAACATACCCTTCATCCATCCAGGTGCTTTGGTCTTCACATAATTGTCGATGCTATCAGTCAGGAAACCCTTGATATCAATACCGCCAATAGCCACATGAATCACACCAATCTTGATATTCTTAGGCAACGACTCCACCATCGTACGACCGAACCAGTCGGCAGGAGTCAGACCCGTATTGGGACGACAGAGGGGCGGGATGGCCTCATACCATTCACCCATCTTACGGGCAGGAAGTTTATCAGTAGCGGGATAGTCCACAGCTGGCATCCACAGGAATCGTGGTCCAGGACTCTTCAAATCCTGAGCCTCTGGTTTAGCGGCACCCTCCATGTTTGATTGTCCGAAACATAAGAAGATGTAAAAATTTGGATCAACGGCTGCACGGGTCCATGCGAAAGGCAGGGCCGTCAGTACGGTTATCTATTTATAGTCTATAATTCTGACTGCAAAGATAACGATCTTTTGGCACATACTGCGCCCCCTATTGTTTCACAAACTTTCGTAAATGTAACACGGTTTTTAATTGGTGTTTCAAAGCCAAACAGTGATTACATTTTTATATGGTACTATATATAATAATGTGTAATTTTGCAGCACGAAATCGAAACATTATCAAAACGAAATGAAAAGAAACATTATCACTTGGCTGATGCTACTCGGTTGCATCACCATTTG
>CACZMV010000040.1 GCA_902782305.1 uncultured Prevotellaceae bacterium
GCGATTCGGACTGCGTTCGAAGTCTGTGGAGGACGTGAACAAGGTGAAGACCGGTCTGATTACCAGCCGTCGCATCATCTTCACTCCCGACACTGACCTAAAGGACGAGCTGAAGAACACCGCCATCGTCATCACCTGCTACGACCGCGACGGTAAGGAGGTGAAGCGCGTGACCAGCGACGACGACGCAGAGGTGGAGGACCCCGAGAACGGATCTACGGGTGACGGAGAGAACGGTTCTACGGAGAATGGCGGTAGCCAGAACCAGGGTGGTAGCGGTACTGGCTCGCTGACTCCTTCACTGACTTCGCCCACCATTAGCGGTAACACGCAGTTCACCGACTCTACCCAGGTGAGCATGAGTGGTCCTGACGGTGCTGAGATTCACTACACCACTGATGGCAGCATGCCTACGGCTGAGAGCGCAGTGTACAGTGAGGCATTCTCCCTGAGCGCAACGACCACCGTGAAGGCTATCGCCATCAAGGACGGGCAGTCGAGTGAGGTTGTGAGCAAGGTGTTCACCAAGTCCAGCGGTGGCCTGGGACAGAACTGAACAGTGAATAGTGAACAGTGAATAGTGAACAGTGAAAGTTATGAAGACGAATCGAATTGTTGAGGTAGCGGTGAAGGTGATAGTAGCCGCTCTCACAGCCTTCCTGACGGCCATCACAACGACCTCGTGTATGGGACACGGACCGTTCTAGCGGGCTTCGCCCTAGTGAAACGCTTCGCTAGTGAAAAGTGAATAGTGAAGAGTGAATAGTGAAGAGTGAAACGCTTCGCTAGTGAAAAGTCTTTGACCTAAAGGTACCGCTCGGCATCCCGAAGGGTGACGCTTGCCTAAGCAAGAAAGCGACCATAGGTCGAGCGGAACAGTGAAAGATAATTGGGACTGCCAAAATTTGGTAGTCCCATTTATTTTATGTAATTCTGACTGCGTCGAAGGTTCTTTGACCTAAAGGTGCAAAGCGGTAAACCGAGCGCTCTCGTTCGAAAAAGTCCAAATAAAATTTGGTGGTTCGAAAGATAATGTGTACCTTTGCAGTCGAATTTCAGAAAAACAGTGTTTCCGTTCGTGAAGCACTTCATTTCCAAAATCAATTTCAACACATTCGAATAATAACGAATTACTGTATATATTATGTACACGAAAGACGAATTAGCAAAAATGCCTATCCCCGAATTGATGGAGATAGCCAATGAATTGGGCGTAAAGGTTTCACAGGATGACGAATTAGAAACCGTGATTTACGCTATCTTAGACAAGGCTGCAGAGGATTCTGCTGCAGGAAAACCAACACCTAAGCGTAAACGTACTCGCATAGCCAAGGACACCAGCAAGGTGTATACCGTGAATGGCAGCGATGGCGAGAACCTGGACGCAAAGGCAGTAAAGCCTGAGAAGAAAAAGACACTGGACTCGCTGTTTGCCGAGCAGGAGGCTGCCGAGGCTGCTGCCAATGAGCAGGCCCCTGTAGAGGAGAAAGCAGAGGAAGAGAAACCCGCACCCAAAAAGCGCGGACGCAAGTCGAAGAAAGAACTGGAAGAAATAGCTGCTGCCGAGGCTGCCAAGAAGGCAGAACAAGAGGCAAAGGCACAAGCCGAAGCTCAGGCTGAAGCACAGGTTGCCGAGGACATTATCCCCGAGGCTGAAGGTGCTCCCACAGAAGAGACGGTTGACCCATCGTTGCTGAACCAATTGCAGGAAAAGATGAACGCACAGCAAGAGTACGTTCCCTCGCCGGACGGCGTATGGGAAGGTGATCCTGGCGACGGTACAGACTTCATTCCCGTAGTCGACCTGCCCATTGAGGACGGTGCAGCCATTCCTACGCTCGACATCTTTGACCGTCCGGTAGCACAGGCTCAGGAGCCTGTAGTTGCCGGAGAACGCGCTGCATACAACGCACCTCGTGGTGGCGAAAAATATGATTTCAACGACCTGATTACAGGCAACGGCGTACTGGAACTGCTGCAGGACGGTTACGGTTTCCTGCGCTCGAGCGACTATAACTACTTGTCTTCGCCCGACGATATCTACGTAAGTCCTCAGCAGATTAAGCGCTACGGACTGAAGACGGGCGATGTGGTAGATTGTACCGTTCGTCCTCCACACGACAACGAGAAATACTTCGCCATGAACACGGTGAACACCATCAACGGACGTCTGCCTCAGGAGGTGCGCGACCGTGTGGCCTTTGAGCACTTGACACCACTCTTCCCCGATGAGAAGTTCACACTCTGTGGCGACCGTGCAACGACGAATCCTTCGGTGCGTATTGTCGACCTGTTTGCTCCTATCGGTAAGGGTCAGCGTGCACTGATTGTGGCTCAGCCAAAGACGGGTAAGACTATCCTGATGAAGGACATTGCCAACGCCATAGCTGCCAACCATCCGGAAGCTTACATCATGATGTTGCTCATCGACGAGCGCCCTGAGGAGGTAACGGATATGGCACGTACGGTAAACGCAGAGGTGATAGCCTCGACGTTCGACGAGCCTGCCGACCGTCACGTGAAGATTGCCGGTATCGTGCTGGAGAAGGCAAAGCGTATGGTGGAGTGCGGACATGATGTAGTCATCTTCCTCGACTCTATCACACGTCTGGCTCGTGCCTACAACACCGTAGCGCCTGCATCTGGTAAGGTGCTCACAGGTGGTGTGGATGCCAACGCCCTGCAGAAGCCTAAGCGTTTCTTCGGTGCTGCCCGCAACATTGAGGGAGGCGGTTCGCTGACTATCATTGCTACGGCTCTGACGGATACAGGCAGCAAGATGGACGAGGTAATCTTCGAGGAATTCAAGGGTACGGGTAACTCTGAGTTGCAGTTAGACCGTATGCTGGCTAACAAGCGCATCTTCCCTGCTGTCAACTTGGTACAGAGCTCTACGCGTCGTGATGACCTGCTGCAGGATCAGACCACGCTGAACCGCATGTGGATTATCCGCAAGTTTATTGCCGAAATGAACCCCATCGAGGCAATGAATACGGTGCACGACCGTCTTATCCAGACGCACTCGAACGAAGAGTTCTTATTAAGTATGAACGGGTAACTTACTTTGAGGTTTGAGATTTGAGTTTTGTGATTACTCCGAACTGCGAACATATCATAAAGTTCAAACCTCAAAATTCAAAGCTAAAAGCAGAATATGGAAATCATTCAGAAATATTTCCCAAACATCAGCGTCGGGCAACAGCAACAATTTGCTGCGCTCGACGCTCTGTATCGTGACTGGAACGCCAAGATAAACGTCATTTCGCGCAAGGACATTGACAACCTGTACGAACACCACGTGCTGCACTCGCTGGCCATCGGCAAGATGATTCAGTTTACCCCTGGCACTAAGATTCTGGACTTCGGTACGGGTGGCGGTTTCCCAGGCATCCCCCTGGCCATTCTCTTTCCCGAATGCGATTTTAAGCTGATTGACGGAACGGGCAAGAAGATACGCGTGGCTCAGGAGGTTTGCAACGCTATCGGACTGAAGAATTGTCGTCCGGAACATCTGCGTGGCGAGGACGAGAAGGGCAAGTATGACTTTGTGGTGAGTCGTGCGGTAATGCCCCTACCCGACCTGATGAAGATTGTGCGCAAAAACATTTCGAAGGAACAGCACAACGCAATGCCCAACGGAGTGATCTGTCTGAAAGGTGGTGACGTGCAGGCAGAGACACAACCCTTCCGCAAAATCGTAGATACGGAGGAGTTGAGCAGCTGGTTCAGCGAGGAATGGTTTAAGGAGAAACATTGTATATACGTACCCGTATAAAGGGTTCAGGGTTAAGGGTTAAGGGTTAAAGGTTAAGGGTTAAGGGTTAAAGGTTAAGGGTTATGGTTAACATCAAGCGATTCATGTGTAATCCGTTGCAGGAGAACTGCTACGTGGTGAGCGACGACACAAAGGAGTGTGTCATCATAGATTGTGGTGCTTTCTTTCCCGATGAGAAAAGTGCGCTCACGGACTACGTTCGTAAGAACGACCTGAAGCCCGTACACCTGATAGCTACTCACGGACACCTGGACCATAACTTCGGCAATGCATACATCTTCTGCGAATTCGGTCTGAAGGTGGAGGTGTGCAAAGAAGATGATTTCCTGATAGAACATCTGATGAAGCAGGCCAAAGACCTTTTCGGCATTGACATTGAGAATTGTGAGGCAGAGGTGGGACGATGGCTGAAAGATGGCGACACCATTACCTTTGGCAACCACACGCTGAAGGTAATGCAGACTCCAGGACACACCCCAGGCTCAGCCCTTCTCTACTGCGAAGCGGAGCATACTTGCTTTACGGGCGACACGCTGTTCCGTATGAGCATAGGACGCACCGACTTTGACGGAGGCTCGTGGCAAGAGATGGAGCAGAGCCTGAAAAACATTGTAGCGAAACTACCTAAAGAAACAATCGTGCTCTCAGGACACGGTCCCCAAAGCACGATTGCGGATGAATTGATGTATAACCCCTATCTGCGGAGTTAATACTTCACCTTTACTTTCTTGTAACTGCTCTCGTTCTGCATACGGTCGAGGGCAGTTACTGCATATACACACTTGCTTCCACTTTCGGCCTGAGGCAGTTCGTAGTGGGTGTCGGGGGTAATGGTGACCAGATGCGAGGCGTCGTTGATATTAACCCTCTCGCCCTGCTCAAAGCGATAGATGGCATAATTGTTGGCAGCATCCTTCCAACCTTCGCCCTTCGGAGCGGTCCAGAACAGAACCTTCTGGCCCTCGATATCTATGACCTTCAACT
Source organism: uncultured Prevotellaceae bacterium (assembly GCA_902782305.1). Lineage (GTDB taxonomy): Bacteria > Bacteroidota > Bacteroidia > Bacteroidales > Bacteroidaceae > Prevotella. Next base: position 4,760 of record CACZMV010000040.1, read on the forward strand.
TACTAGGCTTTTTGGGTGCCTTATCGTCGATGTGTTTCATCACAGGTTGCAAGGCAGGATAGCGCCAATAGAGTTCACGTAGGCGTGTACCATAATTACCAACGTTATCGACAGCTGCCTTCGCATACCACAGCACGGTGCCTTTCACATTGGGCAGTTCAGCATGTAGCGCCATCTTGCGCGCCATCTGGTTAGCCTTAGCGGTGCGCTCCACATCCTCACCAATCACCAGCGTGGTCTTGGTGCAATACTTGTTCCACCAATGTATCAGCTCGTCGTAATCGGCAGCCTTATGACCAATCTCCCAATACAGCTGAGGGACGCAGTAGTCCACCCATCCGTTGTCTACCCACAACAGCACGTCGGCATACAGCTGGTCGTAGTTCTGCAGACCATTGGTTTTACTACCGTTGGGGTCGCTCTTCTGATTGCGGTAGATGCCGAAAGGCGACACACCGAACTTCACCCAAGGCTTTACCGTTCGGATGGTTGCCCAAAGCTGTTCGATAAACAGGTTCACGTTGTTTCTGCGCCAATCGCCTATATCGGTAAATCCTTGAGGATCGGCCCTGAAATTGGCTTCGTCGGGGATATTGATTCCTGGCGTAGGATAAGGATAGAAATAATCGTCGATATGCAGTCCGTCAACATCGTAACGCTCCAAGATGTCTGTTACCACTTGACAGATATAGTCGCGGTTCTCCTTCAATGCAGGATTCAACACTTTCAGTCCGTCATAGTCGAAACAACGCTCGGGATGCTGAACCACCACATGATTGCTGGCATTTGCATGGGCCGTCTTCGTCTTGGCACGATAGGGATTAATCCAAGCGTGCAGCTCCATACCGCGCTGGTGGCACTGTTGCACCATCCAAGCCAGAGGGTCCCAGTAAGGCTGGGGAGCCTTGCCCTGCCTTCCCGTCAGATAGCAACTCCAAGGTTCCAACGAACTCTCGTAAAGCGCATCACATTCTGGGCGAACCTGGAAGATGATGACGTTACAACCATCCTTCTGCAACTCGTCCAATTGGTAACTCAGCGTCTTCTGCATGGCTTCGGTGCCCATGCCCATAAACTGCCCGTTCACACTCTGTATCCAGGCTCCACGAAACTCACGTTTAGGTTGTGCCGACAAGACCATCGTCAGCATCAGACCTAAGAAAAGCAGGGTTTTTCGCATATTCATTATTTTTATTGTTATTCTTGCAAAAAAGTTTGGTTTAATCTTCCCAGAGGTTGGGTTTCTTCTTTCGTGCCTCTTCCAACGACAACAACTGCTGCTGCTCCGTTTCGTAGGCTTCGCGCAGATGCTCATATTTTGCATCCAACTCTTTTTCCATCTGTTGTTCTTCCTCCTTGTTCATCAGCTTGGCAGCAACAAGGGCGTTTTGCGAGGCGTCTTTCATCCACACCACAGGACCGCCATAAACGGGAGCAATTTTCAAAGCTACATGCAGTTCGCTAGTGGTTGCCCCACCAATCATAATTGGAATGTCCAAACCGGCACGCTGCATTTCGTGCGCCACATTCACCATTTCTTCGAGCGACGGAGTAATCAGTCCAGAAAGGCCAATCATGTCCACCTGTTCCTCCTTTGCCTTTCGCACAATCTGCTCAGCAGGAACCATCACGCCCATATCTATGACCTCGTAGTTGTTGCAGGCTAAAATGACGCTGACTATGTTCTTTCCGATATCGTGCACGTCGCCCTTCACGGTAGCAAGCAAAACCTTGCCCGCCTTCTTGGCGCCTTCCGACTGCTCCGCCTCAATATAAGGTTGCAGAATGGCTACGGCTTGCTTCATGGTGCGGGCTGTCTTCACCACCTGGGGCAAGAACATTTTGCCTGCGCCAAACAATTCGCCGACCTTGTTCATGCCAGCCATCAAAGGACCCTCGATGATGCTGACGGCCTTAGGATATTGTTTCAGCGCCTCTTCCAAATCTTCTTGCAGGTAATCGCCAATGCCTTTGATAAGGGCTTGTTGCAGGCGCTCCTCAACGGAACCGCTTCTAATTTCACTAGTCTTACTAGTTGTACTAGTTTCACTGGATTTACCAGCTTCCTCTTGAGCCAATTCCTGCGCCAAGGCAATCAACTTTTCTGAAGCACCAGACTTCCTGTTCAAGATGACATCTTCGATGATTTCTAATTGGTCTTGGGGAATGTCTGTGTAAAGAACTTTTGTTGCAGGATTGACGATACCAAAGTCCATACCTGCCTGAATGGCATGATAGAGGAATACGGCGTGCATGGCCTCACGGATGTAGTTATTACCTCGGAACGAGAACGAGAGGTTGCTGACACCTCCGCTGACATGAGCCCCAGGAAGGTTTTCACGAATCCATTGGGTAGCCTTGATGAAGTCGGCAGCATAAGCATCATGCTCAGACATTCCTGTAGCTACAGCCAAGATATTGGGGTCAAAGATAATATCAAGCGGATTCATTCCAACTTGCTGGGTTAGAATATGATATGCACGTTTGGCTATTTGAATACGTCGTTCATAGCTCGTAGCTTGACCTTCTTCGTCGAAGCACATCACCACGACCGCAGCACCATAGCGTTTCACATCCATGGCGTGCTTGATGAACACCTCTTCGCCTTCTTTCAGCGAGATGCTGTTCACGATACTCTTTCCCTGCACACATTTCAGTCCACTGACTATCACGTTCCAGTCTGACGAGTCGAGCATTACAGGTACTGAGGCAATATCGGGCTCAGCAGCTATCATGTTAAGGAAATTAACCATCTCCTGACGAGCATCCAAAAGTCCGTCATCCATATTGATATCGATTACCAACGCTCCGTCAGCCACTTGCTTACGTGCTATTGATACAGCCTCATCATATTGTTTCTCCTTAATCAGTCGGAGGAATTTTCTAGAACCCGCCACGTTGCATCGTTCACCCACATTCACGAAGTGTACGTCTTTGGTCACGTCCAGCATGTCGAGTCCGCTCAGCCACATCGTCTCAGGTTTCTCTGCAGGTTTTCTGGGTTGCTTACCTTCTACCAGCGCAGGATATTTCGCGATGAAATGATCGTCGGTACCGCAACAGCCTCCGATAATGTTCACCAAACCTTCATCCACCATCTGACCCATTTGTGGAGCCATACTCTCTGCCGTCTCGTCGTAAAGGCCCATCGCGTTGGGAAGACCGGCATTGGGATAAGCACTGATATAACAAGGAGCCTTACGAGCCATTTGACGCAGGAAGGGTAACATCTGCTTCGCACCAAACGAGCAGTTCAGTCCGATGCTGAAGATAGGATAAGTGCTTACACTCGCCAACACAGCATCCAGCGTTTGACCACTCAGCGTTCTGCCAGCTAAGTCGCTCACCGTCACACTGAGCATCAGGGACAACTGCTTCTCGTGCTTCTTCATTGCCTGAATCGAGGCGTCCAAAGCTACCTTCGCATTCAGCGTATCGAAAATAGTCTCTATCAACAAGGCATCAACCCCACCCTCTATCAAGGCGTCAGCCTCTTCGAAATAAGCCTCGTACAATTCGTCGTAGGTCAAGTCGCGCAATGCAGGATTGCTCACGTCGGGCGACATCGAGCAGGTTTTGTTCGTAGGACCGATGGAGCCTGCTACAAAGCGAGGCTTGTCCGAAGAACAGAATTCATCGGCACACTTGCGAGCAATGCGAGCTCCCTCCAATGCCATTTCGCGCGCCTTTGATTCCAAATGGTAATCAGCCTGCGAAATGCGTTGCGAACTAAATGTATTGGTGGTAATGATGTCAGCACCTGCTTTCAGGTATCTGCGGTGTATGTCTTCGATGAGCTCAGGATTCGTCAGGTTCAACTCGTCAGAGTTTCCTGTTTTTCCCGTCAGTTCACCAATCATGGTGCCCATGGCACCATCCAGAATGAGTATTCTTTCCTTCGCTAAGTCTTCGAGTGTTGTGTTCATCTGTATACCTTCATGGCGCGATCCATCTCGCGCTTGTCTTCCTTTTCCTTTAATGTCTGACGTTTGTCAAACTCCTTTTTACCTTTACATAGAGCAATATCCATCTTCGCCCTGCCTTTCTGGTCGATAAATACCAGCAGAGGAACAATGGTATAACCGGTCTGTTTGGTAGCCGCATCCAGTTTTTGAATCTCTTTCCGCGTCAGCAACAGCTTTCTGTCGCGCTTCATCTCATGGTTATTGTACGAGCCATAGAAATAAGGCGACACGTTCATGCCTCTCACCCACAATTCTCCGTTGGTGATGAAGCAATACGTATCAACCAGACTGGCTTTTCCCAGTCGGATGCTCTTAATTTCCGTTCCCGTCAGCACAATGCCAGCAGTAAAGGTCTCGATGAAGAAATATTCAAACGAGGCCTTTTTGTTTCTTATGTTTACAGGACTTTTCTTCCTGATCAGTTCTTCTTCCTTATTCATATCAATGCATAATTGTTAATGCATCGCTCGACCTTGGTCGCTTTGTACCTTTAGGTCAAAGAATGCATAATCATTTTACTATTGCGAAGCGATCAATGTTCTCGTCGATATAACGGGCTATCTGTTCAGTCCACGCTTCCTCTTTCTCTACGAACTCATCGTCCATATCGTCAAATTCGGGGAATTGCTCAAACAGCGCCATAAACTCATCGTCCGTGCAGTCTTTCTCCAATGGCTCGTGGTATTTGACATAAAGCGTGTGCGCATCGTACACCAACTTTGCCAACTCTCTCATGCCCCAAAGTTTTACTGCTTTAGCAAACGGATTCTTGAAGATAAACGGACCGTAGCCGTTGTGTATCAATTGTACAAAACCGCCGTCCATCACCTCTTCGTGCAACACGTCCCACGCCAAAAGGGTTATCTGGTCACTGTTCAGTTCGTCCAGTGTCTCTGCCGTCAATTCGCCACCGATGGCTTCCTTGATAGCCTGCACAAAAGCGCCGACAAAGGCATCCATACCCTCGCCTGCTGCCTTGCGCAACACGTCATCTTTTATGGTCACTTCTTTCATAATCGCTGCAAAGTTAGCGATAAAAAATGGGACTACCAAACGGCAGCCCCATTTTCTTCTTACATCGTATTTCTTACATCTTAGCTTTTCCACTCGTGATAAGGTAGTCCAAACACATCAGCAACGGCCTTAAACACCACCTTTCCTTCTATGATGTTCAAGCCTTTAGCCAAAGCTGCATCGTCCTTGCAAGCCTTCTCCCAGCCCTTATCTGCCAAAGCGACAGCATACTTCAGCGTGGCATTGGTCAGTGCCAGAGTCGAAGTGTTTGGCACAGCTCCAGGGATATTAGCTACGCAATAGTGTACAATGCCGTCCAATGTGTAAACAGGGTCGCTGTGTGTTGTCGGGTGTGATGTCTCGAAACATCCGCCCTGATCGATTGCCACATCCACAAGCACCGTTCCTGGCTCCATCAGTTTCAGCATATCGCGCGTTATCAGGTGTGGTGTCTTATCACCAGGAACCAGTACACTTCCCACAACAATATCTACCGTAGGCAATTGCTGTCTGATGTTATGCTCCGAAGAATAGAGTGTATGCACGTTGGCAGGAGTCTCAATGTCCAATTGGCGCAGTCTAGGTAATGAAATATCCGTTATCGTCACCTCAGCACCCAGTCCAGCTGCCATCAGCGCTGCAGCCTCACCGACAACGCCACCACCCAATACCAATACACGGGCAGGACTCACACCGGGAACACCACTTATCAACTTACCCTTTCCACCCTTCGTCTTCTGCAGGTAATAAGCTCCGTTCAATGTCGCCATTCTTCCTGCCACCTCACTCATCGGTTGCAACAAGGGCAGTGCTCCGTTAGGCAGTTGCACCGTCTCGTAGGCCAAGCAAATAGCTCCGCTCGCCAACATCGCATCTGTCAGTTCCTTTTCACAAGCAAAATGGAAGTAGGTAAATATCAGTTGTCCCTTTCTCACCAACTTATATTCAGGTTCAATAGGCTCTTTCACTTTTACTATCATGTCGCACTCCCTGTACACATCGGCTATCTCAGGCAGAATCTTTGCGCCCGCCTTCACATACTCTTCGTCTTTAAAGCCCGAGCCTTCGCCAGCGGTATGCTGTACACACACCTCATGACCTCTTCTGGTCAGTTCTGCTACTCCTGCAGGCGTCATGCCTACACGGTTCTCGTTGTTCTTAATCTCTTTTGGGATTCCTACTTTCATAAGCATTGAGGTTTTAGTTAAACTGTTTCATGCTGCAAATATACAGAATTTTCCGATACGTTGTTCTTTCAGCAATCAAAAACTTTAGGAATAAACAGGGCGTCTGCTCGAAAATACTCCAAAACTTTTGGTATTTTGCCCACAAATATGTAATTTTGACCTGCTGTCTTAGGTACTCCCGCTCGAAAAAGCCAAAAATATTTGGCTTTTTGCTCACTTATTCGTACCTTTGCAAACTATGGAGAAGATCATACTGGGCATTGACCCTGGAACAAACCTTATGGGATATGGCGTTATCAAGGTGACTGACGGAAAGGCAGAGATGATAACGATGGGCGTTATCGACCTGCGCAAGTTTGCCGACGGTTACTTGAAACTGGGTCATATCTTTGAGCGCGTAACAGGCATCATCAACGCTTATCTGCCTGACGAAATGGCGATTGAAGCACCGTTCTTCGGCAAGAACGTGCAGACCATGTTGAAGTTAGGACGAGCCCAAGGCACAGCTATTGCGGCAGCGATACATCACGGAGTGCCCATCCACGAATATGCGCCCATGAAAATCAAGATGGCGATAACCGGCAACGGTGCTGCCTCGAAGGAGCAAGTTGCTGGCATGTTGCAACGACTGCTGAAGTTTGACAAAGAGGCGCTGAGCAAGTTTATGGACGCAACCGATGCTCTGGGCGCCGCCTATTGCCACTATATGCAGATGAATCGTCCTGAGAGTCAGGCACATTACAAAGGCTGGAAGGATTTTGTCGTCAAAAACAGTTCCCGCGTCAAGAAGTAATCATAAAACTCAAAACTCAAAACTCAAAGTTAATAGTTCAAAGATGCAAAAAGTAACAGCCATCGTTGGAAGAAACGGAAGCGGAAAGACGCTATACATAGACCAACTGCGCAAACAGCTGGCCTCCGACCGCGTGCGCTACATTGCCTTTACGGATTCGTATGGCGTGAACGTGGACGGACAATATTATCTGCAACTGCGATGGAATCAGCACGACATAGACCACGAAACGCCAACGGTTGGAGAATTGCTGGAGAAAGCATATAAGTTGGCGGGTGAGGACACTGAGGAGCGCAGAAAGCTACAGGCGCATCTGTACAAGCTGTTCCACATGGAGGAGTTTCTCGACAAGTATATCATCATCCTGTCAAGTGGTGAACTGAGGAAGTTCCAACTGACGAAGACACTCTTTGCCAATCCGAAGTTGCTCATCATGGACAACCCATTCATCGGACTGGATGCTGAGACGCGCGACCAACTGAAAGAACTGCTGAGCGTGCTGACCACTGAGCGCGACATTGAGGTGATGCTAGTACTGTCGAAGACGGACGACATCCCCGAATTTGTAAACAAGGTAATAGAAATAACACCAAATGGCGAACAAGTGTATGAAACGGTGGACGACTATTACGCACAACAACAGCCCATCCCCGCCCAAGTGTTGAGCGAGGAGAAGAGGCAGGCCATTCTCAACCTGCCTTACCACGACAACGACTACGACTGCCAGAAAGTCGTAGAAATGAAGGATGTCAGCATTCGCTATGGCGAAAGAACCATCCTAAAAGACGTGAACTGGACTGTGATGAACGGCGACCGGTGGGCGCTGTCAGGACAAAATGGCAGTGGCAAGTCAACCTTGCTGTCATTGGTGTGTGCCGACAATCCGCAGAGCTATGCTTGCGACATTACCCTATTCGACCGTCCAAGAGGTTCGGGCGAAAGCATTTGGGACATCAAGAAACACATCGGCTATGTGTCGCCCGAGATGCATCGTTCTTACAAGCGCGACTTGCCCGCTATTCGCATTGTGGCCAGCGGACTGATGGACTCCATCGGCCTGTATGCAGTGCCTAACGAGCAAGACTACGAAAAGTGCCACTGGTGGCTCGACATCTTTGGCATTGGTCATTTGGCAGAACGCAGATTCCTGCAACTGTCGAGTGGCGAACAGCGACTGATTTTGCTGGCACGTGCTTTTGTGAAAGACCCGCAGCTGTTGATACTCGACGAACCCCTGCACGGACTGGACCTTTGGAACCGCCGACTGGCCAAGGACATTATTGAGACGTTCTGTCAGCGAAGGAACAAAACCATGATCATGGTGACTCATTACGAGACTGAACTACCCAAGGGTATTACGAAGAAACTGTTTTTGGCACGGAATTTGTAAATCGTCAATTGTCGAAGAATAAATAGTAAATTGTAAATAGTAAATAGTCAAATTGTAAATATAGTGACAAGTCAATTTTCACCCAAAGTATCCGAGATTCTCGCCTTCTCGCGCGAAGAAGCTAGCCGACTGGCCAGCCGAAGTGTGGGTCCTGAGCACTTGATGTTAGGACTCATGCGCATGAAGGAAGGACCTGTAAAGGAAGTGCTTCAGCGATTGGACGTCAATGTGCAGTCGGTGAAGACGGAACTGGAGATGCGTGTCAGAGAGGACGAGCTGAACATGCCTATCAACACCAGCGAACTAGTGCTGAACGAGAAGGCAAGCAATATCTTGAAACTGGCCGTTCTCGAGGCGCGTCTGCAGCGCATGACTCGTGTGGAAGAGCAGCATCTCTTGCTCGCCATTTTGCACGACATGGGGAATAACGGAGCTAAACAAGTTTTAGAAATGAACAATGTAAATTATGAAGACGCACTGACTCTGCTCAGTGTGAAAAATGGAATAGGTCTGCCCGAAGAGGATTACGAAGAGGAAGAAACCTCGACGGGAAACACCGCGTCCAATGGTTCAACTGCTGGAAAATCAACCACCACGACCACGCAGCAGAAAACGAAATCGAAGACTCCCGTACTCGATAACTTCGGCACCGACTTAACCCTTCAGGCTTCTGAAGGAAAACTGGATCCCTGTGTTGGTCGCGAAAAAGAGATTCAGCGTGTCATTGAGATTCTGGGTCGCCGTAAGAAGAACAACCCGATACTCATCGGTGAACCCGGTGTCGGCAAGAGCGCCATCGTGGAAGGCTTGGCGCAGATGATTGCTGGCCACCACTGCTCGCCTACCTTATTTAATAAGCGACTGGTAACACTCGACATGACGGGCGTAGTGGCCGGAACGAAATATCGCGGACAGTTTGAAGAGCGCATGAAGATGCTGGTAAAGGAACTGGAACAGAATCCCGACATCATCATCTTCGTGGACGAGATTCACACATTGATTGGCGCTGGTTCTACACCTGGTTCTATGGATGCGGCCAACATTCTGAAACCCGCATTGGCCAGAGGAACGATACAATGTATCGGTGCGACCACGCTGGACGAATACCGCAACTCCATTGAGAAAGACGGAGCCTTGGAGCGCCGTTTCCAGAAAGTTCAGGTAGAACCCACGACCAACGAAGAGACGCTGGAGATTCTGCACAACCTGCGCGACCGTTACGAGTATCATCACCACGTGAGCTACACCGACGATGCGCTGGAGGCATGTGTCAAACTGACAGCACGATATGTCAACGACCGCTTCATGCCCGACAAGGCGATTGATGCTTTGGACGAGGTAGGCTCGCGCGTACATTTGAAGAATGCGAATATTCCTCCCGAAATCACCGAGAAGGAACAGGAGATTAAACTCATCATCACCAAGAAGCAACAGGCTGTAAGCGACCAGAACTTTGAGTTGGCAGCCGGTTACAGAGACCGTCAGACGGTATTGGAAAAGGAACTGCAAGAGCTGAACCGCAAGTGGCTGGAAGGCGAGACGGATGTTCGTCAGACGGTGACTGCCGAAGAGGTGGCTGATGTCGTTTCAATGATGACGGGCGTTCCCGTACAGCGCATGGCTCAGGAGGAAGGCATCCGACTGAAAGGCATGGCTCAGGAACTGAAAGGTCAGGTTATTGCACAGGACAAAGCCATCGACAAGATGGTGCGCGCCATTCAGCGCAACCGTGTAGGACTGAAAGACCCGAACCATCCTATTGGTGCTTTCATGTTCCTTGGACCAACGGGCGTTGGCAAGACCTATCTCGCCAAGAAGTTAGCCGAGTTTATGTTCGGTTCGGCTGATGCGCTCATTCGTGTTGACATGAGCGAATACACCGAATCGTTCAACGTGTCAAGACTGATTGGTGCGCCTCCGGGATATGTCGGTTACGAGGAGGGCGGACAACTGACCGAACGAGTGCGCCGCCGCCCCTACTCGATTGTGCTTCTCGACGAAATCGAAAAGGCACATGGCAACGTGTTCAACCTCTTGCTGCAAGTGCTGGACGAGGGTCGCTTGACCGATGGCAACGGTCGTTTCGTTGACTTCCGCAACACCGTCATCATCATGACTTCGAACGCAGGAACGCGCCAACTGAAGGAGTTCGGACGCGGGGTCGGTTTCAACACCTCCAGCTCGAATCTGATGCTCGACGAAAAAGACAAGGAGCATGCCCGTCAGATTGTGCAGAAGGCCCTGTCGAAGCAGTTCTCGCCCGAGTTTCTGAATCGTCTCGACGAGATTATCACCTTCGACCAGTTGGATTTGACCGCTATTAAGCAGATTATTGACGTAGAACTCAAAGGGCTGTACAAGCGCTTAGACGACCTGGGCTATCAGATTAACTTGAGCGACGAAGCCAAGGCCTTTGTAGCCGAAAAGGGCTACGACGTGCAGTTTGGTGCCCGTCCGCTGAAACGCGCCATCCAGACTTACATCGAGGACGGCATCTCTGAACTGATTGTCAACGGCGACCTGAAGGCTGGTTCTACTATATATATTAATAAGGTGGAAGACAAGGACGAACTTTCGTTCAACGTTTAAAAGTTCCCTATGAGTGACTACATCGAGATAAAAGGCGCCAGGGTCAACAACCTGAAGAATGTGGACGTAAAGATTCCACGTGGCAAGCTGGTGGTCATAGCCGGTGTGTCGGGCAGCGGCAAATCGTCGCTGGCTTTCGACACGCTCTATGCCGAGGGACAACGCCGTTATGTGGAGAGTCTGTCGAGCTATGCACGCCAATTCTTAGGTCGCATGAACAAGCCCGAATGCGACTATATCAAGGGATTGCCGCCAGCCATTGCCATTGAGCAGCGGGTCATCTCGCGCAATCCCCGATCTACTGTAGGCACAACTACGGAGATTTACGAATACCTGCGCCTTTTGTTTGCTCGCATCGGGCGCACCTACTCGCCCATTAGCGGACAGGAGGTCAAGAAACATTCGACCGAGGACATCATAGCCTGCACGCATCAGTATGCGCAGGGCACTCGATATGTGGTCATGGCGCCAATTCATATCGCCGAAGGACGAACCATCGAGCAACAGCTGAAACTTTATCTGCAGAATGGTTATGCTCGTATTGCGGTCAGTGGTAATATCGTGCGCATTGACGATTATCTCGCCGACGCATCTTCCATCAACCCTCAGCCCTCCGACCTCTACCTCGTCATCGACCGCTTGTCGGTTGACGATGCGAAGGATGTGGTGTCGCGTCTGGTCGATTCGGCCGAAACGGCTTTCTACGAAGGTGGTGGCGAGTGCCGACTGATGTTCCTGCCCTCGAATATCAGCTATGATTTCTCCATGCGTTTCGAGGCCGACGGCATGACGTTTGAAGAGCCTTCCGACAATCTGTTCTCGTTCAATTCGCCTGTGGGTGCCTGTCCTGAATGCCAGGGTTTTGGCAAAATCATGGGCATCGACGAACATCTGGTCATTCCCAATACCACCCTCTCCGTTTACGACGGTTGTGTGGTTTGCTGGCACGGCGAGAAGATGAAGATGTGGAAGGAAGAGTTCTGTCGCAGGGCGCTGCAGGACGATTTCCCCATTTTCGAACCCTATTACAATCTGACGCAGAAGCAGAAAGACCAGTTGTGGCACGGACTCCCCTCAGACAAAGGGCGCGCCAAGGACGACCGCGTGTCTATCGACGCCTTCTTTCAGATGGTGAAGGACAATCAGTATAAGATTCAGTATCGTGTAATGCTGAGTCGTTATCGTGGCAAGACCACGTGTCCGAAATGTCACGGCACCCGCCTGAAACCCGAGGCCAATTACGTGAAGATTGGTGGACGAAGCATTAGCGACCTCGTGGAAATGCCTATCGTCCGACTGAAGCAGTGGTTCGACCAAGTGGAACTGACCGAACAGGAACAGCAGATTGGCAAGCGACTGCTGACGGAAATCAACTCCAGACTGCAGTTCCTCTTGGACGTTGGTTTGGGCTATCTCACGCTGAACCGCATGTCCAACTCGCTGAGCGGTGGCGAGAGCCAGCGCATCAACCTCACCACTTCGCTGGGTTCGTCGCTCGTCGGTTCCTTGTATATATTAGACGAGCCGAGCATCGGACTCCATTCTCGCGATACCGACCGACTCATCAAAGTATTGAAGGAGCTGAGAGACATCGGCAATACCGTAGTCATTGTGGAACACGACGAAGAGATTATGCGCGCTGCCGACTACTTGATTGACGTGGGTCCCGACGCGGGTCGTCTGGGTGGCGAGATCGTCTATGAAGGAAGTGTACCCACAGACATTTCTCATTCTTGCTTTGGCAAGCGAGCAAAGCTCGAGTCCTCATTTCTCACTTCTCATTTTCCAAATAGTTATACCATTCGCTATCTGACCCACGAAGACGAAATCCCCGTTCCTACGAGTCATCGCCCGTGGAACCGCAAGATTATCATAAAGGGTGCCCGCATGAACAACCTGAAAGGCATCGATGTAGAGATTCCGCTGAACGTGATGACGGTGGTTACCGGCGTCAGTGGCAGTGGCAAATCGTCGCTCATCAAGGGCATTCTCTACCCTGCCCTCAAGCGCCATTTGGGCGGTGTGTGCGATGCTCCAGGCGAATACATGGGGTTAGATGGCGACTATCTCGCCGTCAAGCATGTCGAATTTGTCGACCAGAACCCCATCGGCAAATCGTCGCGCTCCAATCCTGCCACTTATGTCAAGGCTTACGACGCCATTCGCGACCTTTTAGCCGACCAACCCCTATCGAAGCAAATGGGATTCTCCAGCCAGTATTTCTCGTTTAATGCCGACGGAGGACGCTGCGACGAGTGTAAGGGCGCGGGCGTGATAACCGTTGAGATGCAATTCATGGCCGACCTCGTGTTGCAGTGCGAGGCTTGTCACGGCAAACGGTTCAAGCACGACATTCTGGATGTGAAGTTCCAGGGCAAGAACGTTGACGACATCCTCAATATGACCATCAGCGAGGCTATCCAGTTCTTCACGGAGCACAAGCAGAAGACCATCGTGAGTCGACTGCAACCCTTGGAGGACGTCGGACTGGGTTATATCAAGATGGGACAAAGCTCATCGACACTCTCCGGTGGCGAGAACCAGCGCGTCAAACTGGCCTATTTCATCGGACAAGAAAAGCAAGAACCCACCCTGTTTATCTTCGACGAACCGACCACGGGTCTGCACTTCCACGACATACAGCGACTGCTCGATGCCTTCAACGCCCTGATAGCCCGAGGCCACTCCATCCTGATTATCGAGCACAACATGGAAATCATCAAGTGTGCCGACCATGTTATCGACATGGGACCAGACGGAGGCGACCGCGGCGGACAGCTCGTTGCCTGCGGAACCCCCGAAGAGATAGCAGCCAATCCCAACAGTCTTACCGGAAAATTCCTAAAAGACAAACTGACAGAGCACGTCCAAGGCTAAAAAAATGTTAATGGGCAAACATTTCTCATTCCTCATTTCTCATTTCTCATTTTAAATAAGTACCTTTGCATCCGCTTTCGAGCAAGTGATCATTGAAAAGCTGCCGATATGGCTCAGTTGGTAGAGCAACGCATTCGTAATGCGTGGGTCGCCGGTTCGAGTCCGGCTATCGGCTCTCTCAATTCACAAACAAGAGTCAGAACCCCTACAGTTCTGGCTCTATTTTCTTCTAAGCGATAATAGCTCAGTTGGTAGAGCATTGGCTTCCCAAGCCGAGGGTCGCGGGTTCGAGTCCCGTTTATCGCTCCTCAAGAAGAAAAAATGAGAGAAAAGCGAAAAAAGTAGCTTAAAAATTTGCAGGGTTCAAAAAATAGTCGTACCTTTGCACCCGCAATCAAGGAGATAACCCCACGGTTTCTGACTCCAAGGTCCTTTTGGAAGGATGGGTGAGTGGCTGAAACCAGCAGTTTGCTAAACTGCCGTACGGGTTCCCGTACCGGGGGTTCGAATCCCCCTCCTTCCGCACTTTGGTCGATTAACTTACGGTCGATTCATCTAATGGTTAGGATACAAGATTCTCAATCTTGGCATAGGGGTTCGATTCCCCTATCGACTACCAAAAAAGACTTCCTTTCGGAAGTCTTTTTTTTGTTTTCTTACTATTTTGCAGAAATCATTGTTATCGGTTCAGTCTGTACTGTTACCGCTTTATAGTTTTACTTCATAGGTAAAGTCGTTGTCATTGCCGCCTGTACCGTTAGTCTGGTGCCAGCGGATGGTGAAGCTGCCGGTAATGCCGCCTTCCTGAGCAGCTCCCTTCAGGATGCTGTTGTTCTTGTCGAAGATGGCTTTCGACTTCTGTACCCAGGCACTGATCTCGTCCTTCGTGTCGGCCTTGAGGTGATTCTCCTTGCGGGTGAAGAATACGTTGTTGTCCCAGAAATACTGCGGCAGTTTCTGCTTCAGATATGCATCAGCCTTCGAATTGGTGGGTTCAATGGTCATTGCCCACTCCTGCTTGTTGCGTGGCGGACAGTTGATAGCCGACTTGAACTTATGCTCGCAGGGCAGGGGGATATAATGCTCATAACACTTTGCAGCAAACTCTTCGTAAGTCAGCCATTCGTCAACAGACTTAAAGACGGTATTGAGTGTGACATTATTCGCAGTCGTCTCTACGCTCCATACCCAGGCATGCTGCACAGTACAGGTCGTGATGGAGATATCCTTTATACCGGTATGCTTGGCGGGTAGAAAAACATTGTATTCTGCGATGGGGCGCGCTGCTATGTAGTCGAATTCTAACTGGCCCGTGCCTGTATTGGCTGTAACGGTAGCCTTTAGGTCGGGGTTGATTCTCGATACCGATGATCCCCAAGTAAGTGAGCCATTTATACCACCCATGGGTCCTGATGAATTGACACCAACGTTAGCACCCAGCGAAGCCGAGAACGACTCTGTGACGGTGGTACCGCCCGGTGTGTTTTTGGGTGTGTAATCTACCAGCTGAGCCTTCAAGCCCTCCAAGCTGCAATTCATTTTAAGTTCCCTCATATAAGGTCCATAGATATTAGGATATGCACTAATTGATTTAGCAGACTCCTGCCAAGGTTTATAATACTGTGCGTCATACCATTTGCGCGCTTCGCTAGGTCCACATCCCATTTGGTTGTTTTCAGCAGTGACGCTGAGTTTCACGCAGTAGAAGTCGCACTTCTTGTCAGCAGAATAGGCTGTCCAGATGTCGTAACGCAATTGGATGGGATGATAAATGGCACGGACAGAGGCTGGTCCCCATTGGTAATCGAGATTGTTGTTGTCACCTTTCAGAATGAAAGTTTGTGCCTTGCACAGCGACTGCAATGTGGCGTCGCCAGCCGCGCGATTCATCAGGGCACGGACCTGATTCGCCTCATTCTCCGTCGTCTCGGGCTCGTTGCTGTTCAGCCACTCGGCCAGGTCGTCAGCCTTCTCTCCGAAATAGTAGTCGTCCATGCAGTTGGGAATCTCCACTTCAACGGGAATCGTCTCAAACTCGTCTTCCTTGTCTTTCTTTTCCACATCAACGTCGATGGTCATCTTGGTGGGAATGCCCTCACGGTCGTTCATGCTGAGATAGACAGTCTGCGCCCGGAGAGCAATAATCTCATAGCGGTCTTTCAAATCATCTTCTATCATGTCCGCAAAGGGGCTCGTCTCGCTCCACAGGATGATGCGCTGAATGGCTTCTGCCGAGAGATATTCCTGAGCTATCTCGGAAGCAGGAGAATAGATATCGATGGCTGCAGCGATTTGTTTGCAGAAACCGTCAAGCACGTCCAGCCCTGGCTCTGTGAATACTATGGTACCGCCCTTGGCCAGTACGCGGATGATGTTCAGATAATCTTCGCCTTGGAGCGACTTAATCTGTGAGGATGGCATAATCACCACCTCCAGGCTCTCGTCGCTGAACGCCACTTTCTTTGCGGTTCGTGCCACCACAGCCTTGCCCTCTCCCGTATAGTTGGCGTCAAAGACATAGGCAGGACGCTCTATCAAGGTTTTCAACTGGTCTGTCGTGGGCTGTTCAGGAAACTCCTCAGTATACGCATCATCTGACGGTCGTTGGATTTCATTATCCTCATTTGCCACACAGGCTGTCATCATAAGACCGCAGGTCAAGATGGCGGTCAGCATCCAAAAATTTTTCTTTGTCATAGTTTTAGGATTTTAATATTGATAATTCATTTCTGCTGCAAATATACAAAAAATTCCGCTCTCTCCCAAAAAAATACGGAAAAATTTAGTTAATGATATCTATAATCCATTTTCATCGACACATAACCTTTGGGCCATTTCTCCTTATCGACGAAAAACTTAGCATTGCCGTGCGAGAGCAAGAAGAGGTCAGGCCTTATCTCCTTGAATTCATACTGCATGTTGTTCTGTTTCTCCTGCCAACTGATGCGCGCTATCTGCCAGCAGCCGTCAGCAATGTGCACCCGCATATTGTCGAGCTTCACCACATAGAACGTCCTGTTGTCGGCCGTATAGCTTCCCGCATATTTCATGCCCGTCTCCTTCTCTTTCTTATATTTCTTCTGCAGCTCCTTCACCTTCTCGCGCACCCTTTTATAGAACTGGTCATAGACATTGGCACTCATCATTCCGTCGTGTTTCAGAAACGATGCTATCTGCTTCTCAGTCAGTTGCTGTTTCATCTCCACCATCCTCACGTTCGACGTCTTTATCTTGCCATTGTTAAACAGCACATCCTCAGCCATCGTAATGCCGAAGTGCTTGTGTTCCCTGAGAGCCGACACGATTTGTCCGTAACCAGCCAGTCGGGCCGCAAAGGTAATGGTGCGCCGATGTGGAAATGTGGTCAGGTCGATATCCTTCTCCAACTGACATGTCACCGAATATCTCAATGTCTTCACCCGCTCCTTGAGCGGTTTGGCATTCGCCAGCACCTTTTTCAGCAAATATTCCTCAAAGGTCGTCCCGTCAGCCAGCACCACCGTTTCCGCCAGATTCAGCGAATAGGCAATATCCTCATCCTCGTCCTGTGCCTGCACATTCAGAGCCAAGGCCAGCGTCACAACCGTTGCAAAATAGCGTAGTGCATTCATACATCCTACATCTTATATCTTATATCCGAGGGCAAAGATACATATATTATTCGAAACGAACAAATCTTGCACGATGTTTCTTATGTACATAAAAAGGGACCGCCAATCGTTCTTGGCAGTCCCATTTCTCATTTCTCACTTCTCATTACTCATTTCGCTCAAAGAGCGATTGGTCCATGTCCCATACAACTCGTGGTTGTGATGGCCGTCAGGAAGGCTGTGAGAGCGGCTACTATCACCTTCACCGCTACCTCAACAATTCGATTCGTCTTCATA
>CACZMV010000041.1 GCA_902782305.1 uncultured Prevotellaceae bacterium
GACGAATCGTATTGTTGAGGTAGCGGTGAAGGTGATAGTAGCCGCTCTCACAGCCTTCCTGACGGCCATCACAACGACCTCGTGTATGGGTCACGGACCAATCGCTCTGTGAGCGAAGTGAATAGTGAAACGCTTCGCTAGTGAAGAGTGAATAGTGAAGAGTGAAACGCTACGCTAGTGAAGAGTGAATAGTGAAGAGTGAAAGAGAATGGGACTGCCAAAATTTGGTGGTCTCATTTTATGTTTTTGACATTTTCGTACCTCTGAGACTACGTCTCGAAGGTAGGCTGCATCTCGGAAATGAAAATAAATCCTAATTTATTTTGCATTTCGCTCAATTTGCACTACCTTTGTGCCCAATTATGCGGGCTATGCCCTATATTGTAAATAGTAAATAGTCAAATTGTAAATTAGAATATGGCACAAGAAGATGTATTTAAGAAAATCGTGAGTCACTGTAAGGAGTATGGTTTCGTGTTCCCCTCCAGTGAGATTTACGATGGTTTAGGTGCCGTTTATGACTACGGTCAGAACGGTGTGGAGTTGAAGAATAACATTAAGCAGTACTGGTGGAAGGCTATGACGATGCTGCACGAGAACATTGTGGGTATCGACAGCGCCATCTTTATGCACCCCACGATATGGAAGGCTTCAGGTCACGTGGATGCTTTCAACGATCCCCTGATTGACAACCGCGACTCTAAGAAGCGCTATCGTGCAGATGTGCTGATAGAGGACCAGATAGCCAAGTATGACGAGAAGATTCAGAAGGAAGTGGAGAAGGCTCGCAAGCGCTTTGGCGACTCGTTCGACGAGGCTAAGTATATGGAGACCTCGGAGCGCGTAAAGGAGACCAAGGAGAAGCGCGACGCGCTGCACGCTCGCTATGCAGCAGCTATGCAGGGTCCGGACTTGGACGAGCTGAAGCAGATTATCCTGGACGAGGAGATTGTCGACCCAATCAGCGGTACCAAGAACTGGACCGACGTTCGCCAGTTCAACCTGATGTTCTCTACCGAGATGGGTGCCAGTGCCGATGCTTCCATGAAGATCTACCTGCGTCCTGAGACCGCTCAGGGTATCTTCGTGAACTACCTGAACGTGCAGAAGACGGGTCGTATGAAGATTCCTTTCGGTATTGCCCAGATTGGTAAGGCTTTCCGTAACGAGATTGTGGCTCGTCAGTTCATCTTCCGTATGAGGGAGTTTGAGCAGATGGAGATGCAGTTCTTCGTACAGCCCGGCACCGAGCTGGAGTGGTTCCCGAAGTGGAAGGAGACACGTATGAAGTGGCACCAGGCTCTGGGCTTCGGCGCTGAGAACTATCGTTTCCACGACCACGAAAAACTGGCTCACTATGCCAACGCTGCTACGGACATCGAGTTCAAGATGCCATTCGGATTCAAGGAGGTGGAGGGTATCCACTCTCGTACCAACTTCGACCTGACCCAGCATGAGAAATACTCTGGCAAGAGCATCAAATACTTCGACCCACAGACCAACGAGAGCTACACTCCGTATGTGATTGAGACCTCAATCGGTGTGGACCGTATGTTCTTGAGCATTATGTGTCATGCTTACGAGGAGGAGAAGCTGGAGAACGGCGAGACCCGCGTAGTATTGAAGTTGCCCGCAGCCCTGGCTCCTGTGAAGTGTGCCGTGATGCCGCTGGTGAAGAAGGACGGACTGCCCGAGAAGGCTCGTGAGATTATTGACCAGCTGAAGTTCCACTTCAACTGCCAGTACGATGAGAAGGATTCTATCGGTAAGCGCTATCGCCGTCAGGACGCCATCGGTACGCCATACTGCGTCACCGTAGACCACGACACACTGACGGATGGTAAGGTAACGCTGCGCTTCCGCGACACCATGGAGCAGGAGCGTGTGAACATCAGCGACCTGAACGCCATCATCGAGGATAAGGTAAGCATTGTATCACTGCTGAAGAAACTTCAGTAAGTGATAAGTGAAAAGTGAAGAGTGAAAAGTGAAAATGAAGAATGTATTGAAATACACCCTGTTGGTTGGTCTGGCCCTGATAGGACTGGCCTCGTGTCAGGAGTCGGACGATACGCCCGAGGAGTTTCCCGATTGGCAGGAAAAGAACGATGCGGCTTTCCTGCAAATCTATAACGAGGCAAAGGCTGCCATGGCCAGGGGCGAGGATTGGTTGATGATCAGGGGTACATACCGTCCGGATGCTTCGGATGTTGCCGAATCGCCCACCGACTATATCGTGGTGCAGGTGCTGGAGGATGGCTACGGACTGGTTGAGCCGTATTCTACCGACACCGTGCTGGTGCACTACGAGGGCAAGTTGCTGCCTTCTACAAGTTCGAAAACGGGACTGACCTTTGACAGCTCTTTCTATCTGAAATATGAGGAAGGTGTGAGCACTCCTTACCAGGGATGCGTGAAGAACTTTATCGAGGGATTTGCGACAGCCCTGCAGCACATGAACCGTGGCGACTACTGGAAGGTGTATATTCCTTATCAGCTGGCCTATAAGAGTTCATCGACGGGCAGCATTCCCGCCTACAGCATGCTGATATTCTATCTCAGGATGGAAGACTTCTGGACGAAGATAGAGGGTGACCGATGGGAACCACGCGTCAATACAGGTAACGAATAAGAGAAAAGGCCATCATTCAGTGATGGCCTTTTTCTTTTCTTCTTCCATATCTCTTCGCGACTTCGACTTCGTAACGAGCCACACACCGCTGAACACCAGGACGACGGCCAAGGCGTGGGTGGGCTTCAAGATGCCGATGCCCATGAGCAGCGTAGCAGCTACGGAGACGATGGGTTGCACGTAGTTATAGACGCTGACCACCGTGGGGCGCAGGGTGCGCTGACCAATCATGGTGAGGATATAGCCCAAGAAGGTGCCCACACAGACCACATAGGCCACTTCCCACCAAGTACGAGTGGGGATGGGTTCCGCCAATACCTCGCTGACATGGCTAAAGGTAAAGGGCAAGAGCATGAGTGTGGCCCACGAGAACATATACTTGTTGATGGTGAACACATTGTAGCGGCGAATCAACGGATTGAACAGCGACAAGTAGAGCGCAAAAGAGAACTGCGCAAACAGACAGAACAAGTCGCCACGGATGTCGCCCACCTTGTCGCTGGCATGAGAGGCTGAGGTGAGAATGAGCATCAGGGCGCCTGAACAACCCATGAGCACACCCAGCGCTTTCTTGCCCGTGATAGGCTCCTTCAGGATGATGGCAGCCAGAATCATGGCGAAGATAGGCATGGAGGTGGTGACAATGCTGGCATTGATAGGCGACGTGATGGAGAGGCCGATGGTATAGCAACACTGGTTGCACACCAAACCGAAAAGGCCTGCGCCGATGAACATCAGCTTGTCGCGCCAAGGCACTTGTTCCTTGGGGGCGAACAGCGAGGCTATCCAGAACAGGACGCAGGCGCCCACCACGCGGAAGGTGACCATGGAAATGCCGTCGAAACCGTGGGTCATGGCGTCTTTGCCAACGGGAGCCATCAGGCCCCAACCGGCACATGCGCCGAACATACTCAAATGGGCAATGAGTGCTTTGTTTTGTTTCATGGTGCAAAAGTACTAAATAATTCATAATTTATAATGCATAATTCATAATTAATTTGTAACTTTGTGGCAAAACTGGGAAACTATGAAGTACGCTGATTACATTAAAGAGATAGAAATCGACTCTTTGTGGAGTGGTAAGAAACATATTGTATGGACGCTGGACCCGCATGTGAACGTGCTCAGCGGTATCAACGGCGTGGGTAAGTCGACCATATTAAATAAGGTGGTGAAGAGCG
Organism: uncultured Prevotellaceae bacterium; assembly: GCA_902782305.1. GTDB lineage: Bacteria > Bacteroidota > Bacteroidia > Bacteroidales > Bacteroidaceae > Prevotella. The sequence continues at coordinate 3,814 of CACZMV010000041.1, forward strand.
TGAACACCAACGGTGATGTCATCAACCACCTGCTGAAGGGTGTGCACATCACGGTGGAACCAGCAGACGCCACCCACGTGCGCTTCGACATTATCCGTTCGCTCGACTCGCCCATGCTGGACAATGAGACACTGAACTTGGTGGATACGCGTATTCGTTCAGCCCTCGACTTCCAGCTGTATCACCTGCAGCGCAAGTATCTGGACTATCAGGTGAACATAGGCAACCGCATTATCGAAGAACTGCAACAGGGCAATACGGATGCCGCCCAGCACTTGTCGGAACCGAAGAAACGATTCCAGGACATGGTGGACGAATTGTTCGAGGAAACGGGCAAGAAGATAGTCAGGACGGAGAACGAGATAAGGTTCTCGCAGATTGGCGAAACGCTGGTGCCTTATCAGCTGTCGAGTGGTGAGAAGCAGATGCTGGCCATCCTGCTGACCGTACTGGTGGAGGACAACCTCCCCTACGTGCTCTTTATGGATGAACCGGAGGTGAGCCTGCACATAGAATGGCAGAAGCGGCTGATAGAACTGATACTGGAACTGAACCCCAACGTGCAGATTATCCTGACCACGCATTCGCCAGCAGTCATCATGAGCGGATGGATGGATAAGGTGACGGAAGTGACGGACATTACTCTGTAAATGAGAAATGAGTAATGAGTAATGAGAAATGATGATTACTTTGCATGCCGAGTAAGTTAAAAGACAATCTCAATTCGCAGTACTTCGAGGCGGCAAACCGGCTGAAGTCCAAGCAGGCCAAAAGGCGCATCGTGGCTTATGTGGAAAGCTACGACGACATCTACTTTTGGCGCACAGTGTTGAACAGATTTGAAGACCAGACGCGCTATTTCGAAGTAATGCTGCCCTCGCACAAGAAACTGGAACGGGGCAAGAAGTCGGTGCTGATGAACTTCATAGGCGACCAGATAGGTCCTGACATGATAGCCTGTGTGGATGCCGACTACGACTACTTGTTGCAGGGAAAGACGGCCCAGTCGCGTAAGATACTGGAGAGTCCGTATGTGTTTCACACCTATGCCTACGCCATCGAGAACCTGCAGTGCTATGCGCCCACGCTGCACGAAGTGTGTGTGGCCATCACGCTGAACGACCATCGTATCTTTGATTTCGACGACTACCTGCGCCAATACAGCGAGGCCATCTTCCCGCTTTTCGTATGGTCGGTATGGGCTTACAGGACGGGAATGCATAACAAGTTCTCCATGTCGGACTTCGGCCGAGTGGTGGACCCAGGAGGCTTTAATGTGGCCAACCCGCAGCCTTCCATTGACCATCTGCGCAGGAAGGTGAGCACGAAGATACACCACCTGCAGCAAGAATTCCCTGAGGCAAAGGAGGAATACCTGAAAACCAAGGAGAGCATCAAGGCACTGGGCGTGACGCCGCAAACCACCTATTTATATATACAGGGGCACCATCTGTTTGACAATGTGGTGATACCTATATTAAATAAGGTGTGCAACAGGCTCAGGCAGGAGCGTCAGGACGAGATAACACGGACGGCACGCCACCATACACAGCGACGGAACGAAATGTCGTGCTACGAACACTCGCTGCTGGACATCCGCTTGACGTTGAAGAAGAATGTGGGGTATTTGCATTCTGAACAATTCCAGCACATACAACAGGATGTGGCGGAATACCTGAATCCTTAGCTGTCCTTCCAGAATTCGTGGGTGAACAGTACCAGCACGGACATAATTTCCAAACGACCTACCAACATGAGGAATGAACAGAGCCACTTGATGTAGTCGGGCAATTCGCTCCACGACATCACGGGACCTATCTGTGTGCCCAGCGTAGGTCCGACATTACTGATACAACTTAAGGAGATGGCAACGGCATTGGTGTTGTCAATGCCAGCAGCTATCATGAGGGTAGCCGTGAGGATCATCATGATGGAGAAAATGGCGAAGAAGGCCAAGAGGGTAGAGAGCTGCTGGGGCGATACGGGCATTCCGTTAATCTTCACGGGCAATACGGCATTGGGGTGAAGCAGCTTGTGGAACTCATTGCGCAACACCTTCAGGATCATGACCACACGGACACACTTGAAACCTCCCGTAGTAGAACCAGAGCAAGCACCAATGAACATCAGACAGCCCAGAATGACCCACGTGATGTGAGGCCACATGGCCGCATCGTCGTTGAACAAGCCTGTGGTGGTGATGAACGACACCACTTGGAACAAGGCAGAGCGGAACGCCCGTTCCAGGCCATAGCCGTTGCGCGTCATCAGCAGATAAGCTATCCACGCGGTGGCAATGAGGATAATGGCGATGTAAAACTTAAACTCGGAACTCTTGAACAGCGAGCCTGGCTTGAGCTTGAAGATGGCCACATAGAGCATCATGAAGTTGATGCCTGCCAAGAACTGATAGACAATGGCAATATACTCGATGGTGGGCGACTGGAAGAACTCCGCAGAATCATTATGCGTGGAGAAACCACCTGTAGCGGTGGTGGTCATAGCGTAGTTGATGCTGTCGAACCAACTCATGCCGGCAAAATAGAACGAGAAGATGCAACCGATGGTCAGGGCGAGATAGATAGACCAAATCCACTTGGCCATGGTAGACAAGCGGGGGTGCATCTTAGTGCGCAACGGTCCTGTGGCTTCGGCAGCAAACACCTTCACACTGCCGCTACCCACCATAGAGGGCAAGATGGCAATGGTGAAGAACACAATTCCCAAACCTCCAATCCACTGGGTCTGCGTGCGCCAATACAGCGTGGCATGGGGAAGCCACTCCACATCGTCCAAGATGGTGGCTCCCGTGGTGGAGAATCCGGACATGGTTTCGAAGAAGGCATCAGTGACATTGCTGATATAGCCACTGATGAGGAAAGGCAACATACCGAAAAGACTGAAAATAATCCAAGTGACGGTGACCAGCAAGAAGGAGTCGCGACGGCTCAGGTTGTTGTCGGCATCATGGCCCAGATATTTCAGCACAAAGCCACAGCAAGCGGTAAAAATCGTAGAGATAACAAAGGCAATGAAATCGTCTTCCTGATAAAAGAAAGCAATGCCTGCACAGACAAGTAATAGCGTGCTAAGCAGGAAAAGCAGCGATCCCAATACCTTATATATCAGTCGGAAGTTTACCATAGCGTATCGGCCTTGAAGTATTTTTCCAGTTTCTTCAGATTCTGTTCATGGCAGAACACCATCACGGAGTCGCCTGCCTCAATACGTGTATTACCGTTTACCAATATTCCCTGATCATTGCGAACCAGTCCGCCAATGGTGACGCCAAAGGGCAGGCCAAGGTCCTTCACGGCTTTCTTGGTAACTTTTGAATCCTTGGCAGCTACAAACTCGGCCACCTCAGAGTCGACCATCATCAGACTGCGGACATTCGTCACGTCGGCATCAAGCATCATCTGATAGATATGGCCTGCAGCCAGTGTCTTCTTGTTGATAATGGTACCGATGTCCAGACTTTCGGCCATCTCTACATAGTCCAGATTTTCCACCATGGCTATTGTCTTGCGAACACCCAGGCGCTTGGCAGTAAGACAAGCCAGGATGTTGGTCTCGGTATTGTGCGTGAGAGCTACGAAGGCCTGCGTATTCTGGATACCTTCTTCCTGAAGCAAGCCCAAGTCGCGTCCGTCACCATGTATAATCATGGTATCGACATCATTCAGCAGCTCGTTCAGCTTCTCGCAACGGGCTTCGTTCATCTCGATAATCTTCAGGTTCATATAGTCGGGAGCCGTCTTGGCCACACGTACGGAAGTCTTGCCACCACCCATGATGATGACATTCTTGACGTCGGCATAGTGTTCTTTGCCTGAAATCTTACGGATATAGGGAATATACTCGCGGGTGGTCATGAAGTAGGCAATGTCGTTGATATGCAGTTCGTCATTACCACTGGGAATCAAGGTGTCGTTATTGCGCTTGATGGCTACCACATGGTAAGGGTCATCAGGTCCGCAGAGTTGTTTCAGAGGCTGGTTGAGAATCTCGCAGGTCTTGCGAAGCTTGATGCCCAACATAACCAATGCGCCTCCGTGGACATCCCAGCGCTGACGTACCCACGACATTTTCAGTCCGTTGGTGATGTCGATAGCTGCCAACACCTCTGGGTAAATGAGCGAGTTGATGCCCATCTGCTCAAACATTTCCAGCTGATGGGGAGCCAGATATTCAATGTTGTCGATACGAGCCACCGTCTTCTTAGCACCCAGCGCGTGGGCTATCATGCAAGCCGTCATGTTGCGACTCTCTTCATTCATAACACCCACAAAGAGGTCGGCATGCTCAATGCCGGCTTCCTTCAGTGTCTTGATGCTGGTGGGCGAACCGAGCAGGGTCATGATGTCATAACGGTTGTCCAGTCCGGCCAGTCGCTCAGGATGTTCGTCTATCAAGACACAATCCTGATGATCTTTCGATAACAACTTAGACAGGTGAGTTCCTACGGCACCTGCTCCACCGATGATTATCTTCATAGCAGTCCGAGTATGGTTTCTTTGATGCTTTCAGTGTCAATACCCACTATCTTCTGGAGTTCGGCCACCGTACCGTGTTCTACAAAACGGTCGGGGAGTCCCAGGCGCTTGATAACGGGAGTATAGTTGTGATCACTCATCCATTCAAGAATAGCAGAGCCCAGTCCTCCATTGCGGACTCCGTTCTCCACCGTGACAATCTTATGGTATTTCTGTGCCACCTCCTGGAGAATGTCTTCGTCCAGAGGTTTTAGGAATCGCATATCGTAATGGGCTGCTCCCGTGGCCTTAGCTGCCTTGAGGGCCTTGTTGCCTATGGCACCGATGGAGAGAACGGCAACACCTTCGCCGTCGCACATCTTGCGACCCGTGCCCACCTTGATTTCCTCTAAAGGACAGCGCCAATCCACCAACACACCACCACCACGCGGATAGCGGATGACAAAGGGACCCTTGTCGGGCAATTGGGCTGTGTACATCAACTTGCGCAGTTCATGCTCGTCCATGGGGGAGCAGATGGTGAGGTTGGGAATGGAGCGCAGGGCAGCCATGTCGAAGGCACCATGATGGGTAGGACCGTCTTCGCCTACCAGACCGGCACGGTCCCAGCAGAATACGACATGAAGGTTCAGCAGAGCCACGTCGTGGATGATGTTGTCGTAGGCACGCTGCGAGAAAGCACTATAGATATTGCAGAAAGGTATCAACCCGTCTTTAGCCATACCTCCTGAGAAGGTAACAGCATGGCCTTCGGCAATTCCCACGTCGAAGGTGCGCTCAGGCATAGCCTTCATCATGATATTCATGGAACAGCCTGTGGGCATAGCAGGCGTCACACCTACTATCTTGGGGTTCTGCTCGGCTAGTTCGAGCAGGGTGTGTCCGAAGATATCCTGGAATTTCTGGGGTTTGTTGGGGTCGTTGTCCACAATGCGCTCACCCGTCTCTGGGTCAAACTTGCCAGGGGCGTGCCACGTGGTGACATCCTTCTCAGCAGGGGCATAGCCATGACCTTTCTGGGTGTGCAGATGGAGCAGTTTCGGACCCTGCATATCCTTAATGGCTCGCAGAATGCGCACTAGTTCCTTGACGTTGTGTCCGTCGAAAGGACCAAAGTAGCGGATGTCCATACCGTCGAAGATGTTCCGTTGCTGGGCAATGGCACTCTTGATGGCATTCGAAAGGCGTTGGATGCCCTTCTTGCGGTCGTCGTTCATCATGCCCTTGCTGTACAGCCAACGGGTGGTACGGAACTTGATGGCGTTATACGTCTTGTTGGTGTTCAATCCCAGCAGATATTGTTTCATGCCACCTACGGAACGGTCAATCGACATGTTGTTGTCGTTGAGGATAATCAGCAGGTTGTTGGGGCTTGAAGAGGCATTGTTCAGTCCCTCAAAAGCCAGTCCACCACTCAAGGCACCATCGCCAATGACAGCTACCACATGGCGATTGCTCTTGCCTTCCAGCTCGGCAGCAACAGCCATACCCAAGGCTGCGGAGATGCTGTTGGAGGCATGGCCGCAGGCAAAGGTGTCGTATTCGCTCTCCTCTGGTGAGGGGAAAGGACGGATGCCGCCCAACTTGCGATTGGTGCAGAACTGCTCACGACGGCCCGTCAGAATCTTATGTCCATAAGCCTGATGACCCACATCCCATACAATGCGGTCTTCAGGAGTGTCAAAGACATAGTGAAGGGCTACCGTGATTTCGGTCACGCCAAGACTAGAGGCCAGATGACCAGGGTTGACGGACAATTCTTTTACGATGTCCTCCCGCAACTCTTGACAAACCTCAGGCAGTTGATCCACGCTCAGCTTCCGTAAATCTGAAGGATATTTTATTTGGGTTAACAGTCCCATTTCTGATGTTTCCAAGATAATAACTATTAAATTTTGATGCAAAGATACAGTAAATCAGTTAAACTGCAAAATAAAATGGAGAAATCCTTGCGAATTACATAAAAACTTTATAATTTTGCACAAATTCTAAAACAATACGCTGGAAACAACGAATGCAATATATCAATTTGCCCGAGGCACACGAGGTGAGAAGTCTGTCGTTCTATCTGGCTATGGAGGAGTTTGTAGCTCGTCATGTGGACGCAGACGACTGCTTCTTCATGTGGCAAGTGGAGCCGAGTGTTATCTTTGGGCGCAACCAGATGACAGAAAATGAGGTGAACCTGACTTATTGTCAGGAGCACCACATACAGGTTTATCGTCGCAAGAGTGGGGGAGGCTGTGTGTATGCCGACAGCGACAATGTGATGTTGTCGTACATCTCCAAGGGCGACAATGTGGGCCTGGCTTTCAACCGTTTTATCCAGATGATGTTGCTGGTGATGCGGAAAATGGGGGTTGAGGCCGTGGGTACGCGCCATAATGATATATTAATAGGTGACAAGAAAGTCAGCGGAACGGCTTGCTACCATATTGACGGGCGCAACATCGTGCATAGCACAATGCTCTACGATACGAACATGGAGCATATGCTGCAAGCCATCACGCCCAGTCAGGAGAAGCTGCAGTCGAAGGGCATTCAGAGTGTCCGTCAGCGTATCACCTTGCTGAAAGACCATGTGACGCTGTCGCTTGAAGAGGTGAAAGCGCTGATTCGTCAAACACTATGTAGCGATGAAAGAACGCTTACAGCCAGTGAGGTGGCTGAGATAGAACAATTAGAACAAGAATATCTGCGAAAGGATTTTATCAATAAACTATAAATTTGTTAAACTTAAAATGGAAAACAAAAAAACTTGTCTCTATGACAAACACGTGGCTCTGGGCGCACTGATTTCTCCCTTTGGAGGTTTCGAAATGCCTATTCAGTACACCAACATTGTGGATGAGCATCAGGCCGTACGTCAGGCTTGTGGTGTCTTTGACGTCAGTCACATGGGTGAGGTGCTCATCAGTGGCCCCGATGCAGAACGCTATGTGAACCATATCTTCACGAACGATGTGCGTGAGATGCCTGTAGGAAAGATTCTCTATGGCATGATGTGTTACGGAAACGGTGGTGTTGTGGACGACCTTTTGGTTTATAAGATGGACACTGACTGCTTCTTCCTTGTCATTAACGCCTCGAATATAGCCAAGGACTGGGTGTGGATTCAGGAACAGGCCAAGGGCTATGAAGTGACGCTGAACCACCAGAGCGACTATTATGGCGAATTGGCTATTCAAGGTCCTCAGGCTGAGGCCGTGATGGAAGAAGTGCTGGGTCTGCCCTGCAAAGAGTTGACATTCTATACCTTTAAGACCATTGGTAAGGTTATCGTTTCTCGTACAGGTTATACGGGCGAGGATGGTTTCGAGGTTTATGCCGATGCCAATTATATCAATGAGTGCTGGGACAAGTTGATGGCCTCTGGTCGTTGCAAGCCCTGTGGACTGGGTTGTCGCGATACCCTGCGCTTTGAGGTGGGCTTGCCTCTTTATGGCGACGAACTCTCTCAGGACATTACGCCCATCATGGCAGGTCTGGGTGTTTTTGTCAAATTAGACAAGGAAGAGTTTATTGGCAAGGACGCATTGGCTAAGCAGAAAGCTGAGGGTGCTCCCAAGAAGCTGGTGGGCATTGAATTGGCAGACAAGGCAATACCCCGTCATGGATATGCGGTGCTGAAAGACGGACAACCTATTGGCGAGGTAACCACGGGTTATCACACCATCTCTACAGACAAGAGCGTTTGCATGGCACTGATTGATGCTGCTCATGCTGCTCTGGGCACGGAGGTGGAAATCCAGATTCGCAAGAAGACCTTCCCAGGTACGGTTTGCAAAAAGAAATTCTACGATAAACATTATAAGAAATAACTAAAAGAATAAGAACTATGGCAAAAGTTTTAGAAGGACTCTACTATGCAGAGTCACACGAGTATGTGAAAGTTGAAGGTAACATCGGTTATGTGGGTATTACTGACTATGCACAGCACGCACTGGGCAATGTGGTTTATGTGGATATGCCCGATGTGGACGATGAGGTAAGTGCTGGCGAGGAGTTTGGTGCTGTAGAGAGCGTAAAGGCTGCCAGCGACCTGATTTCACCCGTTACTGGTGTTGTTGTTGAGGTGAACGAGGCTTTGGAAGACCAGCCCGAACTGATTAACGCTGATGCCTATGAGAACTGGATTATCAAGGTGGAGCTGTCTGATAAGGGAGAGTTGGAGAACTTGATGGATGCTAAGGCTTATACTGAATTCTGCGAGAAATAATTATGCATTATGCATTTTGAATTATGAATTTTAAGTATTTTCCCCATACTGACGATGACCTCAAGGCCATGTTGGAGAAGGTGGGCGTGAAGTCGCTCGACGAGCTCTTTGCCGAGATTCCTGAGAGCATTCGCTTCCGCAAGGAATACGACCTTCCCAAAAGTGCCAGCGAAATGGAGGTGCGTCAGGCTTTCCAGCTGTTAGGCTCGAAGAATTCGCAGTTGATCTGCTTTGCAGGTATGGGTGTCTACGACCATTACACCCCTTCTGCTATTCCCAGTCTGTTGTCGCGCTCTGAGTTCCTGACCAGCTATACGCCCTATCAGGCAGAGATTTCGCAGGGCACCTTGCATTACATTTTCGAGTATCAGTCGATGATGGCTGAACTCACGGGCATGGACATTTCCAATGCCTCCATGTATGATGGTACTACGGCTACTGCAGAGGCTATGATGATGGCTGTAGCTGCTGGTAAGAAGCAGAACAAGGTGCTGGTTACTGGAGCCATGAATCCCAAAACCGTTGAAGTGCTGCAGACCTATGCCCTGCATCAAGGCATTGAGTTGGAGGTTTTGCCCATTCGCAATGGTGTTACAGCCTTGGACGATGTCAAGGAGCAACTTGCAAAAGGTGGAGTGGCTGGCGTTATCGTTCAGCAACCTAATGTCTATGGTATTGTAGAGGACTACACTGGTTTTGCTGAGGCTTGTCATGAGCAGAAGTCGCTGTTCATCATGGATAGTGTTGCTGCCGACTTGGCTGTGCTGAAGACTCCGGGCGAGTGGGGTGCCGACATTGCAGTGGGCGACGGTCAGTCGCTGGGCATTCCCATGTCTTATGGTGGTCCCTATGTAGGCTATATGTGCTGTACGGAGAAGTTGATTCGCAAGATGCCAGGACGCATTGTGGGCAAGACCGTTGACAATCGTGGTCAGCGTGCCTTCGTGCTCACCCTGCAGGCTCGCGAACAGCATATCCGCAGACAGAAGGCTACGTCGAACATCTGCTCCAATCAGTCGCTGATGGCTTTGCATGCTACCATCTATATGGCCTTGATGGGTCGCGAGGGACTGTGTGAGGCTGCAGAACTGGGTTACGGTGGAGCCCACTATCTGTGCGACGAATTGGTGAAGACAGGTCGTTTCCAATTGGCTTACGACCAGCCCTTCTTCAATGAGTTCTATGTGAAGTATGATGGCGATGCCCAGACGTTATACCAGCGTTTCATCGAGGCTGGCATTCTGGGTGGTGTTTGTTTCGAGGACGGCTTCCTCTTTGCTGTCACTGAGAAGCGTACGAAGGAAGAAATTGATAACCTTGTAAAGATTGCAGCCTTATGAATATTTGAAGCCCCTTGATAAGGGGCTGGCTTAAGCCAGGGATTCAAAATAAAAACGATTATGAATAACAAATTATATGGTAATTTAATATTTGAATTATCTCATGAGGGGCGTAGGGGCTACAGTCTGCCTCAGAACAAGTATGAGCATAAGTCGAGCGAACTGCCTGCAACGCTCCGTCGTCAGGAGAAAGCCCAACTTCCTGAGTGCGACGAGATGACCGTGGTACGCCACTATACCAATCTCTCGCTGAACAACTTCGGTGTGGACAATGGGTTCTATCCGTTGGGCTCTTGCACCATGAAGTATAATCCCAAGATCAATGAGGAGATGGCTGCTTTGCCAGCTTTCCAGAACCTGCATCCCTTGCAGCCCGATCATACCGTTGAGGGTGCTCGTACGGCTATTGCAGCCTTGGAGCACTATTTGTGCCGTTTGACGGGTCTTGCTCATTTTACCTTCAAGCCTTATGCTGGTGCTCATGGCGAGTTGACGGGTTTGATGGTTATTGACAACTATCATCGTTCTCGTGGCGATGAGAAGCGCAGAAAGGTGATTGTGCCCGATTCTGCTCATGGCACCAACCCTGCCTCTGCTGCTGTCTGTGGTCTCGAGATTATCGAGGTGAAATCAACAGCAAATGGTTTGGTAGATCTAGAAGATCTAGAAAGATTGGTATCAGAGGAAGGTACCAACATCGCTGCTATGATGATGACCAATCCCAATACCCTGGGACTTTTCGAGTGCCAGATTCCTGAGATTGCCAAACTCATTCACGATTGTGGTGGACTGATGTATTACGATGGTGCCAACCTGAACCCCATGTTGGGCGTTTGTCGTCCTGGCGATATGGGATTCGACGTAATGCACATCAACCTGCACAAGACTTTCTCGACACCTCATGGTGGTGGAGGTCCTGGCAGTGGTCCTGTTGGTGTTCGCGAGGGCTTGCAGGAGTTCTTCCCTGTGGTTTCTCCTTATCATGGCAACTTTGCTGTGATGATGCGCGCCTTGGCTTATATTGTCACACTGGGTGGTAACCATGTGAAGGAGGTAGGCCCGTTGGCTACGCTGAATGCCAATTACATCAAGGAGAGCTTGAAGGATGTCTATGAACTGCCTATCGACGGACTTTGTTGTCATGAGTTCGTGTTCGATGGACTGAAGGATAAGTCGACGGGTGTTACCACGATGGATGTGGCTAAGCGTCTTCTGGACTATGGCTATCATGCACCGACTATCTATTTCCCCTTGCTGTTCCATGAGTCTCTGATGATAGAACCAACGGAGAATGAGTCGCGCGACACTATTGATGGCTTCATTGCTGTGATGCGCAAGATAGCTGAGGAGGCAAAAAATGATCCTGATTTGGTGAAGTCGGCGCCCCACAATACTCCTATCGGTCGTGTGGACGATGTGTTGGCTGCTAAACATCCTATTGTAACCTATAGACAACTTCTCAATGATGCAGACTGATCTGTTGATTATAGGTGCCGGCCCTGGTGGTTATCGTGCTGCGGAGTATGCAGCCCACGAGGGTTTGCAAGTGGTCATTGTAGAACAGGACGAGGTAGGAGGCACCTGCTTGAATCGTGGGTGCATTCCTACCAAGACCTATGTTCACAGTGCTTCGTTTGCTGAGGCTGTCGAGCGCCAGCAGCAAGTGGTGGCTCAATTGCGGAGTGGGGTAGAGGCTATCCTTTCTCAGCCTAACATCACCCTGCTTCGTGGTCATGCTGAATTTGTGGATGCTAACACCGTTCGTGTGGGCGAAAAAACCATTGCTGCCAAGAACATCATCATCGCTACGGGCAGTAGCGCCAAGATGCCTCCCATCGACGATATCAACGACCCTCGCGTGATGACCAGCACAGAACTGCTCCAACTGAAAGAGCAACCCAAGCGCCTTTGCATCATTGGTGCTGGTGTTATCGGCATGGAGTTCGCCTCTGTCTTCAATCGCTTTGGCACAGAGGTAACAGTCATCGAATTTCTGAAGGAGTGTTTGCCCATGGTAGACAGCGATGTGGCTAAGCGTCTGCGTAAGCTGTTGGAGAAGCGAGGCATCACGTTTAAGATGAAGACCGCTGTTCAGCACATGGCCGATCTGGATGCCGATGCTATTCTGGTGGCTACAGGTCGTAAGGCTAATACCGAAGGTCTGAACCTCGAGGCTGCTGGCATCACCTTGGCACCTAATGGCACCATCCCCGTTGATGATAACTATCAAGTTGTAAATAGTAAATGCTATGCCATTGGTGATGTGAACGGTCGTCAGATGCTGGCGCATGCTGCTGAGATGCAGGCTTTGCGAGTCATTAACCATATTGTTGGCAAGAAGGACGGCATTCGTTTCGACATCATGCCTGCTGCTATCTTTACGGAGCCCGAAGTTGCTTGCGTGGGTCTCAGCGAAGACCTGCTGAAGGAACAAGGCATTGATTATGTCTGCAAGAAGTCGTTCTGGCGAGCCAATGGTAAGGCATTGGCCATGAACGAGACGGAGGGACTGCTGAAGCTCTTTGCTGATGCAGAAGGTCGCATTCTGGGTTGTCATGCCTTTGGCGCCCATGCTGTCGACATCATCCAAGAGGTAAGCGTACTGATGTGTCGTGACACCACACTCGCCCAATTGCGCGATATGGTGCACATCCATCCCACTTTGAGTGAGGTACTAAAAACAGCAGCTGAGGGTTGATTCCTCAGCTGCTTCTTTTTTTATTCTCCGTAAATCTCTGTCAGTTTCTGCACAAGGTCGTAACCTCGCAGGTCCATCGCAATGATTTTTCCTTGCGGGTCAACCAGCACACTGCTGGGGATGGAGGAAATGCCGTAAACCTCGCTAGCTGCACACTTCCAACCTTTCAGGTCGCTCATCTGGGGCCACGACATGCCCATCTGCTGAACAGCGTTCACCCATGCCTCTTTCTTCTGGTCAAAGGAAACACCCACCACCTCGAAACCTTTGGGATGGAACTTTTCATAGCATGCAATCACGTTGGGCATCTCCTTCCTGCAAGGTCCGCACCACGAAGCCCAGAAATCTACCAATACATATTGGCCTTTGCCCACCCATTGACTCAAGTTCACGTCCTTGTCGCTCATGTCCTTCATCGTCAGTTCGCTGAACATCTTGCCTGGGGCGCGCTTCTCATAACCAGCCAACAGCTTCTTGGCTCTCTCCAACTCAGGATTGTTATAGTATGCAGCCTTGGGGTCGAGCACCTCTTTCAGTCCCTCGTAGCCCAACTCATACATTGCCTCTTTAATATAAGGGACGGGAATCTGGTTCTTCTTGTTTTCACGAGCTATGCGACGAATCAACTGCACCTGCAGGTCGCTGATGGAGTCGAGCATCTGCGAGAATGCCGTAATCTTAGCACGTGTGGTGGGCAATTCGCTCTTAGGGTCTTGCTCCATCAGTGCCTTATACTGTTTCACAATGGCTTCGCCCTGTGCGTCCAGCATATCCATCTCAGCCTTGTACACCTCTTCCTGTGCCATCACTGCCAGCGACGTCATTACCAGCAGTGCCAATGTCATAATCTTCTTCATATCCCAAAAGGTTGTTCCAATAATATTGTGATCCCGTTGGGATTCAAACCCAAGACCTTCAGAACCGGAAACAAACGCTGAAATCTCCCCAAACGCCTTTATTTATAGGCCTTTCAAGGATTTTCCATTTTCATTTTGCGGCTATTTTGCGGCTATCACAGACGGGAACTTGGTTCATTTGCTTATTTCTCTTTAAATTGTTACTTGTCTTCAATGACCTCAAAAGCCTTGGGGAGATTGCTGTATGATTCTCCCTCCGTTCCAAATGCCTGGGCACGTTGGATGGCTGTTTCAAGGCGGTGGCCTGCCAATAGGTCTGCCACCCATTTTTCTTTCGAGAGGAACTTCTCTTGCTTGGAGAAGTCGGGAATGTACTTATGCAGCACGTCAATCACATCGTTGGCTGTTGCAAAATACCTGTTGGTGTTCAGGTAGTGCAGCAGGAACCAGAACTCAATGGATGGCATGCTGTCGCAGATGATAACGTCTTTACGGTCTTTATACTTTTGGCATAGCGCCTCGAATTTAGCACGCTCCGTAGGATTGTTGCGTGTGATGTCAGTATCGAAGACGCATACGGCAATACCTCGGTCTGCCAGGACTCTATCCACTTGCTTCTGAATCTCGTCTAATGACTGTTCAGTGAAGTTGCGAGGCTTGCAGGTATAGCGGTAGCCTTTGAGCCTACGAAGATTGGTGAAGTAGAAGCGTTCTGTCGCTCCCTCGCCTATAATCGTAATCTCAGGCTGCCTGAGTGATCTTTGTTGGGTCTTTCTTGCCATTTCAGTCCTCCTTACATGATGATGTTAGGCAATGCTCCAAACTGGCCGTTCATGTAGGCACGGTGGATGGATGACAGTTTGTTAAGCCCTCGGAACTCAACCAATGAGAACAGGTTGCTGTTGCCGTCCTTTCCCTTTTCCGTGAACCAGACGGAATCTTTGCCGAAGATATCATCAATATCTCGCAGGATGGGGTCGTAGTGAGTAGTGACAATCAGTTGCGCCTGGTTATCCTTCTTGTTGACGAAGCGGGTAAGCATATACTCCATCAGGTTCGGATGGATAGAAGCCTCCAACTCATCGACGCACAACAGCCCTTGGCATTTCAGTTGCGAGTAGATGATGGACTCCAGTTCCACCATACGAGTTGTACCGGCACTTTGGCTGTTTTCTGGCAAAACATAGTCCTCTTCGCCTCGCTCCGTCTCCACCTTGTGCCCGAAGAGCGCAGCCATCTTCTTGATCTTGATGTCGGAGATGTTGAAATCTGCCTCTTTCACAAAGTGCATGAGATATTCCTTGAACGTAGAATCCTCCGACAGCATGTTCTTGGTCGTGTCAGAGATAGCAGTGTCTGAGCCATTGATGAGTGGCATCATGCGACTGTCAATCCAACGGCGCATATCGTCAAGGTAGCTCACAGCCACATTCACTTTCTTCAACACTGCCAGGATAGACATGTTACGCAGA
>CACZMV010000042.1 GCA_902782305.1 uncultured Prevotellaceae bacterium
TCTGATTACCAGCCGTCGCATCATCTTCACTCCCGACACCGACCTGAAGGACGAGCTGAAGAACACCGCCATCGTCATCACCTGCTACGACCGCAACGGCAACGAGGTGAAGCGCGTGACCAGCGACGACGACGCAGAGGTGGAGGACCCCGAGAACGAGAACGGATCTACGGAGAATGGCGGATCTACGGAGAATGGAGGAACCCAGAACCAGGGTGGTAACAGCAACACCGGTGGTGGCGACTTGGGACAGAACTGAACAGTGAAGAGTGAAGAGTAAAAATAAGGTCTGGCGATGGATTCGTCAGACCTTATTGTAATATAAACGTTCTTGTTTGTTATAATTGCTGCATATCGTAGAGGCGCTTGTAGTATCCATTCTTGGCTATGAGCTCGTCATGCTGACCGCATTCTACGATTTCGCCTTCATAGAGGACGTATATCTCATCGGCATTCTTAATGGTAGAAAGTCGGTGGGCAATGGCAATGGTGGTACGACTCTTCATCAGTCGCTCCAGGGCCTCCTGCACCAAGCGCTCCGATTCTGTGTCAAGGGCGGAAGTAGCCTCATCGAGAATAAGGATAGGGGGATTCTTCAAGATGGCGCGAGCAATGGAGACGCGCTGGCGCTGTCCACCAGAGAGACGTCCACCACGATCGCCAATCATCGTGTCGTAACCATGTTCGGACTCCATGATGAACTCATGGGCGTTGGCTATCTTAGCAGCCTCAATGACTTGCTCCATCGTGGCATTCTCGACACCAAAGGTAATGTTGTTGTAGAAGGTATCGTTGAAGAGGATGGCCTCCTGATTGACATTACCAATAAGGGTGCGAAGCTCAGAAATGCGTACGTCCTTGATGTTTCTGCCATCAATGAGCACCTCGCCACTGCATACATCGTGATAGCGAGGCACAAGGTCGACGAGCGTAGATTTGCCAGAGCCCGACTGACCCACAAGGGCGATGGTCTTGCCCTTTGGCACTCGCAGGTTGATGTGCTTCAGAATCTCACGTCCCTCTACATAGCTGAACGATACGTCGCGCAGTTCTATCTCCTTCTCGAACGAAGGCATGGGCGCTGGGTTTGCAGGTTCCTTGATGGGGTTCTCTGCCTTCAGGATGAAGTCGATACGATCCATCGAAGCAAGTCCGACGGGTATCTGATAGCTGGCCTTCGAAAGGTCCTTCAGCGGATTGATGACACTGTAAAGGATAACCATGAAGAAGATGAAGGTAGAGGCATCGATGAGATGGGAGTCGCTGAGGATTAGATAGCCACCAAACCACAGCACGATGACGATGATGACGGTACCCAGAAACTCGGACATGGGGTGAGCAGCACTCTGACGAATGGTCATGGCATTGGCCTCGTCGCGATACTGTTCGTTGATATTGACGAAGCGTTGCAACATCTTCTTTTCTGCTATGAAGGCCTTGATGATACGCAGACCTCCCAACGTCTCGTCAAGCTGTGCCAGCATGTCGCCCCACTTAGCCTGAACAGAGGCCGACTGGCTCTTCAACTTACGACTGACGGAACCCATGATCCAACCTGCCAAAGGGGCAACGACAATGACAAACAGGGTGAGTTGCCAACTGACTGTAAGCATCGTAGCAAAGCAAACGATGATGGCAATGGGTTGACGAATGAGCATATCGATACTGCTGGTGATGGAATTCTCGACAGCACCCACGTCAGCAGACATACGGGCAATGATGTCGCCCTTGCGCTCCTCGGAGAAGAAACTCAGGGGGAGCTTCAGCACTTTCTCGTAAACCTCAATACGAATGTCGCGAACCACACCCGTTCGAAGGGGAATCATGACTGCTGAAGAGGCAAAATAGCCCAGGGTTTTCAGTGCCGTCATGATGATGAGCGCCAATCCCATATACACCAACGTGAGGAAAGCACCATTGGTATTAATCAACTCCTGTACATAGGCATAGGCATTGTTGACAATGAGGTCCTTGTCGAGTGTGTCCCACGACCAAGGTTTGTAGGTATAGACCGCTGTATCAATCTTGAAGAGGATGTTCAAGATAGGAATGAGCACTGCAAAGGAGAACACATTCATCCACTGTGACAGGAAGTTGAGCACTACCGACCAAGCCAGATACTTGCGGTATGGCTTGAGATAGCGACCCATAACGGAGAAAAATTGTTTCAGCATATAACTAATTTACAATTTGACGATTTACAATTTACAATTGATTTTGCGATTTTAGGGTTGCAGACGGTCTTGCGTCATGCGCTCCATATATTGCTGGACAATGGCTTTCACCTCACGCTCCATCTGGGGTTGCTCAGGCAACTGGTTTACGAGGTTGTTTTGCATCAGAGAATCAGTGAGGGCATAGGCAGCCGTGGTCTTCTGGCCATCAAACTGGATGACATGACCATGCTTGACATATTGATAGAAACCATTCATATAGTTGACAGCCCATGTCTGCTCGGCAGGAGTGTTGAGCACATCGATGCCAAAGGCAAAGTAAGGCTTGGGATAGTGCAGACGCCCCATGAGCGTGGGTAGGATATCAATCTGCTGGGCTATCTTCTGCTGCATTTCTGGTTGGTGGTCAGTAACGCCAGGCTCATATATTATAATAGGTGAACAGAAGCCTCCAAGGTCGGTCTGATACTCCATATGGTCTGACTGATTGGTATGGTCGCTGGTCAGCACGAAGATGGTATTCTTGAACCAAGGCTGGCGACTGGCTTCCTGGAAGAAGCGACCGATGGCCATATCGGTATAGCGAATGCACTTATGGATGGTCAAGCCCTCTTCTGGATAGACATCCTTATACTTCTCAGGAATGACGTAGGGATGATGCGAAGAGGCTGTAAAGACTGCTGTCATGAAGGGCTCCTTCATCTCAGACATCTTGGCAGCATAATACTGCAGGAAGGGCTCGTCCCAGATAGCCCACATGCCATCAAAGTCGGCATCGCCACCAAAACGTGTGTCTTCGTCGTAGTCCTCACGACCATAATACTCCTGGAAGCCAGTGCTACGAGCAAAGGCCTGGAAACCCATAGAGCCTCGTTGGGCACCATGGAAGAAGGCAGTCTGATAGCCCTCGCCAGCCAACAAAGAAGCGATGCCACTGACATGGTTCATGGAAGCAGGCGTGAGGAAGAAGGGCTCGACGAAACATGGGATGCTGCTCAGGATAGAGGGCATGCCATCAATCGACTTGCGTCCATTGCAATAGCTATGGCTGAACGTGATGCTCTTGGCTATCAGGGAATCGACACAGGGGGTATAGCCTCTGTAACGACTATTCTCCAACGTACCATTCAAGGCTCCGATATATTCGCGACCGAAACTCTCGACTATCAGCACCACGACATTCTTTTTGGTCATAGGCACAGAGTCGCTAGGAACATGAATGGGGTTATAGACTGACGCCATCTCTGCTTCATCCTGATAATACTCAGGAACAACGAATACTGCCTTGCCAATGGTGCGATAAAGCGAGAAGGGCGTATTAAGTACCAAGGCGGCATCAGTAGGACGATCGACATACTGATTGGCATTGGAAATGGTAATGGGGCGCACAGCAGTGGCAAAACCACCACGGATGCCAGCCACCACAAAGGGTGCCAAAGCAGCCAAGGAAAGGAAGGTTGCTAAGTCGTAATGCCACCAAGTCAGTTCCTTGTATTTCAGCCCTGTCATGCGATAGAGGCGATACATGGCCCACACCATGACAACAAACAACACGAGCAGATAGATATGATTGACGGTTTCCTTGAGGAACACACCTCCAAGGTTTTCTTCGTTGGCAAACTCGCTGAAAACGGTTGTGGTGGTACGACGCATGGTGAAACGGAAATAAACAGCATCGCAGAGATTGATAGCCAATGCCAATCCGTTGATAATCAGGAACACTGCACGACACAGCTTTTGATAAATGGCCGATTCCGTATAATGAATAGGAAACAGCATCAGCACAATGTAGGGAATGTTGGTGACAAGAATGGCACTGGTATCGAAGACCAAGCCCCCACGCAACATCTCTAAGACATGAGGAAAAGACAGATTCTGTGAGAAGTAACTATAGTTCTCAAAGAAGTATATGAGTCGTGCCAAGAAATAGACGACATAGGCTATCAGCAAATTGCAAAGCGTAACAGCCAATGGGGACAACAACGATTTCACTGTCTTAAATTTATCTTTCATCTTGCAAAGGTAATAAAAATATGCTAATGGAAATGACTTATTAATATTTTTTTTGTACTTTTGCAGTCTACAACAAGGATTATCATCATGAAAGAAAGACTGCTTTTCCTGTTAAAGGTCGTCCTGTCGCTCTTGCTTGTATTCGTTGTCTGCAAGCTGGTTTTTATCCTGGTCAATGCAGGAGAAGACAAGCCCTCGATAGCAGACATCACCAGCACTTGCCGGCACGGACTTTCATTGGATTTAACCATATCGCTATATATCGTCACCATCCCCACCCTCGTCACCATCGTTTCCATCTGGTGGAACAAATGGCAATGGATGCGCAACCTGCTGAAGGGATATTTCGCACTTATCTCCATTCCGCTTGTCGTGGGTGTCATAGCCGACATGGTGTTATATCATTTCTGGGGCATTAAGCTGGAAGCATCCGTGATGCAGTTTTTGGACACAACGGGTGCTGCATTTACCAGCATTTCATGGCTGTCATTACTCCTATTATTGATTGTTGGCATCGTTGCCTGCTGGGCCATCGCATGGCTGTTGATTCGTTGCACACCAAAGACAATGCCTTCGTTGGCTGGTTCCAAGAAGATAATCATGACTTTCCTCATGTTACTGCTATTGCCACTGATGGTGATAGGCATACGAGGAGGCATTGGAGAATCGACAGCGAATGTGGGACAAGTGTATTTCTCGCAGAACCAGTTTTTGAACCATGCTGCAGTCAACCCTGTGTTTTCCTTTCTGTCATCGTTCAGCAGTACGCACCGTTTGCCTGAACATTACTTCTTTGACAGCAAGACTTGCCATGAGATGACAGACAGTCTGTTCTTCACGGACAGCAAGGGTACGGATACGTTGCTGACGACGAAGACGCCCAACATCGTGATGGTAATCATGGAGGGATGCGGAGGAACCTTTACGCTGTTGAACGACAAAGCGGATGTGACCCCCAATCTTACACGATTAGCCCATGAGGGTGTCTTCTTCAGTAATTGCTATGCCAACAGCTGGAGGACAGATCGTGGTAATGTAAGCATTTTGAGTGGATATCCTGCATTCCCCAACTCTTCCGTCATGAAAATCAGCAGCAAGTGCGGGAAGTTGCCTTCCATAGCTCGTACGTTAGGGAAGAAAGGTTATTATGCACGCTATATCTATGGTGGCGACATCAACTTCACCAACACCAAGGGTTATCTGATTGGTACTGGATTCAACGAGACCATCAGCGACAAGGACTTTTCACTGGCTGATCAACAAAGCAGTTCGTGGGGAGTTTGTGACGAGAAAGTGTTTGACAGGGCTATTCAAGTGATAGGCGACGACCATAAAAAAGGAACGCAAAGCATGAACGTCATCATGACGCTGTCAAGTCATGAGCCTTGGGATGTGCCCATGCAGAGAAAGTTTGATGACGAGGAACTGAATGCTTTCTATTACCTCGACAAGTGCATTGGTGAGTTTGTGGACAAGTTGAAAGCTCATCAGTTATGGGACAATACACTGCTGATTATCCTGCCAGATCATGGTTCGCGCTATCAAAGCTATGGGTATGAAAGTCGGATAACGTGTCATATTCCCCTGATATGGACGGGAGGAGCAGTAAAGATTCAGAAAGACATTGATGTGCTTTGCAACCAGTCAGACTTGGCAGCTACCTTGTTGGGGCAAATGGGTATTCCCCACGAGGAGTTCCTATTCAGTCGTGATGTGCTGAGCAGTAGTTATCGTCATCCATTTGCCACTTATTCTTATACCAATCACATTGCACTGATAGACAGCACGAATCAGTATCATCTTTACGACTTACAAGACAGTCGCATTGAAGAAGATGCTCACTTCCGATTGTCAAAAGCATTATTGCAAAGGGCTTGCGAAGATCTACGAGACAGATAGCATTAATGCTGCATGAAGCGACTTACTCGCTGTAAGGCTTCATTCAACTCTTTGGGATTAATCTGATAATCATAAAGCGGAGTCATGTGTTTGTCGAAGACGTCGACAACACCGGTACCTTGCTTTTCTAAAATAATATCATCATCGATGATAAAAGCCCAATCAAGCACCTTTCCAACATATTGCCACTTACGTGGAGTGTCGTCATCGAGATAATATCCCATAGAATAGTCCTCTGGCGGATTCTTCACTCCTAACACTGTTTTTAGAACCGTAGGAACAATGTCATAGTGGGTGGTACGATAATGGCGCTCAGCAGGCTGGATGCCTGGATAATAGACAACCAATGGAGTACCAACCTGTGCTCTGCTATAGTTGCTGGAATGACCCCAATAGTTCTTCTTGTTCTCGTTGAACTCCTGTCCATGGTCGCCAGTAATCACTATCATGGTGCGATCCATAATGCCTCTTTCTTCCATAGCAGTCAACACCTTGCCTACCAAAGAGTCCACTGCATAGACACAATTCTTATATAGGTTAAAGAATGGTGTTGGGTCTGTGGAATTACCTAAAGCCATATATTGGGGAGCATCCCATGCAGGAGTAAAGTGATGGTTTAACTCTTGGGGAATCATCATGCCGTGACAAACGTCATAGAAGAGGAACGAGAAGAAAGGCTCCTTGAGGTCCTTCTTCTTTAATTTGTCACAGAAGAGCTTAGTCAAATTACAATCACGTTCATAGGTGGTCTCTCCCGGTGTCTCCTTTCGGATATTCTTAACACCACGATAATACATCTTGGCAATAGGAGGATAAAGTAGTGTGGCACTAGGATAGGTGTCCAACAAATAGCCATGCTTGAGCAGTTGGTCTGTGAGTACTGGCTGTACAGAGCCATATTCAAAACTCTGCCAATAGTAGGAAGGTAGGGCGGTAAAGAGCGTGAACGTGCCATTCATCGTCTCATTGGCTCCACTGAAATGGTTGGTATAGCGCTGGCCTCGCTCTGACAAGCGATAGATATTGGGCGCACAATCTGGCTGCAAGGTTCGATAGTTCCACGAGTCAATGCATATCCAGACGATATTCATCAACGTATCAGGCTCTTCACAAACTATCGGATGGAGGGGATAGTTTAAGAAACTGGTATCTGCATCACCAAAGTCAGCAAGTTCTACACTCTCATCGGTAGCCAATCCCAGACCAATGATTACAGTGTTCATGCGAATGGGGAAATAATAAGGAATCATTTCCTTACTCTCCATGACGGGACGCATCTTATGTATTCCAGAATAGGCATGAATGCCTTGTGACAAGAGAGCTGCGCCAAGTAGCACACAGAGCGAAGTGACAGTAAAGTGTCGAACAGAATGCTTATTTAACCTAAAAGCCAACCATAGCAACACATATGCAAAGGCAATAATGGCGATAATATATAAGGTAGACCTAACATAAGTGCTGGTGTCAAAGACAAAGATATCGCCGGCAGCTGGTCCTGTGAGCATTTGGATGATAAAAGCGTTGATATGGAAATGGTATATGGAGAAGACAAACCTATTGATGACTACCATGATAAAAACGATGGCATGCAATAGGGCAATGATAGAGCCAGAGATGCGAGCAGGGACCTTGCATAAAGTCAGAGGCAAACCAATGACCAGGAAAGGTACCAGCATGATGATGGCTGCATGGGTAAGACAGGAGGTCAGGAAGAATGTCCATCCTGTAAAATCCATCAGCGATGTTATCTGACTGTCTATCATATAGGAGGCAAAAAGGAGTGCCAATGTGACGGAGACCAGCATATACTGGTAAAACAATACCTTCAGCTGTTGCTTCTTCATATACTATTATTCTATAACGACTTTATTCAGCCTCAATGATTTCTCCTAAAAGCGTTGCACTGGTAGAACCAGTAATGCGAACGCGAACTGTTTCACCAATATGATGATTGCCCTTGTTGACAACAACGGCTTTGTTCTGTTCTGTGCGTCCCATCAATTGTTCACGACTACGCTTGGAGAAGCCTTCAAGTAGCACGTCGAACTCCTTACCCTCATCGCGCTTATTAGCAATAGCAGACTGCTCTGTCTGAAGGGCTATCAGTTCGTTCAAACGACGGATCTTCTCCTCTTCGGGGACATCATCAGGAAGATGCTTGGAAGCATAGGTTCCTGGGCGTTCTGAATATTTAAACATAAAGGCAGAGTCGTAACCGACTTCACGCATCAGGCTCAAAGAGAGCTGGTGATCTTCCTCTGTCTCTGAATGATAGCCCACGAAGATGTCGGTTGACAATCCACAATCAGGAATGATACGACGAATGGCAGCCACTCGATCCAAATACCATTCACGAGTGTACTTACGATTCATCAACTTTAAAATACGATCAGAACCACTCTGAACAGGTAGGTGGATGTGCTTGCAGACATTAGGCACCTCAGCAATGACATGCAAGGTTTCATCACTCATGTCCTTCGGATGAGAAGTCGTGAAACGAACACGCATCGTAGGAACTTCCTCAGCTACACGACGCAAAAGAGTCGGGAAGTCTATATCCTCAAAGCGATAGGAGTTAACATTTTGTCCTAACAAGGTTACCTCCTTGAAGCCACGATCCCTTAAATCACGAACCTCACGCAAAATGCTTTCCACATCACGACTACGCTCCCGACCTCGAGTATAGGGTACTATACAATAGTGGCAGAAATTGTTGCAACCACGCATGATGCTCACGAAGCCACCTATCTTTGCTCCATGCAAGCGCTGGGGTACGACATCCTTATAGGTCTCGCTGGTTGACAACTCGATGTTGATGGCCTTGTGGCCCGTCTCTGCCTGTGCTATCAAATCAGGAAGAGAGAGATAGGCATCTGGACCAGCCACCAAGTCACAATGATGGTGCTCTAAAAGGTCATCCTTTACTCGTTCTGCCATACATCCTAGCACACCAATAATCATACCATTGGCTTTTGGCTCCTGATTCTTGGCTCTTTGCCTGCGTATAGCATCGAGGGCATCCAGACGATGGTAGATTTTCTGTTCTGCATTATCGCGTACAGAACAAGTGTTGAGAAAGACCGCATCAGCCTCATCAATGGTCTCTGTGGTTTCATAGCCTGCCATCTGCATGACGGAAGCCACAACCTCAGAATCGGCCACATTCATCTGGCAACCGTAGGTCTCAATATACAGTTTCTTCATCTTTAAGTGAAAAAAGCACCGCCACAACAGCATGCGACGGTGCCTTTCTATTTAATGAGTTAATACTAACTTACTTCTCGTCAAGAACAGTCTCTTCGGCAAAGTCGAGCACATTCTTCTTATTGGCCTGCATACGCTCGTACTCTTCCTTTGAACCGACAATAATCTTGTCGAACTCACGAAGACCAGTACCTGCAGGAATCAGGTGACCTGCAATCACATTTTCCTTCATACCCTCCAAGTGGTCCTCCTTACCGCGGATAGCAGCTTCGTTGAGCACCTTGGTGGTTTCCTGGAATGATGCAGCAGACATGAACGACTTGGTCTGAAGAGCGGCACGTGTGATACCCTGCAGAATCTGTGTAGATGTTGCGGGCACAGCATCACGAACCTGAACAAGCTTCATGTCACGACGCTTCAGCATTGAGTTCTCGTCACGAAGCTTACGTGCTGTAACGATCTGTCCTCTCTGAAGGTTTTCAGAATCACCTGCATCGATGACAACCTTCTTACCCCAGATACGATCGTTCTCCTCAGCAAAGTCGAGTTTGTCGACAATCTCCTGCTCAAGGAATGAGGTATCACCCGGATCGTTGATCTGTACCTTACGCATCATCTGACGAACAATAATCTCGAAGTGCTTGTCGTTAATCTTCACACCCTGCAGACGATATACGTCCTGAACCTCATTAACGATGTACTCCTGAACAGCCGTGGGACCCTTAATGGCCAGAATGTCTGCTGGAGTGATAACACCATCAGAGAGTGGCGTACCAGCACGTACAGCATCGTGCTCCTGAACCAGAATCTGCTTAGACAGTGATACAAGATACTTACGCTGTTCGCCAGTCTTAGAAGTAACAACAATCTCACGATTACCACGCTTAACCTTACCCATGGTTACCTCACCATCGATTTCAGATACGATAGCAGGGTTAGATGGGTTACGAGCTTCGAAGAGCTCGGTTACACGAGGCAGACCACCAGTGATATCACCACCCTTAGCAGCAGCACGAGGAATCTTAACGAGGGTCTCACCAGTATTAACGGTCTGGCCATCCTCAACAACCACGTGACCACCTACAGGGAAGTTATAGGTACCAATAACATCACCGTTGGCATCAACAATATCACAAGTAGGAACCTTCAGCTTATCACGTGACTCAGTAACGATCTTCTCGGTCAAACCTGTTGTTTCGTCAGTCTCAGCACGGAAGGTTACACCTTCTATGACATCGTGGAACTTCAGCGTACCGGCATACTCAGTAACGATGACGGCATTGAAGGGATCCCACTGTGCAATCTTGTCGCCCTTCTTCACCGTATCGCCATTCTTGAAATAGAGTGACGAACCGTAAGGAACGTTGACGGTAGAAAGTACAATATTGGTGTGCGTATCGACGAAGCGGAGTTCACCCAGACGGCTCACTACCATCTCGCACTCACGACCATCCTCATCGAATGGTACCGTACGAACCTCCTCAAGCTCAATCTTAGAATCGTTCTTTGCAACGATGCTTGCATTTGCTGCTGCGTTGGCAGCCACACCACCGGCGTGGAACGTACGCAGTGTCAACTGAGTACCTGGCTCACCAATGGCCTGAGCGGCAATCACACCTACAGCCTCACCCTTCTGAACCATCTTACGGGTAGCGAGGTTACGACCATAACACTTCATGCATACACCGTGCTTAGACTCACAGGTAAGCACTGAACGAATCTCGACGCTCTCAATAGGAGAGTCTTCGATGATCTGTGCAATAGGCTCGGTAATCTCTTCACCAGCAGCTACGATGAGTTCGCCAGTAGAAGGATGGATGATATCATGAACGGATACACGACCGAGGATACGCTCATACAAAGTAGAGATAACCTCATCGCCATTCTTCAGGGCAGTGCAGACGAGTCCACGGAGCGTACCGCAGTCTTCTTCATTGATAATCACGTCGTGCGATACGTCAACAAGACGACGGGTCAGATAACCAGCATCGGCAGTCTTCATGGCCGTATCAGCCAGACCCTTACGAGCACCGTGAGTAGAGATAAAGTACTCCAGCACAGACATACCTTCCTTGAAGTTCGAAAGGATTGGGTTCTCAATAATCTGAGCACCCTCGGCACCTGCTTTCTGAGGCTTGGCCATCAGACCACGCATACCAGAGAGCTGACGAATCTGATCCTTACTACCACGGGCACCAGAGTCAAGCATCATGAATACGGCGTTGAATCCCTGGTCGGCCTCAGTCATTTCCTTCATCAGGACGTTACCGAGGTCGTTGTTAATATGTGTCCAAGTATCAATTACCTGATTATAACGCTCATTATCGGTGATGAATCCCATGTTGTAGTTCTCCGTAATCTGGCGAACTTCCTCATTACCCTTCTCAACGAGGTCTTTCTTAGCCTCAGGAATAATGATGTCGTCAAGGTTGAACGACAGACCTGCCTCATAAGCCATACGATAACCGAGGTTCTTAATACCATCAAGGAATTCACAGGCCTCAGCAAAACCTACGTTCTTGATAACATCAGCGATGATGTCACGCAGAGACTTCTTAGAGATAATCTTGTTAACATAACCAACCTGCTCTGGAATAATGCCATTCACAATGACACGACCTACAGAGGTTTCCACCATGTGTTTGCAAGGCTTACCGTCAACAATATCATCAACCATTACCTTAACCTGAGCGTGCAGATCGCACTTACCCTCATTGTGGGCGATGATAGCCTCCTCGGGACCGTAGAAGGTCAGACCCTCACCCTTGGCACCTGGACGAATCTTAGAGATATAGTACAGGCCAAGCACCATATCCTGTGAAGGAACGGTGATAGGAGCACCATTGGCAGGGTTCAGAATGTTATGGCTCTGAAGCATCAGAATCTGTGCCTCAAGGATAGCCTCGTTAGACAATGGGAGGTGGACAGCCATCTGGTCACCATCAAAGTCGGCGTTGAACGCAGTACAAGCCAGTGGGTGCAACTGAATAGCTTTACCCTCGATGAGCTTGGGCTGGAAAGCCTGAATACCCAGACGGTGCAGTGTTGGTGCACGGTTAAGGAGTACAGGGTGACCCTTCATCACGTTCTCCAGAATATCCCAGATAACGGGTTCACGACGGTCGACAATCTTCTTAGCGCTCTTCACTGTCTTCACGATACCACGCTCAATGAGCTTGCGGATGATGAATGGCTTGTAGAGCTCGGCAGCCATCAACTTAGGCAGACCGCACTCACCCATCTTCAACTCAGGACCAACAACGATAACCGAACGGGCTGAGTAGTCAACACGCTTACCGAGCAAGTTCTGACGGAAACGACCCTGCTTACCTTTCAGTGAGTCAGACAGTGACTTCAGAGGACGGTTCGAGTCGCTCTTCACAGCGCTTGACTTACGGCTGTTGTCGAACAATGAGTCGACAGCCTCCTGCAACATACGCTTCTCGTTGCGCAGAATGACCTCAGGAGCATGAATCTCCATCAGGCGCTTCAAACGGTTGTTACGAATGATGACACGACGATAGAGGTCGTTCAGGTCGGAAGTAGCGAAACGTCCACCATCCAGTGGTACCAGAGGACGGAGCTCAGGAGGAGTGACGGGAATAATCTTCATAATCATCCACTCGGGACGGTTAATACCCTTCTCCACACTTGAGCGGAATGCCTCAACTACCTGCAGGCGCTTCAAAGCCTCATTCTTACGCTGAACGGAAGAATCACTATTGGCACGGTCACGCAGTTCGTATGACAATGAATCGAGGTCAAGGCGCACGAGCAAGTCGTAGATAGCCTCAGCACCCATCTTTGCAATGAACTTATTAGGATCGCTATCATCCAGATATTCATTCTCAGGAGAAATCTGATTATCAATGATCTCGTTATACTCCTCCTCGGACAGCAGGTCGTACATCTGAGAGCCCAGGGCGGGATTGCCCTCTGAATCCTTCTTACCGGCCATGACACCGGGCTGGATAACCACATAGCGCTCGTAGTAGATGATAGCATCGAGTTTCTTGGTGGGCAGACCCAGCAGATAGCCGATCTTGTTAGGCAGCGAGCGGAAATACCAGATGTGAGCTACTGGTACAACCAGTTCGATGTGTCCTGTACGTTCACGACGAACTTTCTTCTCTGTAACCTCAACACCACAACGGTCGCAGACAATGCCCTTGTAGCGGATGCGCTTATACTTGCCACAGGCACACTCATAGTCCTTTGTAGGACCGAAGATACGCTCGCAGAACAAGCCGTCACGCTCTGGCTTATAGGTACGATAGTTGATGGTCTCAGGCTTTGTTACCTCACCATATGAGCTCTCGAGTATCTCCTCTGGTGAAGCCAGTCCGATAGTAATCTTGGTGAAGTTACTCTTTATCTTTGAATCTTTCTTAAAAGCCATATATATTTACTATTTGACTATTTACAATTTATAATTATCGATTAATCCATCTTGATACTAAGTCCAAGACCCTTCAACTCATGCAACAATACATTGAGTGACTCAGGAATACCAGGAGTTGGCATTGGCTCACCCTTGACGATTGCCTCATAAGCCTTAGCACGACCTACAACATCATCAGACTTGATAGTCAGAATCTCCTGCAGTACATGGCTGGCACCGAATGCCTCAAGTGCCCAAACCTCCATCTCACCGAAACGCTGGCCACCGAACTGAGCTTTACCACCAAGAGGCTGCTGAGTAATGAGAGAGTACGGACCGATGGAACGGGCATGCATCTTGTCCTCTACCATGTGGCCAAGTTTCAAGAAGTATGTAATACCTACTGTAGCAGGCTGGTCAAACTTCTCACCGGTCTCACCATCATAAAGATGAGTAGAGCACAGACGAGGCAGACCTGCCTTATCTGTCCATTCAGCGAGGTCATCGAGCTTAGCACCATCAAAGATAGGTGTAGCAAACTTCACACCAAGACGCTTACCTGCTGCACCAAGGATAGCCTCGAATATCTGACCAAGGTTCATACGAGAAGGCACACCCAGTGGGTTCAGTACCAAATCAACAGGACGACCATCCTCGAGGAATGGCATATCCTCCTGACGTACTACCTTAGATACGATACCCTTGTTACCGTGACGACCAGCGAGCTTATCACCTACACCAATCTTACGTTTCTTGGCAACATATACCTTAGCCATCTGTAGGATACCTGAAGGCAGCTCATCACCGATGGTAATAGCAAATTTCTTACGCTTCATCTCAGCATCAAGAAGTTTGTACTTCTTCATATAGTTGATAATCAGCTTGGCAATAAGCTCATTCTTGTGCTCATCATTTGTCCAATGACTGATTTGAACATCACCATATTCCAGATTCTTCAAGTTGGTTACAGTGAACTTGCTACCCTTTGAAATAATCTCAGCACCAGTGTAGTCCTTCACACCCTGTGAAGTCTTACCCTTAGTAAGTGTCATCAGCTTCTCAACGAGGATATCCTTCAAATCGGCAATCTTTGCCTCATGCTCCTCATCAATTTTTGCCAACAGCAACTTATCCTGCTGTTTGGTCTGACGAGTCTTCACGGCACGGGTAAACAGCTTCTTATCAATGATGACACCTGTCAGTGAGGGATTAGCCTTCAATGAAGAGTCTTTCACATCACCTGCCTTGTCACCGAAGATGGCACGAAGCAACTTCTCCTCAGGTGAGGGATCGCTCTCACCCTTAGGTGAAATCTTACCAATCAGGATATCGCCTGGTTCTACACGAGCACCCACACGAATCACACCATTATCGTCAAGATCCTTTGTGGCTTCCTCGCTAACGTTAGGAATATCAGCAGTAAACTCTTCTGCGCCACGCTTTGTCTCACGAACATCAAGAGAATACTCATCTACGTGTACAGAGGTCAATATGTCCTCACGAACAATGCGCTCGTTAAGCACGATAGCATCCTCATAGTTGTAACCCTTCCAAGGCATGTAAGCTACCAGCAGGTTGCGACCCAAAGCGAGCTCACCATTTTCGGTAGCATATCCTTCTGTCAGAATGTCACCCTTCTTCACACGCTGACCCTTATCACAGATAGGACGCAGGTCGATAGTCATGTTTTGGTTGGTACGACGGAACTTTGGAATGCGATACTCCTTCAAGGCAGGTTCGAAGCTGACAAACTCCTCATCCTCCGTACGGTCATAAAGTACACGGATTGTGGTAGCATCAACATAATCAACAACACCATCGCCCTCAGCTGTAATCATTGTACGAGAATCCTCACAAACCTGCTTCTCAATGCCAGTACCTACAATAGGAGCCTCGTTGTGGAGCAGGGGCACAGCCTGACGCATCATGTTCGATCCCATCAGTGCACGGTGTGCATCGTCGTGCTCCAAGAAAGGAATGAGTGAAGCTGCAATAGAAGCAATCTGCTGTGGAGATACATCCATCAGGTCAACCTGAGTAGGAGGCACAACGGGGAAGTCGGCATCCTGACGACACTTGACAACAGGACGGATGAAGGTGCCATCGTCGTTCAGCGGTGCATTACCCTGACCAATAACGTGGCTCTCTTCCTCCTCGGCTGTCAGATATACAACATCATCATTATTCAGATTGGCAACACCATTCTCAATCTTACGATATGGAGTCTCGATGAAGCCAAGTTCATTAATCTTAGCATATACACACAATGAAGAAATCAGTCCGATGTTTGGTCCTTCAGGACTCTCAATAGGACACAGACGACCATAGTGTGTGTAGTGTACGTCACGAACCTCGAAACCGGCACGCTCACGAGACAAACCGCCAGGACCCAGGGCAGAAAGACGACGCTTATGCGTTACCTCAGCCAATGGGTTGGTCTGGTCCATGAACTGTGACAGAGGGTTGGTGCCGAAGAATGAGTTAATAACACTCGAAATAGTCTTGGCGTTAATCAGGTCTGTTGGAGTGAACACCTCATTATCGCGAACGTTCATACGCTCACGGATAGTACGACTCATACGGGCCAAACCGATAGAGAACTGGTTCGACAGCTGCTCACCAACAGTACGTACGCGACGGTTTGACAGGTGGTCGATATCGTCCACCGTAGCCTTTGAGTTAATCAGCTGAATCAGATACTTGATAATCTCAATGATATCCTCCTTGGTCAGCACACGAACATCCATTTCCGTGTTCAGACCCAATTTCTTATTGATACGATAACGGCCCACATCACCTAAGTCGTAACGTTTGTCTGAGAAGAACAAGTTCTGGATAACCTCACGAGCACTGGCATCATCAGCAGGATCTGCATTACGCAGCTGACGATAAATATAGAGAACGGCTTCTTTCTCTGAGTTCGAGGGGTCTTTCTGCAGTGTATTGAAAATAATAGAGTAGTCTTGTGCCATCGACTCATCCTTGTGAACAAGAATAGTAGAAGCACCACTCTCCAGAATCTCAATCATATTCTCCTCGGTAATCTCTGTCTCGCGTTCCATGATAACCTCATTACGCTCGATAGAAACAACCTCGCCGGTATCCTCATCTACGAAATCCTCGTTCCAACTCTTCAGAACGCGAGCAGCAAGCTTACAACCTACTACCTTCTTCAGGGCAGCCTTGTTAACTTTTACTTCCTCTGCAAGATTGAAGATTTGCAGGATATCCTTATCAGTTTCATAACCGATGGCTCTTAGCAATGTGGTAACAGGCAACTTCTTCTTACGGTCAATATAAGCATACATGACATTGTTGATGTCAGTTGCAAACTCAATCCATGATCCCTTGAAAGGAATGATACGAGCTGAGTAAAGCAACGTTCCGTTGGCATGAACATTCTGTCCGAAGAACACACCAGGTGAACGGTGCAACTGAGATACAACAACACGCTCAGCACCATTTATCACAAAGGTGCCATTGGATGTCATATAAGGAATTGGACCAAGGAATACATCCTGAATCACAGTACCGAAATCCTCATGATCTGGGTCTGTACAATAAAGTTTAAGCTTAGCCTTCAAGGGTACGCTATAAGTCAGTCCACGCTCCAGACACTCATCAATGGTGTAACGAGGCGGATCAATATAGTAATCCAAGAACTCAAGAACGAAATTATTACGTGTATCGGTGATAGGGAAATTCTCTGCAAACACCTTATACAAACCGTCATTCTTGCGTTCCTCAGGTGGGGTATCCAACTGTAAGAAGTCTTTGAAAGACTTTAATTGCACATCGAGAAAATCCGGAAACGGCATCGGATTCTTGACGCTGCCAAAGTTTACTCTGTTATCTATTACTTTTGAAGCCATATATTAATAATGTGGGTTATTGTTTCCTAGTGAAACTAGTTGCACTAGTCATACTAGTTAAACTAGTTTTGACTAGAAAAGACAAGAAAATGGTCGGGAACCCTCTACTGGAGAGCTCCCAACCATATTATTGTTTGTTGTGCCTAATTATTTCAGCTCAACTACGGCACCAGCCTCTTCGATAGCCTTCTTCAGGTTCTCAGCCTCGTCCTTAGACAGGCCTTCCTTCAGAGTAGAAGGAGCACCGTCTACGAGATCCTTAGCTTCCTTCAGACCCAGACCGCAAGCTTCCTTAACGGCCTTTACAACCTGCAGCTTAGCAGCACCAACCTCTTTCAGAACAACGTCGAAAGAAGACTTCTCCTCAGCAGCAGCGGCCTCGCCACCTGCAGCAGGACCAGCAGCAACAGCAACAGCGGCTGCAGCGGGCTCAATTCCATACTCGTCCTTCAGGACTGTTGCCAACTCTTGTACTTCTTTTACTGTGAGGTTAACCAACTCCTCAGCAATAGCTTTAATAGTTAATGTTACTTATTGTTCGCTTATTTGTTACGCTCAGCGATAGCGTCAAGCAGTCCGTGAATCTTACCACCAGCATTCAGACCAGAAACAACGTTCTTGACTGGAGACTGGAGCAGAGCCACAACATCGGCGATGAGTTCGTTCTTGCTCTTGATAGATACGAGCTCTTCCAATTTGTCAGCACCAACGAAGAAACCTTCCTCAGCATAAGCAGCTTTCAGTGCAGGAATACCTTCCTTCTTGTACTCCTTCAACAGCTTTGCAGGAACGTTAGCTGCCTGTGTGAACATCACAGCTGTGTTACCCTTCAGACTGTCATAGAGTGGTGAGAAGTCGATTTCCGAAGCTTCGAAAGCCTTGTGGAGAAGAGTATTCTTCACAACGACCATCTTAATCTCATTCTTGAAACACTTGCGACGCAGGTTACTGGTCTGCTCAGCGTTCAATCCGGTAACGTCTACCAGATAGAAATGAGGATATTCGGTCAGCTTCTGTCCAAGTTCTACTACGATAGTATCTTTTAATTCCTTTTTCATTTTACTAAACTTTTACGAGTTATTCAACTGATTTAGGATCCACCTTGATACCAGCGCTCATCGTGCTGGAGATAAAGACACTCTTCATATAGGTACCCTTGGCAGCAGCCGGCTTCAGCTTGATAATAGTCTGCAAGAACTCCTTAGCATTTTCGAAAATCTGCTGTGGGGTGAATGTAACCTTACCGATTGAGGCGTGTACAATACCAGCCTTGTCAACCTTAAAGTCAATCTTACCTTGCTTAACTTCCTTAACTGCCTTAGCAACGTCCATAGTAACAGTACCGCTCTTTGGGTTAGGCATCAGACCACGGGGACCCAAAACACGTCCGAGAGGACCTAACTTACCCATGCAAGAGGGCATTGTAATAATTACATCAACATCTGTCCAACCCTGCTTGATCTTCTCGATATACTCGTCAAGACCAACATAGTCGGCGCCAGCTTCCTTAGCAGCAGCTTCCTGATCGGGAGTACAGAGAGCGAGAACTCGTGTAACCTTACCAGTACCATTGGGCAGTGACACAACGCCACGAACCATCTGGTTAGCTTTACGAGGATCTACGCCCAAGCGTACATCGATATCTACAGAAGCCTCGAACTTAGTAGTGGTAATTTCCTTTACCAGCTCTGCAGCTTCCTTCAAAGAGTATGCTTTCCCTGCTTCAACCTTATCAGCTACCAACTTTTGATTTTTTGTCAGTTTACTCATTTTCTTAATTGAAGTTATTTGTTATTTAACCAGGGAAGTCCCCTTTAACAGTGATACCCATGCTTCTAGCTGTACCTGCAATCAACTTCATTGCTGACTCTACAGTAAAGCAGTTCAAATCGCTCATCTTGTCCTCAGCGATTGCACGTACCTGATCCCAAGTAACGGTAGCAACCTTCTTACGGTTAGGCTGAGCAGAACCACTCTTCACCTTGGCAGCCTCCAACAACTGGACGGCAGCAGGGGGAGTCTTGATAATGAAGCTAAAAGACTTGTCTGCATAGTATGTGATAACAACAGGAAGAATCTTACCTGCCTTATCCTGGGTTCTGGCGTTGAACTCTTTGCAGAATCCCATAATATTAATACCTTTCGAACCCAAAGCAGGTCCTACGGGAGGAGAGGGATTCGCAGCGCCACCTTTAATCTGTAATTTGATTAATCCAGCAACTTCTTTAGCCATTTCTGTTTTTAAATATTAATTGATTGATATATAAGCCGCAGGAGTGGAAGCCTCCTATGACCGTATATAGAATAGACGCACCGTAACAATTGCGCCTTATTCTTTCTCTACTTGTGTAAATGCCAGTTCCAGCGGTGTCTTTCTGCCGAAGATTTTCACCATAACCTTCAACTTACGCTTCTCAGCGTTCACCTCTTCGATGATACCACTGAAACCACTGAAAGGTCCATCAGTAACCTTTACTGTCTCATCAACACTATATGGAATATTGAGCTCTGCGCTCTCTATCGTTGTCTCCTCTGCGGTACCCAAGATACGATTAATATCCGACTGGCGTACTACCTGAGGATTATCCATTCCACCAAGAAAACCTAACACGTTGGGAATAAAACGGAGCATGTGAGCCACCTCACCTTGTAGTTTGGCCTGAACCAACACATAACCAGGCAAGAAGAGTTTCTCCTTGATGACACGCTTGCCATTACGAAGCATAGCATACTTCTCAGTAGGAAGAAGGACTTCACCAACGTGACTTTCGAGTACATCGTTATGCTTCTTTGCAGCATCGATGAACTCTTTCACTTTGCCTTCTTTTCCACTAACAGCACGCAATACGTACCATTTCATATCCGTAGCTTCTGCCATCTTACTCTAAACCGTTTAGTTAGGATAAATTGAACTCATGACGGCCTTGAACGCTACGTCCATCAGCCACACTACTACTGCAATAATAAGAGAAGCCGAAAGAACTACAACAGCGCTCTGGGTGAGTTCTTTGTACGTCGGCCAAGTCGTCTTATGTGCAAGCTCATCATAGCAAGCCTTGCAATAATTGATGAATGTCTTAATAATGTTCATACTATCTTCTTTTTTTAGCACGGGAAGGAGGACTCGAACCCACGACCCTCGGTTTTGGAGACCGATGCTCTACCAACTGAGCTATTCCCGTATGAAAGCCCCCACCCGAAAGCGGGGGCTTGGTTTATCTAGTATTTCTAGATATTCTTGATGATCAAGAGGTTCTAGAGGATTAGTCCTCGTACACCTCAGTGATCTGACCAGATCCAACGGTACGGCCACCTTCACGGATAGCGAAACGCAGACCCTTATTCAGAGCAACAGCG
>CACZMV010000043.1 GCA_902782305.1 uncultured Prevotellaceae bacterium
TAAGATAGGTAAAATTTCTGACATGACAAAATCCTGAGCAACTTTTTGTTGCTCAGGCGCTTAAAAAGTATAGTTTATAATGGTTTTGCGGAATTAAGGGTATAAAGGCATAAATTGTCAACCTGTTTAGGTATAAGACATAGAAAGTGTAAACCAACTTAGTATTAACAATCCAAACTGTCAACCAAAATCAGTACACCTCACCGCAAGCGGACGGGGTAATATTAACGAAAAATTTGCGGAAATTTGCGATAATTCGCGTTCAAAAAAGAGTTGCGTCACCGCTGGCGGTGCAGCGTCCCAACTGCTTTGATTATTTATCCGCAGATGTTAGACAGATGTTATACGGATTTTCATCTGTTTCAAATCTGTTTAACATCTGTGGATAGTATTGGTCCGCAAGCGGACGGGGATGTGGTCAGGAATTGCCATGAATATCCAGCAATGTCCATAAATATTTTATCACGAATTGGCGAATTAGCGATTTATTTAAGGTGTCCAGTTTGACGTGCAAAATCAGGTACAATGGGGTCATCAGGTACAACGGGCTGAAAGCCCAACGAGCGCTTAGCCC
Source organism: uncultured Prevotellaceae bacterium (assembly GCA_902782305.1). Taxonomy (GTDB): domain Bacteria; phylum Bacteroidota; class Bacteroidia; order Bacteroidales; family Bacteroidaceae; genus Prevotella. The sequence continues at coordinate 575 of CACZMV010000043.1, forward strand.
AGGGCAAGCGAAGCGGCACCCTGGGTAACCGAGTATAACGGGGGATTTCACGCCCTGTAAGGGCAAAAGCGTATTACCCCGATGTTTTGGTTGCCCCATGTTACAATATATATATAATCCTTGCACCGCCTACTGCTCATTATCAGCAAGTGATAAAAAGGTGGCATTTTACAAGAAAGTTTTATGACTGTGTTACATTGTCAGCCATCTTCATAAGGACAGGGGAGAGTCCCCTGTCCTCGTGGATTCCGTGCGATTATCTTTTGTAATAGTTCCGTGGCTGACCTCCCATTTTATTAGGTGAACTGGGGTAATTTATAGAACACCCCTAAAGACATTATCACAGATATAGCTATCATTTCTGTCGTTGTGACTTGAGTTTTATTTGTGCAACCTTAAGACCTATGGCTTCAGCCTTAATAATAACATTACCGGGCTTTCCGGTAGACTTAATTACAGCACCGACTTTCCCTTTCCATGCTTTATGGTTTGGGTGATGATAGCCCTGAGTTGATTTGGGGTCTGCACTTCCAGATCCAATCAATTCTCCTTCACCAAGCACTGAAAAAGTTATTTCATTGTCGGCAATAGGGACTAAATTCCCATTTTTATCAACGACCTCTGCCAACACAAATATAAGATCCTGATTGTTCGCTGTAAGGATATTTCTATTTGCGGTAAGCTTGACAGCCGCTGGATTCCCGGCTGTTTCCATGATTGATAAATAATCAGTCTCATCGCCATTTTTATCCAGAGCTACAGCTTTTATATTACCCGCCTCATAGGGCACGCTGAATACTGCTTTATACCTTGTGTCATATGTTACTTTTTTGGTATCATATTCTGAGCCATTCACATAAAGTCTTACAGCGGGGAATTTGGTAATAACTTCTATTTCTATAGGTTTACCTTCATATCCGGGCCATGTCCAGCTTTCCCATGAAGGATAAGTTCCCCACATACTTTCATTTATAGAGCCATAATACCCCTCTGGTTCCTTCACATACATGAATAATGAAGGCTTATCACTATAAAGAATTTCTCGATAGTGAGATATAGGCTTGCGCTGCCATATCAGGTCGATATCTCCACAATATGAAGAATGCCAGGGCCATTGATCACTTACAAAAAATTCGGTATTATTTTCACCTGCATAATAATACTTTCCTATTCCTGATTCGCCCAAATAGTCAATTCCGGTCCATACGAAATCACCTATCACATAAGGGAGGTTCGCTGTTCTACTCCAGTTGTCAAAAGCATCGCGGGGATAAGACTCCGTCTGCCACATGATTCTCTCGGGCACACGATTATGATCATCTTCGGCCTTATGCATTAGATAATTATAACCTACAATGTCAAGCTCGGCTGCCAAAGGGTCGAAAATGTCCCACTCATGGTCCCAGGTACACAGAGCACTTGTCACAGGACGTGTTGGGTCGAGTTCTCGGCAAAGGTCAGCAAGTTTTTTAGCAGTCTTCACAACTTCAATCTGCTTACGCTCTATCACTTCATTGCCGATACTCCAGCATATTATGGACGGGTGATTTCTATCACGGAGCACGAGAGACTTGAGGTCGGCGTCCCACCACTGATCAATGTGTTTGGAATAATCAAATGGTTTTTTCTCCCAACGCCATCCATCAAAAGCTTCGTCAATAACGAGGATTCCCTGACGGTCACACTCGTCAAGAAATGACGGTGCTGGATGGTTATGGCTCGTACGAACGGCATTGAATCCAGCCTCCTTAAGCATTTTAACCTTGTGGGCTTCTGCAGCGTCATAGCTTCTTGCTCCGATAAGTCCGTTATCATTATGTACACACGCACCAGTCAACAATACTGGTCTATCATTTAATTTGAACCCTTCAGATACCGAGTATTCAATCTTTCTCACGCCGAAAGTTTCGTCAACAGTATCAATCGTGTTTCCATCTTTGTCTTTAAGACAAATTTCCAACGTGTAAATATATGGAGAGTCAATATCCCAAAGCTCTAAGGGGACATCTTTAAACTCTACGTTGTTCGACTCACTGTTTATAGGAGTATTGGTATCATATAGCAGTTTGCCATCGGAATTCTTTATATAAACACTTGCTGTGAATCCGTCGTATTGACCGTTTACGTCAAACGAAGCCTTGACTGTGGAACTGTATTTCTCTACCTTGGGCGTGGTGATATAAACCGACCATGGCTTTACATGCGTGTTTGGCAGATTCAACAGCCACACATGACGATATATTCCCGAACCTGTGTACCATCGTGCGTTTCTTTGTTGTGAATTGTCTACAGAAATCGACAGCTCATTCTTGCCCGGTTTGAGATATGAGGAAAGGTCATATAACACAGATGAATATCCATACGGTCTATGGCCTACTAATGAATCGTTTACAAAGACATGGGCATCCATATACGCTCCCTCAAGATACAGCAGATGTCTACCTTTGGCTATATCATCGTATGTTGCTACCAATGTTTTCTTATACAAACCTTTACCTGCAGGAAGGTACCCGCCGTCATTACCCATGGCAGCGCCTTCGGTAAAGTCATTCAATATACTCCAGTCATGAGGTAGATCAACCATCTGGAAACTGGTTGGCACCTGCTCTCCTTTATCGTTTTGTACAAGGGTGAATTGCCACGCATCGTCAATCAGTTGTTTTCTTTGCGTAGAGTTTATTGCAGTAATGTTTGTTCTGGCATTGATTACAAATGCCGGTGTAAGCATAACCACACAAAATAAAAAAATATATCTTAATGTATTCATAAATTTAGCTTTAAGGTGGCTTCTATAAATTCGCTTTGTTAGGTTTTGGAATTATTTTCGAGGTCCAATCGCAAGGTGAAGAGGGAGCGTAGCAAGCTACGTGACCGAGTCAACTTACGATTTGAACCGAAAAGAATCCAGAAGATAACAAAACGTCCAACCACAATTAATAACCATTTTGACGGTGGGAATTTATAGAACCCACCTTAACATAAAGGGGGATAAGCTTATCCCCCTTTTAAAGATTAAATGAAGTCAGAGGCTTATTTCACTGAAATCTGTTTTCCGTTGTAGCGTATCTCTCTGACTTTATCATCACCGACAATCTTTACATTAAACTTGCGAGAGAGAGGCATGCCGTCAAAAGATCCACTGCGTTTGCCTATTGTAAGCCTCTTGGCTTTATCATCCCATTTCAAGGGAATAGTAGAATATTTTCCCTTTTCGTAATTATAATTGTCACCCTCGTCCTCATAAAGCAGGAATGAAGCATCTTTTCCGGGATATACGACTATGTCAATATTATCGTATTTGTTTTCATTGGCATACTGTACGTCAGGACCTAATGGGAGAATGCTACCCTCCTTAACATATAACGGACATCTTGAAATAGGTGCATCGGCAGCAATAGTCTGCCCGCCGTCTAACAGATCTCCTGTCCAGAAATCATACCAGCGTATTCCTTCGGGAAGATATACATCATAGGTCTTGGTGGCATTCCAGTCAACTTCTGCAAATTTCCCGGATTTGTCTATCTCTTCAGGAGTAAAGAGCGCTCTGCCTATAGGACAAACTAGCACATTGCGGCCAAACATAAATTCATCGTTTATATCCCATGTGTTTTTATCGTTTTTAAAGTCCATGAAGAGAGCTCTCATGAACGAATCATCATTTTTTGACACTTGCCAGGCGTGGCTATATATATACGGTATGAAACGATAGCGTAGTTTTACAGCATCTACAAGGGCGTCATAAACAGGTTCTCCCTTTTTTCCATAGAGATATATTTCACGGGGAGCTCCTGTACCATGGCTTCGCATCATTGTCATGAATGCGCCAAGCTGCATCCATCTTACATATAGTTCTCGGAACTGAGGGTTGTCTTTTGCTGAACCCCAACCATTTGTATTGTAGTCGTGGGCAAGAAAACCACTTATGTCTGAATGAACATTTGGATTAGCTGTCAGGGTAAAGTTCAGGCACAAAGGTATCTGCTTACGCATTGCATCCCATGTCGAAGCTACGTCACCACTCCATGTATTGGCACCTGTGCGCTGCTGACCTGCAAAATAGGAACGCGTAAAGATAAATGCGCGCTTGGTGCTGTCGACATCGCGCTGATGGTTGTACACGCCCTCTACAGTCATAAGAGGATATGCATTGCGCACCGATCGCAGTGATCCGAGCGCCGTTGGCACATCAAGGTCGCGGTCGTTTTCGTTATAGAAATCGGGGTCGGTAGAGTCCATCCACCAGCAATCAACCCCCATACGGTGGAGACGTGAGAGATTTTTCCAATATATGTCACGGGCTTCAGCGCTATACGCGTCATAGACTCTTGAACCGCTGGGATAATCATCGCGAGGAGGCCAGCCTGAGAGACCACTGGGAGGGAATGTCTCAAAATCAAGCAGGTGACCTTTGCGAGCCAGTTCGCGATAAGGTTTTGTACCTATGCCAAAAGACTGCCATACAGATACGCTTATGTGAGCATTCTGATCATGTACATGATCGATCATCTTCTGAGGTTCGGGAAAACCTTCTGCAAGGAATTCCATTGCATTCCAAAGGAAAGGATTGCCCCAGTATTCCCAGTCCTGTACAATACCATCATAGGGGATTTTCAGGTCGCGATATTTATCCACAACCTCAAGTAATTCAGATTGTGTTTCATAGCGTTCGCGGCTCTGATGAAAACCATAGGTCCAAAGGGGAGCCATAGGTACTTTACCAGAAAGATGACGCATGCCGGCTATTACACCGTCGGCGTCGCCGCCGTAGATGAAATAGTAGTCTATGATATCACCGACTTCCGATTCGAGAACAAGTTCATCGGCCTTGCCATTTTCGGGTACCGATATGAACGTTGGAGAATAATTATCCCAGTATACGCCGTAACCTTTGATACTCTGATAGAAGTGAGCATAGTCCTCGGTATTAGCCTGTTCCATACGACGTTGCTCGCCGCGCTGATTCAGTTTGCCGTTTTGAAGCATACCGATACCGTATATAGCCTCGTCAGGTTCTACCGAGAATGTTTGCTTTACCTTATAAGAATCACGGTCAGGACCAGTATGGCGAGGTGTGAAAGCATATTCGCCTTCGGTCATCAGGAGATTACCTTTTGAGTCGGCAAAAGACACCTTACCGCTTTCCACTGTGACTGTGAGCTGGTCTGTAGTATATACAGTTTTACCATCCTCTGATTTTTTTACTACTGCAACTTTTTCAGGAGTAGCAGTGACTACAAGAGATACTTTCTTAGAAGCATCCTCTCCATTATCTTTTGTAACTCTCACTATACCAGAGGTATAGAATTCAATTTTCTGCGCCAGCAAGCTTGACGAAGAAAAAATGGCAATTACAGCCATGAAAAAATGTTTCTTCATTGTTTAAATAAAAATGATTAATGTTATTACTATTGTGATATTTCAATTTGTGAGAGAACACCCCTTATTTTAGGTGCACTTTCTTTACCTGGCCGTTTGGCATGCGGATGATTGTCAGTCCTCTGTTTTGGGTTGCAGAGACATGCTGGCCATTCAGGCTGTGTGCCACTACCTTTCCTACTTTTTTATCTATCTGTATTGCTTCAATCCCGTTCGCTAAGTTCTCGGTGAAACGCCATTCGTCAAATTGAGCGATTCTTGTTTCGGGGAAGTAGAAATACACATCGTGCTTGCCCTTGAACACGTCGGGCGACACGGCTTCTTCCACCTCTTTCCATCCTGGAGATGAGAAGGAAAGTTCTGCCACTGTATTCGATGAGATGTCGTCCAGTCTTATTTCCAGACGTCCGCGTCCCTTCAATTTGGCTATCAGTGACTTGGCTCCGTTTTCGCCAAAGTCCACTCCGCGTACCATTGTCCATGCACCAGCAGGTATATTGCCAATGACCAGATTCTCGTGCGACAGGTTGCTGGCATCGTTACTTGCGTTGAAGAAATTCACATATTCCAGTCCTGCGCCTGTTGCTGTGGTTTCAGCCTGCTGTGTTTCGTATGGGTTCATTGCCTTCAGTTGTTCCACACCTTTATTATCAGCAGTGACAGGTGCAATGTATTGCAGGCGATCTGCCACTCTTGCCTTATTGATGGACATACTGCGGAAAGTCCTTGCTTGTCCGTCCTTAGCACCCTCCAGCCACGTTGTGTGGTAGAGCACATAGTAGTTGTCCTTATACTTGTGCAGATGGGTGTGGTTGTTGTAATACGATGCTCCCTCCACATAACCTGGATTGGCAAAATACTCACCCGCATACCTCCATGAGTCGGTGTTGAGAGGGTCGCTGCTTATCATATAGTCCATGCTGCATACTCCCGATGCCTTCTTGCCTGTCTTGAGGCTTGCCCAGTCATCGCGTTCAGCCCATGTGCTGCAATAGGTGAAAACCCACTTACCGTTCATATAGTTTAGTTCGTTTGCCTCGAAATGATAAGGTGCCTTGATTTCCGAAGCACTGCCATCCACCTCAACCAGGTTGTTCTTCAGTTTGATGATACGTGCATTGCCTGGCAGTGCATTTGTGCCGGTGCTGTTGTTGCCGCCACCGCCAAAAGCCAGCCATCCTGTTCCGTTGTCGTCAATCACTGCGCCTGGATCCATCGGGGCAGAGCAGTTGGCAACTCCAGGGGTGCTGTGGTCAATCAGCGCCTTCTTCGTCGGACTGGTCCAGGGTCCCACAGGCGAGGTCGATGTTAGCACTCCCACGCCAGCGCCATTGTTGGAGAAATAGAGGTAGAAGTGAGTCAATCCGTCGCTTTCCACTCGGCTCACTATAGATGGAGCCCACGAGTTGCCACACCACGAGCCGCTTAAGGCTTTGGCAGGAATCTGTCCGTGGTAGGTCCAGTTGACTAAGTCGTCGCTCGACAGCACTGTCAGGGTGCCAATCGCGCCGTATGTGTTGCCGTCGCCAGGTTTTCTGCCAGGTTTCAGATACTCCTCTGTGTCGTTTGTTCCATACACGTAGAGTCGGCCCTCATATTCCACTGCCGTTGGGTCGGCTGTGAAGAGGTACGGACACAATGGGTTTCCGTTCGTCACAGGTTTTAAAGGTGTGGCAGGTTCTGTCTGAGCCATAATCTGCAAGACACTTCCCAGTGCACAAACACCTAACAATATAGTCTTTTTCATATCTTCTGCTTTATATAGAGTTTTTATTTATGTTGACGAATGACTCTATTGATTTCTATGCGTATATGAATTTAAATAGAAATCAATTATAGTGTGGGTCTAATACATTATCTTCTTTCCGCGATGGATGTTGATACCCTTTACAGGATGTTCATGGCGCATTCCATCCAAAGTATAGTAGTAATTGTCAGAAGCCCATCGTCCGTCGGATGTTGTTTCCTTTTCCTTGATTCCTGTTGCTTCGCTGTCAAACCTATAGACATAGGTGGTGATGCTTTTGCTTGGCAGAATAATGTTGAAGTTGCTCTTGGGAGCAGTGATGCTTATCTCTTTTTCTTCATAGAGTTTTGAGCTTGTGCTTTGGAATGACTTGCCGCTTTTTACATCCCATGGAAGTTCAAGTTTGGCAGTGTTGCTGGTTGCACTGAGGTTCACCATTACAACGATGAGCGAATCGCCTTTCACATAGGCGCTGTATTCGAAGTCTTGTCCTTCGGCTGGAATCTCTGGAGTGGTTTTCAGTCGGGTTGCCCCCACCAAGTGCTTGGAGAAGTGTGCCATGGCCATGCAGCGTGGCATGAATGGGTTTCCCCATGTGTTGTTGGGATACAGATCCAGTTCTCTACCATCGCCACAGAAGGAGCCTACGCCTATCATGTACCAGCTTACGTAAGCATTGGCGCCAGCCAACATCGACTCATTCACTTCCTGGGCAAAGAGTAGCTCATCGTTCCAGGTGCCGTCGCCTCCTTCAATGAAGTGCTCTGTCATCCATGTTTCCTTGCCGTATTTGGCAGCAATCTCTGCAGTTCTCTTCATGTTGTAGAGCGGACGGTTGCCATAGATATGACCTCCGATGATGTCGATATATTGCTCTGAGGCTGGGTCTTCCAGCAGTGCCTTAGTATAATCAGGGTTGTGGTTCAGGCTTTCGCTGCCCATCAGCCTAACGTTGAAGAGACTTTTCTTTAGTTTATTGCCATAGTTTGCGACCAAGTCGTGCATTTCCTGTGGTGAGTAGAGGCATCCGCTGTAATCTACCCACCAGTCGGGTTCGTTCTGAATGGACACGATGTCGACTGGTGCATTGTTCTGTGCCATGTATAGAAGGAATCCGTTCATCCAAGTGAAAAGCTTCGAGTAGCAGTCGGTCTTTAGCTTTCCCTTCACTTCGCTTTCTAAGCCTCCTGATGCAGAGCCGTTAGTCTTCATTTCGCCTGGAGGGCTCCAGGGTGTGGCAAAAACTATTGCGCCTTTTGCCTTGGCTGCCTTGACTGCGGGCAGATACTTGTCCCACGAGTTGTAAGTCCATTGGTTCCAGTCTCCCGCCTTCGATACAGGTGCGATTTCCATTCTCATGATGTTGAGACCCACTGGTGAATCTTCACCATAAAGATAGTTGATGATGTTGGCATCAGCCATTGGTGCCATCAGGTGCCAAAGAGCAGCAGCTCCGAAGCCTGTCACTTTTTGTTCTTTTTCCGCGCTTACTGTCACCTTTGTGAGGGCATGGCTTGCATTGACGAATGCCATCCAAAAGTAAACCAGCACGATTACGTAAATGTTTTTCTTCATACGATATAATTGATTGTTTGTAGTTGTTTTTCAGTTTGCAACGTTAATCCAAAATATCCTCATAGCAAAACATATCCCGCATCGCTCCTTCATTCATAAGAGACATCTGCTGCATGATGGCCTCAAAATAGCCTCAAGCTAATTTATAGAACACCTCTTAAAGTAATAGAGGTGACGAACTGCAGGTTTTGTGTACTCGTTCGTCACCTCCCTCGATTTTAGAATAGTTTGTAATATAGTTACTTTGTAATATAAGTCACTTTTTCATCTACCCAGCTGAAAGTTTTACTTTATATAAACTATCTTTGTCTTTCCGTCTGCAGAAATGACGATGTTGATACCCTGCTTGAGGGCCTGGCGCTTGATACCGTCGAGTCCATAGATGCCTGCAGCCTTGTTCTGTGCAGTTTCAGTCACGTCATTGATGTCAACAGTTGGGTCATAAGCACCGATGTAGTAGAGGCGGAAGTTGTCGAATGCACACCAGTCACCCTCGATTGTTGTGAGTTTGCGGGCACCGATGGTGAGGTCGCCGTCTTCGGTGAGGGTCACCTTGAGGGTGTTCTCGTAAGCCCCCTCGTCGTTGGCGAAGCGGAGGGCGGCACCACGGGTGGAGTTAGGATAATAGATGGTCTCAATGCCGGCATCGAAGGCCTCATCGAACACCCAACCGTTGGCTGCATCGTCCATATTCTCGAGGACTCCATCGGAATTATATGCCTCGCGCCAGTATTTGGTGACAGGAGTCTCGATTCCGTCCACCTCTTCTATAGTTTCTTCCACCCACACTTTCAGCACCACAGGCTCTTCTGTGTCGGGGTCTTTGGACTCATAAGTGTATTGAGTAAAGGTACGTTCGGTAAACATGGCGTTGTCGTTGGCGATGCTCACCACGTCAGCCGTCACACCATTGGCGTAGAATTGGAAGTTGGGGGTGTAGCCCTCACCTGCCCACACGTGGTCGGTGGCTTCCTTGATGGTGCCGTCGCGATAGAGGCCCTTCATGCAGAGGAGGTAAGTGCCTGCGGGCATAGAGTAGAGCGTCTGCTTCACGTCAAAGGTGATGTTGTAGGCCTGTGCTGCTCCCACAGATGCGTCCATGTCGGCATTGCCAATCCAGTATTTGCCGCCCTCTGTGAAACTTGGGTTCTGAATGAAAGAAGTCACATCGATGGGGTTAGCCTCAGAAGCGTGGGCGATGTCGAGTTTGGCGAAGGCCTCCTTGTTGGCAATAGCAGCAAGGGCACGCTCGTTGTCGGCCATCTGCTCAGCATCGGCATAGCCGTCTTCTTCCTGTGCGAGAGCCGTCATCTGCTCATTCACCTTAGCGGTGAGGTCAGCCGATGCACCTGCTGCCTGATAGTTCTTGACCACTTGGAAGTAGTGTGCGTAGGCTTCATAGTCGGCATACATGGCCTGAATGTCCTTGTAGGTTGCCGTAGGTGCGTCGTAGATATCGAACGACTGTGTCATAGCCACTTCGATGGCTGCTTCGATTTGTTCGTCGTCGGCATACTGGTCGGCCAGTGTGGCGTAGAGGGCTGTGAGGTCATGGCTTGCCAAGTAGTCAGAAGCGTTGTCGATGTAGTCCTGAGCCTCGGCCACAAGGTCTTTGGCTGCATAGTAGTCGTCGATGGTGGCGAGTGTGGCAGGAATCTTGGCAAGGATAGCCTCGACGGCTGCTGCGTCGCCTTCGAGGGTGAGAAGGCCTTTCTGCTCACGCACGGCGTTGATGAGGGGCTGGATCATGACGGTGAAGTCGGGAGTTGCGCCATAGTAGAAGAGTTGCATGCCCGTGAAGGAGAGGTGGTTGTCGCCATCGTCCCGGAAAGCCACGTGCACGTTGCCGTCTTTCACTTCGATGATGTCGGTGGTGAAGGTTGTCCAGTCATAGACAGAACCGCCTTCCCAGAAGCCAGCCTTCCAGGTGCCATGGGCAGAAGCCTGTTTCTGGTCGCCAGAGGAAATTTCAATCCACATGTCTTCGAGTTGGTAGCCGTTGCCGCCCATTCCCATGCCGGCAATGCTGTAGTAGCCGTTGGGGAGACCGGCGATATCCTGTACCAGAGCCATGTCGCCCCACTTCTGCGTCCAGTGGTTGGCGCAGTACATGTTGGCATGCTCGTCAAGTCCGTAGTGACGCCAGCCTGAACCATCAGTGTCATACCAGAACTCGCCCTGATTGATTGTCACGTTGTCACGTGTCACAGTTTCGGGGAACTGCCAAATGCCCTCTTCCTCGTTCCAAGTAGGATTACTCTCGATATCTACAAAGAAAGGATATGCCACCATCGTAGTGAAATCCCATGCACCGTTTTCACCTTTTTCCTGACTCATGGCATAGTCAACACGAGCCTTCTGCAAATTGACATAAGCATTGAGGTAATCGTCCACATTCTGCACAATGGTGAGGTCGTTGTCTGCAAGAATTGCTTTGGCATCAGCCACCGCTTGCTTATAGGCATCGATGCCAACAAAAGCAGTGCTGTTAGCCACACTCTCTGCCAACTTGATGAGTTTCTCGAGTTTAAGGGTACTTACAAGTGCCTGCTCGTAGGTCTGGGTTATCTCCTGTAATTTTTGGACACCTTCCTTATACGCCTCGGGAGTGGTGGAAGACCCATATTCGTTATTGATGAGCATGACGGCATCCTCATACAGTATGTTGAGTGAGCCATAGTCACTATACTTATCCTGCTCCTTCTTCACAGCCTCATAAGCCTCCTCGTAGTCTGCCTGAGCAAGGATGAGTTCGGCACCAGCCGATGGCTCGTCGAGGTAGATGGCGCGGAAGTTAGCGAAATCGACCGTGTTGTTGGCGTTGGTGACCAACTTGCGGACACCGAGGCGCACATAACCATCCTTGGCCTGCACCACCGTGAGCACGTTATCGCACAAGTTGAGTTCGAAGAAACGGGGCACACAACCAGCCTGGCATTGTGGATAGAACCAAGACACATCCTGTCCATCCTTCCATTCACCGTCTCCATTGTCCCACCACTCTTCAGTGCGTTCAAAAAGACGCATATCGGTCAATGTGGTGTTGTAGTCAGCCACCTTTTTGGTGAACTCCTTCGTGTCGGCACCAGCCTCGCCAGCCTCGTTCACACCAGTCTCGCAGAACACAACAGCGCCCTTCACGATTTTGCCAGCGGCAATCTCGTCAAGCGAACTGCCCCCACTGCCCGTATGACGGTAGAAACCGTTCACGTGGAACTCATAGGTTCCAGCAGGCAGGAAGAATGTCTGGTACACCTCGGTACCAGCCTCGTTAGTGCCATTATTTGCCCAAAGTTCAAAGCAAGGGCTCACCCATAGGTCAACATTGTCGCCTTTGGTCTGCCAACCACCGCTTTCGTTGTTGTCACACTTGTAGTCTGTCCACTGAAGTTCCTCAGTGACCTCCTGACCCTTCGTCCACTTGGATGGGTCTTGTGCATTGGCTCCCACAACAAGGGCGAGAAGCAATGCTGTCAGAAATGACTTTTTCATGATCATTTTCATTAATGTAGAAAATTAACTAAGTATTGCTAAACAATTATTTGATTTTATATTTATTCCATATCGTACATTAGGGTTATGTCAGAATGGTATATGTTTTTGGTGGATGCCCGCATCGCTCCTTCATTCATAAGAGACTTCTTCTGCATGATAGCCTCAAAGTCGCCTCAAGCTAATTTATAGAACACCCCTAAAATAAATGTGTTATTCAATTCCGAGTGTTCTGACATCACCGATGTTCTTCTAAAGAACGTTGCAAAGTTATAATTTAAATATGCGAATGTGTTGTCTAATATTATCAAACTCTTTTACTTTCAGCGTTTTGAAAGAAATGGTCAAATTAATGAAAGTCTATGCAAAGAATGCATAAGGTGAAAAGTTTAACTTTGTAACATTATTAATAATATAGATATTAAACCTCAAATCCGCAACTAATAGGACTTAGTGCGTTTTTTGTTTGCAAAGCGAGAAACAATCATCTTGTCGCACATGTTCTTGTGCAGCATAAGCGTCTCAGGCACAAAACCCTTACCCCACAAAGCGACTTGAGGTAATACGCTAGTTTAATCAGAAAGGGCAGGCTTTAGCTAAATCCTGCCTGGAACAACCTGCCGTAAGCATGGTTGCCAGTATAAATGTTCAACACATGCCTTCGTGATGTCTTGATCCATTTTGCCGGGACGGAGACAAACTTGAAAACAATGGTCTATTTTGCCGATCCGTACTCATCATGGCAGAAGGGTGACATTGAGAATGTAAATGGGCTCATCAGGCAATACATACCCAAGAATACTTCCTTTCGAACATCAGTTCATCAACAAATCACTAAGATTATGTATAAAATCAACAAAGACCAAGGGAAAAACTCAATTTCCCAACACCAAGAGAGTGCTTTTATGAAAAGATTTCGTATATTTGCACTTGTTAGTTGAATCCGCGTAAATTAATAAACAATCAAATAGAAAAAGATGTATGAAAAGAATAAACATTTTGAAAATAACACATCTGCTATGGTTGCTGCTGATGCTGAACGGGGCTGTTGTGGCTCAGAATATGCGCACATTTCCCAATTTGAGCCGTCTGCCAGGACCTGTGGTGAGGACTATCCTGCAGGACGAAGAAGGCTACATCTGGTATGGAACGACTGAATGCGGTTTGGTGCGCGACGACGGCTATCAGATTAACACGTTTGTTGGTGACAAGTTTAGCAATTTCAACAGGATAGACCTATTTATCAATCAGATGTGCCTCACTCGCCATCATGAGATTCTTTTCAGCACACCATCGGGAGCGTGGCTGTTCGACAAGCACACCTATCGCATGGAAAGGCTGGACTCGGTGGTCACAACAAACAAGAACATAAATTCGCTGGCGGTGGACAGTCTCGATGACTCTTATTGGCTGACGGCTGGCAATGTGGTTTACCACTTGAGCCGCGAGCGGCATCTGATTCGTACCTACGACATCACTATGAACGGGACAATGCCGAAAGAACTTTCTCTCTATTGCGACAGCAAAGGCAGGCTGTGGCTGACAATGAATGAAGGAGGGATGCGCTTTTATGACCGGCGAAAAGATTCTTTTGAAGCGTGCAACTGGGATTTGGAATACTCACCGATAAAGATGGAGGAAGACAAGCAACATGAATGCTTCTGGATTGGCACGCGCTATGGAGGGATTGTTCGCTATGAAATTCCTAAAAACAGCCATCCCACCCAAGGCAAAATTACACAGCAGCCTGCCACACTGCCGATACCCGGAAACGGAGGGCAGGGATTGAATGATTCGGGACGAGGCTTTGTGTTTGGCATCTCTCTGTCAGACAACAAACTGTGGGTTTCGGCACTTGACAATCTCTACTGCTATGAGATAACCGACAACGGCAAGAGTCTGCGTAGGTTTGACACGTCAAAATTTTTGCCCCAACGCAGTATCATACTACTGGAAAGGCCATCGCTTGACAAGCTGGGCAATGTGTGGGTTCCATCTTTCACCCCCAATCCGTTTATTATCATGCCGAAGGAAGAAAAGGTGGAGCGTCATTCCATTGAGCAGATGACTGCCAAGACCAACTTTCCGCTCATTGCCGATGCTGTAGTGAAGGACGATGAGGGCTACTGGCTGATGCAGGGTCGTGTGGGACTGATGTATTACCGTATTTCCGACGGACTGTTGAAGTCGGCGCAGTTAGACCAGCCACACAAATGGCTCTACTCCTTTGAAATGTTAGGGAGAAGTGCCAAAGGGAAGGGCGTTTGGATTGCAGACGGAAGAAACCTGTGGAGAGCCTGGATGGAAGGTAATGATATAAGGATGGAGCGTACATTAGAAATGGAGAGCTACATCCACTGCATGTATGAGACAAGCAAGGGCGACCTGATACTGGGCTTAGATGATGGCATTGTCAAGGTGGATTCGACTGGGAAGCAGCCACACTGCCTGGCCACCAGAACGGGACATGTATATGGATTGATACAGATGGATAACGGTGCCATTTATCTGCTGGGAACTGACTGTGGGTTTGCCCGAGTGGCGGACAACGGTCAGGTGGAAACGCTGGAGAAAGATGTTCCTTACGACAAGATAGCCACCAATGGCATGAGCATATGGGTGTCGTCGACTGAAGGTAAAGTGGCAACGTACGACTTCCTGGCACATACACTGAAAGAGAAACCGGTGACGAGCGACAGGATGGGTGGTGTAGTGAAACGCCTGCAGGTGGATGCCAACGGTCACGTGTGGGTGCTGACCTGCCTCTATGTGGAGGAATATAATCCTAAAAACAAAACTTTTAGGTTGTTTAATATCAGCGACTCAAATATCAAAGCCGACTATTTTCAAGACCTGAAGGCAAAGGGCAAGGAGGTTAGTTTCTGCGGCTCGGGAGGAATATATACGGTCTTCTCGTCGAATGCCTTGGAACAGGAGTCGGAGGAAGCGCATGCCGTTGTGACTGAAGTGCACATGGACAGTACAAGTATCTTTCTGGGCTATGGGAAGAAGCACTTGGTGGTGCCGGCCAAGACGGAGCACCTGCTGCTGTATCTGAGCTCGTTCGACCATCTGAATGCCGACAAGGTAACGTTTGCCTACCGAATGCTGGGCAAGGGAAAGGAAGAATGGCTGTATTTGCCTACTGGCCTGAATGTCCTGCACCTCACGAACCTGAGTAAGGGTAAATTTGACCTTGAGGTAAAAGTTACGAACAAACAGGGGCAATGGAGTCAGGGAGAGGTGGTGCTGACTATCGAGAAAGAACCTGAATGGTGGGAAACATGGTGGGCAATAATGTTGTATATACTGTCAGGAGCAGCATTGCTGGTGCTGGCTGTCCGCTACTACCTGACGAGACAGAAACGAAAAAACATTGAGGAAATGGAACAGCGCCTGACCGACATGAAGTTCCGCTTCTTCACCAACATGAGTCACGAGCTGCGCACGCCGCTTACCCTTATCATCACACCGCTCAACAGCATCGTTAATGCTCTTGAACAATCGGAACTGAAACAGAAACTGGAGGCAATACTGAACCATGCAAAGGAGTTGCTGGAAATGATTAACAACTTGCTTTCGTTCCGTAAACTGGAAATGGGCGAGATGAAACTGAACCTGCGTTATGGAGAACTGAATGAATTTGCTTCGCAGGCATGTGAGTCTTTCCGGCCTATCTATGAGAAGAAGGGGGTGACACTGCATTTTACACCTAATCCTTCTCCGCTAAATTTCTATTTCGACAAGAATATTGTACACCATATTTTATTTAACCTGCTGAGTAATGCTCACAAGTTTACTCCTGCAGGAGGCGATGTGGCTGTGAAAGTGAAGAAAATGGCGAACGGAATGGTGATGATTGAAGTGGCTGACACGGGAATCGGCATCTCGAAGGAGGACCAGAAGCACATTTTCGACCGATATTATCAAGTGGGGTCTGAGTTAAATGATGGCACGAATGGCAGCGGCATCGGGCTGAATATGGTGAGTGAGATGGTTGCGCTACATGGAGGCGCGGTGAAGGTGGACAGCGAAATCGGCAATGGGGCTGTCTTTACGGTGATGTTGCCTTGTAAGTACAAGGATGTACATAGTGTGGAAAAAGCCCAAGTGCAAAATGGTGAATTCAAGAATGCGAGTCGGAAGAGTGAGAAGAAGGAGGAGAAGGAAAACAACCGCTTCTGTGTACTCGTGGTGGATGACAACGACGAGTTCCGTCAATTTGTGGCCGACGAACTGTCGTCCGAGTTCAATGTTCTGCAGGCTATGAACGGTCAAGATGGACTGGATATAGCAGAGGCTGAGCAGGTGGATATGGTGGTGAGCGACGTGATGATGCCGATGATGGATGGCTTCGAGATGTGCCGGAAACTGAAAAGCAATGAGAAGACTTCTCACATTTGTGTGCTGCTGCTCACAGCCAGGGCCGGTCAGGAGAGCGAACTGCAGGGCTATCAGTCGGGGGCTGACTTTTACATTACGAAGCCATTCGAAATGGAAATTCTCATAGGAAGGATTCGGAAGGTGGAGACCTTGCAGCGAGAGCATAGGCAGGAACTGCTTCAGAAACTGGAGAACCCGGATGTGAACACCTTGTTCACGTCTGACATCGAAAACCTGTTTGTAAAAAAAATTATCGAATTGCTCGACAAGAATATCGACAAAAGCGAGTATGGACAGGAACAACTGTGTTCCGACCTGTGCATGTCGTACATCACTGCATACCGTAAAATCAAGTCGCTGACAGGACTTACACCGAGCGAGTTCATACGCAATTTCAGGCTGAAGCGTGCAGCACAGCTGTTGCGCTCCACAACTAAGCCTGTGACTGAGGTGGCTATGTTGGTGGGATTCTCAACTGGCTCTTACTTCACCCGATGCTTCCTGAAGGAATATGGTATGCCGCCTTCAGACTATCGAAAGCAGAAGATGCAGAAATGAACCTATGACTGCTGCTGACAGCGGAAATGATACACTACCAGAGGTGAAAAGTGAGATAATAGAACATCCACTTTTCACCTTTTTTCTTTTTTCCATTATTCTAATCCTCAAATCCGCAACCACCCTCAAAAAATGAAATAGAACTGAAAGAAAAAGAGGCTACGCAGAAAAAGAGGCTCAAAGAGGTGAAAATCGCCACAAGGAGGCATAAAATCCCCTTACCCCACAATGCGACTTGAGGCAATACGCACTATCATGACCATAAGTTGTCGGTGTTATCCGAAGTCGGTCTGGAAAACCTCAGCATAAGCGTTGTTACAGGTGTATATATTCAGCACATGCTGCCTTGA
>CACZMV010000044.1 GCA_902782305.1 uncultured Prevotellaceae bacterium
TACGAACAGGATTGCAACCAGCAAGGTTGAAACAGGAAGGCAACTTAAATTGTAGCATTTTGTATCTTATGTTATGATTTTATAAGTTTGTCGAATCGGGCCCTTTGATTAATGAACCAAAGACCAATGGTAGAATTCGTATATAAAACAATAGACAAATGAAACAATTCGCATTTATCTTACTTGGTGTCTTGTTGTCATTCGCAGGCTATGCCCAAAAGCCGGCAGACTATGAGAAAGCAAGCTACAAAGTAGTAAAGGATTTGAGCTACACACTCTCAGGCGATCCTTACGCCAAGGAAAGATGTAAGCTCGACATCTACTATTCGGAAGAACTGAGCGACCGGCCTGTAGTAGTATGGTTCCATGGTGGAGGACTCACTCAAGGCAACAAGGATTTTCCCTGGCTGATGAAGCAGAAGGGAATTGTACTTGTGGCTGTCAACTACCGCCTGCTACCTAACGTTACAGTAGACAGCACGCTCGATGATGCAGCAGCAGCCATAGCCTGGACATTCAAGAATATCCAGCGCTTTGGCGGCAACCCTCATGAAATCTTCGTCTCGGGACATTCGGCAGGCGGTTACATCACAGCCATGGAAGGCCTTGACAAGAAGTATCTTGCACACTATGGCATTGATGCTGACAGTATTATGGGGCTGGTGCCTTTCAGTGGACAGATGATCAGTCATTTCTCCTACAGGCAGATGAAAGGAATTGGCCCACTGCAGGCTATAGTGGACCCGTACGCTCCGCTCTACCATGTGCGTAAGGATGCCCCGCCCATCGTCTTGATTACGGGCGATCGTGAGATGGAACTTTTCGGCCGCTACGAGGAGAATGCCTACATGTGGCGCATGCTCAAGCTTGTGGGGCACCCCGACGTTCGGCTCTATGAGATAGGAGGTCACAACCACGGAGATATGGGCAATCCCGCACAGCACATTCTCTACCAGTTTATATTGGAGAAAACAAGAAATCAGTAACAATCATCTACAAACTTGCATTATTATCAATATGAATCAATTGCTATTCAAGTCACTGCTCATTGCAGGGGCCTTCACGGCACCATGCTTGTCCTTACATGCAGGACAGCTTGGGAGACAGAGTACACTGCACGTTGCTCAGCAA
This sequence comes from uncultured Prevotellaceae bacterium, assembly GCA_902782305.1. Lineage (GTDB taxonomy): Bacteria > Bacteroidota > Bacteroidia > Bacteroidales > Bacteroidaceae > Prevotella. The sequence continues at coordinate 1,132 of CACZMV010000044.1, forward strand.
TCACAACGCACAGTGCAGGGACATGTGGCGGATGCCGAAGGACCAATCATCGGCGCCACCATTAAGGAGAAAAGTAATCCACAAAATGCTACAGTAACCGACTTCGACGGAAACTTCACGCTCCGCGTTAGTGAGGGAGCTACACTTATTGTCACCTACGTGGGCTACAAGACCCAGGAGGTGGTCGTGGGCAGAAGAAACTCTTTGGATATCAAACTCTCTACAGACGACAAGTCTCTCGAAGAAGTTGTTGTGGTGGGCTATGGCATTCAGAAGAAAAAACTGGTGACAGGAGCCACGGTTGATGTGAAGGGAGATGATATACAGAAAATGAACAACACCCAGGTGTTGGGTGCCCTGCAGAGCCTTAGTCCAGGTGTGAATATAGCAGCTGCGTCTGGTCAGCCTGGCGACAGCTACAACATCAACATCCGTGGTGCGGGAACCAACAGTTCTACCACTCCTTTATATATTATTGACGGTGTGGCTGGTGGAGATATCAATACGCTGAATCCTGCAGACATAGAGCGCATTGATGTGTTGAAGGATGCTGCCTCGTGTGCAATCTATGGAGCAAGAGCTGCCAATGGCGTAATCATGATCACCACTAAGCAAGGCAAGCAGGGAAAAGTGCAGGTATCTTATGATGGATACGTGGGCTGGCAGAATGTCTACAAGATGCCACGATTGCTCAACGCCCGGCAATATATGTCTATGATGGATCAAATGGCCGTAAACAGCGGCAGTGATGTATACGACTGGAGCCTCAATTCCGCAACCCTATCAAAAAGTTTAGGGCCTTGCACCCGGAATCGCCGTGAACGCATTTCTTCTTGATTGGACCCACTTTTTCACCCTGATCAGTTGCATGAGCGCATAGCGCCCCCTTTCCCCAAAATCGGAGATATAAATGGAAAGCCCACTAAAACGCTTTAACTCATCCGTAACTGTTGTTGAATATGGGCCAATAGTGCAGCCATCTGATTTTCGTGTAGATATTCAGAGTCCATTGTCTTGCGACACGGACTCATTTCGCCGGGACGACGATAAAGGCAAAGACAAAGCGCTTCAGACGGCTTTTCATGTCTATATCTGGGAAGATGGCGCTGACCTTGGACAACAAGTACTGATAGAAATTCTTCAGCATGGCAGTAAAGAGCAGGAACACCGTATTGTCCTCCATGGTTGAGAAGGGAAGATGGGCCATCCGAAGTCGTTATTCTGCATGTCGAAGTTCTTCTCGCTTGCGCCTCGTTGGTTGTACTTGTCTATAATCTGTTCTTCGGTACTATTATATGGTCGTTGGTCAGTATGGCGCGGTAGATGTATTCCATGCCTGGCAGAAACAGCTCCCCCCTCCCCGTATCCATCTTGGTGCGCTGCACTACAAGCCGAAAATACCAGTTGGAAAGGAAATCGGTAAACTCAAATAAGGCGACGTCCTTTTCCTGACTGTTTACTGTCGTAGGGCGCCATTCCGTACACTGTTCATACATCCGTCTGGGGTCCGCACAACTGCTGGCACAGAGGTAGAACATCTCTGTCCGCAGGGAGAGCACCTCGACAAGTTCCTTGATGAACGATCCGCAATCGGCACGGAACATGCGTATGTATAGCCAATGAGCCTCAACATTGCCCAATATGCGTGTCAGTTCCTCCACTTGCTCAAACTTGACATTTGAGTTGCCCTGCCTGTTCTCGATGCCGATTAACAGCGGACCGGAAGTCATCACTCCAGAGAAGTAGCCCCGTTTCTTCTTGTAGGAATACAATGCGTCACTTTTCTCGGCTGGGATGAACTCGTTGTCAAAGTCCACGTCAATGCCCTGACCTTTTTTCAGAAGATCAAGCAGCAGGGTCATGTCAAGCAGCAGGGAATTGAGCCTCATGGCGGGTCATGCGCATAGACGCTGCCGTTCTGGCTAGTATAGGCTATACTCATTGTGCGCAGTTCCTTCAGCCCTCTGGCATTAGTGTCTTAACAGGGAATTTTTGCGCCGGGTGCGGTGCCCATGTACTTTTTCAGGATGGTGGTAGTAGGGGATGATGTTATCGTATTTTATTGCTAACTTTGCCATGCCATTAAGATTTTTGCTTGATTTGTTTTTGCACCATAAAGTTAGTGAAAATTCTGCAAATGGCAAAACTCTGAGAAACTTATTGTCCCTTAAAGGCTTATAAAAAATATTAAAAACAAAATATACGCTTAGTTGCGGAATTAATGTTCATTTGTTTTGACTCAAATGCTTTGATTTTTTATTTATACTATGGATTATTTCTTGTAGTTACTCTATTAGAGTTTCAGAAGCTTTTTTATGGATTTACCCTTTATGAGAGTAGGTGACATCAAAATTTGCGAGTGTATCTCTCTACCATTCTCAATACTTCCAATCAATATTTTTACAGCCGATTGGCCAATCCCCTTCAATGGTTGTGCGATACGTGTGATGGGTGGATCAAAATAGTCAAGATACCTAAGATTATCGAATGAAATAATAGATATATCTTCAGCAATGCCCAGACCAAATTCCTTGAGCGCCTGCAAAGAGCCTAGAAGAATGGTATTGCTCATGGCAAAAATAGCTGTAGGCTGCGGATCTAGCAATTTCAACAGGCGGGTCTGCAGATATCCGTTATCGATAGAGAACTCGTTGCCACGGAAATAAATATTACAGTTCTTGCCTAGCTCTTTGACGGCTGCCTTGCATCCCCGTTCCCTTTCTTTCGTTGTTATTGAAATCGAAGGACCTTCTATGCAGAGAATGTTGCGGTGCCCCCCTTTGATCAACTCTTTCATTGCCATATATCCCCCATCGAAGTTGTTTGTTGAAATATAAGGCAATTTCGATTTCTTGAAGTATCTGTCCACAAGAATTACTGGAATGTGCTTTTGCATCTCCTCCAATTCTTGAGTTCTCCCACCGCAAGGTACAATCACTATTCCATCAACTTTCCTGTGCCTCATTTCGTATAGAGCTTCTAATTCTGTGGTTCCGTTCTCTTGAGTATCAAAAATAGAAACAGAGTAATTGTACTTTCTTGCCTCCGCAATAATAGAAGCCGATAAATTTGCAAAAAAAGGATTGCTTATTGAAGGTACTGCTAAACCTATCGTCTTATTAGAATCGTTGCGCAAACGTTGTGCGGTCTCATCCACGTCTTCACTGATCAGTTTATAGATAGACATTACCATTCTCTGAGTAGTGTCAGAAACCCTGTATTCATCGGCTTTTCCATTGAGAATTCTTGATATGGTAGTTTTTGAGAATCCAGTCAAACGCGATAATTCAGAAAGTGTCCCTCGTTTCATATTTTCGTTGTTTTTTGGCAACAAAATTAAAAAAAAATTTTTTTTGCGACAAAATTGAAAGACTTAGATTTAAAAGCAAACAACAATTTTCTTTACTTTGCAAATGAATCCTAACTAAAACCAAAAAATAGTTTCAAAACCAAAAACTATATGGAAAGAATAAACAAAGGAAAACTTATCGTAGTAGGAAGTGCAAATACCGACTTGGTAATCCATGCTCCACACTTCCCACAGCCGGGAGAAACAGTCATTGGTGACGGCTTCATGACAAATTTCGGTGGAAAAGGAGCCAATCAAGCAGTAGCTGCTGCCAGACTTGGAGTTTCTACCACTTTTGTAGGGAAAGTCGGCTCTGATGAATTTGGCAAGGCGACGGTAGCCCATCTTATCAAAGAAGGGATTGACGTAAGCCATCTATACACATCTCCCAATAAGCCGTCAGGGGTGGCACTAATCACAACTGTAGATGGTGGCGAGAATAGCATCGTAGTAAACTCGGGAGCGAACTTCGACTTAACCGTAGAGGATATAGAAAAGGCAGAAGATGCTTTCACCAGTGCCTCCATCGTTTTGATGCAATTAGAGACCCCTGTAAATGCTCTTGTAGCGGCTGCTAGATTAGCAAAATCTCATGATTGCTACGTTGTTCTTAACCCTGCTCCTGCTCCCAAAAGACAACTTCCACAAGAATTACTACAAAACGTAGATCTGCTGATTCCAAATGAGACAGAGGCTTCTGCTATCTCGGGCTGCGAGATTACAGACACGAGCACTGCAATGCAGGCCATTGGCATCATTCAGAAGACTGGGGTGAAAGACGTAATTATCACGATAGGATCAAAAGGCGCCATTGCTTCGATTGAAGGCAAGCCTACTTTGATTCCAGCCTTTAAAGTTAAAGCGGTTGATACTACTGCAGCCGGTGATACATTTTGCGGAGCTTTATGTGCCGCGCTAATCAACGGATCAGACAAACGATCAGCTTTGACCTTTGCCAACAAAGCTTCTTCTATCTCTGTCACTAAAGCAGGAGCACAAATATCAATGCCGCATCTTAGTGAAATGTAAATTTCTCACCTTAAAATATAAAAATATGTTTATTGTAAATAGTTACACTTTAGCCATAGTGCTCTGTCTCATCACTATGCTTTGCTGGGGATCCTGGGGAAACTCGCAAAAACTCGCTGCTAAATCCTGGCGATATGAGTTGTTCTATTGGGATTATGTCATCGGAATGGTAATATTTGCCCTGATAATGGCCCTGACACTTGGTAGTTTTGGTGAGAGGGGCCGCAGTTTTTTGGAGGATATTGCCCAGGTATCAGTTGCGTCTGTTATCTCTATCCTGGTTGGTGGAGTTGTTTTCAATGGATCTAACATTCTTTTGTCGGCTTCGACTAGCCTGGCTGGCATGTCTGTAGCATTCCCTCTTGGCGTTGGCCTTGCATTAGTAATTGGGGTTTTTGTGAACTACTTTGGCTCACCCAAGGGAGATCCTGTATTGCTATTCCTTGGAGTTGCGTTCATCGTTATTGCCCTTATTTTCAATGGAATAAGCTCTGCAAAGAAAGGTAGTGATACTGCTACGGACAGAAGTAGGAGTAGTAAGGGAATAATGCTTGCTGTTATTTCAGGTGTATTGATGGCTTTCTTCTATCGCTTTGTTGCAGCAGCCATGGATCTTGACAACTTCGTACATCCTGCTGTCGGAAAGGCAACGCCTTACACAGCATTCTTTATTTTCTCTATTGGAGTCCTGCTCAGTAACTTTGTCTTCAATACAATTCTGATGCGCCATCCTGTTGATGGGAAACCAACGAACTATAAAGAATATTTCCAGGGAAGCGCTAAGACCCATTTGGTAGGAATGCTGGGTGGTGTAATCTGGGGACTGGGCACTTTGTTCAGCTATATTGCCGCTGGCAAGGCTGGTGCCGCAATATCCTATGCTTTAGGTCAAGGCGCACCAATGATAGCAGCTTTGTGGGGCGTGTTTGTATGGAAAGAATTCCGTGGTGCCGGTAAAGTTGTAAATCGCCTACTTACTTTGATGTTCATCTTCTTTATTGTCGGTCTTAGCTTAATTGTTGCGGCTGGCAACCAATGAGATGAGTGATTCCTCTGTCTCATGAATAAAAGAAACGATAGAATCTAAAACAAGAACTATAAACCCAATTTTATGAAAATCGATGTATTCCACAAAAAGGCATCTTCTTTTCGGTATTTGATTGCCTTATTGATGCTATTCTGTTTAAACCTGTGTGCGACCCAAGTCTTTGCGCAAAATGTGAATGGAACTGTTAAAGACGAGAATGGGGATCCCCTAGGTGGAGTGACCGTGACCATTAAGAACGGTCCTACCGGTGTAGGTACTGTCACCGATATGGATGGCAATTACTCGATAAAGGCGAACAACGGCCAGACCTTACTTTTCTCTTTCATAGGTTTCAAGACTGCAGAAAGAAAAGTAACAGGAAGCCAGCTATCCGTATCCATGGAACCTGACAACGAGAATCTGGATGAAGTCGTTGTTATTGGTTATGGCACCGCAACAAAGAAAGAGATAACAGGATCGGTGGCAACTATTGGTCGTGACGATATGAATGTCGGTACTTTCACCAATGCCATGGGGTTACTCCAGGGTAAGGTGGCTGGATTGTCAATTGTCAATCCTAATGGTGCTGACCCAACCGCTTCTTACGAGGTACTCCTTAGAGGAACCAATACTCTTTCGGCAGGACAGGGGCCATTAGTGATTATTGATGGAGTTGTAGGAGCTGACATTCGAAATGTGAATTTTGAGGATGTCGAGTCGGTAGACGTTCTTAAGGATGGTAGCGCAGCCGCTATTTATGGTACACGCGGAACAAATGGTGTCATCATCGTAACAACAAAGCGTGCAAAAGCCGGACAGACGGAGGTCACCTACGATGGACAGCTGACCGTTTCCTCCGTGGCCCATAGGGCAAAGCCTCTCACAACATCACAATTCAAGGATGTGATAAACACTTACCGTCCAGAACTGAGCAACTACATCTATAACGGCGATACTGACTGGTTTGACGAAATTACACGCACACCTTTCAGCCACAAGCATACAATAGGTATCTCTGGCGGAAGCCAGCTGTTCTCTCATCACACATCTCTTAATTACGAGAAAAGCGAAGGGTTGCAGAAGAAAAACGACGTAGAAAAGATGATGGCGACAACTAATATCCGTCAGAAGCTTTTCGATGGCTGGTTGGATATTGACTATAACTTATCAATAGTGCACCGTGCTTATACTCCCTCGTTAACTTCCGCTTTCCAGCAGGCATTTACTCACAACCCCACAGAGTCTGTCTACGACCCGACGAACACAGAAGCTGGTGGCTATAGCCGCACTGTGGCTATGGAATATTACAACCCTGTCGCAATGGTTAATGAGAGAAGTGCCAAGACAAAGGATGACAACTATGGCGGCAATATACGTTTGTCGTTAAACATAAAGCCCATTCCGGGACTTAAGTGGGATAATTTTATTGCTTTCAACAAAGAAGCTACAGAGAATCATACCTATTATTCTCACTACTATCCTTCTTTAATCGGAACCAATGGACAAGCTACGATAGAGGATTACCATTGGACCGATCGTCAGTATGAGTCAACTTTGAACTATAACCATGAATTTGGCAAGCACTCCTTACAGGCTCTTTTAGGCTATACCTACGAGTACAGTAAAAACAACACCCACAAATCGACTAACAATGGATTCGATTTTGATGATCTTTATACCAACGATATAGGTTCAGGCACGGGTCTTACAAAAGGAACTGCAAGCATGTACTCATACAAGGAGTCAAATAAGTACATTGGCTTCTTTGGCCGCGTGATGTACAATTACGACCAGCGTTACCTTCTCAGCTTAAGCTTGCGCCGCGATGGAAGCAGCCGGTTTGGCGCAGACCAGAAATGGGGATGGTTCCCCGCTGTTAGCTTAGGTTGGCGTATCAGCCGTGAGGCTTTCATGCAAAATATAAAGTGGATCGACGACCTTAAGCTGCGCGTTGGGTATGGTGAGACTGGCAACCAAGACTTTGCCAACTACAAGTCATTGATGCTGATGGGCGTTGCTGGAAAGTTCTATTATAATGGCAGTTGGATAAACACATATCAGCCTGTGAGCAATGCCAATCCTAACTTGCAATGGGAAAAGAAAAAAGAGTTTAACGTTGGTGTAGATTTCTCCGCTCTGGGAGGACGTATCACTACAACTCTTGATTATTATTATCGTCACACGACCAACTTGCTTTACAACTATTCAGTTCCTACACCTCCCTACGTGTATGATGAACTCTTCACTAATGTTGGCGAGATTACCAATCAGGGTATTGAACTTACAATAGGAGCCATTCCTGTGAAGACTCATGACTTCATGTGGAGTACTACATACACACTCTCACACAACAAGAATAAACTCAAGAAGTTTACTAACGATGAATTCCAGAATGGTACGTACCGGGTGGGTTGGTCACACTCTGCTGCCGCCTACACACAACGTCTTATAGAAGGACAAAGTCTTGGTACTTTCTACGGTCCGAAATTTGTTGGTATTGAGAATGGAGCTGAAGTCCTTGAGGGACAGGATGAGGATGGAAGTGTTCCTGAAAATGACTGGATAAAGATCGGTAATGCCTATCCCGATGTACAGATGGGATGGAGTAATACTTTCACCTACAAGCATTGGGATCTCAGCTTCTCCCTCCGTGCTTCTATCGGTGGTGATGTTCTCAATCAGTATGCCATGGAATACGAGAATCTCGGTTCTCTGGGTCTTCGTAATATCTCCCAGAAATGGCTCGACCACACAGAATTCACTTCCACGAAATATAAATACTCATCAAAGTACGTGGAAGATGCTTCATACTTGAAGATGGACAACCTCTCTCTCGGTTATACCTTCATACTTAACAAAACGTTCATAAAGCGCGTAAAGTTGTCTTTCACAGCACAGAACGTGTTCTGCATCACAGGATACAGCGGTGTTGACCCTGAGGTCGCCCTCAGCGGATTGGAGCCTGGAATAGAGAGCATGAGCTACTATCCCCGTACCACAGACTTCACTTTTGGCCTTAACATTACTTTTTAATTGAGAAAAAATGAAAAAACTGTATATTTTCTTTTCAGCTGCATTAGCAATGCTTTGCGGTTGTACCAATCTTGATGAAGAGGTCTACTCAAACAAGGATATGGATCATTTCTTCACCAACGAGCAAGAACTCATCTCGAATGCCGGCCGTGCCTATACCAAGATGCAAGGCTTCAATGGTGAGCAAAGCTTGTGGACGCTTTTGCTGCAGGCGTCTGATGAGTGTGCAGTTCCGGCGCATGGTGGCGAATGGTATAGTAACGGACGGTATGAAGAGGTACAGACCAACAACATTCCTTCTACGAATAAGCTCGTAAAGAAAGGCTGGGACTGGATTTTCAACGGTATCGCCGCTTGCAATGAAATTATCTATGAGACAGAGCTCTCGTCTGTGGAGTTTGAAGCTAAGGATAAGATTCTTGCAGAGATACGTGTGCTGCGTTGCTTCTACTACTATGAAGCAATAAGCGGATGGGGCAATGTACCTTTCACGGAAGACTACACCGAGACTGGATACCCCAAGCAGAAGTCGCGTAAGGAAGTGTATGACATCATCGAACAGGAAATCAAGGACAACATCCAGTACCTTGACGCTGCTCCTTCTAAAGAAAATTATGGCCGAATTACTCAAGCTGCCGCTTATACCCTACTTGCCAAGATGTATCTAAACTCAGAGGCTTGGTTTGGTACAGCCCGTTGGCAAGAGGCTGCTGACGCCTGCAAGCATATTATAGATTCTGGCAACTACATCATCGAGGACAACTATGACACTAACTTCAACATCAACGATGATCAATCCAAGGAAAATATATTTGCCATAGTTTACGATAGAACATACACATCCACTGGTTCTACAGCATTCTACTTGCATACCCTTACTTTGGAGCCTGCTTCGGAAGCTACTTTCAACCTGCATGCTGGTCCTTGGGCTGGATTCCTGTGCGAGCCCGACTTCTTCCAGACTTACGACCCTGCAGACAAGCGTCTTGCACAGTCTTGGCTGTATGGTGAGCAGTACTCGTATACCGGAGAAGATCTGGGGTTTGCTTACGAGCCTGTATTCGATGAGTCAAAATACTACAACGCAAATGGTGGACGTGGTGACTACGACGGAGCACGCTGCCGTAAATGGGCTCCACAGACCGATGGCTCCATTACGAGCTACGACATCAGCCAGGATAATGACTTTGCCATCTTCCGGTATGCAGATGTTGTTTTGATGTATGTCGAATCTCTCGTACGTCAAGGTAAGAGCGCCGAGGCTGCAGCTGTTCCCGATTTCCAAAAAATACGCACAAGAGCTGGACTTAAGCCTTATACTGCTAGCGAGTTGACTCTCGATGAGCTATATAAAGAACGCGGACGCGAAATGGCATGGGAAGGATGGAAACATGAGGACATGATACGCTTCGGAACATACCTGAAGAAGCATTGGGCTCATCCAGACCAGAGCACAGAAACATGGCGTAACCTGTTCCCCATTCCTGCAGATGCAATCAATGCTAATCCTAACTTGAAACAGAACGAAGGTTATAACTGATAACAAAGCGTAAATTGGAGATATCAACAATGAGAAAGACTTTATTTTTCATCCTCTTTATTCTGTGTCTGCAGCCTATGCAGGCACAGAAAATTTCAAAAGCTGAACTAAAGGATAAGATTGCCGGTGCTTGGCTTGGGCAGATGGTAGGAAATATATATGGTCTGCCACATGAGAACAAATATATTGACGACCCAGCACCAGAGTCTCGTTTTCCATTTGGATATACAAAGAATCTCGCAAAGTTGGAAAAGTACAATGGCGCTTTTTCCGATGATGACACAGATATGGAATATATCTATCTGGCTACAATGGAGAAATATGGAATCGAACCCACTTATACTCAAATGCGTGACATGTGGATGGCTCACGTCCGTGATCGCGTTTGGCTTGCCAACCGTGCTGCCGTGGGCCTAATGCATTACGGTTTCACTCCGCCTTTTACAGGTGACAAACTCTACAACCCTCATTGGTATCAGATAGATCCGCAACTCATTAATGAAATTTGGGGTTATACGGCCCCTGGAATGGTCCATTATGCTGCTGAGAAAAGCCGTTGGGCAGCTCGCATTACAAGTGATTCCTGGGCTATCAGTCCTACTGTATTGTATGGAGCAATGTTTGCCAAGGCATTCTTCTGCAATGATGTGAGACAACTTATCAAGGAGGGGCTTAAGGAACTGCCTAAAGAAGATCGTTTCACACAAGGTGTTTTGAAGGCTATCAGATTGCACGACCAATATCCCAACGACTGGGTGAAAGTGCGTCAGATCATGGCTAAAGAATTCTATATCGATGAGAATCCCATGACTAAGACCATCTGGAATGCTGACCTCAATGGTATCATGGGTGTGTTGGCTATGCTCTATGGCAACAACGATTTCCAACGTACTCTTGACCTCGCCTGCGCACTGGGCTTCGATTGTGACAATCAGGCAGCAACCATTTCTGGACTCATGGCTGTCATTCATGGTGCCAGCTGGCTACCTAAGAATCTGACTATGCCTATAAAAGGTTGGACCAAGCCTTTTAATGACCGCTATATCAACATTACTCGCTATGACATGCCTGATGCTTCAATTGAGGATATGATAGAACGTACATACAAACAGGCGTTGAATGTAATAGTCAAAAATGGCGGTAAGATCAAAGGCGATTACGTCTACATTAATCCCAAAGCCATTTTCACGCCGCCTATGGAATTCAGCGTCGGTCCTGCACCTGTATTGGAATTGGGTGAAAAGAGCGATTATTCCTTTGCATGCGTTACGAATGAGATGTACAACTGGAAAATGATTGAGGGGAAACTGCCCTCAGGCATTGTCTTTGTAAAAGGTAAATTACTGGGTACACCTCAGGAAACAGGATCGTTCCCTATAACGCTTGAACTGAGTTCGAAAGACAAAACCATCAAGAAGGATTTTACGATCATCGTCAAACCAAAGAACATCGCTCTGACGGCCGATACTATTTATGCCAACATACGAAAACTCAACAAGGCCGTTCTTGATTCCTGCTGGATAACGTTCGGCCAGCCTATGTATGCAGACAGTGTAAACGTTATCAACGATGGCATAATACGAGGAGAAGGCTCCGTATTTTACTCTCTGGCAGCTAAGAGCAACTTACCTAAGATAGACTATTTCGGATATGGCTGGAAAGAGCCGAAGACAATTGGAATGCTTCAGCTCAACATGGGTTGCCTAGAAGAGTTTGGTGGTTGGTTCTCATCTTTGAGCATCCAGTATCTGGGCGATGACAACCATTGGTATGATGTGGGAAAATTCACATCTGTTCCATATTTGCCAAAAACAGATATCGTATTCTTCCAACCACATTTTGCGCAATATTTATTCCAGTTCAAGCCTGTAAAGACAAAAGGTATACGCATCTTGTTCGACGATAAGGTACAGGATCATTGGAATAAATACACTAAACATGTGTCATCTTTTATATCAATCACTGAATTAGGCGTTTATGAATAATAATAGAAGAATATTCATTTTTGCAGTTATGTCAGCCGTTTTCGCAACGGCTGGCATAGCACAATCTGTGAAGCTCACCACCGACCAGCTTATGAATAAGATCAAAGGTGGTTGGGCAGGACAAACCATAGGTGTGGTCTTTGGAGCTCCATACGAGTTTAAATTTACTGGATCTTACGTTCAGGATTACCAGCCTGTACCTTGGAGCAGACATTATATTCTATATTGGTGGAACAAAAAGCCCGGTCTTTTTGATGATATTTACAATGATTGCACTTTTGTTGAGGCTTTCTCCCAATTGGGTATCGACTGTACACAAAAACAACTTGGCCACCGTTTCGCCTACGCTGATTATCATTTGGCTCATGCCAATCAGGCAGGACGTTACAACATACGGCAAGGAATCGAGCCACCCGAGTCTGGCAACTGGAGGAACAATCCTCACGCCGACGACCTTGACTTCCAAATAGAGGCCGACTTTATAGGCTTAATGACCCCTGCCATGGTCGGCCAGGCACAGCAGGTAGCTGACAAAGTTGGGCATATCATGAACAGCGGTGACGGATTTTACGGTGGTGCCTTTGTAGCGGCAATGTACAGCAGTGCATTTTACCTCAATACACCGAAAGAAATTATCACTGCAGCTTTGGCAACGATTCCACAGGAAAGCCAGTTCTATAAATGCATAAGCGATGTTGTAGCCTTCCACGATGCACACCCGCAAAATTGGAAAGACTGCTGGTTCATGCTTCAAGACAAATGGAATAAGGATGTAGGATGCCCCAAGGGCGTATTCCTAAGTTTCAATATCGACGCTAAATTCAATTCCGCCCTCGTAGCCATGGCTATGCTCTATGGAAATGGCGACATCACTGAGACTCTGGATATCGCTGCCCGGGCAGGACAAGACTCTGACTGCAACCCTTCAACATGTGGAGGAGTGCTGGGAGTAATGCATGGATATGATAACATTCCTGCATTTTGGCTCGACCCACTGAAAGAAATCGAGGACTCGACCTTCCAAAATACGGATATGTCGCTGGCCAGATCCTACACCATGAGTTATGACCTTGCCTTGAAATATATCAAGCGTAATGGAGGAAAAATCGGTAAGAAAGATGTTGAGATTCCTATCGTCAAAGCCCCTGTATTATCGCTGGAACAGAATTTCCCCAACACATATCCTCTTTTCCGTGAACGCAAGGACTGTTTTGTAGACAAGGATTATGAATTCAACTTTGATGGCAATGGCTTCGTTATCTGGGGCAACCTTTGTTGTTTGAGGAATATCAACAAGGACTACATCAACCGTGTGTCCATCAGACACATTGGCTCAGAGGTGTTCAGCATGACTGAGCCCGACGACCCCTATGTTGCAAAAGTGGAGGTTTGGATAGACGGTAAACTGGATTGCACGGCAGAGATGCCTATGAAAGGGCAAAATCGCAGAGTAGAGCCGGCATGGAAATACGATCTTCCAGAGGGACATCACAAGGTTGTGCTAAAATGGCTGAACCCTGACCCGATGTATACCATCAGGATAAACGATATTCAATATTATTCAGCAAACCCGCAACACCCAAGATTTTACTCTAACTTGAATTGATAAACACTGACATTACTATGAAAAGAATAATACTGTTGCTTCTGATAGCCGTATCAACTGTGCCGTCATGTATAGCGCAGATTCCCTACGGCAAGAAATTTGCTTTGGACAAAGCAACTCTCCTCGACAAAATAAAAGGAGGTTGGGCTGGACAGACCATCGGTTGTACATATGGTGGACCTACAGAATTTAAATACAAAGGTGGAATCATACCTTCGGAAGAACCCATACCTTGGCATGATGCTTATTGCAAAGATATATTTGAGGAAGACCCTGGGTTATACGATGATGTTTACATGGACTTGACAGTACTGCAGGTGATGCAGCGTGAGGGCATCAATGCCTCTGCTGCATCGTATGCAAATAGCTTTGCGCATGCTAAATATAAGTTATGGCATGCCAATCAGGCTATGCGTTACAATGTGCTGCACGGCATCATGCCTCCTGAATCGGGTTATTGGCGCAATAATCCCCATGCTGATGATATCGATTTCCAAATAGAGTCCGACTTCATAGGTATGATATGTCCGGGCATGCCAAACGTGGCATCTACTTTTGCCGACACGGTCGGTCATGTCATGAATTATGGAGATGGTTGGTATGGTGGTGTCTTCACTGCAGCAATGTACACGCTTGCGTATGTGAGTGATGACATTCCTACGGTTATCAGCGAGGCCTTACGCACTATTCCTGAAAATACGGGGTTCCATAAAATAATAAAGGACGTATTGGATTTCTGGCATGAGCACCCTGACGATTGGACTGAATGTTGGCTGATGACACAAAAACGCTATGGCTTTGAGAAAGGATGCCCCGAAGGTGTTTTCAACGGTTTCAACATTGATGCCAAGATGAATGCTGCTTTCTGTGTTATTGGGTTGTTGTATGGCGGTGGAGACTTTTATCGCACAATGGACATTGCGACTCGATGTGGTAACGACTCTGATTGCAATCCGGCTACTGCAGCTGGCATTCTTGGTGTGATGCATGGCTGGAGCAGAATTCCTGAAAAATTCAGTAGGGGCATCGACTTGTGCGAAAATTATGATTTTCCGTACACGGATATATCTCTGTCAAAGGTGTATGGCATAAACCTTGATTTGATGGCAAAAGTCTTGAAAGCCAATGGCGGAAAAGTCCACAATGATAAATATGAATTTACAATCCAAGAGCCCAAGGCTGTACGCTATGAACAGTCTTTCGAAGATTGCAGACCTGTGGAAAAAAGAGTGGTGAAATTTAAAATAGACCCAGTGCGCGAATTTGAGTTTAACGGCACAGGCTGTGTATTGATGGGAAATGTAAGTACAGCCGACAGCGGAGGTGACGAAAGTTATGTCGCACACCTAGAAGCAAGCATTGACGGTAATGTAGTAGAAGAGATAGAGATGCCATACGACTACATTACGCGTAAATATGATATTTTCTACCGCTATGGCCTCCCAAGAAGTAAGCACAAACTCTCCATAAAATTGTTGAATCCCGACCGGCACTTTGCCATCCAATGCAGCGGATTAGTTGTCTATGATGAATAGAAGAATGAATATATATTTTTATCGGATAGTTGTTGTCCTGACTACCATATTGGCTTTACCTTCATGTGGTCAGGACAACACGACCGTTTCTGCGCCAATAACGTCGGACTCTGCTGATTGGCTGCCTGTAGAGATCGAAGACCTTAGTATCGCTAGCCGCATTCTTGGTCAAGATGTAGCTTATTCCGTCATCCTTCCACATGATTACTATTCTTCAGGAAAGTCATATCCTGTCGTTTATATGCTTCATGGGATAGGTGGTGACCATGCCTCTTGGATGGAATATGGCAATGTGGCAAGGGTCATGGCCAATTTGCCCGTAGAGGAGGCCATCATCGTTAGTCCTGACGGTTACGAGTCTTATTATAGCGACACGTATGACGACAAAGTGCGCTATCAGTCTTTTTTCTTGAAGGAATTAATTCCTACTATAGATAAGAACTTTCGTACATTGGCAAAACGCGAAGGTCGAAGTATCGTAGGATTTTCCATGGGTGGATTTGGAGCTTTGACTTTGGCATTAAAGCATATTGATACTTTCTCTGCAATTGCTGCCTTGTCTGCCTCAATACGAACAGACGAACAGTATATGACGGAAGGTCCTCAGAAAGATTGGAATTGGCAGTGGGGACGAATTTTCGGAGGCATCGGTCAGACAGGGCAGGGCAGACTTACCAGTTACTACAGGCAATGTAATCCGAAAGACATTTTGTCGAATATGGATACTAGCAAACTGAACGGGTTGCGCATCATGATAGATATTGGCGATCAGGAGACTAAACTTGCCGTTAGCAATAAAGAGCTACACGACGTACTTGTAAACAGGCATATAGACCATGAATGGGAGGTAAGACCAGGGGGACACGACTTTCTGTGTTGGAACGCTGCCCTGCCAAAGGTTTTAGGTTTCTTCTTGCAAACTAGGGCTAAAGGAAGGACTATGACTTACCATAAGGGAGAAACATCAAGCCTGTCAAATGCTATGTTGTTCATGCCACAAGCCAACCGACGCAGCCACCGCCGCTATCCAGTTTTGTATGTCACGGACGACAAAGATGGCAAATTCTCTGAAACACTGTCTAAGGTGGCCGACAGCCTATCCTCTACAGCCAAGATTTCGCCAATCATCATTTGCCAGCTTTACAAAAATGATATAGAGAACAACATTCTCGCTGTGGAAAGACAAAGCCCCGCCATCCGCATGGGTAAACGGTTCTACAGAATAATATCAGCTGCAAATGCACCAGCTGATATTGAGAACTGGCTAATTGACATTGACCATCAAATTCATAAATAGTCAGAGTTCAATTAGCTTATGGATTTTGGCGTGAAGCGTATTCATTGCATAAGAATCCTACCAGCCTCTTACCGGCTGCTTAGGCTGTTTAGTCTTCTTAAACCATTAATTTTCGGTAGGGGCACTGCTCAATTATGATGGACACATTATTGTCCCTACAGCCAGTAACAGCTGACAACAATTGGAAAAGGCTCTGAAAGAACATTTCCACCGTTCCATTGGAGCCTTTTCCACATTGATTTCATCTTTTTGGAAAAAACGGTTGATATCCACCCACTAAAAACGGGGATATCCGTTCACTTTTTGTCTCGTTAGCCTAATGGCGCTGCAAAAGTAATCATTTATTTC
>CACZMV010000045.1 GCA_902782305.1 uncultured Prevotellaceae bacterium
TCTGATTACCAGCCGTCGCATCATCTTCACTCCCGACACCGACCTGAAGGACGAGCTGAAGAACACCGCCATCGTCATCACCTGCTACGACCGCAATGGCAACGAGGTGAAGCGCGTGACCAGCGATGACGACGCAGAGGTGGAGGACCCCGAGAACGAGAACGGATCTACGGGTAACGGAGAGAACGGATCTACGGAGAATGGTGGTAGCCAGAACCAGGGCGGTAACAGCAACACCGGTGGTGACAACGGAGGCAACTCAGGCGGCGGCGACTTGGGGCAGAATTGATGTAAGGAGTTATGAAGACGAATCGTATTGTTGAGGTAGCGGTGAAGGTGATAGTAGCCGCTCTCACAGCCTTCCTGACGGCCATCACAACCACGAGTTGTATGGGACATGGACCTGTTACTCTTTGAACGAAAGGGTAGAGTGAGAAAAAAACAAGCGGGCACCGATGGTGGTGTCCGCTTGAATGATATCTATTTGATTCTTTTTTCAAGTTTTGCAGGTTCACGTCTCATGTCCCATATATCTACGACATGGATAGTGTCTGACGATTCTGAATAGTAGTATATAACCTTAAATCGGTTAAGAATATGACGACTTCTATATAATCGTTTTCTTTCTTTAAGCAATGGCTCAAGATAGCCAATTTCTGGAAATCTGCTAAGGTCTCTATTGATTGAAGCAACTTTTGAAACAAAATTGTTGGCAGTATGCTCACCAAATTCGATAAATCCTTTTACCAATAGTCGATAGAGCTCTTTCTCTGCTCTTTTTTGCCATTTTATTTGAGCCATAATAGTTCTTTCCTAAAGCCATCCATCATTTCTTCGAATGACTTTCCTTCTCCTTTGTCAATAGCTATCTCAGCCTCATCAATTCGAGCATTTAATTCCTCCATTGTATAAGGTGTTCGGTTGTCTTCTATGTTTTCAAATTGCTCTGCATCTGGTTCTTCTGTTCCATGTATATATCTAATGAGACATTTCTTGTCTTCACGACTTAGCCTGCTAACAGCATCAAGCAGTCCGCTCTCTCTCAGCTGATAACTCATACCGTAAGTAAGAGCTGCAGAAGGTTCACTCGCCATATCTGATTTGTTGATTTTATCCATATCCTTTTATTTCTTTCTGCAAAGTTAAGCATTATCCTTGAAACCTCCAAATATTTGCAGTAAAACTTAAGAAGACAAAAAACAAGCGGGCACCGTTTGTAGATGTCCGCCTGAATTTTAATTGAGATAAGGTGATTATTGAATCTTACCTGTCATCGTTGTAAAGTTGAGGTATGCCTTTTGACCTGCTGTACCAGGAACACCAGGTTGATCACCCTCAGTGCGAATCACGATTGCTCCATCGAAGATGTTGTACTCACAGCGCCACCAAGCAGCTCCCTCAACAAGGGTATACATACGTACATTACCACTGTTTGTGAATGCCGGTGAAACAAACTCGCCATTCTCATCTGTAGGAGTAGTGAAGAGTTGCTCGAAACCTTCCCAACCGCCTATACAATCACCAATGAGGTAAACTTTTGGCTTCTCAATGATCATTTCCATATCTGCAGTCTTAACGTGCAGCAGATACCATCCAGGATTGGTCACTTTACAGTTTGTTCCATCGTCTACATAACCAGCACCAGCTTTGTCGGTAACGGTGAGGCCTGTGCCACCGAAGTCGCCACCCCAACCTTGTTGAGGAGCAAATTTAAACATCTCGCCAGCATGGAGGTAGATAATGGTCCAGAACTCTCCTTCAGAGGTTCCTCCCCAGTTGTTATTGATGGCATTGACTTTTTTTCAGTCGCTTTTAGTGGCTCCCCAATTGTAATTACTTCCCGTTAGATACAGGTCATCAAGACCAGCCAGCTTCTCCTTGACTGTGTAGGTGCAATTCTTCATGTCAAGGGTAATCTTCCATTTGCCGGCTCCTTTTATAACAGGAGTCTTTACCTCTAATCCTCTGGGATCACCTGTCCAAACAAGTAAGTTCTCTGTGGCATCATCACCATCTTCGATACAACCCATTTGCTTAGGATTGATATCATCCCATGTAGTGGATTCGCCTTTATAGGTTGAACCACAATAGAATTTGAACCAGTTGGAACCAGTGCCAGTTGTTGTAACGACAACGGAATAAACTCCATCTTCAACTTCTTGCATGAAGCCTGCGGTAGGAGGATTCCATCCAATACCTTCAAAATCTCCCAATACAAAGTAGCCCTGAGGGTCAATCTCTGGAGTTGCTGCAGGTGTGACGGCCAGTTTAACGACGTTCTTGAATGTCAGAGAGTCTTTCTGGTCAGTATCCAGAACCGAATAGAATACCTCAGCTTCCATTTCACGCTTTATCGCAGCACGGCTGAAATTGGTAGCCTCTACCAGAGAGTCGAGCCTGGCTGCTGACGTCTTGATGGCGTTGCCTTCAAGGTAGATGTCCAGTTCTTTGCCGTTAATTGTGAATGACTTTATCTCAAAGGGTAATGTCTTTTCACTTTGAATGGTTGCAATGGTAATGTCATCGTCAGCCACTGGCATGACGATTTCTGCCTGCGGACCTGCATTCATGGAAATGCCGTAGGAATAAGCACTGCCTTCTGCAGCGTCACCACTTGCTTGTGGCTTAGCCCAGTCTTTGTAGTCTTCATTACTACATGAAGTAAAGGCTAGTGCAGTGCAAAGCAGTGTGCCTAATAAAATATATTTTTTCATATTATTGATGCTTTAATAATGTTTTATACTCTATTATTATTTCACTTCGGCAGTACCGTTCTTGAAGTCAACATAGAGCTTCTGGCCTGCTGCACAAGATATTGAGTATTCATCACCCAAGTCTGTCCAGTTGAACTGGATGTTCTGCTTGTCGGTACGCCAAGTGATCTCCTGAGTGTTCTTGTTGTAGGTGAATTCACTCTGCCACCAGTCAACACCGTCTACGGCGACATAGGCGCGTAGTTCACCACCAGCAGCAAAGGCAGGAGATACGAAGATGCCATCGGCATTAGGCGTCATTTCATGTGAAGGATCACCTGGAGTCCAATCTCCAGCAGGATCACCAATGATGTAAACATGAGCAGGATTGAGATCAAGAGTATACTCTAATGCAGTTCCTGCTACTTTGACAGTGAAATGTAAAGTATACCAGCCTTCAGCTGCAATTTGGATGTTCTTGCCACCAAATCCGTCGTCAACACCAGAAACTTCTCCCTTAGATGAACCAACAACCTCCTTCAGAGCGTCGAATCCAATATACTCACCTTCGGCACGACCGAATTTGAATAAACCATTGCCAGGATTGTATACAACGGCTTTGAATTCTGATACTGCATCAGTGGTATGCTGAACCATAGGACTCATCTTGTACCATGTTGACCAATTGTCTCCGAAGAGCGAACCAGTGAATACCAATTCATCCTGTGGTGCCTTCAATTCAGGAGCAACATACTCTGCAAGGATGTTCTCAACCTTAACAGGGTTAGAGAAACATACTCCTGTTCCGTTTGTTAATTCTGCACGTAAACGGAAATAGGCAGGCATCGGAGTGTTCTTAGGAAATTCTTCCGTCTTAATATTGTTGGTCAAAACATACAGACTGATGATGGTATCGTTCAGTTCGTTGGCATTAACATTGATTGTCGTTTCAGATGCAGTATTCTGCAGCTCACGAAATTCAACCCCTTCTGTAGTTGTCATGAATTTCTCGTCAAGAGAAACCTGTACATGATATATTACAGACATGGGTATGCCACCATAGTCTGGCTGATTGCAGAAGAGGGCAACAGGCTGACCACCTTTTAAGTCGATAATTCTATTAGTGTCATATATTGGAGTGACCAATTTGAAAGTCTGACCTTCCTGGAATCGGAGAGTCGGATTGCTGTCTGTATCCTTTTCGCATGATGCAAACAGGGGCATCAGGGCGATAACGGGCAACAGCCATTTCTTAATCATTGTTTTCATATTTCTTATCAATTAAATATAATGATGTCATTGAACCCTTAGTACCCCTTGTTCTGGTGCATATTGGGATTGTTGTTAGTATCATCCAGAGGAATAGGATAGAGGTTAAAGTGCTTATCAACAGCTGAGCCTTCTTTCTTTCCGTTCTTCCAGGACCAAATATACTTGTCGCCGGCAAAGCTGTCGAAACGTATAAGGTCGCTACGGCGTCTTCCTTCCATATAGAACTCACGACACCACTCGTCGATAATCGTTGTTTCAGTAATATCCGTGATATTGGTAAATGTTGAAGCGTTAGCACGGCTACGCAATTCGTTCATGTCACGACGTGTCTGCTCGTTAGCTACATTACCATTCAGGCGGAAATTGGCCTCTGCACGGATAAGATACATCTCTGCATAGCGTAACAGAGGAATGTCAGTGTCAGGGAATTCAATGTCGTGTGTATGACCACCGTCAGAGCGGATGTTCTGCCATTTCACGATAGAAATACCAGACAGGAAACCTGCAATAATGTCTGATTCCAATTTGCGTACACCACCGCCACGTCCGGCATAGAACATAGCGCGATCGTCGCCGGCCTTTGCAATAATCTGCTTGGTTGATGTGCCGTCTTTTGTATCGAGATCATTAATTTCTTCTTCAGTAGCACCGTCAGGAGCTTTTTCTGTAGAAACAGGGCAATCGCTCAAAGTGGGGAAGAATTTCTGAACCAATGAGGGACGTGCGAAATTACATGACCAACAGTTGCTTGTGCCAGCAAAAGGCATACCTGCTATACGGGTAGAGCTGACCAGATAGTTAGCACCACTATAGCAACGTGCAGTCAGACCGTCTTGGCGGATGGGGAGGATAATCTCCTTCATAGCCTGAGCGTTTTCATCATTGTCTGCCATGAATACTTGAGCATATCCAGAGTATCCGTTCTTGGCAGTTTTTGACAACTGATACTTTCCATCCAACAGGTTACAATAGTCAATAGCTTTCTGGTAGTCCTTTACTGCACCATTGGTGTATACCTCAGAGTTCAGGGCAAGACGAGCATGCAACAGGTAAGCAGCGCCGCGGTCTGCACGTCCAAAGTCATTGCTGTTGTTGTAAGCTGCTACATCAGCCATTAACGGCTCAATCTCGGTCAATTCCTGGTCAATCCAGTCATACAATTCTTTTCCGACTTTCTCAACAGGCAATTCATAAATGTCAAATGTGTTTTTGAAGGGTGCCTTATGGAATAAGTCGAGGAAATACCAATAGTGAAGTGCACGAAGGAATCGTACTTCAGCGCGATATCCCAATGTGGCTTCGTCTGTAGCGTTACTGGTTTCAGTCAGGTAGTAGTTATACTGTGTGATATCATAACCTAGGCGCTGATAAGCCCATTGAACACGTGGACTGCTAGAATTCCATTTGATGTATTGAATCTGAGGAATATCGGTATCGGTAGTCCATGCCCAAAGACATTCGTCTGAGGGAAGCTCCATCAGATTGAAGGTTGTACGATAGAAACCTGATTCTCCTTCGTCACTGCTGATGTCTCCATTGCCAGCTGCACCCTTTTGTCCGGTCAGTCCCAAAGTGGCATATTGCTTGGCAAGCAGTCCCATTGGCTCGTAAGACGTAGAAGACTGCGGGTCGATAGAGGAGATATTTAAATCACCTGCACATGCCGTAAGTCCCATCAGCATCAGAACGGCAGTAGTTGATTTTATAAATATATGTCTCATAATTAATAATTTTTTTAATAATGGTATATGTTAGAAGTTCATATTAACACCAAGCTGCACACTGAGGGGACGTGGATATGGATTGCGATCTACGCCACTGGATACTTCAGGATCAAGACCTTTGTACTTGGTAATGATAAAGGGATTCTGTACAGTAGCAAATACGCGTCCGTTGAGATATTTATCCCGTGTCGTGAACGAATAACCAAGCGTGATGTTGCTGCATTTCAGGTATGAAGCGTTGCGAACGAAGTAGTCACTCAGATAATATTCTGAAGTACTGTCACCCTTAAATCCAAGTGCAACAGCTTCTGGAGTAGTGTTGTGGAATGCACTGTTCGAATACAGACCAGATGCGCTGATTGCAGCCTTGTCAGACAAGAAGTCATAGTAAACATAATTACCGATGCTTGCGTGGAATGAAGCACTCAAGTCAAAGTTCTTATAAACAAACTTGGTGGTGAAACCCATAATCACATCAGCAGCGGGCTTCTTGTAGAAATAACGGTCAGACTCATTAATGACTCCATCACCGTTACGGTCTACATAAAGACCTTCAATGGGCTTGCCGTTTTCATCGTAAACCTGTTGGTAAACGAAGAAGGAGTTGGCGGCATATCCTACCTTGTTAGCCATAATCTGAGTAGAGTTACCACGTGAGATTGTTGCACCGGTCTTAATGTAGTAGTCACTATCCGTAGCACCTGTCAACTCTGTTATCTCATTATGGTTCCAAGATACATTGTAGCTCAAATCCCATGTAAAGTCCTTGGTAACAATAGGCTTGGCATTGATAGAGAACTCAAGACCATAGTTCTTAAGTGATCCCATGTTCTTGGTCAGTGTGCTGGCAAAGTTCGTACCAACAGGAATTACTACTGTATTCAGCAAGTCTGTGGTTTTGCGGTAATAACCATCAAAGCTTGCATTGATGCGGTTGTTCAGGAAGCCAAAGTCCAAACCAACGTTCCATGTAGTGGTCTTTTCCCAAGTAAGGTCAGGGTTGTACGAGTTGATACGAATGGTCTGATAATTCGTGTTACCAAAAGCATACTGGGCATAAGAGTTACTGATGGTATAGAGGGTCTGATAACCGAAGTCTTGACCGATGTCTTGCTGACCAGTCTTACCCCATCCTAATCTCAGCTTCAGTTCATTCCACCATGTCAGGTTTTTCATGAATGACTCCTCATTGATTCTCCAAGCTAAAGCTACAGAGGGGAAATAACCCCACTTCTTGCCGTCTGCAAACTTGGAAGAACCATCGGCACGGAATGTAGCGGTTAACATATAACGATCGAGCAAAGTGTAGTTCAAACGACCGAAATAGGAAAGGAGTGAGTTGTGTGTAGCCCATGCCTGTTCGCTACTCTGTGCTACATCGTGAGCTTCTCCTGTGTAAGGATCGGTTCCTTGTCCGTAGTTGTAGCCATTGCGATGGAAGTGAGACTCCTCGGCACCAGCCATGATGTCAATGTTATGTATGCCTATTTCCTTTATATATTGTGCAAAGGCATTGCCTGTAATACTGTACTTGTAGTATTGTGTAACACCATCCCATCCATAGTAGTTGGGAGAGAAAGCATGGTTGTCAGTGAAATCATCCTGCTTACTCTCGGTGTACTGTCCACCAATATTAGCATGGATATGCAAGTCCTCGAAGCCATGAATCTTGTAGTCCATCTCGATATTCCCAGTAAAGTCGTGGGAACGTGCGATGGCGCTCTTCTGGTTCAAGAGTGCAACGGGGTTCTGTGGTGCATTTTTATTAGGCATCTTCGTCCAGTTGGGATCCTTGATATCCTTGGCATTGTCAAGTGGCTGATAATAACCACCAGTGACATACTGGTAGATGTCATCGTGAACATAGACAGGACGTGTGGGGTCTATGGAAAGAGCAGCACCAATAGCTCCACCAGCATCAGGATAGTGATCCCTCTCAGTCATGTACTTGGTAGTAATGTTGAAAGTCAGGTGATCATTGAAGAAGCTTGGTGAAAGGTTCAAGCCAACATTTGCACGTGTCATTTTGGAGGTGCTTACAATACCTTCAGCTATGTTAATGCCTCCGGATACACGATACGGAATTCCAAACAAGCTACCACTAATAGAAAGGTTGTGACTTGTACTTACAGATGTGCGGAAGATATTATCCTGCCAGTCTGTATTGGCATCTCCCAGTAGTGTGGCGTCGAGTCCTTCGATACTGTTAACCAGATTCTTGTAGGCTGTGGCGTCAAGTACATCATATTTCTTGGCAATGGTAGAAATGGTAACATCTCCATTATAAGAAATCTGTGGGCCAGTAGAACCTTTTCTTCCTTTCTTGGTGGTGATGATAATCACACCGTTAGAAGCGCGGCTACCATAGATGGCTGTGGCAGAGGCATCCTTCAATACGGTGAACGACTCAATGTCGTTAGGATTGATCATAGCCAAGACGTTGCTCATACCAGTAGCAGTGTTGTTGTCAATGGTAAGTCCGTCAATAACAAGCAACGGGTCGTTAGAGGCATTCAGTGATGCACCACCACGGATACGAATCTGAGCTCCTGCACCAGGTGCACCACCGCTTGTAATTACATCAACACCGGCAACCTTACCAACAAGCATGTCGGTAGCATTGTTGGTAACACCTTTACTCATTTCGTCTGGCTTCATGGCGGTTACCGAACCAGTTAAGTCGTTTTTCTTTGCACGACCATAACCGATGACTACCACATTCTCCAGAAGAGTAGCGTCGTCTTGCAGCGTAATCTCCAAATTTGGAGCAGCCTTGACAGTCTGGGTCTGATAACCAATGTAGCTGATGGTGATGTCAGCACCCTGATTAGCTTTAAGGGCAAAGTTACCGTCGAAATCGGACACCGTAGCAATCTGTGTGTTGGCCACACGTACGGTTGCACCGATGATGGGTTCACCCTGAGCATCTTTCACATGGCCTTTGACATCAATCTGAGCAAAGGCACCTACGGATAGGAAGAGTCCCAGCAAGAGGACAAACATCCTAAACGGAGTTTGAATGTTTAATTGCTTCATCATTTAATTTTTAAAGTTAGTATAAATAAAGTTATTGTTCTCGAAATTCGATGATATTGACTTAAATCATCTGCAAAAGTAGAGGAAATTTAAATACGTTGATACTTTTTTTGAGTTAAATGCGTTATATGGTTAATGCAATCGTTTGCATTGATGTTTATTAATAATTAAATAAGGTAAGAGAATAGCGAATAAAACTTTTCAATAACTTTGCACTCAGAACTAAGAACCGTATGAACGAGAAAGTTCCAATGACAATGAAGGACATCGCCCGCGAGTTGGGAATCAGCGTGTCGACGGTGTCACGTGCTCTGAAGGATTCGCCCCGTATATCAGCAGAACGACGGGCAATGATTCAGCAGTATGCGCGTGAGCATAACTTTACACCCAATGTGCTGGCTGAGTCGTTGCGCCATTCCAAGGTGCAACCCATCAAAATGATCGGTGTCATCATACCCGAATTCACTCATTTTTATTTCTCTTCTGTGCTGGCTGGCATTGAGGAGGAAGCTTCCGCTCGAGGCTATCTTATCATCGTGGCATTGAGTGGTGAGAGCTATGAGCGTGAGGTGCGCATTTGTCAGTCTTTTTGCGAGAACAAGGTTTGTGGCATTATCGTCTCGCAGGCGAAGGATACCCATCGGTACGATCATTTCGAGCGTCTGATGGAGGCGGGTGTCCCCTTGGTGTTCTATGATAGAATATGTACGGGCGTGAATGCGAGTAGGGTAGTGGTGGACGACTATATGGGCGCCTTCAATGCGGTGACTCATCTCATTGAGACGGGTTGCAAGCGCATTGCCTTCTATGGTTCTGCTCCTACTCTGGAGATTTCGAAGAACCGTTTCAATGGCTACAAGGATGCCCTCCTGAAACATGGTTTGAAATTTGACGAGAGCATTACCCGCATCTGCGACAATCGTGCGGATGCAGAGGCCATTACTCCTGAATTGTTGCAGGGTGATAATATCCCCGATGGCTTCTTTGCTGTCAACGACGATACGGCTATTGGCATTCTGTACACTGCCAAGCGTATGGGTTTCCGAGTGCCCGACGATATCTCCATCTGTGGGTTTACCAACGGACAGCGTGCTGTGGCTTGCGACGGGCGAAGAAGCTGCTGACATCCTGATAGACCAGGTGGAGGGCATTCTTCCTCGTGACAAGGTTGAGCGACGAGTGGTGAGAACGAGGCTTGTGGTAAGAGGCACGACTAGGTAGTGGTTTTTAACGACAACTTGGACAACTAAGACAACTTTATGACGATGATAGATATAACAAAATATAAACAACACATATATGAGGTGGTAGGGGCTATTCACGAGGTTCACAAGGAATTGGGGCCTGGGTTGAATGAGAACTGCTATCAGGAAGGACTGCAAATGGAGCTTGAGGAACAAGGGATACCCTTTCTGCGTGAGATGACATTCCATCCGGAATATCATGGTAAACAGATGGAGGCTACCTATCGCTTAGACTTCTTGTGCAAAGAAAATGTCATTGTAGAATGTAAAGCTGTAGCAGAACTTATCAGCACACACCGTGCCCAGTTGTTCAACTACATGCGTCTGTTAAGGTTCCCGTTTGGTATCTTGGTTAATTTTACACCTAAGTTTGCTGAAATCGAACGCTATTTCCTTGACCTCAACACTATGGAGATTATAGGAACCGATGGTAAAGTCAAACAGTTCCTATAAATGTTGTCTTAGTTGTCCATGTTGTCGTAAATATAAAAAAATAAAATATAAGAATATGAAACAAAAACCGAATTTACCTTTTTGGAGTCTTTGGAATCTGAGCTTTGGATTCTTTGGCGTACAGATTGCCTACGCCCTCCAGTCGGCTAACATCTCCCGCATCTTTGCCACGTTGGGAGCCGACCCTCATTCGCTAAGCTATTTCTGGGTGTTGCCCCCATTGATGGGTATTCTTGTGCAACCGATTGTCGGAACGCTCAGTGATAAGACGTGGACCCGTTTTGGTCGACGCGTACCTTATTTATTTATAGGTGCAGCTGTTGCGGTACTGGTGATGTGTCTGCTGCCTAATGCAGGTTCGCTGGGACTTACTGTCAGTGCAGCCATGCTGTTCGGACTGATAGCCCTGATGTTCCTTGATACTAGTATCAATATGGCCATGCAGCCCTTTAAGATGCTGGTGGGCGACATGGTGAACGAAGAGCAGAAAGCCAAGGCCTACAGCATCCAGTCGTTCCTTTGCAACGCAGGCAGTGTGGCTGGCTATCTTTTCCCCTTCATCTTTACCTTCATTGGCATCAGTAATGTGGCTGAGAAGGGTGTTGTGCCCGACAGTGTTATTTGGTCGTTCTACATCGGAGCAGCTATCCTGATTCTCTGTGTTATCTATACCACTTCGAAGGTCAAGGAGTGGAATCCACAGGAGTATGCGGAGTATAATGGAACCGCAGAGAATACTGACAAGGAAGATTCTGCCAATTGGTTCACACTGCTGAAGAAAGCCCCCTCCACCTTCTGGAAGGTAGGTCTGGTACAGTTCTTCTGCTGGGCAGCATTCCTCTATATGTGGAACTATACCACAGGAGCCATTGCCGAGACCGTTTGGGATACTACCGACCCTGCCAGCGAACCCTTCCAGGAAGCAGGCAACTGGGTGGGTGTGCTCTTTGCCGTGCAGGCCATCGGTTCGGTTGTATGGGCTACTGTTCTGCCCCAGTTCAAGAATATCAAGGTGGCCTATGCAGCCAGTCTGTTGCTGGGCGCGGTAGGCTTTGCCATGGTGCCTTTCCTCCACGACCAGTACATGCAGTTCATCCCCTTCCTGCTGATTGGATGCGCCTGGGCTGCTATGCTTGCCATGCCTTTCACCTTTGTCACCAACGCCCTGCAGGGTTATGGTCACATGGGTGCTTATCTGGGCCTGTTTAATGGTACCATCTGCATTCCTCAGATTGTTGCTGCTCTCTGTGGTGGCATCGTGCTCTCTGTGGTAGGTCACCATCAGTCAACCATGATGATTGTCTCTGGTGTGCTGCTGGTGCTGGGTGCCCTCAGCGTAACAGTGATTAAGAAGTAAGAGGTAAGATGTAAGAAGTAAGAAATTAAAAATTATATAACTATGAGATTACTATTTAATGTAGAATACCATACCAGTTTTGGTGAATTCTTGGTATTGAATATCCTGAGTGGCGACGATGCCAGCAAGGTGTCACACCATAAGATGACCACGCTCGATGATTCCCATTGGTTCATCGAGTTGAACAAAACGTTCAAGGCTGGTACTTATATTGACTACTATTACAGTGTGGTACGAGGCGACGATGAAGTGCGTCACGAGTGGCTGGTGGAGCCCCACCGCCTGGAGTTTGCAGCCCAGAAGGGCATTCGCTATGTGGTGTACGACCATTGGATTGACATTCCTGAGGATTCCTATATGTATTCGTCAGCCTTCACCGATTGCATCATGGCTTGTCAGCGCGAGTTCAGTCCTACTTCTGAATTCCAGCAGACCGTTCGTCTGAAGGTTCGTGCTCCCCAGCTCCGCATTGGTCAGCAGTTGGGCATAGCAGGTGCTGGCGATGCCCTGGGCAACTGGGACATCAACAAGGCACTGCCCATGTACGAACACGAATATCACGAGTGGGTGATCAGTCTTGACGTAGCCCAGCTGCCACAGACTTTTGAGTTCAAGTTTGTGCTATTGGGCCTCGACGTCCCCGTATGGGAACAAGGTGGCAACCGCACCGTTTCGCTTCCTCTCATTCGCGACAACGAGGTGTTTGTCTATGAGTTGAGCCAGGTTTACTTCCCCGTATTCCCTTGGAAGGGTGCAGGTACCGTTATCCCCATCTTCTCGCTCCGCAGTGAGGGCTCGTTTGGCGTGGGCGACTTTGGCGATTTGAAGAAGATGATAGAGTGGGCTGACAAGACCCACCAGCGCGTCATTCAGGTGTTGCCCATCAACGATACCAACATCACCCACACTTGGCAGGATAGCTATCCTTATAATTCTATCAGCATTTATGCGTTACATCCGCAATACACTGACCTTAGACAGTTACCTGAAATCAAAAATGAAGAACGAAAAACACATTTTGAGCAGCTGCGTCAGGAATTGAACGCCCTGCCACAGATTGACTACGAGCGTGTGAACAACGCCAAGATGGAATATCTGCGCGAACTGTTTGCACAGGAGTGGGCAACCATTAAAAAGAGGGCCAGCTACAAAGACTTCTTCGAACAGAACAAGGAGTGGCTGGTCCCCTATGCTGCCTTCTGCTACTACCGCGACCAGTATGGCACTGCCGACTTCTCGCAGTGGCCTAAGGAGGCTACCGTTGCTGCTATCAAGGCCACTAACAAGGAGGTGCAGTTCTGGTATTTCGTTCAGTACAATCTGGATCAGCAGATGCATGCTGCCCACGAATTTGCCCGCGACCATCATGTCATCCTCAAGGGCGACATCCCCATTGGCATCTCGCGCGATGGTGTGGAGGCTTGGGTAGAACCTAAGTATTTCAACCTGAACGGTCAGGCTGGTGCGCCCCCCGATGCGTTCTCGGCCGATGGCCAGAACTGGGGCTTCCCCACCTACAATTGGGACGAGATGCTGAAGGACGGTTGTTCGTGGTGGGTACGTCGTTTCCGCAAGATGGCACAGTATTTCGATGCCTATCGTATCGACCATGTGCTGGGCTTCTTCCGCATCTGGGAAATCCCCGTTCCTGAGAAGTCTGGCTTGAAGGGTCAGTTTGCTCCAGCCCTGGGCTTGAGTCGTGAGGAAATAGAGGGCTATGGCATCTACAACCATATGGAACTCTTCCTCGTCGACCATAAGCGCGCAGACCGCTGGCATCCACGCATTGCTGTGCAGTTCAATGAAGACTACGAGAAACTGAACGATGAAGAGAAGTACAATTTCAATCGTCTCTACAACGACTATTTCTATCGTCGCAACAATCAGTTCTGGTATCAGGAGGCTATGAAGAAACTGCCTCGTCTGACGCAAGCCACCCGTATGCTGTGCTGTGCCGAAGACCTTGGTATGGTGCCCGACTGTGTGCCCTGGGTCATGAACGAGTTGCGCATCCTCTCGCTGGAAATCCAGTCCATGCCTAAGGACGACAAGGTGCGCTTCGGACATCTCTCCCAATATCCTTACCGCTCTGTCTGCACCATCTCTACCCACGACATGCCTACCTTGCGTCAGTGGTGGGATGAAGACTGGGACCGTACACAGGACTATTACAATTCCATGCTCCATCGTGGAGGTGGTGCGCCCCATCCTCTGCCAGGCTGGTTGGCTAAGGACATAGTCAGTCGTCATCTGACCTCTCCTTCTATGCTTTGCCTGCTGTCCTTGCAAGACTGGCTCTCCATCGATGAGAAGCTGCGCTTGCCCGATGCCAATGCCGAGCGCATCAATATCCCTGCTAATCCTCGTCACTACTGGCGTTATCGCATGCATTTGACGATCGAACAGCTCATGCAGAGCGACGAGTTCAATGAGACTATCAAGACATTAATTATTCAAAGTGGACGCAGGTAATGCATAATGCATAATTCATAATGCATAATTCATAATTTTAAAAAAGTATAGATGAAAAATAGAAATATTAAACGCTGGGGCGTAGCCTTATTATGCATTATGCATTATGCATTATGCATTAACGCTGCAAGCGTAAAGTCCCCCAACGGACAGATAGAGCTGAAGTTCTCAGTCGATGAGACAGGTCGCCCCGTTTACGAGATGTCGTATAAGGGTCGTCCCGTCGTCAAGCCCTCCCATCTCGGATTGGAGTTGGCCAAGGACAAACATGCCTCTATGGGTATGCAGGAGCGCGACCTGATGGATGGTTTCAGCATCATCAAGGAGGAAACCTCCACGTTCGACGAGACGTGGCGCCCTGTATGGGGCGAGACAGCCACCATCCGCAATCATTATAACGAGTATGCGGCAACTTTGTCGCAACACTGGCTTTCTGCACCTCCTGCTGTTGCCAAGGGTGGTCCTCGTCTGCAACCCCGTCAGCATCGTCGTACCATCATCATCCGTTTCCGCGTCTATGACGATGGCATCGGTTTCCGTTATGAGTTCCCCCAGCAGGCTGACCTGAACTACTTCCTCATCAAGGAGGAGCGTAGCGAGTTTGCCATGGCTGGCAATCATACGGCTTGGTGGCTCCCTGGCGACTATGACACGCAGGAGCAGGAGACACAGGAGTGTAAGCTCTCTGAGATTCGTGACCGTTTCCAGAAGGCTGTCAACTGGGGCAATTCTTCAGTAGCCGTCTTCTCACCCACGGGTGTGCAGACCTCGCTGCAGATGAAGAGCGACGACGGATTGTATATCAACATCCACGAAGCTGCTTGTCTGGACTATGCCACCATGCACCTGGAACTGGTTGATGCCGAGACGAAGGCACTCACCACCCAATTGCAGGGCAACAGCAATGCCTATACCCCCAATCCGGCACCCTCTGCCTTCCCCTTGCCACAACCTTTCACCTTTGTCAGTCATCTGACACCCGATGCTACGGGTCTGAAGGGTTGCATGCAGACACCTTGCGAGACACCTTGGCGTACAGTCATGGTCAGCGACGATGCCCGTGATATGCTGTCCAGCAATCTCATCCTGAACCTCAACGAGCCTTGCGCCCTTGACGATACCTCTTGGATTCATCCTACTAAATATTGTGGCGTGTGGTGGGAAATGATAGTAGGTCGTGGCTCTTGGCACTATACCAACGACTTCCCCAGCATCCAACTCGACAAGATTGACTGGACGAAGGTGAAGCCCAACGGCACCCACAAGGCCAACAACGAGAATGTGAAGCGCTACATCGACTTTGCTGCCAAGAATGGTCTTGACCAAGTGTTGGTCGAGGGTTGGAATGTTGGTTGGGAAGACTGGGCCAACATGTGGAAGCGCGACGTCTTCGACTTCGTGACACCTTATCCCGACTTCGACATCAAGATGCTCAACGACTATGCCCACGCTAAGGGTGTGAAGCTGTTGATGCACCACGAGACATCATCCAGCACGCAGAACTACGAGCGTCACATGGAGGATGCCTTTAACCTGATGAACAAATACGGCTACGATGCTGTGAAGACGGGCTATGTGGGCGACATCATCCCACGTGGCGATCACCACTATTCGCAGTCTATGAACAACCACTATCTGTATGTGGTCAAGCAGGCTGCCAAGCACCATATCATGGTCAATGCCCACGAGGCTACCCGTCCTACGGGTATCTGTCGCACCTATCCTAATCTGGTAGGCAACGAGTCGGCACGTGGCACGGAGTATGAGGCCTTTGGTGGCTCGCGTCCTGACCATACCTGCATCCTGCCGTTCACACGTCTGCAAGGTGGCCCTATGGACTATACCCCAGGTATCTTTGTTACCAAACTCTCTGAGTGGAGCAACAATACGTCGTGGGCACGCATCACGCTGGCTGGTTCGCTGGCCCTCTACCTCACCATGTATTCACCCCTGCAGATGGCTGCTGACCTGCCCGAGAACTACGAGAAGTTCGACGATGCTTTCCAGTTCATTCGCGACGTAGCCTGCGACTGGGACCAGAGCATCTATCTCGAGGCTGAGCCTGCCGACTACATCACCGTAGCCCGCAAGGCCAAGGGCACTGACAACTGGTTTATTGGTGGCAAGTGCGACGAGAACGGTCACAAGACCAATATCAAGCTCGACTTCCTGGACAAGGGTCGTAAGTACGACTGTACCATCTATGCCGATGCCAAGGATGCTCACTATGAGACGAATCCTCAAGCCTACACCATTACCCGTCGTGTGGTCAAGGCTGGCGACGTGCTGAAACTGACGGAAGCCCCTGGTGGTGGTTTCGCTGTATCACTGATTGCAAAATAATGCATAATGCATAATTCATAATGCATAATTCATAATTAAGAATGCATAATGCATAATTAAAAGATGAGAAAGATTCTGTTATCCCTGTTTATGCTGATATCCGTAGTTGCCTCCGCCCAAGATTTCGATTTCCGCGAGGTGGAATATGGCCCCTACCAGACTACCTTCCATCTCTTTGCTCCTGCCGATGCCAAGAAGGTGGTGGTAAGAATCTATAAGGATGGGCTGGGGGGCAAACCCCTGAAGACCCAGAAGATGACCTATGAAGACGGGTTGTGGACAGCCGTTGTGAAGGGCGACCTCATGGGTCGTTTCTATACCTTCGACATGGGTCGTGGCGAGTGCCCTGGTGTCTTCGCCAAAGCGGTGGGTGTCAATGGTCAGCGTGGTGCCATCATCGATTTCGAAAAGACATTCCCTGACGATTGGTGCTGCGACTATCATCCCGTCATCAAGTCGCCTGCCGACCTCGTCGTCTATGAGCTTCACCATCGCGACTTCTCCATTGCGCGCCCTGATGCCAAGTATCCAGGCAAGTTCCTGGCACTCACCGAGCCTTGGGCCATCCAGCATCTGAAGTCGCTGGGTGTCAATGCCATCCATATCCTGCCTTCTTACGACTATGGCTCTGTCGATGAGACCCGTCTCTCTGACAATAAGTATAATTGGGGCTACGACCCTGTGAACTATAATGTGCCTGAGGGTGGCTATAGCACCGACCCCTACAATCCTGTTGCCCGCATCAAGGAGTTCAAGCAGATGGTGCAGGCCCTCCACAAGGAAGGCATTGCTGTTATTCTCGACGTGGTGTATAACCATACCTACGACATCGACCACTCCAATTTCCAGCGCACCTATCCTGATTATTACTATCGGAAAACAGCTGATGGACAATACTCCAACGGAAGTGGGTGTGGCAATGAGACGGCTTCTGAAAAGCCTATGATGCGCCGTTTCATGAAGGAGAGTGTGAAATATTGGTATGAAGAATTCCACGTCGATGGTTTCCGTTTCGACCTCATGGGTTGTCACGACATCGAGACCATGAACCAGATTCGCCAGATGGCTGACGAGATCAACCCCTCTATCTTCATCTATGGCGAAGGCTGGAGCGCAGGTCAGTGTGCCCTGCCTTCTGAGCAGTTAGGTATCAAGGCCAATATCCCGCAGATGCCTGGTATTGCTGCTTTCTCCGACGAGATTCGCGATGCCCTGCGCGGTCCTTTCTCTGACGATACCAAGCCCGGTTGGCTGGGTGGCGCTCCCGATTGCGAGGAGAGTCTGAAGTTCGGCATTGTGGGTGCTATTCGTCATCCGCAGGTCGATATGTCCAAGGTCAATTATTCCAAGGCACCTTGGGCGTTGCAGCCCACCCAGATGATGTCCTACGTCTCTTGCCACGACGACATGTGTCTCGTTGACCGCCTCAAGGCTTCCATCCCCTCCCTCCAAGGTAATCATAAATCTCAAAGTTCAAAGTTCAAAGATCAAAATCTCGACGAATTGATTCGTCTCGACCTTTTGGCTCAGACGGCTGTCTTCACCTCTCAGGGTGTTCCCTTCATGCTCAGTGGCGAGGAACTGCTTCGCGACAAGAAGGGCGTTCACAACTCCTTCGAGTCGCCCGATAGCATCAACCATCTGGATTGGGCCAATCTGCAGCGCTATCCGCAGGTGTTCAAATACTATCAAGACCTCATTGCCCTGCGCAAGCATCATCCTGCCTTCCGCTTGGGCGATGCCGACTTGGTGCGCAAGCATCTCGAATTCCTCGATGCCCCCAAGGGTGTCGTAGCCTTCCGCTTGAAGAACTATGCAGGTCGCGACGATTG
Organism: uncultured Prevotellaceae bacterium; assembly: GCA_902782305.1. Classification (GTDB taxonomy): domain Bacteria; phylum Bacteroidota; class Bacteroidia; order Bacteroidales; family Bacteroidaceae; genus Prevotella. The sequence continues at coordinate 18,427 of CACZMV010000045.1, forward strand.
GCGCAACATCGTCGTCATCCTCAACGCCTCGCGTGAGGCGCAGCAGGTAGCTGTTCCCAAGGCCATGTACACCATCGTCTGTCAGAATGGCGAGATCAATGAGCAATCCACCAGCAAGACCTTCGGACGTCGTGTCAATGTCAGTCCTCAGTCTGCGCTCATCATGTACGAATAAACGTGATGAGAGAAACTAGATATTATCAAGTAGCAGAACACGCGTTCAGCGTCAGTGCGGAGACTGAGTTCTTGGCGCTGATGACGAACTATGAACCATTTGAGGTGAAACAGGGGGACAGGTTGTTTGATTTACAGCTGTGCTGTAATCATGAATCTGTCCCTGTGATTCATGAAGAACTGCGCCAGGAGGACGAGGGTCAGGAAATCATCTGCGGACGAACAGACGCAGGTGAGGTCGTGTTCGAGTTCCGCTGGTGGCAGGAAACAGCGGGGTGGCTGGTCTGCACAGACCGTTATCACGAAGGCCGACTCCTCATGACGGGCAAGCACACCAAGATGGCTATCGACAATGCGCTGATGGTGCTCTTTGCGCTGGCTACGGCTGATAAAGGCACGGTGTTGTTTCATGCTGCTGTGGTAAGCCATCAGGGCAAGGGATATATGTTCCTCGGACCTAGCGGAACGGGCAAGAGCACCCACGCCCGATTGTGGCTGAAATATATCGAGGGCACCGAATTGGTCAACGACGATAACCCCGTGGTGCGCATCAGCGACGAGGGGCACATCAGGGTTTATGGCTCGCCCTGGAGTGGTAAGACACCCTGCTATCGCAATGTGAGCTATCCCATAGGCGCCATCGTACTGCTGAGTCAGGCGCCCTACAACAAGATACAACGCATGGGTGGCATCCATGCCTATGCCTCCTTGATGGAAAGCATCAGTGGTAAGCGGTGGGACAGTCGCATAGCCGACGGATTGCACCAGACGCAGAATGCGCTGGTCATGAGCGTTCCCATGTGGCATCTGGAATGTCTGCCCGACGAAGCTGCGGCGGCGATGTGCAAAGCACATCTAGTGAATAGTGAACAGTGAATAGTGAAACATCAATAGTGATGAGTGAGAAGTGATGATAACAGACGATAAGATATTAGAAGAGGCCATCCGTCTGGTCCGCGAGGGCGTCAGCGTCACCCTGCCCGTCAATGGCAACAGCATGCTGCCGTTTATCATTGGTGGGCGCGAAAGCGTCATCCTGAAAAGGGCTGGTCTCATACAAGAGGGCGATGTGCTTTTGGCTTGGGTCGATGGCTGTCGCTATGTCATTCATCGCGTTATCCATATTGAATACGACCGTCTCACCCTCATGGGCGACGGTAATCTGATGGGTACCGAACATTGTACCGTGCGCGACGTCAGGGCCATTGTAACCCATGTGGTGGATGAGAAAGGAAAGATACGTGACATCAATAGCAAGTGGCGCAGAAGGGCTGCAAAGGTGTGGTTCTGGCTACGTCCAGTGAGAAGAATTTTACTAGCTATATACAGACGATTATGAATATTAAGAAAGGATTTGTTTTGCGCGAGGTGTGCGGAGAGCACGTAATAGTAGGCGAAGGACTGGGAACCGTCAATTTTGGCAAACTGCTGGCCCTGAACGAGACGGCAGCATGGCTGTGGAAACAAGCTCAGGAGATGGGCGAATTTTCCGTTGAGTCGCTGGCCAGTCGCCTTTGTGAGGAATATGAGGTGTCAGAGGCTGAGGCCCAAAAGGATGTCGCTGATATCCTTAATGAATGGCGCTCAGTTGGAGTCATCGAATAATTATGCATTCTTTGACCTAAAGGTACAAAGCGACCAAGGTCGAGCGATGCATTATTAATTATGCATTATGAATTACCTCTCTTGGTTCTGGCGTAACTCACGAGGCATCCGTTGGAATTCCATGGTGCGCATCGTGGTGGGCATCGGGCAAGTAGTGCTCGGTCTGACGATGGTATGGCTCAGCAAGCGTTTCATCGACGAGACCATCCGCACAGGCTCTACCGACGATGTGTTGCGCATGGTCTGCTGGCTGGTGCTTACCGTTGTGGGTGGCGTACTGCTCAGGCAGGTGGGCTATTGGCTCACCACGTCAGCGAGCGTCCGTCAAACCAATGCCCTCCGGTTGCGCATCTTCAGCGCTCTGTTCCGTCGTCAACTCTACGCTGGCGACCCGCTCCATTCAGGCAACGTCACCTCACGACTGAGCAAGGACATCGAGCAGGTGAGCACCGTCTGCATGGAGGATGTGCCCCAGATGGTCATCACCCTCATACAGCTCTGTGGCGCCTTCCTCTTGATGCGCTGGTTCGACGCCCGCTTGGCTTGGGTACTGCTGGTGCTCACCCCCTTGGCCATCGTCTTCGGCAAGCTGATTGTCAGGCGCCTGCGCCAGATGACCCTCGACATCCGACAAGACGAAAGTCAGATACAGATGCAGGTGCAGGAGGGCATGGAACATAATGCCGTGCTGCGCTCGTTGGGTGCTGAGCTGTGGGTAACCGACCGTCTCGACACCATGCAACAACGCCTGCGTGGCAATGTGATGCGTCGCACCCGCTTCACCGTCATCGCCCGCATCATCATGGGCTGTGCCTTCGGACTCGGCTATCTGCTGGCCTTCGTGTGGGGAGGTATCGGCCTACGCAATGGCACCATCACCTTCGGTGTCATGACCTCCTTCCTGCAATTGGTAGGCATGATTCAACACCCCATCCTGCAATTGCTCAACATGGTTCCAGGTGTTATCCACGCCACCGCCAGCATCGACCGTCTCGAAGAACTCGAATCTGAATCAAATGAATCACAAGGACTGGTTCGTGATTCAGCATTGAATCATGACCCTGTCCCTCGTGATTCAGCCAAGGCTAATTCAGCCGCCTCTGATTCAGACTTGAATCATGCCCCTGTCCCCCATGATTCACGCGCAGCCATTAACTTCGACGACGTAACGTTTCGTTACGCCACGGGCGACCGCGAAATCCTCTCTCACTTCACCCACCATTTCCAGTCCGGCACCAAGACCGCCATCATGGGCGAGACCGGCATTGGCAAGACCACGCTGTTCAGACTCATGCTCGGCTTTATGCAACCCACGCAGGGCCGTGTCACGGTGGGTGGCGACATCTGTTTCGTACCACAAGGCAATACCCTCATGAGTGGCACCATCCGCTACAATCTGCTATTGGCTAAGCCTGATGCCACCGACGATGAACTGCGCCACGTGCTGCATATCGCCTGTGCCGATTTTGTGTTCGATTTGCCCTATGCACTCAGCACCGAACTCGGTGAACGGGGTGGGGGACTCAGCGAAGGACAAGCACAGCGCATTGCCATAGCCCGTGGCCTGTTGCATGGTGGCGACATCTTCCTGTTCGACGAGATTAGCAGCTCGCTCGACGAGACCACCGAGCGCGATCTCTTTGCCCGCCTCTTTGCCACCTATCCGCAGAAAACCATCATCTTCATCACCCATCGCACCTCCATCACCGCCCTTTGCAACGATGTGGTACGGTTGTAACCAATACGGGGACCGACAGATTTCTTCAGTTCGTCCTTCAGGTCAGTGTCGGGAGTGAAGATGATGCGACGGCTGGTAATCAGGCCTGCATCACACCCTGGCTCACGCCGCTGCGCAGGGCAGCCTCCTTGATCACCTTCTTCTGGTTCAGACTCGAGTACATTTCAGGACTCATCACATAGCGGTAAACACCCGCTGAATTTTTGTCAAACTTCAGTAGCTTCTCTACTGCTTTCACTTTCATTGCCATAGTTGTAATAATTTTTAATTGGTTGATGTTTAGGGTTGATTAATTCACTCTGTCGATTTCGGTCTCTCGATTTTTACGCGCTGGGCAGGGAGGAAAATTTGGTGCACCTGAAAGATATTTTCCGCTGCCGACGGCGCTACGTCGTTCATCCTCATCGACAATGCAAAGGTACGAAAAATTCGCATGCCCTGCAAATAAAAGTGGTAAAATCCGCCTTTTTTACCCCCTATTTTTGCCCTAATTTTGCAAAAAATTAAATGCATGAAAGGTGAAGTACAAAACAGCAAAATGGTACTTTGGTACTTGGTACTTTGGTACTTTTTGCTGTTTTGAAAAATGCAAGAAGAGGCTATAAGAATTTATATATATTATAATATATATAAATTTAATAATATATATACTTATAGAATTATATATCATCTTCTTCCTCTCCCACACTTTTCCTTAGAACTAAAAAAATCGGGAAAAAGTACCAAAGTACCAAGTACCAAAGTCACAAACTCGAAGAAAAGTTTGGTGTCATTTGCTGCGGTATGTGTACCTTAATTCTTCTGGTTAATCAGGTTCACCACCACCTTTACCATCACATCCTTCTCCTCCGTCTTGCTCTCTGCAATCATCAGCGTCAGAGCCACGAGGGTATTGTCTGCAAGGCGCTTACTGCCATCCTCACGGTAAAGGATTCCATTGTTATTCAGGAACCACAGGAACAGCGTGGCAGCTATGCGTTTGTTACCATCGCTAAACGAGTGGTTCTTCGTCACCAGATACAACAGCATTGCAGCTTTTTCCTCTACGCTGGGATAGAGTTCTTCGCCCCCAAACGTCTGATAAATCTGACCTATACTGCTCTTGAACGATTCGTCCTTCTCGTTACCAAACAGCGTTGAACCTCCAAACTTCTCACGCAAGAGTAGCATGGAACTTCTCTTGCTTTGTAGTCTTATCGATAGCTAGTCGCTCGTAATCGTAGTTGTCGAGTGTGTCAAGGGCGTAGGTATAGTCTGTTACCACCTCGAACAAAGCAGTAGTTTCATCTGTAGAGATGACGGACTGATTTTGTAGGGTACGTCCAAGCATACCAACCAATTGACGCAACTCTCCTATTTGCTCATGACGTATACGCTCGTTGACTACATAGCCTTTAACAAGGTAGTCCTTGATAATCTTTCGAGCCCAAATACGGAAAGCCGTACCACGTTTACTATGAACGCGGTAACCAACACATATAATGGTATCAAGGTCATAAATCTTTGTTGGACGATACTTGTATTGAGTATTATGCAAAAAATGCATATTACTATTTTCTTCAAGTTCACCCTCTTTCAATGCATTGTTTATATGTCGGGCTATAACAGACTGATCCTTTTGGAAAAGCTCAGCCATCTGAGCCTGTGTCAGCCATACAGTCTCATTCTCTAGACGAACATCAATTTGTGTTTGTCCATCCTCCGTCTGATAGATTACTATCTTCTGATCTTCTTTCATAACATTCGTTTCGTTTGACAATGCTGCGATTAAGCAAGAGCCATGATGCTCGCATCAATGGCCGAGCGTAAGCAGTATCGCGGCAATCATGCCGCAAATATAATACTTTTCTACGAATATAATATGCAAAAATCGAAAATGTTACATCTTAAGGGAAGAATTTTTGAAGTAACTATGTAAGAATTCTCGGCTTTTCTTTATATAAAGGCAGTCTGGAGGATTGAGAAATTAATGGGGTTACGAATTGGCAACCGTACTCAATTCCACATTCTGCTCTGCTATGAATTGCTTTCAATGAACACCCGACGGTGAGCCACCAGCCGTATTATGGCTCATCATCGGGTGCAAAGGTAATCATTTTTTTTGAATGAACCAAAACTATTCACATCTTTTTGTTCTGAGCTTGCTCAACGCTCTTGAACTGACTGCGGCACCTTTTGTGGCACTTGCCAGAAAGGTGCGTATTAGGCTACGTCCTATTACCCAATATCTGTGATGTATCGCACACATTGGGTACACTTACATGAGTTTTCTCAACTCCTCTGGTTCAGGAAGTATACCTTGGTATTCTTTGGGTAACTCTGAAGATGTGCGATAGGTTGCTACACCCATTGGCTTGTTTATATCTCGGAATGCGAACTCCACCGTTTTTGAATCTCTGTCCTTGCAGAGAATAATTCCGATGGAAGGATTCTCATGAGGTAGTTTCACATACTCGTCAAGTGCAGACAAGTAAAAATTCAACTTCCCTGCATATTCTGGCTTGAACTCACCCCGCTTTAATTCGATCGCGATTAGTGCCTGAAGGCGGCGATTGAAGAACAACAAATCAATGAAATACTCTTTTTCGGATACAACAAGACGATACTGATTA
>CACZMV010000046.1 GCA_902782305.1 uncultured Prevotellaceae bacterium
TGTTCAGGCGACATCACGTAGCGATAAACGCCAGCATCGTTCGGGTCCTTGGTAAACTTCAGCTTCTTCTCAATTGCTTTTACTTTCATTGTCATAGTTGTAAATAAATTTAATTTTTAATGTTTCATGTTCCAAGTTTCATGTTTCAAGTCATTCGAGCGTCCGTTTTTACGCGCTGGGCAGGCCGTAAAATCTGTCAGGCCTGAAAACAAATTTTGGCTGCCCTGCGAGCATTCTCTTACACTCTCATTGACAATGCAAAGGTACGAATCTTTCATTGCGGTTCACGAATGTTTACTCTCTTTTTATGAAAGAAATTATGGGAAATTATGATTAATTTCTTAGCAATTCCCCTAATTTCGTTTCCATGTGTCATCTGGTCATGGTCATTTGGTCAAAATCGAAAACAGACTGTCAAAATCCGCCACTATAATATAAATATTCTATTTATATATAGTGAGCAATGACCGCGTTCCCGAAATCGAAAATGACCAAATGACCTTGACCAAATGACCACGTGATTGTAAATAATGTGTAAAAAATGCCATGAATCACATCAATCTCAGAAAATATACGTATCTTTGCAAGCAAAGAGCATAACCGGTTATGGATGTATTGAACGATATATATGCCGCCATCGCAGCCGAGGGTTTTACCGCCCGAACGCTGCAAATGATTGATAACTACGCTAAAGATATACAAAATGGGAGAGAAGATTTTTCTAGATTCAATCTATCAGAGCATGCAGGACTCTGCAAGGGAGGCACGCCTCTCATTGGGGCGTCCATCATCGCATGCTACGCGTCAGCAAGCCTTAGAGCAAGTAGCAATGCTGAAGGCCGCGAAGGAAGCCCAGCAAACTGGGAAATAGACGAGCAGCAGGAGAAGTTCATTGAACAATGGGCTAAAGCAGCGAATCTGTGGGAGGACGATTCGGAGCACATACTTACTGCTGAGTTTGGCCCCAAGATAGCACAGGGTGCCGAAGCAAAGGTGTATTATAGTGATGGAAACACATCGGTTGTAAAAGAGCGAACTTCCATTTATTCTACTTGGCAAAAGGCTTTGGATGCTATCGCCCTGCATAACTATCTCTTCCCTGAGACTGCGATGAAAGTGATTGGCTTTACTCGCGACAGCGACAACCTGATGCGTATTGTGCTGACTCAGCCCTATGTAAACTGTCTGCGACTGGCCACGAAGCAAGAGATAGACGATATGGTTGCTGCCAAAGGTTTCCGTGACAATTGGAACGGCGAGGGCGTCAATTACATATCCGATCGTCTAGCCCTCGAAGACATGCATCCAGCCAATGTGTTTATCGATACAGTAACAAGTAAGCCAATATGCATTGACTGCATCGTCAAGTTTGTGAATCCACCTTCAATAAGTGTCTGACACTTCGTGAGAAAATGCGGCAAATGATAGCCGAAAATCTTAAAAGATATTAAAAAAAAGAAGGTGTCTCGACTTTTGAGACACCTCCGTTTTTATTTTGCACTCGATATTTGAAACATAAAAGTTTAATTTAAAAAATCTGAGTGCTATGACAAATTTAGTATTTATCGCCCTTTTTTCGGTAGGATTCCTGGGCATATGTGCGTTTACACAAGCCGTTGTTGACTATGTATACAAACTCTTTAATCTGAGGGAGGAGCTTGCGGAATGAACTATGAGGAGCTGAAGGAAGAGGTGCGCGATGCACGTCGTGCGCTTGACAGTAAGTGTGAAGAGACGATGGAACGTTTGCAGCAGTTCGCAGGTGTTCAACGACAAGGTGAACGGTAAGTTTATCAGAAAACAGAAAGACGAAAAAAAGAAAAAGAAAAGATGGAAAAAGATAGTCAGAAAAATGTTGTAAACCACTTTGCGGCAGGCTCTAACTGTCAGGTATTCAACGGCAACATTACGGGCTGTGTTTTTGCTATGCCAGGGTCGACGGTGACGCAACAGCAGGCGCCAGTCAACCAACAGCCGCAGGCAGCAGTTGCTCAGGACAAGGGCCAGCCCGACGTGGTGATGCTGGCGCGAGCCATTGAGAACTGTCAGGAGTACTTCTGGGGGAACAGTGCGTATGCGGTGGTGTACTGCGTGTGCCGTGACGACTACAAGCAAAAGGACTTAACGCAAAGCGGCTTTGAGCGAATGGTAGAGATGTTGCCTTACTCAAAGAAGCGCGACTATACGTGCACTACAGGTACGATTGCCAATGCCTTCTGCCACAATTCTCTCTTTAAGACTCACGTCAGTCGCTGGGAGTTGCAGGGTGCTTCTGAACGTATCCTCAAACTGCTGAATCAGCTACGTAAGGAACTGGAGTTATAGAAAAAGTGATATAGTTCTATAAATACCGCTATGGGTGTCTAAAGCTTCTTTAGGCACCCATTTTTTATGTCTACTTTTGCATCGTGAATCAATCACAAGTGTTATTTGACTTATTGATACAACGATGAAAACAACAGAACGATTACTTCAACAACTGATGAGGATGGAGGGTCTGCGGCTGACGGCTTACCGCGATGCCGCGGGGGTGCCCACCATCGGGTATGGACACACAAAGGGCGTGCGCATGGGCGACCGGATTTCGGAGGCGCATGCTCGTGAACTGCTTCGGCAGGACGTGTCCGTGGTGGAACGGCAGGTAAAGGCCATGCATGTGGCCTGGACGGTGGGACAGCTGGATGCGCTGGTGAGCTTTGCTTACAACGTGGGCATCGGGAGGCTGCGCCGCTCGACCCTGCTAAGAAGGATTCGCGAGGGTGGTACGAAGCTGCAGATACAGCGTGAGTTCAAGCGCTGGGTGTATGCTGGCGGACGGCGCCTGCGCGGTCTGGAACTACGCCGCGAGTGGGAGGCCAACCGCTTCTTTGAAAGCGAACCGGTGACCGACGCGGAAATTATCGATAGAATTTAGTACATTAAAAATTAAAGATTAAACATTAAATTAATCATAATTTCCCAAAATTTCTTTCATAAAAAGGAAACGAAATTAGGGTAAATTGTGGGAAATTATTAACCCTGAGTTGAAGTGAGGAGGATGTTCCCGGGTAAATGCGCAAAGATTCCAACCTTCTTCTCGCTAAATCGACTCAAAATTATGACACAGATTATTAATATTAATAAGGTACAGACAATGACGTCGCTCGAAATTGCCGAGCTGACAGGTAAACAACACAAAGACTTAATGAAGGCTATTCGAAAGATGGAGCCAGCATGGGAGAAAGTACATGGGCGCAAATTTGCGCTGCCTGCTATGTGCTGACCAAGACCGAGTGCTTGTACATCGCCACCAAGTTCAACGACGAGGCACGTGCGAAGCTGGTGCTGAGATGGCAAGAACTGGAGCTTCAGGAACAGAAGCGTCGCCAGCAACTCTGTCTGCCCGAACCGAAGGAGATTCTGCGACTGGCCGACAACATCATCGGTGAGGGACTGCGCATGCTGAACGAGGAAGCCGAAGACACGCTGACGGCTACGCAGGTGGCGAAGACGTTTAACATGAAGGTGTACGACTTCAATGCTGTGCTGCGCGACATGGGCATCCAGTATCGCCGTGGCGGGCATTGGAACATCTCTGACGACTTGGCCGACCGCGGACTGACAGCCCTGCGCACCCACGTCAGCTATTCGCTGAAGGGTGAGAAGAAAATACACACGTATATGACGTGGACCCTCAATGGACTCAGATTCCTAAACTCGAAACTTGGTTATCCTAATTTTTAATTCTAACTAAACACGAAGGAACGAAGAAACGAAGGATATGAGTGTACATGTGATTTATAAGCAGAACGGGGTGAAGATGATGCGCCCCGTTCCGAACCGTGAAGAGTATCTGAGTCTGCGCAACGGCGGGTTCCAGAAGGAGAATGTGGCGCGCATCCGACAGGGCGACGGTGCCTTGAAGGCGAGTCTGGTGCAGATGAACTATTCGTGCTTGCCGAACGAGGACGGAACGCTGAAGGGTTCGAAAAGGATGAGCACGACGGTGGGGATGGATATCGACCATCTTTCGGCCGAAGAGATGCCCGTGGTTCGCGAACGGATACTCAGCAAGAAGGACGAGCTGGGGTTGAGGATGCTGGAGGAGAGTGCCCGTGGAGGCGGATACCATCTGGTGTTCAGTCGCCGACCCGAATTGTCGCAGGAGGAGAATCTGAAGTGGGCTTCAGAGTTGCTGGGTGTGAAGTTTGATGCGCAGGCGAAGGACATCACCCGCGTGTTCTTTACTACGACGGAAGCTGAACTGATCTATCTGGACGATGCCATCTTCGAGACCACGGAAGCTGTTTTAACGAACACGAAGAAGATTTTAACGAACACGAATCTCACTAATCACACGAATAATGAAGCGCTGAAAAATTCGTCAGATTTGTGCAATTCGTGTTCAAATAAAAAAGAGCCTACGTGTTCTTTCCCCAGCGACTACCACGGCATCCCGTTCAAGGACATCATCCAGAAGTACTGGGAATTGAATAATCACGGGTTTGAGCCCACGCAGGGCGACCGCGATACGTTGACCTATCAGCTGGCGTGCGACCTGAGGCACATCTGCGCAAGGAACTTCGAGTGGCTGGACCAGGTGATTCCCTGCTACGACGGGTTCCCGTTGGAGGAAAAGCGCCAGAAGATTAAGAGCGCGCTGGCATCGGAGTTCAACGGCTTCCCCTTGCGATTGAGAAATGTGCTGAATGCGCTGCAGATGGCGGACAAAAACGATAACGTTGACGATAACGAAAACGAATTGTCAATTATCAATTCTCAATTGTCAATTAAGAAGATGCCGCAGGGTATTAAGGAATCGATTGATGCCGTTGGTCCTCAGTTGACCATGCCCGTGGTGACGGCTATCTGCCCCTGCATCGGCACGCTGGCTACGGGTGTGACACTAGATGTTCACGGTCAGAAGAAGGGACTGAACCTTATCTCGTATATCGCCGGTGACTTTGCCTCGGGCAAGGGCGGTATAGACCCCGTGGTGGAGGCTTGGATGAGCGAGGTGACGGCGCTGGACAAGATGTACCAGATGCAGGAGGACGAATGGCGCGCCAAGAAGCGGGCGGCAAAGAACAAGAAGGAGCAGCCCGAGGAGCCTAAGTTGCCCGTGCGCTGTCTGACGCTGAACAACACCGTGGCGAACCTCGCTGAGCGACTGGCGAATACCGAGGGCAAGCACGCCTTCTCGTTCACGCCTGAGGCCGATACGGTGGCACAGAAATGGAAATCGACGATGAGCGACTTCTCGGTGATGTTGCGTCAGAGCTACGACGGTACCAAGTATGAGCGTGAGGCACGCAGTGCAGAGGCGGTGAACGTGCATATCGACAAGCTGTTGTGGAACGTCACGATGTGTGGCACACCTGATGCGCTGTATCGTGTTGTCTCGAACTACACCGACGGTTTTCAGAGTCGTATCGCCGTAGCCCGCACACCCGACAACACCTTTGCACCGCTGGAGGACAAGCCCTACGTGCTGACCGACCGCCAGCGCGACCGCATCCAACAGATAGCGCACCTGTTGCCGTTGATGTACGGCGAGGTGGTATTGCCGAAGTTGGAGGCGAAGGGCAGAGAATGGGTGGAGCGCATCCGCGTGGAGACGATGAAAAACGACGACCGCACCCGTGCCCGTCAGCGCTTCCGCGTCTGTGTGACGGCGCAACGCATGACCTGTTGTCTGATGCTCTGCAAGGTGTGCGAGACGTTGATTCAGAAGCACGGACTGAGTGGTGCCGAGGCGAAGTTAAAGCAACAGCCAAGCCTGTGGAAGGAAATGCTGTTGAAGGCACAGACACCCGCTATGCTGGAGGCCTACGACGTGATAGCCGACTCGCTGTTGGAGAACGCCTTGTATTTCTTCCGCGACCGCATAGAGAACGCTTTCCAGAGTCGTGACTATGCAGGCGGACAGTATGGTGAGCGACAGAAGCGCGGCAAGAACGACTCTATCTTTGAGCGACTGGATATCCAGTTCACCTTCGAGCAGGCTATGCAGCACTCGGTAGCGGTGAAGGGTGCCAACGTGAACCACAACACCGTGCGTCAGATGCTGAAGAACTGGCGAAAACAGCGCCTCGTAGTGCTGGAAGAGGATGGTAACTATCGTAAGTTGTAATGCGGTCATTTGGTCATGGTCATTTGGTCATAATTGATTTTGAACTTTCTTTGACCTAAAGGTACAAAGCGACCAAAGGTCGAGCGGAACTTTGAACTTTGAAGTTTATGATTACAATAGAGAACAATGAAGAATGCTTCGTGGTGCTCTGGCGCAGGCTGGAGCGCACGAGGCGCCTCCTCGGAGGTCAGTATAAGCGGTTCTGTATCCGCAACGTGTTGAAGGCGTGGTTCGGCTATGAAGCCACCAGCGATTTTATCTGGGAGGTCTGCCATTTGGCTGCCGTAGATGATGAACCGCAGGAAGGTTGGAACGAGTTGCCTCTGCCCAGTCTATATCCGCGCAAACACCGCGAGCTCTTGCGTGCTATCGTAGCCGTACGCACGGGTATCAGCTATTACAAGATAGACCTGAAAGCCCTCGACGCGGCCTACAGCATCGCTTTCCCGAACAGTACACCGATTAACGTAAATAAGAAGAAAAGAAATGGATAAGAAGATGAAACTCTCCGAGCATTTGACTTCGTCGAGTGTGGCTGCGCTCGGCAATTCAAGCAAGCTTGATTGCACTCGCTTAACGCCACACTTTACGCTCGGGGAGTTGACAAAGACAAGTGTTAAGATAGATAACGTTCCGAATGAGGAACAAGTGAAGAACTTAAAGCGCCTTTGTGGGTGGTTGGAACAACTGAGGAGACGTTGGAATAATCTTTATGGAGAAGGGGATGACCCCATCATCATCAACTCAGGATTCCGTTCGCCAGAAGTCAATAAAGCGGTAGGTGGCGCTACGTTGAGCAATCACCTTACAGGTTGTGCGGTAGATATCCGCTGTATTGGCATTGAACAGGCCTTGCGCTACGCAGCGATATTGCTCGACATCTCAGATCTGAACAAGGAGGATTTCGATGAATTGCTGATAGAACAGAAGGCGCACATCATCTGGATTCACTTTGCAGTCCGCCCCAAGAATAACCGAAGGCATACAAATTATAAGCGATAATGCAACCGATTGCATGGGTACGCGAAATTTATTCTGCCAACTTGTTGGTTTGTATTAAAATAATTCGTATCTTTGCAGAGTAAAACTAACGACAACAACGATTATGAAACGACTTTTTACCTCATTATTGATTACGTTGACCACCCTGACAACGATGGCACAGGGATGGCCCGAGAAATACGAAGGTGTAATGCTACAGGGATTCTATTGGGATTCGTATACTGATAGCAAGTGGACGAACTTGGAGTCTCAAGCTGACGAGTTGAGTAAGTATTTTAAATTGATATGGGTTCCCAACTCAGGAAAAACTTCAAAATTTCACCATGGCGGAGAGAAGACCATGGGATACGACCCTTGTTACTGGTTTGACCACACCGGTGCATTTGGAACAGAGACTGATCTTCGTTCCATGATTAACACATTCCAGACAAAAGGTGTGGGCATCATTGAAGATGTGGTGGTTAACCACAAAAACGGTCTGAACACTTGGGTCGATTTCCCCAATGAGACCAAGGGGTCATATAGTATCACATGGGACAACACCAATTTCTCTGGAATTTGCAAGGACGATGAATGTAACAGTCATCTAAGTGAATGGGCTACTGGAGCTTATGCTGGCAAGAAAGCTACTGGAGCAAACGACACAGGCGACAAATTTGATGGTTTTCGTGACCTTGACCACACCAATGCAACTGTTCAACAGAACATCAAGACCTATGTTAGTTTCCTATTAAATAATCTCGGTTATGTAGGTTTCCGCTATGATATGGTAAAGGGCTTTTCAGCATCATATATTGGAATCTACAATGCATCGGCAAATCCTACCTATTCTGTAGGCGAATACTGGGACGGAGACTTTAACAACACGAAAGGTTGGATTGACGGAACCAAGGTGGATGGTAAGATTCAAAGCGCTGCTTTCGACTTCCCACTGAAATACAAGATTAACGCTGCTTTTGGTGGTAGCAAATGGGACCAATTAAAGGATGCCTTTTTGGCTAATAACACGAATTATTCTCGTTATGCGGTTACCTTTGTTGACAACCACGACACCTATCGTGAGAAAACCTGCCTAAATTACAACATCTGTGCTGCTAATGCTTATATTCTGACTATGCCTGGTACACCTTGTTTATTCCTTCCTCATTGGAAAGATTACAAGGGAACACTGAAGAAGTTGATAGAGGCACGTAAAGCTGCAGGTATCAACAATCAGAGCACAATAGAGAGTGTAGAGACTTCTGACAAAGGACTTGTTTTGAAAGTGAAAGGCGATAAAGGCACTTTGATGTTGGTGACTGACGAAGCAACTATCAATACGGCAGGCTACCAACTGGCTGTTGAGGGAGTATTATTCAAATTATACGCCAGCTCGGAAGTTGATCTTTCTGGTGTCAATGCTGTTACTGACACTGATGCCAAACAGGAGCCAACAACAGTACCAGACTGCTGCGTAGTCAACGAAGGAGAAACATGTGCTTTCTTTGAAGTTCCTGCTTTCTGGGATATGTCATCACGAGTTATCAAGTGTTGGCGCTGGGATAAGCAATACAACTATACTGGCGGTTCATGGCCTGGAGTAACATGCACTAAAGTTGGAACAGCTCACAATGGTAACGCTGTATGGAAGTGGACTTTCAAAGAGTCGGACAAGAAATCTGCATCTGGCGGCAATGAGGGTATCATCTTTAATAACGCCAAGAATGCCGATGATCAGGAAAAAGTACAAACTGACGACCTCGATTTCCAAAATACCGGCTACTATACCATGAATGGTATGTGGAAAAACGTATTGAAGGAAACTACTGGCATCCAAACAATAACGACAACCCACCAAAATACGGATACCCATTGGTACAATCTCAATGGTCTAAGACTCACGGAGAAACCTGCAACAAAGGGCATTTACATCCATCAGGGCAAGAAGGTGGTGGTACGATGAAGCAGCGACTTCTCTTTGTCTGTCTGGGAAACATCTGTCGTTCACCAGCCGCTGAAGGTATTATGCAGCGACTGGTGGACGAACAAGTGACCAGTTTCATATAGAGTCTGCAGCCATCGGTCCTTGGCATATCGGAGATTTGCCAGACAGCAGGATGCGTCGCTGTGGCAGCAAGCATGGCTATAACTTCAACAGTCGCGCCCAGCAGTTGGACAGCTCATACTTCGACCGTTTCGACCTCATCATTGGCATGGACAACGAGAACATCCGCGCCATTACAGCCAAAGCTCGCAATGAGGAGGACAGAAAGAAGATAAGACTGATGGCAGACTACTTGCGCCACCACCCTACCCAGCCTACCGTGCCTGACCCCTATTACGGTGTGGAAAGCGACTTTGAACTGGTGATAGAATTGTTGGAGGATGCCTGCGAAGGGCTGTTAGACGCCATCATCAAACAAAAATGAACGTATGAAGAAAATAATATCATCAACCATCTTGTTCCTCATCGCGCTGTCAGCAATGGCGCAGATGATGGACCCCGTACACTTTACCTCACAACTGAAACTGCTGAAAGAAGGCGAGGCAGAACTGGTGTTCTCAGCTACCATTGACCCAGGATGGCATGTGTATTCCACCAATCTGGGCAACGATGGTCCTATTTCGGCTTCGTTCAACACCGTGAAGATGGAGGGTGCAGAGCCTGTAGGCAAATTGCAAGCGCGTGGCAGCGAGATTAAGAAATACGATAAGCTGTTCGACATGGAGCTGCGCTATTTCGAGAAGGCAGTTACCTTCGTACAGAAAATCCGCTTTACCAAGCCGCAATACGACATAGACTGCTACGTGGAATACGGAGCCTGCAACGACGAGGCTTGTCTGCCTCCCTCTGAGGCATCGCTGAAAGCAAAGGGGGAAAACAAGTCCCCTAAGGTAGGGGACGACAGGGGTCTGAACAAAGAAACAGATGTGAAAGACAAGACAGACGCTTCAAAGACTCCTGAAGACACCATCGTTGCTCAGAATGATTCCGTATCGGCAATGGTCGCTGAGGGCAACGACCTCTGGCAACCGGTGGTGGATGAACTGAAAGCGATGGGTGGTAGCGACAACATCACAGACCATTCTTTGTTATATATCCTGCTGATGGGCTTTATCGGTGGACTGTTGGCTGTCTGCATGCCTTGCATATGGCCCATCATTCCGATGACGGTCAGCTTCTTCTTGAAGCGTGCCAAGACGGATAAGAAGACGATGGTGAGTACCAATCGTCAGGGTATCAAGGATGCCATTGCCTACGGACTGAGCATCATCGTGATTTATCTGGGCTTAGGACTGCTTGTGACGGCTTTGTTTGGCAGCGACACGCTGAATGCCATGTCGACCAATGCGGTATTCAACATCTTCCTGTTTGTGCTGCTAGTGGTCTTCGCCCTGTCGTTCTTTGGTTGGTTCGAAATCAAGTTGCCCGATAGTTGGGCGAATGCGGTTGACACCAAGGCTTCCACCACCAGCGGACTGCTTTCCATCTTCCTGATGGCATTCACCTTGGTGCTTGTTTCGTTCTCATGTACAGCCCCCATCATCGGACTGCTGCTTGTAGAAACTACCACCAGCGGCAACTGGCTCGCGCCTGCCCTTGGCATGTTTGGTTTCGCGCTGGCCTTAGCCCTACCCTTCACGCTCTTTGCCCTCTTCCCGGCATGGCTGAAACAAGCGCCGAAGTCGGGCTCCTGGATGAACATGCTGAAGATTGTGCTGGGCTTCATCGAACTGGCGTTTGCTCTGAAATTCTTCTCAGTGGCCGACCTTGCCTATGGATGGCACTTGCTGGACCGTGAAGTGTTCCTCTCGCTATGGATTGTCATCTTCGTACTGTTGGGTGCTTACCTCTGTGGCTGGCTGAAATTCCAGAGTGATGAGATTGGGGGCGAAATCAACAAGCCCATGCCCGTAGTCTGCATCATGGGCGGATTGGTATCACTGGCTTTTGCCATCTATATGGTTCCTGGACTCTGGGGCGCTCCTTGCAAGGCTGTCAGTGCTTTTGCTCCCCCCATGAACACCCAGGACTTTAACATCAACACAAAAGTGGTGGAGGCGAAATTTACCGATTATGATGAGGGAATGGCTGCTGCCAAGGCACAAGGCAAGCCTGTGCTCATCGACTTCACGGGTTTCGGTTGTGTAAACTGTCGTAAGATGGAGGCTGCTGTATGGACAGATGCGAAGGTGGCAGACATGCTGAGCGATGACTTCGTGTTAATATCGCTCTACGTGGACGACAAGACGCCCCTCAAAGAACCGTTTGAAGTGACGGATGCGAATGGCAATACCAAGACACTGCGCACCGTAGGAGCCAAATGGAGCTATCTGCAGAGCAGCAAGTTTGGAGCCAATGCCCAGCCGTTCTACGTCGTTCTCGACAACAACGGAAAGCCACTAACCAGTAGTCGTGCCTACGACGAAGACATAGCAGAATACATCAAATTCCTGAAAAAAGGTCTGGACAATTATGCTAAATACAGAGATTAGAAACCAAATCATTGCCTTGGTTCATCAAGAGGTAGTGCCAGCCATTGGCTGTACAGAACCGATGTGTGTAGCGCTCTGTACCGCGAAGGCCACAGAGCAGTTAGGCTGTCGCCCGGAAAGAATTGAGGCCCGACTGAGTGCCAACATTCTGAAAAATGCCATGAGTGTGGGTATTCCAGGGACAGGAATGATAGGATTGCCCATAGCCATTGCCCTTGGCGCACTGATTGGCAAGAGTGAATATCAGTTGGAAGTACTGAAAGACCTGACGCCAGAGGCCTTGGAAGAAGGTAAACGCTTTGTTGCCGAGGACCGCATAGACATCAAGTTGAAGGAAGGTGTTTGCGATAAACTATATGTAGAGATGACGGTCTTTGCCGGTGACAAGAAAGAGACGGCCATCATTGCCGGAAGTCATACGCATTTCGTCACGGATGCATCAGCTGTTCAGCATGGAGCAACGGTGAAGGACGACGAGATAGCCCTGAACATGCAATTGGTATGGGAGTTTTCCACCACAGCGCCACTGGAGGAAATACAATTCATTGAAGAGGCACGCAAGCTGAACATGAATGCAGCCCGCGAATCCTTGAAAGGCAACTACGGTCACAACCTGGGTAAGACCATTGACCGTCCACTGGCCAAAGGCATTTTCGGCAACTCCATCTACTCGCATATCATCTCGCGCACAGCCTCAGCCTGTGATGCACGAATGGGAGGAGCCATGATTCCCGTCATGTCGAACTCGGGTAGTGGTAATCAGGGAATCTGTGCCACAAATCCAGTCTGTGTCTATGCCAAGGAGAACGAGAATACGGAGGAGGAGTTGATTCGCGCCCTGATGCTCTCCCATCTGACTGCCATCTATATCAAGCAGTCGTTGGGCAAGTTGTCGGCCCTCTGCGGTTGTGTCGTGGCAAGTATTGGCAGCAGTTGCGGCATCACCTATCTGATGGGGGGCGACTATGCCCGAATCTGTGCATCAGTCAAGAATATGATAGCCAACCTGACAGGTATGATTTGCGACGGTGCCAAGCCGTCGTGCTCGCTGAAGATTACCAGTGGCGTCAGCACGGCCCTACTCTCTTCACTCCTGGCGATGGAAGGCAAATGTGTTTCTTCAGGGGAAGGTATCGTAGACAACAGCGTTGACAAGAGTATCCGCAATCTCACGAACATCGGAGCGGATGCGATGTGCAAGACTGATGACATGGTGCTCAACATCATGACGCATAAAGAAAAATAGAATGAACGGATTAAACCATGAATAGAAATATGCGAAAGATTTTCTTGCTATTCCTAACCGCCGTATTGTTCGGCAGTACGGTATCGTTTGCCTCTTGTACGGCTAACGAGGATAGTGCCGTAGTAGTCAATCAACCTACCATCACCCGTATACAGGAGCGGGGCACTGCCCTTATCGGAACGACGGGGGATTACAGACCACTATCCTTCCGCGAGGCTGATGGGAGATACTGGGGTTTCGGTATCGAGATGGCTCAGGAGATTGCAAAGCGGTTGGGTGTTGGCATCGAGTTCGTACAGACCTCATGGCCTACACTTTCCGCTGACGTGCAAGCTGAGCCACAGACTTTCGACCTGGCTATTGGCGGCATCACCATCACTGATGCTCGCTGTGAAACGATGCTCATGAGCGAGGGCTATCTGGCAAACGGAAAGACCATTCTTTGTCGTGCATCGGAGGCTAACCGCTATAAATCGTTAGCAGACATTGACAAGCCTGAAGTGCGCGTGATGGTAAACCCTGGTGGACTGAACGAGAAGTTTGCCAACAAGAACCTGACTCATGCTACCATTATCGTCCACCCTAAGAACGAAGAAATACCTTCGCTCGTAGCGGAAGGGAAAGCTGATGTGATGATAACAGAAATCACGGAGGCTCCCTATTACGTGCAGACCGATGCCCGACTTGCAGCCCCACTACTGAATACTCCGTTTAATCATGGTGAGATAGGTGTCCTGATGCGCAAGGGGCAGGACGACTTGCTACAGCTGGTAAACGACGTCATCCGTCAGATGAAATCAGACGGTTCGCTATGTCAGCTGCATGAGAAATACGGGCTGGTGTATGGGTACTAATAATTACCTTACGGCCTTTGGCGTCCAGTTCTTGAAAAAGCTAAGTACTTTCTTCTGATTATATCCCTCACCTTCTTCCAGGAGACCTGAATCCTGAATATGGAGGATTCGGCCTTCCTCGTCGAGAACAACGAACACGGGGTATCCGAAACGCCCTGCATTGTTCAGACGCTTCATCAGGGCTCGGCCTTGTGCCAGTTTCTCTTCACCCTGCGACTTGCGAGGATTATAATTGACATGGATATACTCAAAATTATCCGCAATGATCTTGCTGATAGTAGTGTCCTTCTCGATGAAGTCTGCGAACTTCAGGCACCAGGGACACCAATTGCCACCCACCTGACAGATGACGAACTTGCCTTCGGACTTAGCTTTCGCTACAGCCTGGTCTATCTGCTCGATGGGATTAATATTCTCGTTATACACTTTCTTCAGCGCTTTCTGAGCGTTTGCCGTCAAGGCAAAGAGAACGGCTACTATTGCCAAAATCAGTTTTTTCTTCATATGCTATCTATTAGATGATTTTTGAATCCTGTGTTCAGCGTTGTTATTCATCTGGGACGCAAAAAAAACGATAGTGGAAGTGGAGGGAATCGTAATCGACATAGTCGCTTTGCACCTTCAGGTCAAAGAACCCTCACGAGGGTGAGACCCCTCCTCTGTAACGATAGTGGAAGTGGAGGGAATCGTAATCGACCTTGGTCGCTTTGCACCTTTAGGTCAAAGAACCCTCACGAGGGTGAGACCCCTCCTCTGAAACAATCGTGGACGAGGGTGAGACCCCTCCTCTGAAACAATCGTGGAAGTGGAGGGAATCGAACCCTCGTCCACACGAGGAAACCATACGCTTTCTACATGCTTATCTTGGCCTTCATTTTCGTGCTGCAGCAAGACCCAAGCCACCAACTGCAACCTTATCCTCTAAATTTCATCAGATTATCGAGGCCTAACCTGACTATTCCCGATTTAACCTGCACCGCTTGATCCTTAGATTCGGGACTACATCCTTGGAGCGATGTCTCGTTCTCCTACCTTGTAAGAGAATTAGGCCAGTAAACTACTGTACTTCGTTTAGGCAGCGAGAGCGTACTTAGTTTCGCCAATTAATTTTTCGACCGACGTGATTATGGAGTCCACAGTCGTCACTCCGCATGCTTACGTACCATCTCGGCTCGCTGTCAAATCCAGTCACCCCCAAGATAAATATCGTAATTGGACTGCAAAAATACAATTTATTCTTGAAACACCCATGCTTTTTCAGAAAAAATCGCTAATTTTGCACAATATTTTGCACTGAAACGTGTTTTTATATAGTATTAATGTGTGCGCGAAGATGAAACGAATAACTATATTTATAATCTGTCTGCTGCTGACAACGGCCTCAACATGGGCCCAGTCTGGTATGACTGATAACCAAGTGATGGACTATGTTATTGAGCAGAACGCCAATGGTGTTTCTCGTCAGCAGATTGTTACCCAACTGATACAACGTGGTGTCACCATGGACCAGATACGTCGTATCCAGAAGAAGTATCAGAAACAAATCAAAAACGGGGCATTAGGTGCTGAGGACATTACTGCTGGTTCAAAAGCCGTAAAGACCAGAATGCGCGAAGCTAATGGTGAAAAGCGCGAGGAGCAGGCTAAGATAGACCAGAAGAAAGCTTCACAGTTCCGCATCAAGGACAGCAAGATGGAGGACTATAAAAAGAAGCAAAGACGCACCTATGACGAAAATGACAAAGACTTCGTAGAAATGGACGAAGCGATAGACTTCATGATGCCCGACTCACTGAGATATTTCCAGGAGAAAGAGAAAGAGGGTAAGCGCAAGATATTCGGTCATGATGTGTTCAACAACAAGAACCTGACCTTTGAAAGTTCGATGAATCTGGCAACCCCACAGAATTACCGTCTGGGACCAGGCGATGCTGTCAATGTTGACATCTGGGGAGCATCACAAGAGAGTGTGACTGAAGTCATCTCGCCTGACGGAACCATCACCATCGAGGATATTGGTGTTATCCAGTTAGGTGGTTTGTCTGTAAGTCAGGCCAAGGCTCGTCTGAAGAAAGTGTTAGGTCCTCGTTATCAGGGTTCACAGATTGATTTGACGCTGGGACAAACACGTACTATTACCGTTAACATCATGGGTGAGGTTAAGGTGCCAGGCACCTACACCATGTCTGCCTTTGCCACTGTTTATAACGCACTTTACATGGCGGGTGGTCCTAACGAGATTGGTACGCTGCGTAATGTGAAAGTGTTCCGTCGCGGCAGACAAGTCACCAGCGTTGATGTTTACGACTTCCTGCTCAACGGAAAGTTGACGGGCGATGTACGTCTGCAAGACAACGACGTCATCACTGTTGGTCCTTACGAAGCATTGGTTAACATCACGGGTAAGGTAAAGCGCCCCATGTTCTATGAGATGAAGAAAACGGAGAGCGCAGCTACCCTACTCCGCTATGCGTTGGCGAATTTGACATGAGTCAATTCAAGCTGATGGACGAAGACTCCGTCAGTGTTGACTCGACGCTCAACCGCTATCAGAACATGGTTGAAATCAAAGGTGCCGTATTCCGTCCTGGCATGTACCATGTAGGCGAAAACATCAGTACTGTCAAGGCGTTAGTAGAGGCAGCAGCAGGACTGACAGAGGGAGCCATCTCACAACATGCCGTTATGCACCGAATGAGAGCAGACCGCACTTTGGAGGTGTTGAGTGTGGATGTTCGAGGTATATTGGAAGGTACAGCTCCTGATGTTCCCCTGCGCAACGAAGATGTTCTTTACATTGCTAGTCGCGAAGAGAAAAACCAAAAACAAACAGTAACTATCAATGGCGAAGTACTTTATCCTGGCACCTATAAATATGCTGCCAATGAGAGTGTCGAAGACCTCATCCTGTGCCACAGAGGCCGACGACCAGATAGCTCAGACCTTCAGTTTTAAACTGACTCCTGATTTTTCGATAGCAGACCAGCCTGATTTCAGACTGATGCCTTTTGATGAAGTCTATGTTCGTCGTAGTCCTAACTATACCGAGCAACAGAATGTCACCATCGAAGGCGAGGTCCAGTTTGAAGGCACCTATACCCTATCCAACAAAGGACAGCGTCTGAGCGATGTTATCAAATTGGCAGGAGGGCTGACCAAGCGAGCTTATCGGGAAGGTACCAAACTGCTGCGACTGATGACGCCAGAGGAACGCGAACAGATGGAGACAATGCTTCGCACAGCCCAGCGTAACTCGGGTCGCGACTCTATTGATGTCAAGAAACTGATGGTTAATGCAAACTACCCCGTAGGTATTGAGCTCGACAAGGCCCTCAAGAATCCTGGCAGTGAGGACGACCCCATTCTTCGTGAAGGCGACCGCATCGTCGTTCCACGCTACGACGGAACTGTGAAGATTAACGGTGAGGTGCTCTATCCCAACACCGTATATTTCAAGGACGGCAAAAATGCAGACTACTATATCGACTTGGCAGGAGGAACAACATCGTCTGCCAAGAAGTCAAAAACCATCATCATCTACATGAATGGCATGGTAGCCCGTGCAGACCGCAAGCATAAGCCACGCCCTGGTTGTCAGATTGTAGTTCCTACCAAGCGCCAGCGCCAAGGATTCGGTCTTCAGCAATGGCTCAGCATCGGAACTACCGCTGCCTCACTCGGCACCATGATTGCCACCATTGCTAATTTAACGAAGTAAATGAATGATTGCTAATGTTTCAACGCATTCCTTTTTTCTTCCGATACCATTTGAGGATTAGCGAGTTTTTCTCCTAATCTTTTAGGTATTATGGAGAGAATAAATAACTTTATTACCTCTATTACATTTATGTTTGGGCTACGATGAAGAATAATACTTACAGGATATTCTTCGTTATAATTGATTGCAGGTCTATCAAATCCCCACACACCATACATATAGGGATATTTCCCATATTGTGAAGGATCCAAGTGAGGTATTATTCGATGCTTTTTACACAAGAGACTTAATACGGATTGGTCTTCTCTATGTGCAATAAAATTAGCATCATTTTTTATACCTGGACACAAATTATCAGGATGCAAAATATTAATATCACAACAATAATCCAACCATTCCTTGATAAAATTTATAGTTTCAATACTCTTGCGAACATAAATAAAACCTCCTTGGATTTGTGCACTTCTTTTAAAATCTTCCTTCTCACAATCCATCAACACAAAAGTATCTGCTTTTGTAAATTGAGACTCAACAAACGGGATCCATGACACCCAAATGTCATTTGCACCCATACTTCTTTCTATATGCTTTATATTCCTAATGAAAAAGGATCCACCGTCAGCATAAAAAACCATATCACCTTCATTAGCTATTTCCGTTAAAGTCTTATAGATAAGATATGGTTTCCACAACCACAAACCCGCTCCTCGTTTAATATTGAAAATCAGATGGTGTTTTTTCTTAAAATCTTCAGGAATATCATCCATAGAATAACCAATAGCCATATCAAATCCACCAACAAGAGTTGCCATCTTTACTCCAAAGTCTCTAGACTTAGCGAATCTCTCGTCTCCAAATGTTACATATATTCTTTTCACGACATTTCCATTTTTATTTATTCCAAATCCCCGTTGCTTTTTCGCGCAATATCTTATCCAACTGAATACGCCCTATTATTGCTTGAACTAAATATGTTAACGTGGGCCATAGTAATGCAGCCCACAAGCCTAATTCTTTACATCCATAATAAATCATTGGAAGTGAGATGACAGCGAAAGACATGTATATGACAAGTTGTAATCTGATTTTACCTATTCCGTTTATTAATGTCATATAAAGGCTACTAACAGACTGAGAAAAAGTGAAAGCAACAAGCATAAAAGATAGATTATGATGAACACTAATTTTACCGTTGGTCCAGATATCTATTATCAGATCTGCGCCAAAATACATAACAATTAAAGAGGTAATACATAAAATCAGAATCATTTCCAATTTCTTTTGAGATGTTTTCATCCATTTGTAATCCCTTTTTGCATAAGCATCAGTAAAAGCAGACCAGAATGGTACAACAATTATCGTAAACACCATATGTACTACTCCAAAATATCTTTGAGCAACATTGAATTCTGCTACAGCTGAAGGACCTTGTATATTGGATATGACGATATTGAGACACTGAAAAATAAGAACGACAGATAGCATAATAAGAAAGAACTGCCCTCCCAATCCAACAATATCTTTTATCAGACCTAAATCAATACAGGATAGTTTAGGTGACATATTTCTATATCTTGGATGCCAAAAGAAAAGCAATGTAAATATCAAAAGTGTTAAACAAGGGATTCCAGACAAGAACGTTGTTGCTAGAATCAAATCCCCATGTGACATAAGTGTTAGAAGCCATATAGAGAACAATGATAGTGCATGCCCAATTACTTGGATAAAATTTGCCCCTGCCGGTTTTTGTTTTGCTTGAAGCATAGACTCGAATACTCCAAGTGCTGTCCTAATGCAAAAGAATAATGACAACAAAAGAAATACGCTTCGCAAAGTTGGCAACATTTCCGAACGAACACTTAGTAATTCCGTCCAGTTTATTAAATTGTTAGCAATACCAACTATCAAAAAAACTATCGTGAATATAACAAATAAAGAAAAATAGGATGTACTAAGGTATGACCTTGCCAAAGATTTGTCACCCAGTGCCAAAGCTTCAGCGTATTTGTTTCGGAAGCCATTTCCCAAACCAAAATCAAAATAGCTTATCCAAACTACTATAGAACTTAAAGTCAACCAAATACCATAAGATTCTACGTCCAGATAATTGATGGTTAGAGGAACTAAAAGCAAACTGATGATTATATCTGCCCCTTTTAGAACGATTGACGCTAAGACATTCTTTACAACATCCTTGCTTCTTTTTTGCTTTCCTAATATCTTCTGCAGTAACTTCACATTACAATAACGATTATTTATCAATAATATTGCATATAACATCATTCCCATACAATAAAACATAAAATCCTACGTTAGTTATATTATGTTAGAACAACTTTCTGAGTCAAAGGATCTTTCTAAAAAGAATTCTATCAGTGTTATCACTGTGGTCTTTAACGATGTAAAACACATCCGTGAAACGATGGAGAGTTTCTTCTCTCAGTCTTGGGAGGACAAGGAATACATCGTCATAGACGGAGGTAGCACAGATGGAACTGTTGACATTATCCAAGAATATAGCGACAGGTTGGCTTTTTGGTGTTCTGAAAAAGATGATGGAATCTATGATGCCATGAACAAAGGCATCAATCATGCCACAGGTGACTGGATTAACTTTCTGAACAGCGGAGACTTATTTGTTGACAAATATGTACTGCAGCATTGTATAGAATTAAGCCATAATACAGAGGCAGATGTGTTATACGGAAATTCCCAAGAAAGATTCAAAGGGAAAGCCCGTCATATAGAAGCCTATAAAGATCCGCGCATCATGGATTTAGTACCAGCCTACAGACATGGCTCGTCATTCGTAAGGGCGAAGGTACATAAGGTTTATAAGTTCGACCTCAGCAAGTGTGCAGAACTGGACTATGCACTTGACTGGGAACTCATTCACCGTCTTTACAAGCAAGGTTTCATGTTTTACAAATTGGATATGGAAATACAATCTTTCCAAAAGGAAGGTATCTCTAACAATACCATAAGGAGTTTTTGGTACAACTACATAATTACTTCTGAAGGAAGGTTCAATCTAAGGAAATTCATACATTTCATAAGAATAACGACAAAGACCTTAATTAAACGGGTATATACATAAAAAACAAGAGAGTTATGGAAGAAAGCAATAAGAAAAATTATGAAATTGACATTATAGGCATTGCCAAACGCGTGCTTGTTGAGTGGAAACTGCTGTTGAAGTTTGTAGGAGTTGCGGCTGTGTTTGGCGTGATAATAGCTCTGAACACTCCCAAGTCGTACACCACAAACGTTCTTTTGGCCCCCGAAGTGTCTGGGGCAGGAAGCATGTTAGACAACTTGAGTGATTTGGCATCAATGGTGGGGGTTAATTTTAACTCCAACAATTCAAGCATTGATGCTATCTACCCAGAAATTTATCCTGATGTTATTGCCTCTTCAGGCTTTATTATCGATTTGTTCGATGTCAATGTACGATTAAAGGATAACACTGAAAAGACCTACTATGACCATATCATAAAGGACGAAAAAGTTCCTTTCTGGTCGTGGCCTATGATTTGGATTACCAAACTATTTGATAGTGAAAAGAAATCTGGAGCTCAACTTGTAGACCACTTCTGTCTTACCAAAGAGCAGTCCTCTGTATGTACACTCTTCCGTTCTCGAGTTTCCTGTATCGTTGACAAGAAGACTAGTGTAATTTCTATCTCTTTTGAAGACAATGACCCTGTGGTCTCTGCCATCATGGCTGATACTATCCTCTCTCGTCTTCAACAGTACATCATCCAATATAGGACAAAGAAATCCCGCATAGATGTTAGTTATTATGAGAAACTATTCAACACTGCCAAGCAGGAATATGAAGAAGCACGCCGCAAATATGCCAAGACTGCTGATGCCAGCACTAACGTTGTAATGGCTTCATACCAATCGAAAGTGGACGAATTGGAAAATGATATGCAGTTAAAATACAGTGTTTATCAACAAATGACAAAGCAACTTAACATTGCCCGCGCAAAGCTTCAAGAACGTATGCCCGCTTTCTCTGTCATACAAGAAGCCAGTATTCCATTAAAAGCCTCGAGTTTTCCACGTTCGCTTATGGTAATTGGCTACATGATTTTGGGGGCAATACTATGCGCCCTATGGATTATGTATCTTAGAGAAGCTGTCAATAAGTTGAAAGCGAAGCATCATAAATGATTTACACAATCCCATATCTGATACTCCTGCTGTTTCTCTTCTATCTGTCCATGCATTATGAACAGACAGAAGACAAAGATACACAAAGCAAGATTATTTTATTCTGCTTTGCGGTCATGCTCGTATTTTTCGGATTTAGGGGATTCATCTTTGATGACTGGCAGATATACTATACTCTTTTCCAGAAATGCTCTTTTGAAAATGTATGGTATAACGTTTATACGTATAAAAACTCACAATGGACTTGCGAGCCTGGTTTTACTTTTTTAATGGCTACATGCAAGAGCATCTTCGACAACTATTATTTTTTCAATTTTGTGTGCACTGCTATAAGCACTGCCTTACTATTTAATTTCTTTAAACAGCAGAAATTTGACAATTTCCCTTTTGCAACTATTTTGTATCTCTGTTTCGGAGGTATCATCATGAGTACAAATCTAATGCGAAACACCATCGCTATTATGATTTTTATTAACGCTATTAAATACATTGACGAACGCAAGCCCGTCCAATTTTTCCTATTATGTATTCTTGCAATCACATTTCATCTATCAGCCTTAATGTACCTACCAACCTACTTCTTTCTCCACAAAAGAATCAATAAATGGATTTTTGTAGGCATTTTTCTCTTAGGCAATTACATTTTCCTCACACACACTTCGATTTTTCTGAAAATAATGTCCATTTTCATAGGCACAGATAGTGGACGACTTTCAGATATGCTCAAAGCTTATACTTCAGGAACGATGGATGTGGCTAGCGGTATTTCAATAGGATATTTGGAACGGCTTTTTTCTTGTTTTCTCGTCTTCTGCTATTATGATAAACTGGTGGAGGTGAGAAAAAACAATGCTATTTTCATCAACTCTTTCATCATCTACTTCGTGTTGACTTTTTACTTCAGCGAGTTCAAGGAAGCCAGTTTGCGAATGTCTTACTTGTTCATTTTCTCCTATTGGATATTGTGGCGAGATATTATTAAGTGTTATTCAATAGAAAACAACCGAAGGCTCTTCGTCGGTTTCCTCTTCCTCTATTGTATGCTTAAAATGATTGGCCATACCGATGTCATAACAAGCCAATACGATAATGTTCTTTTCGGTGCTAAGTCATACGAAGAGCGATTATATATTCACAATCGTTACGGCGAACAATAAAAACCATATTAAAACAAACCAATATGAATATCCGATACGAAATATGGTCTATTAAAGAAGGAGTTCGACAGCTACTCACGGACATAGTCATGTGCTCTCATTTCCATTGGATTAGGATTCTTTTCATGCGTATTTATTCTGGCCATTTCGGTTCGAGTTCATCAGTACTCCGCCACGTAGAATTGTGGAATCCTAAAAACATATTCATCGGCAATCATGTCATTATCAATCAAAGAGTATTTCTTGATGGAAGAGGCTCCACCTTGACCATTGGCGACAATGTTGATATCGCTGCAGAGGCTATGATATGGACGCTAGAACACGATGTATCTTCAATTTCTCATCAAACGACATCAGCTCCAGTGGTTATAGAAGACCATGTATGGGTTGGATGCCGTGCCCAAATTCTTCCAGGAGTTAAAATTGGACGAGGGGCCGTAATTGCAGCTGGCGCTATCGTAACAAAAGACATCCCCGCCAATGAGATTTGGGGAGGAGTGCCTGCAAAGCGAATAGGTCTGCGGAATAACCCGTTGACATATGAACTAAATTACAGACCTTGGTTAAGATAATAAGCAAATATGAAAGTATTATATTTCACAAACATTCCATTCTCTGATTTAGAGATTTCTTATGTTGCCGAGCTTGAAAAACTTGTCGATGTAAAGGTGTTGATGTTAATATTGCCTAAGACGAAAAAGTCAGGAGCTATCAGTCTGGAAAGTCAACTTGACGAATTGGGTGTAATACCTGCTACCCAATATCCTGGCATGGAAAAATATTCCAATATGCTAACACTTGAGCATTGGTCCATCGTAAACAATCCAAAAGGTTCCAATTATAAAACTTCATCAATTCTGGCCAAGAAAGTCGCCGAGGTTATCAATGAATATCAACCGGATATTCTGCACATAACCATGTATGGACTTTTACAAGTATTGCTGACCAAACACATTGCAAAAAATATCAAAAAGATAATTACCATCCATGACATAGTCCTTCACGACAAGCCTTCTTTTGCACATTATTGGTATGATAGGATTTGTCGCAGTCTTACGCTAAAGCATTTCAACAATATTCTATTGCTATCACACATAGACACCAATCTTTTGGAAAGAAGTCTGAATCCTAATACTCATCAAATATTTTTTTCAAGACTTGGCCCCTATACATACCTGAGAGGCTATCCTATCGAACGTAATAAATACGGCAAATACATACTGTTTTTTGGAACCATCAGACCGTATAAAGGTATCGACATTCTTATCAAAGCCTTTAAAATGTCAAATTGCAAGAATCATCAAGTAAAATTAGTGATAGCAGGAAAAGACATTGAAGGCAACGTTCTGCATAACACCCATGATGACGAAATCATTGTCCTAAACAGATACATAGAGAATGGTGAACTTGCTACGCTCATAGTAAATAGTCTATTTGTCATACTACCCTATAAATCTGCGACGCAAAGTGGTGTTACAAAATCTGCCATCGCCCTTGACAAACCCATGATTTGCACCAACGTAGGGAATCTACCTAATGAGGTCATTGATGGTAGATACGGAAAAATTGTGTCCCCCAACGATACCGACTCTCTCTGCAAAGGAATCAACTACTTGCTGGAAAATCCAAATGTTGTAGAAGAATTTGCAAAAAATATCCATTCCGACGTTGAAACGGGCAACAACTCGTGGAAAAGCATCACATTAGACATCGTCACAAATGTTTACTCCAAAATTTTAAATGATTAAAATGCTATGAGTTTGGTCTCTGCCATTATAGTAAGCTATAGAAACGAAGAAATGACATGCAAATATGTCAACCAGGAACTTAGCAAGTGCCCTGAGGTTGATCACATTGTCATCGTGAACAATGGAGCAACAAAGGAATCGAACGATAACTTACATACATCGATTCCAAATTCCGAGATTTCGACAGGAAACGAATATAACGGTTCCAAAGTTATCATCTTGTATAACGGAGATAATCAAGGCTTTGCCCGAGGCAACAATCAAGGCACTTATTTTGTTGAACGCTTTATTCATTCTAAGTATATTTTGTTTTCCAACGACGATATCATCATCAATGATACCGATGTTATATCTCATCTCATCAACCGACGGGCAAACGACAAC
This sequence comes from uncultured Prevotellaceae bacterium, assembly GCA_902782305.1. Taxonomy (GTDB): domain Bacteria; phylum Bacteroidota; class Bacteroidia; order Bacteroidales; family Bacteroidaceae; genus Prevotella. Next base: position 24,877 of record CACZMV010000046.1, read on the forward strand.
TCAATAGGGTGTTTTGCCCCAAAGATTTTGAAGCCAGACGGGAACACCCAAGGCCCCTTTACTTACTGGTCATTATGGAAACGCTATATGCTTTATACCATCTATCCCATTAGCATGCGCTGGGCCCCCAATCTTCTAAAAAAAAGAAACGAGAAGCGATCGAAACAATTAGTTAGCGGCTTTTATAATACGCTTGTTGGGTGTTTCTTTATGGTTGAGCTTTCCGATTACATACGTGTAGGCATGATGGACAATAGCACTTTCCTATATCGCGAAGAAGAAATATTGGCAGAACGCATGAAAGCCATCGGTAAACGTTGCTACTATGAAGATTCTGTAAGCGTAACCCACCTTGGAGGCCAAAGTAGCTACAAGGAGTCCAAGCGCCAATATAACTTCGTGAATCAAATCATTCGCGACTCCGACATCATCTACTACCACAAATACATGAAATATCCTCTATGGGAAATCTATTTAGCACAAAAAGCACAACAAATAATCTGTAAATTTTTGGGTTGATCCTTTCAAATATAACATATAGACCAAGTATCGCAACAATATTCGAGGTAAAAAGGCGTTATAAGTATAAATAGATTCCTGATGAAGAAAACTATACTCCAGATTGCAAAATACTATTATCCCGTGGAGGGCGGTATTGAGACCGTTACGAAATACATGGCCGAAGGACTTACATCCTACGAGAATATTGTTGTATGCTTTAGTCAGGATGGCATTACACGAATGGACACCATCAACGGCATTCATGTTTACCGCATTGCTCCTTCTATTAAGGTTTCCAGTCAGGATATAGCTTTCAGCTATTATTCTTACTTGAAGAAAATAATCTATGAAACACTGCCCGACATCATTCTCCTACACTGTCCTAACCCTTTTTTGTACCCAATCACAGCTAAGCTGACTCCTAAAAGTGCCAAGTTGGTATTATTGTGGCATTCCGATATTTTGGGAAAAGGATTATTATACCATTTAATTAACAGATTCGAGAAAATAATACTGAAGAAAGCTGATTTAATCTTAGCAACTAGCCCCAACTACATTCATCCTTCTAGTCCTATCTATAAGTATATCGACAAAACGAAAGTGGTTCCTAATGGTATCATCAAGAAGGATTTTCTGTGGTCTTCTGGAGATGAAGCCACCGTTGAGGAAATCAGACAAAAATACAACCACAAGAAGATTGTTTTCTTTGTGGGTCGCCATGCCGCCTATAAAGGCATAAACTACTTGATTGAGGCAGAAAAGTTTATACAGTCTGATTGTGTCATCCTAATTGGAGGTCGTGGACCTGAGACAGAGAAACTGAAGGCAATGACCCACTCCAGTAGAATCAAATTTATAGATCGTATCCCTAATGAATACCTACGTTGCTATTACTACGCTTCTGACATCTTTGCTTTCACTTCATGCACGAAGCAAGAAGCTTTTGGCATTGCTTTAGCAGAAGCAATGTTTTGCGGTAGCGTTCCTGTAACGTTCCACATTGAAGGATCTGGCGTTAACTGGGTCTCCATCAAAGACAAGACAGGTATTGAGGTTGAACTTGGGGATGTCAAGGCATATGCCGAAGCCATTGATAAGTTGCTCAGTGACCATGACATTTACTATAAATATGCCATAGCCGGTAAAGAACGTATTGCCAAAATGTTCACTTGTGAACATTCAAACATAGAAGCAGAGAAAATATTAAATGAGTTCTTCATACATTAAACTAATCTTTGCCACATCGCACTCCATTTTAGGCAAGACTTACTTCCAATACAACCAAGTACTAGTCCCTATTCATGTGCGATTGAACTACGTTTGATCTACGTCTGTTGTCCGTTTAATAATCGAACAACAATCGGACAGCAATCGAACAACAATCGGACAACAGTGGTAGGAATAGAGAAGGGAGAGCGAAGCAAAGGTGAAGATGAGATGGAGTACAAATTGACAGGAAATAGAGTAAAATTAGAGTAGATTTGGAGTAGAATTAGCGTACTACATAAAAATATATTGCGATGAAAAGGAAAGGAACAGGAAAAGGACTGATGGTGGTAGGCAGTTTGCGGCAAGATGGAATTACAACTTACATGAAACAAGGCAGGATGATTGTGCGGTCTGCGAACTCCATGGAGAGGCGCAGCAATACGCTGCCTCAGTTTATTCAACGGCAGAAAATGCGTCATTCCGTGGCGCTATGGAGGATGATGAAGTATTGTGAGCCGATGTTTACCAAAGGAACAACGGCTTATAACAACTTCCTGTCGCTGGCCAATCGGTTGCCGGTGTTGTATGTAGAAAAGATACTGATGGAGAACACATCGTTTCTGATGCCAGGCATACCCGTAAGTGACGGTAACCTTCCGAAGATTAAAGAGGAGTTGGGCGTGGTGGACGGAATGCCAGCCCTGATTACTAATCTCAAGCCTCATGACTGGGAACCTTGGACGAAGTTATGGCTTTATACCGCCGTTCAGACTGGTGAATACAGAGATCTTCACGTGCAGTTCAGCAAGCGCGAAGTATCTTGGGAAGAGATGACGGTGGTGGACGGACATTATGTATTGAAGTGTAAGGAATTCTCCGATGAGACAAAAGGCTGGGCACTGGTGTTGGTAAAAGGGGAACGCTGTTCGCCACAGGCCATTGTTACACGTTGTACGCTATACCAAAAGTACATGACAGAAGAAGCCTTAGAGAAAGCTGCAGACAGCTATGGCGGACTGACAGACATCATCTTTCCATGATAAAGGCAAGAAAATAGAAAAAACAATGCGGGAGGATACAATAAAGCATAAAAATGGTAGTTATATAATATATAACTGATAATTGCTTATGATAATATATTTACTCGTTGTTTTCTTATTAAGTTTAATCTGCGGACTAGTGTTCACACCTCTTATCCTTGACTTCTGCAAGCGTAAGAGGCTATACGACATACCCAACGAACGCAAGATACATCGCAACGCCACACCAAGATTAGGGGGAATATCTTTCTTTCCCAGCATGTTGACGGCTTTTTTTATCGTGCTACTTTTCACACCCGTTGTGGAGAAAAACACCCTACCCGTCAATGTATGGAGTGCAGTATTCCTGATAGGATTGCTAATAATATATTTCATCGGCATCATTGACGACCTTGTAGGTCTGAATGCCACCACAAAATTTATCATCCAGATAGCAACAGCATGTCTATTGCCGTTTGCCGGACTATACGTCAACAATCTATATGGTTTATTCGGCATCCACGAAATCCCTTATTGGGTGGGCGTTCCGCTGACCGTTTTTATTATCGTCTTCATCGATAATGCCCTCAATCTTATTGATGGTATTGATGGCCTTGCTGCAGGATTATCATTATTGGCTCTAGCTGGCTTTTTAGTCTACTTTGTATATTACAATGTCTTTGTATATACCTATTCTATTATAGTAGCTGGTATGATGGGAACATTGGTAGCTTTCGCATATTTCAACCTATTTGGAAAGAATGAGCGGAACACCAAGATATTCATGGGTGACTCAGGCAGTCTTTCTTTAGGTTTTACCTTGGGATTCCTGGCTGTCAAATGTGCCACGTGCAATACGAATATATGGCCCATTCGCGATGAGGCAATTCTCGTACCATTAACCCTGCTCTTCGTACCTATTGCCGATGTGGTAAGGGTAACTTTATACCGGTTACGTCATCACAAGCCATTATTCGATGCTGACAAAAATCACATCCACCACAAACTGATGCGAACAGGAATGAGCCAGCATCAAGCATTAGGTGCTATCCTTGTATTGGCTATATCGTATATGGTGATGAACTGGCTGCTTTACACTGTAATGTCGTCAACGCTCATCGTTATTATAGACACCGTGCTGTATTGTCTTATCAATATCTGCATCGATCAAAAAAAGAAAGCCTGTATATGAAACGTATCTTTGATATTATTGTAGCAGCCTTGTGTCTCGTGCTGTTCTCACCATTGATACTGGTGTGCTGGTTAGCTATCAAAATAGGTGGTGGACCCGCTATCTACAAACAGGAGCGCATTGGTAAAGGAGGACGACCTTTCAATATTTATAAGTTCCGTAGCATGGTAATCGATGCAGAAAAAGAAGGAGACGAGTTGTTGCAGGTAGAAAACGACCCCCGACTAACCAAGATTGGACACTTTCTGCGCAACCATCATTTAGACGAACTGCCACAGCTGTGGAACGTATTTCGAGGTGACATGTCGTTTGTGGGCTATCGTCCAGAACGTAAATTCTATATTGACCAGATTATGCAACACGATCCGCGTTACGAAAGGCTCTATGCCATTCGTCCTGGCGTTACTTCCCACCTTATATAATGGTTATACGGACACGATGGAGAAGATGTTGCGCAGACTGGAACTTGACCTCTATTATCTGGAGCATCGCTCTTTGTGGTTTGATGCCAAGCTGTTGGCATTGACCTTCCTCAACATTGCATTTGGAAAGAAATTCTAAGGTATTATCAACAAAACACTATTACGGGTATGATGAAACGAATATTAGTGACGGGTGGAGCAGGTTTTATTGGTTCCCACCTCTGTGAACGATTGGTGAACGAAGGCAACGATGTGATATGTCTGGACAACTTCTATACAGGATCGAAAGAGAATGTATGGCACTTGATAGGACGACCGAATTTCGAAATCGTAAGACATGATGTTTGCCAACCCTATTGGGCAGAGGTGGATGAGATTTATAATCTGGCATGTCCTGCATCTCCAGTATATTATCAGAACGACCCTATACAAACTACCAAGACATCTGTTTTTGGAGCCTACCACATGCTGGGATTGGCACGCAGAACTAAGTGTAAAATCCTGCAGACCTCGACCAGCGAGGTGTATGGCGACCCTTCCGTTCATCCTCAGCCAGAGAGCTATTGGGGCAATGTAAACACCATCGGAATCCGCTCGTGCTATGACGAGGGAAAGCGTTGTGCAGAGACAATGTTCTTCGATTATCATCGTCTGCATGGTGTCCGCATCAAGGTGATTCGTATCTTCAACACCTACGGCCCCCGTATGGCTCAGAACGACGGACGTGTCGTCTCCAACTTCATCATGCAGGCACTTCGAGGAGAGGATATCACCATTTATGGCGACGGACAGCAGACTCGCTCTTTCCAGTACGTTACCGACTTGATAGAAGGTATGGTACGCATGATGAATAGCGGCGACGACTTCCTGGGTCCTGTGAACATTGGCAATCCTGGCGAGTTTACCATGTTGGAATTGGCTGAAAAGGTAATCGCAATGACCGGTTCGAAGAGCAAGATTGTATTCCGTCCACTACCCTCTGACGATCCAAAGATGCGACGTCCTGACATCACATTGGCAAAGTCAAAGTTAGATTGGGCGCCAAAAGTTCCGCTTGATGAAGGTTTGGCAAAGACAATTGAGTATTTCAAAGGAACAATTAAAAAGTAAATATGTATAAGGTTTCTGTTGTCACACCGTTCCACAACGTGGACATGGGCATGTTTCAAAAATGTTACATGTCCTACCATCTGACACGAGAGGTGCTTTCTAACCCTGTGAATCCGATGAACAGCCCTTCATTGATGGAGGCCAGGAACGGATGGTTGGAGATGATGGAAATACTGCGCGACAACGTGACTACCGACTATGGTCGTCGCTACCACTTCGACCACAGATAGAAACGCTGGCAGATTATCAGCTGATGGTTCCCATGACCAACTATGAACATTACAAACGACTGATTGACTTGCAGACAAACATTGGCGAGAGTGGGATACTGACCACGGAGCCTACACGTCTATATCTCGTAAATGCCAAGCCACTGAACGATAACGACACGGCTACCCTCCTCTCTACAGACACTAAGCCAGGAGATCCCTATCAGCTGGTGGTCACCAACAGTGCCGGTCTGTATCGTTATGTTACTGATCATATTGTTTGCATACAAGAAAAACAGATAGACAAAATATTATTTACCATCTATTGATTTCATGAACTATCGACATTTCATAATCCCTACTCTTCTCATATGCCTTACAACCCATGCTGAGGCACAAGATTCGCTGTCGACACGAGTCAGTTACGACCTGACGGCAGAGACCGCTGTTGGAACGGGTGATTTTACAGCTTACCAACTGTCTGCGAATCGTCATCATGTGTTGGCAACTCGTCCGAATACAGCTTATCTGCGTGGAGCCGTCAATGTGGAGCACGCCTTCAACAAAGACTGGACGCTATCTGGATCTGTTGACGTGATAGGTTCTGTTCATGCCGACCACAAGATGTATTTGCAGCAATGCTTTGCCAACCTGAGTTGGAAACACTTCTTCCTGGAAGTGGGCAGCAGAGAACAGCCTTTGGTCATGCGTGATAATCTGCTCTCCATCGGTTCGTTTGTCAAAGGCACCAATGCCAAGCCTATCCCTCAGATTCATTTGGGCACCAACGGTTTCTGGACCGTTCCTTACACGAAGGGCTGGGTACAGATTAACTTCGACTTCGGCTATGGCAAATTCCTGGATAACAGTTATCGCGAGGACCATTTCAAAAAAGGAAATGAGAATGGGATGAAGAAC
>CACZMV010000047.1 GCA_902782305.1 uncultured Prevotellaceae bacterium
GCCAACTTTCAAACTTTCCTCATTTTTCCCTGAATTGCCTTTATTTATGGGGCAAATTGCGTGATTTCTCCAAAAATGCTTTTCTAATTCAGCATTATTTTGTAACTTTGCCGATAAATACGAAATATATGCAAGTAAATATTCAACATTCGATGTGGTACGACCGTATTTGGGCTGCATTCATCTTTTTCACCCGATTACCTTTCTGGCGATTGCATGAGCCATCAAAGGACAGTTACAATGCTGTTGTGGAATATTGGCCACTGACGGGTTGGCTTACTGGTGGACTGATGGCTGCTACTTTATGGATAGGTAGTTTGTATCTTCCGTATATGTTAGCAGTTCTATTGGCTATAATGGTGAGACTGTTGATTACAGGTGCTTTGCATGAAGATGGGTTAGCTGATTTTCTTGATGGTTTTGGAGGTGGAGGTTCCAATCGTGAGCGTATTCTTACCATTATGAAAGATTCTCATATAGGTACTTATGGGGTTATCGGTCTCATTATTTATGAACTATTACTGGCTGCCTCTTTGTTTTCTATGCCTCCTTTACTTGCCGCATTGGCCATTATGGCAGCGGGTCCTTATTCGAAAATGGTAACTGCTCAGTTGATCATGATGATGCCTTATGCTCGTAAGGAAGAGGAAGCTAAGGCCAAGATGATATATCGTAAGATGGATTGGCGAGCAGGTTTGGGGCTTGCCATACAAGGTTTGTTGCCGATGGTTGCATTCTTGTGGTATACTCATTTATCATGGGAACTTATCATCTTCTTGCCTTGTATTGTGATGTATTTCCTTTATCTTCTCATCTGGAATAAAATCAGAGGATATACGGGCGATTGTTGTGGAGCTGTTTGTTTGTTGGTGGAACTAACGGTTTATATAGTCATTTGTGCCCAATGAAACATATTATTTTGATTACTGGTGGTCAGCGCTCTGGAAAGAGCAAGAAGGCTGAACAGTTGGCGTTAAGTCTTTCGGAAAATCCCGTGTATATGGCGACCGCACATATCTGGGATGAGGAGTTTCAAGAGCGAGTTCGCAAACATCAGGAACGTAGAGGTCCTCAGTGGACGAATATTGAGGAAGAGAGAAACCTAAGTCTTCACGACATGAAAGGACGAGTAGTAGTCATTGATTGTGTGACCTTGTGGCTCACCAACTTCTTCTTCGCTAACGACTCCGATGTTGATAAGTCGCTTGAAGAAGCAAAGGCTGAGTTTGATAAGTTTACTACTCCTGATGCTACCTATATCTTTGTGACGAATGAGATTGGGCTTGGTGGTGTGAGCGAGAATGCTGTCCAGCGCAAGTTCTCTGACCTGCAAGGTTGGATGAACCAGTATATTGCTGAGAAAGCTGACGAAGTGATACTCATGGTAAGTGGAATAGAAATGAAAATCAAATGAAAACGTTCGATATACAACCTGTTAATACGGCTCTGAAAACTGCCATTCAAGAAAAAATAGACAATCTGAATAAGCCCAAAGGCTCGCTAGGAAGATTAGAGGAGTTGGCTATGCAGATATGTCTGATTCAGCAAACGTTGGAACCCTCGTTGGCTCATCCGTGTCATCTGCTTTTGGGTGGCGATCATGGTATAGAGCGTGAAGGAGTCAGTGTGTCGCCTCGTGAAGTCACTTGGCAACAGATGATTAATTTCTCACATGGTGGCGGAGGTGTCAATATGTTCTGTCGCCAGCATGGCTTCAATCTTCGTATTGTCGATGTGGGTGTTGACTACGACCTATCAAATATTCCTGGCATTATCAATCGCAAAATAGCACGTGGCACCAATAACTTCCTCTACGAACCAGCCATGAGCGAAGAAGAGTTTAATCGCGCCATCCAAGTGGGCGTCGATCTAGTGGACGAATGTTTTGCTGAAGGATGTCGTGTGTTAAGTATTGGCGAAATGGGCATTGCCAACACTTCACCATCCAGTATCTGGATGAGTCTTTTGGGTGATATTCCGTTAAAGGACTGCATAGGCGCAGGGGCAGGCCTCAACAACGAGGGCATTCGTCATAAATATGAGGTGTTATTAAACGCTCTCAACAACTATCGTTCTATGATACCTCAGCCGTCAGCCATCAGCCCTCTTGCTTATTTCGGAGGCTTTGAAATGATTGCTACTATCGGGGCTATGTTGCGAGCAGCAGAGTTGCATTTGGTGATATTGGTTGATGGCTTCATTATGACAGCTTGTGCGTTAGCTGCCATCCGACTTTATCCTGCCACTCAGGATTATATGATTTTTACGCATTGTGGGGATGAGAGTGGACATAAGATGATGCTTGATATAGTGGATGCGAAACCACTATTGCACTTAGGACTCAGATTAGGCGAAGGAACGGGTGCACTTTGTGCATTCCCCATAGTTGATTCTGCCGTTCGTATGATGAACGAGATGAATAATTTCGATAATGCGAGAATCACCAAATACTTTTAAAAGCAAAATGGTAAAGAGGTAAAAAACATCAATGCTGATACTATTAACACCATCAATACTTCAGCCGTCCGGTTCACCCGTACGGCTTTTTTCATGTCATCCGTTGTGAGCAACCTTTCTTTCTCGCCAATATAAGGTTTATCGAACAGTTCTCCGAAGTAATAATGCGGTCCACCAAACCGACAATCCAAGATACCTGCTAAGGCTGCTTCTGGATAACCGCTATTGGGGGAAGCATGGCGTCGTCCGTTCTTCCAAACGAAAAGTGTGAGTTGAGGTTTCGCCTCAGCAATAATCATCAGTAGGGCTGTGAGCCTTGCTGGAATATAGTTGGCAATATCGTCGATATGTGCAGCCCAACATCCAAAGTCCTTATAACGTTCTGTCTTATAGCCAATCATCGAATCGAGTGTGTTTACCATTTTATAGGCCAGCATTCCAGGTACGCCCAATAAGGCAAACCAGAAGATTGGGGCAATCACACCATCGCTCAGGTTCTCTGCCAGTGTTTCCAACGCTGCTGTTCTAACCTCTTGCGCTGATAGTTCAGAGGTGTCGCGTCCTACAATGCGAGCTACCTGCTTACGACCTTCCTCCAGACTTCTGTCAAGTGCAAGAAAAACTTGTCTTACCTCACGAATCAGCGTGGTTCCTGCTAAGCAATAAAAGATGATGACTGTGTCGAAAACAATGCATAATGAATAATGCATAATGCATAATTGGTTGCGAAGAAACCATGTGGCAACAAACACACCCGTTATGTATATGATTGCCATCAGGGCACCCTTCATTTTGCGATTGCACCCTTTGTTAAGGTGACGTTCACCCAAGGCTATCATCTTTCCAAACCACACAATAGGATGTGGCAATCTAGCAGGGTCACCCAACACGAGGTCGAGCAGCCAACCGATGAGCAAGGATAATATGGCGAACACGGATTGCACGGATTATACGGATTTTACGAATTCTTGTATAGCAGCCACCAAGGCATCATTCTCAGCTGGTGTCCGGGCTGCGATGCGAAAATGGCGTGGGGTAAGTCCTTTGAAGTTAGAGGCATCACGAATAAGCAGGTGATGTTGACGTGCCAAGTAGTCTTTCAGTTCTGCGGCAGTGTGCCCTGACTCAAACTGACAAAGTATGAAGTTGGTCTGTGTCTCCTGCGTGAGGATACCATCTATCTGTTGTAGCTTATCGCGCAGTCGTTGGGCTTCGTTTAAGTCGGGTGTGCAACGCAACTCGTCGTCGTTGCTCAGCAGGAATTTTCCTGTTTCAATCGCTAATGCTGATACGCTCCAAGGACGCAGGAACTGGCGTAGATGTGCTGTCAGAGAGGCATGAGCGGTGATGTAGCCCAAACGTAAACCAGGAATTGCATAGGTCTTGGTGAACGAATGAATCTGGAGGAGGTAGGGCGTCCGTGCTGCCCAACGCGGATTCATAACGAATTGGTTGGTGTAATTCTCATACGACTGATCAACCACCACGAGGTCATATTTTACCATCATCTTGTCAATAACCGACTGATCATAGACGTCACCAGTTGGGTTGTTGGGATTGCAGAGCCACAGCATTCGGTGCTTAGTATCCGTTCGTGGAAACAGCTGACAAGCATCTTCGTACTCGCTGAACGTAGGACGAGGAATATCCGCCTGCATGGGAAAAGCCTGTGCAATGAGATAGATAGCATCTGTAGCACCATTGGTGACGATAACCTGTTTTGGGTCCAAATCATGCTGCTCTGCAATCATATGTTCCAACGACCAAGCCTCAGGTTCTGGATAGTGGCTGGCCAGTTCAGGATGAGCAGCTAGGTAGCCCATCAATGCCTGATGGTTCCTGCCTGCACAAATGTTCGACGAGAAGTCGGAAACAATGTGCGGATATTGGTATGCGTCGTCTCCGTGCCCTTTAATCATTGCTGGTTAAGATTTGATAAATTCGTTCCATATCTACATGTTTTCTGACGTGTGCAGCCAGCTTGTCGTATTGCTCATTCTTGAAGGCAGCATAGCTGAAAGCTACAGTTGATTTTTCACTTTTCATTTTTCCCTTTTCCCTCAGAATGTACTCTATCACGGGCGCATTGTCTAAGAATCCATGAATGTAGGTTCCAATGCAATGGTCAGTCTGCATAATGGGTTGATCCGTATCGCTGTTGCCTTGGTGTATCTCATAGCCCTGACACTCCTGACCTTCAAACTGGAAACTAACCTGTTGGGTGGTTTTTGTCTTGCCCATCGTCGTGTGAATAGGCAACAGCCCCAGTCCAGGCAGACGGGCTATGTCGCCCTCAATGCCCTCTGGGTCTTCAATGCTCTCTCCCAACATCTGGTAACCGCCACAGATTCCTATTACCATCTTTCCCTCACGATGGGCACGCTGGATGGCTTGTGCGCATCCGTTTCTGCGCAATTCCAGCAAATCGTCCAACGTCGATTTCGTTCCAGGCAGAATAATGATGTCAGCCTGCTGAATATCTGAAGTGTTGTTGGTATAGAACAGGTTCACGCGTGGGTCTCTTTCCAGTGTGTCGAAGTCGGTATAATTGCTGATATGGCGCAAAAGCACCACAGCCACATTCACTTTTCCTTCCGCCAATTGCCTGTGTTTTTTCTCCAGACTGACGCTGTCTTCCTCTTCAATATAGATATCCTTATAATAAGGTATCACGCCCAACACAGGAACCCCACAGATTTCTTCCAGCATCTTCCTGCCTTCGTCAAACAAGCGCATATCGCCACGAAACTTGTTGATGATGATACCTTTTATCAGCTTTCTGTCCTCAGGCGATTGCAGCATGATACTTCCATATACCGATGCAAATACACCCCCTCTGTCTATATCGCCCACCAAGATGACATCAGCCTTTGCGTGACGCGCCATCGACATATTCACCAAGTCTCTGTCTTTTAAGTTAATCTCTGCAATACTTCCTGCTCCCTCCATCACGATAGGATTATAGCGTTTAGCTAAACGGTCGAAAGCATTGCATACCTCTTTTCTATAATCAATCTCCGACGAACCTTTTCGCCAATAGTCATACGCATCCTTGTTGCCAATAGGCTTGCCATTCAGGACCACCTGTGAGGTATGATCACTCTGAGGTTTCAGCAACAATGGGTTCATATCCGTATGACACGCTATCCCAGCAGCTTCCGCTTGTACGGCTTGTGCCCGTCCAATTTCCAAGCCTTCAGGTGTGGCGTATGAGTTCAGCGCCATGTTCTGTGCCTTGAAAGGTGCGGGCTGATAGCCGTCCTGCTTGAATATCCTACAGAAAGCAGCAGCAACAATGCTTTTGCCGACATCGCTGCCTGTACCTGCGAACATGATGGGATGTAACTGTTTCATATCTGATAAAGATGTGTATAGCTTGCTAATACGTTTTTATATCTGAATACAGGCGTATCGACAGGTTCACCTTTGGCATTATAGACCTGAGTAATGCTCTGCGGCTTTTCGCCCATGAATTGCGTATAGTGGAACTCATGTCCGCGATATTCTTTCCCGTCGAGCTCGAAACGTCGGTAGCCCAGCGAGAGTTTGCGGTCTGCCTTGCGAGCGGTGATAGAGTAGGGCAGTACGCCACACATCGCATACTCGCCATCATCCGTCACGATGCTTTGGCAGAGGTACATCATACCGCCACATTCTGCTACGATTCTACCTCCCCGTTCGGCATAGTCCTTGATGGCCTTGCGACAAGCCTCGTTTTTCACCAACGCCTCCAAATGCTTCTCCGGATAGCCCCCCGGCAGATATAACAGGTCGATACCTTCAAACGAAGGCACCTCCGTCTCAGGGTCAAAGAACCGAACCTGTGCGAAGCTGTCAATCGTCTCTTGATACAGAAACGAGAACGACTCCTTATTGCGAGCTATCAGAGCGCTAACAGTTCCTGCCATCTTACGTGTCCCTCCAATAGTTTTATGAGCGACTGATGCTCCATATTCTCTGAAAAGTCTAGTCCCAAATAGCGCGAGCCTTGTTCGAGCGAAGCATCCTTAGGCAGATACCCTAGACACTCGACGCCCAAGTCCGTGCATACTTGCTGGAGCATGGCGAAATGCCGCTCCGAGCCCACCTTGTTGAATATCACGCCTGCTATGCGGACGTCCTTTCTGAAATTGATAAACCCCGATAGCAATGCCGCCATCGAATAGGCTGCCGACTTCGCATCCACCACCAACACCACGGGAATATCCAGCACGCGGGCAATCTCATACGACGAACCCTGTTCACGGTCATAACCGTCGAACAAACCCATCATACCCTCCACGACACACACATCAGCGCTGGAGCTATAGTGCTCAAACAACTCGCGGACATGTTCCGGCGTGGCCATAAACGTGTCGAGGTTCACGCTGGGTCTGCCACATACTGCTTCATGAAATTTTGTGTCGATATAGTCTGGGCCGCACTTAAAGGGTTGCACCTGATACCCTTTGGCTGTGAACAACGCCATCAGCCCTCGCGAGACCGTCGTCTTGCCAGAGCCACTCGTAGGTGCTGCTATGAGAAAACCGCTTTTCATGCTTGCAAAGATACTAAATATATTGCAAACTTATGCAGGAAAAAGGATGCAAAGTGAGAAATAGGGGAGTTGACGAGACAAAATCTCGTCACACTGGGTAGTGTGGAAGGCATCTGTGGTACTTACATTCTCAAAATAATGACACACAACAGTAGGATGCTGACGCAGGAAATCCTTCAGCGCCTCAGCACATTGCGACAGTTTCATGATAACTACCACGTGTTTGCCGGATAGTAGATGTTCTAACGTCTCGCTATCCGCATCGCCAGGCAAGACCACCAGACGTTGCTGTCCGCTGATCAACGAGAGGTTACCCATTGCTACAGCAGCGATAAACGAGGGGATTCCTGCAACCTGCTTGACGGGAATTTTCGCATTCTTCAGTTCGTCCAGCACGTAGTGAATAGATGCATAGATGCTGACGTCGCCCTCGACAACGATGGCGATGTGTTGTCCTTCGTTGTACCACGCCACCACCTGCTGACAGATGTCGTCATAGACTTTACGGACTTCCGTACGGTCTTTCTGCATGGGCAGTTCATAGTGACGCATCTTGTCTTCGTTGCACCACTCGCGGATAATCTCTGCTGCCCTCGACCTGCCTGCTGTACTGGGAACCACCACGATATCAGACTCCCGCAAGGTCTTGATGACCTTGAGCGTTAACAGCTCAGGGTCGCCAGGACCAAGCGAAAGGAATGATACGGGTACTTTCATGGTAGATAGAAAGTTAGTCTTCGAAGAGTCGAATCTGGTCAAAGTAATAACCAGCGGCAATCGATACGCCCTTCGTCACTTTGCCTGTTGCTACATCATAGATGTAAATGCACTGTTCGTCAGCAGTATTCACACCAAAGTAAGCCCTCTTCTCATTAGCGTTGAATACTGAACGCTGCGAGAAGCTGCCGCTGCTATAAGGAATCTCAGTACCATTGTAGGCCAGTCGCGTGCTTGTCTTGCTATTCACATCGATAATTGAATAGTAGTAGGCCACATCACCAATGCTTGTGCCAACGGCGTTGTCACCAGAATATGCCAAGACCTTGCCATTGCCCAAATACTGAACGGTCAACAGCTTACCTTTGGCCTCAGGAAAGGCGTTGTAACCTTCTTCGAAGTCTAAGGCTCCTTTCTTGATACGCAACAGTTTGCCTATATTCTTCTTGTTGACCGAACTAAAAGCAGAAAGGTATAGATTGTCTGCTTCGTCGAAGAACACAGTCTGCTGCAATAGTTCACCATAGGCCGAACCTGTCATCTGGGCAGCTTCCTTGTTAACAATCTCCTGCTCGACAGCCATCGTTTGGGGATTGACAACAGCAATACGGAAAAAAGGCTCGTTTGACGTCTTGCTACTTCCGCTGGTTTCCTTTTTGTTGTAATAGAAGTAGAACAACTTATTGTCACTCTTACGGTAGGCCAGAACACCGCTGGTGGTGAGCACATTATAGCCTTCGGCGACATTGATAGACAATGTGCCCTCACCAGTAATAGTCATGTCCGTTGTATTCAGCTTCGTCCATATAACTTTCTTATGCTCACCGTCTGTTGACATGATTAACAGCGTATTGTCGCCCATCCAAGCATGGGTGTAGTTGCGAGCCTTGTAGGTGTTCTCCTTGAACTTCTGTTCTTGAACGACAGTCATCTTGTTGCCCTTAAACTGCAATTTAGAGAAGCGGTCACCTGACACCGGCACCTGATAGTAATACTTTCCGTCAGTGATGCTCTCCATCGTGTAGTTGGTGATTTCAGCTCCTTTTCCTTCAAAACTGATGGTCTGAGTAGCATCACTCAACGAGGTAACACTCAGTGTGATATGCGACTTGTCCTTGCTCATACCACCATGATTGCCTGCAACCACAGTCAGGTCATAGTGGTAAGTAACAACAGGCTCCGGAGGAGTCGGACTGTTCTTGTCATCGTCACTCGAGCAAGAAGTAAATGCGGTACCCAGCATGAGTGCTGCCACCAGCGAATAGAACATGTTTAACTTTTTCATTGTTTTTTTCATTTTAATAATTATTACATGATTATAATTGATGATATGAATACGAATTATTGCAATAGCAGTCTGAACTTTAGGAATAGTGAACGACCAGGTTTCTGGAGCTTGTAATTGTCATATACCGTCTCGTCAAACAGATTCTGGCAGTCAAATGACACACTGTATCGCTCCTTTTGCCATGAATAGGTAATATTGGCACCAAAGATATTCTTCTCGGGGATGCGCGCCTTCGTGTCCTCAGCTCCGTAGGCCTCCCACGAAAGGTAGAACCAGTGCACCCACTGATAGTCAGCGCCCAAAGTCAGACGGTCGCCTTTCAGCATCAGGTCATGAAACGTATAGTGGGCATCTGCCGAAGCAAACAGCCACGGGCGGTTGGGCATACGGTTGTTATACGTCACCGATTCTTTACCGTCATCCATATAGCGGTTGCGGTTGCGGGCATCTTGCCAACTAATGTTACCCATTACCTGAAGCCGATGGTTCCAGTCGTAACGCACCTCACCCTCAAGACCTTTGATATGCACTGCTGGCTCATTGCCATATTGCATGGTGCCTTCCTTCTCAGTAATCTGAGGCTGAATATAGTTATCAACATATCTTAAAAAGCCATTGGCCTCATAATAGAGCGTATGCTGACCGAAGCGAAAAGTGCCAAAGAATCCCAAGTTGACATTATCGCTCATCTCGGGTTTTAAAGCAAGATTGGCATAGATGGAACTGCCATTGCCCAGCATCTCGCGAGCCAATGGCAGACGCACTGTATGCTCGTAACTGGCCTTTACAGATAACTGTGGAACTATCTCCAATTTCGTACCGAATCCACCTCCCATACTGTTCTTGGTCGTCTTGGAAGCCACCTCATCAGAGAACGTCACAAAAGAAAGGTCTGTTTGCTCAACACTCAGATAATTGATGTAGTCTTTCAAGAAAAAGGTGTTACTCATTCTGCCATTCATCAACACCTGATTATATGAAAGGCCTATGATGTGCTTTGCCAATACATCATTGGCAGGCATAAAGTCTTCCTCAACATCGTCCCATCGATTGTTACCCGTACGATTCAGCGCATAGCTTAGATTGAGCAAATGACAATCGTTGAAGGCATATTTCAAATCGGTCCTGACAATGGTCAATGGGCGCTTAAAATGACGACGTGAGAAGGCACGGCCGTTAATCTCATTGCGTGAACTCCTGATATAGTCGCCGTTCCAGTCGTACTGCCTATGAGCCGTATCTGTCGTGATAGAGTGATCCCAAGTATGCGAAAACGAAATGTTGGCACTCAACTGTTTAATCAAGAATTCCCGTTTCATATAGCGGGCACCAATACTCCAAGCATTGCCCGAACGGTCTGCCTTACCAATGACGCGAGTCTGAACCTGACCCGTTTGCAGTTCTTTATTCACCGAATTATAGGAGAGGGACACAAAGAATTCGTCAGCCCACGACTTCTCCCTCACGCCAACCTCCAATTGTCCGAAGAATGACAGGTAAGCGTCATGGAAGCGACGCCGATTCTGAGACACATATTTGCGGGAGCTTTCATCCCACACCTCAACATCTTTCATCATATAGTCATTCTTCGAATAGTTAACGCCCAAGGTTGGACGTAGTGTCACACCATTCTTTAAGACATACTGTGCGTTAAGGTCAGCTTTATGAGTGTGGTACGAGCCTAGTCCATACGACATATCAAGGAAGTTCTTACGTTTACGGTTGGTCACAATATTCACCGCTCCTCCCAGAACGTCACTATTCAACCATGTAGGCACTACACCTTTATATATTTCCACATGGTCTATCAAACTAAGCGGCAGATTTGACAAAGTGAGTCCAGTACCTTTCGCATCCATCGGTACACCATCTATGAAATAACGCACCGAATTACCAGACATTCCACTGATACTCAAGTCGAAATCAGAACCCACACCACCTTCCTCACGAATCTTAACGCCTGCCGTACGGTCCACTACATCATTCAAAGAATGAATGGAGCCAATGAAGGAGTTGATGTCAATAGCATTGACAGACAAAGCACCCTCACGCAATCGTTGGGTCTTTGACTTGCCAATAACAGTAACATTACGAAGTGCTACTGAATCTTTCATGTGACTTTGCTGTAGTTGACTGTTCTGGGCATAAGAACATAGTGCCATAAGGCATAGAGACAACAACAGAAGTCTATTCACCTGTTTATTCTTCATCCATTTGATTCCTATCCGCTTAGCCCTATTCCCGAGACTTTCGCTTCATTACTGTTTTTGACGTGGCAGGTCTCCTGGCTCTCTCCGAAAAGTCCGCCTTCCCAACGCTTTTCACTATTCACTCTTCACTATTCACTAGCGAAGCGCTGCGTCAGTGGCTTTGTTTGGACTTTCCATAATGGAGATGACAGTAGCGGGTACTGCTCAGGATTCTCACCTGATTCCCTTTTATGCACTGGTGAAACACCAATACATCACCAAATCGGTTGCAAAGGTACGAATAAGTGAGCACAATACAAAATAAATCCGCATTTATTTTTATTGTCGAACGAAAGCGCTCGGTTTACCGCTTTGCACCTTTAGGTCAAAGAACCTTCTTGCGTCCCGTTGGTAGCAAGCGTCACCCTTCGGGATGCCGAGCGCGACGAAGTCAATGGTACTAATAATAAATGAGACCACCAAATTTTGGCAGTCCCATTTTCATTCACTGTTCACTAGCGAAGCGTTTCACTATTCACTGTTCACTATTCACTGTTCAGTTCTGACCCAAGTTGTCACCGCTGGACTTGATGAACGTCTTGCTGGCGACCTCACTCGACTGTCCGTCCTTGATGGCGATAGCCTTCACGGTAGTTGTAGCGCTCAGGGAGAATGCCTCACTGTACACTGCGCTCTCAGCCGTTGGTGTGCTGCCGTCGGTGGTGTAGTGAATCTCTGCACCATCAGGACCGCTCATGCTCACCTGGGTAGAGTCGGTGAACTGCGTGTTACCGCTAATAGTGGGCGAAGCCAGCGAAGGAGTCATAGAGCCGGTGCCACTACCGCCCTGGTTCTGGGTTCCATTGTTGTCCCCGTTGTCGTTACTAGAACTGCCGTTGCCAGAGTTCGAAGAACCGCTGTTGCCTGACTCACCAGACGATGTTCCCTTGGCTGCAGCAAGCTCAGCCTTGGTCTTGTCGGTCCAGGCCAGCTTCACATCCTTCTTCAGCTCGTCACGGGTGAAATCGCCAGTGCTCTGGGCCAGCAGCTTGATAACCTTCACGGCAGCACCCGTCTTGGCACCCTCGGGCAGTGTGCCGATGCTTGCGGAGGCCACCTTGTCCTGCTCAGCGTCGTAGAGTGTCTCCAGGGCGTTGGCCTCGACGGTAGCC
>CACZMV010000048.1 GCA_902782305.1 uncultured Prevotellaceae bacterium
CCCTTCTACACTGGTAAGAGCAAGCTCGTCGACACCGCTGGTCGTGTTGATAAGTTCATGAGCCGCTACGGTAAGGCTGCGAAGAAATAAATAATTTCACGCCGGAACAAGATTTAAGGCGCGTCGAAGGTAGTTGCATATGCCTTTGTACGCGCCTTTTTAACTAACAACAAAAACATCAACAGCTATGAAGACAACGAAAGCCACATTACTTTTTTCTGCAGTATTTCTTTTATTTGGCTGCGGAGATGATCACAACGACTACAAGAACCCTAAAACCGAGGGAACTTCCGTAGAAACCGATTCACGTCAAGAGAAAGGTCCTGCAGAGGCCAAATACAATCTTGAATTCCCTGCTCTTTCTTCCAACAGCAATTGCATCGTTCTTGTACACAGAGCTACGCTGAACGACAAAACGAAAGAACAAGGTATCAACTATAGTGTGGAGTGGGACACCAACCAACGTACTCAGCACTGGACCTGCTATAAAGCATATAGCAACATTGTAAGAAGTAGCACTTCCAGCAATAATGTTTCGAGGTATTATAAAAACAATGGTGAGAATTTAACACCAACTTCACAATATCCCAACGACCCGGATCTGCCCAGCCAGTATCAGTTTACTGTAGATCCATATAGAGGTTCAGGTTATGATCATGGTCACATCTGCCCATCAGCAGACCGCTTGCGCTCTACAGATGCCAACTATCAGACCTTCTTCTTGACCAATATGCAGCCTCAAACCAAAGCCTTCAACGGTAGCCACGATGACATTCCGGCAGATTACAGTCCCTGGTATAGAATTGAGGATAGAACTCGAACTTGGGCAGCAAAAGCCGATACGCTCTATGTATGCAAGGGCGGTATCGTTGATTCCAATTCTAAGACAATTGGCAGTGGAAAAAACAAGATTCCAGTTCCCAGCTATTTCTTTGTGGCCCTACTTAGCAAGAAAGGCAGCACCTACAGCGCCATTGGTTTCTACATGAAACACGAAAGCAGTTATTCTAGTCAACAGCCATTGTCAAATTTCGCAATGAATATCAAAGAATTAGAGCAAGTTACCGGCTATGATTTCTTCTGCAACCTACCTGATGATATAGAGCGGGAAGTTGAAAATTTGGAAGAGACCAAAATGCTGGATGACTGGTCTGTTCAATAAAAAAAATTAAAATCTTTGGCTATAAGACGGAAATGTCGTATCTTTGCTGAAAATAGTAAAGATACGACATTTATTAATATAACAACATCACAAAAAAAATGAAGACTGTTTATGGGACAGAAAAGGAAAAGATGTATCACTAAAAGAGTATGCCAACGAAGTACTGCTGATTGTCAACACAGCAACTAAATGTGGCTTTACCCCCCAGTATGACGAACTAGAGAAGCTTTACAAGCAGTATCATAGCGAGGGTTTCGAAATTCTCGACTTCCCCTGCAACCAGTTTGGACAGCAGGCTCCTGGAACCGACGAAAGCATCCATGAGTTCTGCAAGCTAACCTTCGGCACCGAATTCCCACGCTTTAAGAAAATAAAGGTAAACGGCGAGGATGCCGAGCCACTATATAAGTTCCTGCAAGAGCAGAAAGGTTTCGCAGGTTGGGATATGAGCCACCCCATCGCTCCAATTTTGGACGACATGCTGGGCAAAGCTGACCCAGACTACAAGCAGAAGCCCGATATCAAATGGAACTTCACCAAATTCCTGATTAACAAGAAAGGACAGGTTGTTGCCCGTTTCGAGCCCACAGAGAGCATTGACAATATTGCTAAACAAATAGAAGAACTCCTGAAATAAGCATGGAACACGTAAAATGCTTAATCATAGGTAGCGGACCTGCAGGTTATACCGCAGCCATCTATGCCAGTCGTGCCAATCTCAACCCCGTTGAGTATTGCGGAATGCAGCCTGGTGGACAACTTACGCAAACCACCGAGGTAGAAAACTTCCCTGGTTATCCACAGGGAGTTGACGGCAACCAGATGATGATGGACCTCAGAGAGCAGGCCGAGCGCTTCGGAACCGATATCCGCGATGGCTCAATAGTACGGGTCGATTTTTCGAATCGTCCATACAAAGCATGGGACGAGGACAACAACGAGATAGAAGCCGACACCGTCATCATTGCTACAGGAGCCTCAGCAAAGTATTTGGGACTGGACGATGAACGCAAATACAACGGACAAGGTGTCAGTGCCTGTGCTACTTGCGATGGATTTTTCTATCGTAAGAAGACTGTGGCTGTAGTGGGTGGTGGCGATACTGCCTGCGAAGACGCCCTCTACCTTAGCGGACTTGCCAAGAAGGTTTATCTTATCGTTCGCAAGCCTTTCCTTCGTGCCTCAAAGGTAATGCAGGACCGTGTAATGAACACTGAGAACATTGAGATTCTATTTGAGCACAACACCCTGGGACTGTTTGGCGAAAATGGTGTAGAAGGTGCCCATCTGGTAAAGCGTAAGGGTGAACCTGACGAAGAGAAGGTAGACATCGCCATCGACGGTTTCTTCCTGGCTATTGGTCACAAGCCTAACACAGACATCTTTAAAGAATGGCTGGATACGGATGAGGTGGGTTACCTGAAGAAGATTGACGGAACACCACGCACCAAGTTAGCCGGTGTCTTTGTTGCAGGCGACTGCGCGGATCCAGTGTACCGTCAGGCTATCAGTGCAGCCGGCACTGGATGTCAGGCAGCCATTGAAGCAGAACGATTCCTTCTGGAGAACTAAAAATATTGGATTGTCTAGAATATCTAGAACTAGAACATAAGAAAAAGCCTCGCTTCACAGCGGGGCTTTTTCAATAAAAACTAAATTAATCAACCATAAACCTTAACCATTAAAAATATTTCTTTTCTAAGATAGGAGAATTACCTATCATGAGCTAAATTGCAATTGAGAATTCGCTAACTCTCTTTTTCTGTTGCAAATATACAACATATTTTTCTTCTACAAGTTCATTTAACGTTATATATGGTTTAAAAATCATTATTTTCACTAAAATTATACCCAAAATAACGTTTTTCAAACAAAAATCGCCCTTTTTCGAAGATTTTTAGCAGGAATATATCTATTTTTAGAAGATAATTTGTATCTTCGCAGCCAGAAAAACTATAAATATGAACATCACAAATATCTATATTGGCATTGCTATAACCCTTTTATTAGCCATTATCATCTTTCTAAGGTGGCTTATCTTCCGCACCATGCGCATTCGAGAGCAGATTCAAATGAGTTATATCTTCACCAATATCACCCACGAGTTGATAACTCCATTAACTATTCTCAGTGCTTCCATAGAGAATCTGCGTGCCAACAATCCCTCAACCCAGCATGAGTTCGACTTAATGGACTTGAACATCCAACGCAGTGTACGTCTGCTACAGCAGATTCTAGAAACAAGCAAATCGCAAGCTGGAGAACTGAAGCTAAGGGTTAGCAATGGCGATGTGATGCAATATATCAAGGAAACAGCTCATTGCATAGAACCTCTTATGGAAAAGCGTCAGGTAGATTTCTTGGTTCGCTGTAAACCTGAGAGTATGATGGGATGGATAGATACCGATAAGTTGGACAAGATTATTTTCAATCTGTTGTCAAACGCAGCTAAATATGCTGGCGACAAAGCCAAGGTGATTCTCGACGTAACCACCAATAGACGATATGACCACATTATTATTCGCGTAAGCGATAATGGTCCTGGTATTCCTAAAGAACAACTCAAACATATTTTCACACGCTTCCATGATGGTGATTATCGACATAATCGCACTCTAGGAAACGGACTTGGCTTGGCACTTACCTACGATTTGGTACGCCTGCACAGAGGAACTATCCAATGCAAGAGTATTGACGGACAGGGCACCACATTCTTGCTGGAACTACCCATCAAAAAAGAAGCATTCTCTGCAGCACAGATTGACGAGCAGCATCAGATCAACATTCCACAACAGTTGATTCTCGACCTC
The DNA here is from genome assembly GCA_902782305.1 of uncultured Prevotellaceae bacterium. Classification (GTDB taxonomy): domain Bacteria; phylum Bacteroidota; class Bacteroidia; order Bacteroidales; family Bacteroidaceae; genus Prevotella. Next base: position 3,973 of record CACZMV010000048.1, read on the forward strand.
CCCGCACCAAAATCTACCCTACCCCAAGTTATCCAATCGGAACCTGCGGACAAGAATGCCTCACGCATCTTGATAGTAGAAGACAACCAAGAATTGCTGATGCTGATGAAACAGTTGTTGCAAAGCAAATACAATGTGCTGACGGCTTCCAACGGTGGAGAAGCCCTGCAAATAGTACACGAAAAGCCTGTAGATCTGATTGTTTCTGATGTCATGATGCCCGGTATTAACGGCTATGAACTGACAAGTGCCTTGAAGCAGGACAAAAAGTTCGACCATCTGCCCATCATCCTGCTGACAGTCAAAGTACAGGAAGAAGACCGTATGGACGCTCTTACGGCAGGTGCCGACGATATAATAGCCAAACCCTTCAAAATGCGTGAACTACAATTGCGTATTGACAACATCATAGCTAATCGTCAGCGTGTGCTGAGTGATAGTGCGTCAAACGAATCGGATTTAACTGACATAGTTGAACAAAAACCACTTACTGGCGATCAGGAATACCTGCAACGTGCTATCAGATGTATCAACGAGAACATCAGTGATGCAGACTACGACCGTAATGCCTTTGCTGCAGATATGAGCAGCAGTGTAAGTACCTTATATAATAAAATAAGGGCATTAACTGGAAAGAATGTGACCACTTTTGTTCGTGACATCCGTATCAAGACAGCCTGTCGACTGGCAAAAGAAGACCCCGACCTGCGTGTGAGCGACATTGCTTACCGTGTAGGGTTCAGGGACCCCAAATACTTTGCCACTTCCTTTAAACGCGTCATGGGAACACAGCCTAAAGAATATTTCGACCACCTCAGAGGGGTACGCGACGAGATATCCAAAGTCCCACAAACGTAATCAACGCATTGAGCATTAGCAGTTCGTAGCCAAAGTGATAGCCGGTCATCTGACCTGTTCCCCAATCTATTGCATAACACAACAGCGGAGAAGCTATGGCAATATAGGGAACCCATCGGTCATTAACCTCTTTATGGGTTAGCAGTCCATAGGCAAACAAACCAAGCAGCGGTCCGTAAGTGTAGGATGCAATGATATAAACAGCATCTATCAGACTGGTAGAATTTACTGTTTTGAATAGCATTATAAACAACACAAAGAGCCCACACATGGCTAAATGAACTCGTTTCCGTAAATCTTCATCAGCAGCACGCTCTTTAATATCTACGCAATAAATGGTAGTCAGCGAAGTCAGCGCAGAGTCGGCACTGGAGAAAGAAGCCGCCACGATGCCCAATGTGAACAAAACCATCACCAACGTTCCCGCCTGTGAAACATACGTAGGTAATAAATCGTCGCCATTTGCAGGCAAAGACAAACCACTTTGTTGAGCCAACGTTGCCAACAAAACACCTAAGGAGAGGAAAAGCAGATTGGCAGGCAGGAAAGCCACTCCATAAGTACACATGTCTTTCTGAGCTCCACGCAAGGTCTTACACGTCAGGTTCTTCTGCATCATATCCTGGTCGACACCCGTCATTACCAAGACTATAAACACGCCACTGGCAAACTGTTTCCAAAAATACTGTTTCGAAACCCAATCATCAAAGACAAACACGCGGGAAAGCGCATTTTTATCTATCATAGCGACAGCCTCGCCCATCGTCAATCCCAAATCTTTCGTCACCTTATATATAATAAGGAGAAGAGCCACGAACAAACAAAGTGTTTGAAACGAATCTGTCCAAACCAGTGTCTTCATGCCCCCATGACGAGTGTAAAGCCAGATAAGCATGACCATACCCACTACCGTAAGAACAAAAGGAACGCCCATAGGGTCAAATACAAAACGTTGCAAAATGATACAAACCACATAGAAACGCACTGCAGCGCCCATCATCTTCGATAAAAGGAAGAACGAGGCACCTGTTTTATACGACCTACGTCCCAATCGTTGTCCTAAATAGCCATAAATAGATGTCAAATTCAATCGGTAATAAAGCGGAAGCAATCCAAAGGCCACCACTACATAGCCTAAAATAAAGCCCATACACATCTGCAGATAAGTCATTTGTGTATGAAGCACCATTCCCGGCACTGACACGAATGTCACTCCAGATATAGAGGCGCCTATCATACCAAAGGCTACCATATACCACGGCGAACGGCAGTCTGCCCTATAAAACGTAGTATTAGTAGCCTGCCTGCTTGTCCATCTGCTGATGGTAAATAACAGGGCAAAATAGAATAAAACAGCTACTATTATGACCATAATGGCTGCAAAATTACAAAAAATAACGCAATTGAACAATAAATTGTAAATGGTAAATGGTCAAATAGTAAATTTATTCGTATCTTTGCAAGCGGTAATTATTCACCAACAACAAAAAACAATGGCAAAACAGAAAAAATTCATCCTTCAGGAGAGTGAGATTCCTACACAGTGGTATAACATTCAGGCAGACATGCCCAACAAGCCCATGCCTCCTATCCATCCAGCTACCAAGCAACCACTTGGCGTTGATGACTTGGCACACATTTTCCCCCGTGAATGTTGTGTGCAGGAATTAGACACCGAACATGCATGGATTGATATTCCTGAAGAAGTTCTTGACAAGTATAAGTATTATCGTTCTACACCTTTGGTTCGTGCCTATGCCCTCGAGGAGGCACTAGGTACACCCGCTCATATCTATTTCAAGAACGAGAGTACAAACCCATTGGGTTCACATAAGATTAACTCTGCTATTCCCCAGTGCTACTATGCCAAGCAGGAAGGTACCACCAACGTCACCACGGAGACAGGTGCAGGTCAGTGGGGTATGGCACTGAGCTATGCCGCTAAGCTCTATGGACTAGAATGTGCTGTCTATCAGGTAAAGATCACCATGCAGCAGAAACCCTACCGTTCCAGCGTTATGCGTACTTTCGGTGCTGCCGTGACAGGTTCTCCTTCAATGTCAACCCGCGCAGGTAAGGACATTATCACCAAGGATCCTACACATCCAGGTTCATTGGGAACAGCCATCTCTGAGGCTGTCGAGCTAGCAACAACTACTCCTAATTGTAAATACACGTTAGGCTCAGTGCTTAACCACGTAGGTCTGCATCAGACTATCATTGGATTGGAAGCCGAGAAGCAAATGCAGATGGCAGGCGAGTATCCCGATATCGTGATTGGCTGCTTTGGCGGTGGTTCTAACTTTGGTGGAATTTCCTTCCCCTTCATGCGCCACAACCTGAGTGGAGAACGCCATACAGAGTTTATTGCAGCCGAACCAGACAGTTGTCCTAAACTGACTCGCGGTCAGTTCCGCTATGACTTTGGCGATGAAGCTGGTTACACCCCATTGCTGCCTATGTTCACACTGGGTCATAACTTCAAGCCTTCAAATATCCATGCTGGTGGTCTGCGCTATCATGGTGCCGGCATGATTATCTCACAATTAATCAAGGACGGACTAATGCATGGTGTTGATATTCCACAGTTGGAAACCTTCGAGGCAGGTATGCTCTTTGCCCGCACAGAGGGAATCATCCCCGCTCCTGAGAGCACCCACGCTATTGCCGCAACTATCCGTGAGGCTAAGAAATGCATTGAAACTGGTGAAGAGAAGGTAATCCTCTTCAACCTCTCTGGTCATGGACTCATTGACATGCCAAGCTATGAAGCCTATATCAATGGTGATTTACAGAATTACACTGTAACCGATGAAATGATTGCAGCAAATCTTGCCGAACTCGACAAATAAACAAAAAAGCCCGCTCAATTAAGAGCGGGCATTTTTTTTATTATGCAATGTCTATCTGTCGAGACACCTTTACTTTCTCTTCTACCACTTTCGGCAGGTCTACAGTCAGCACACCGTTTTCAACCTTTGCAGAAATCTGCTCCTTGTTCACATCGTCAGGCAGAATCAGGGTCTGCTCGAACTTTGAATAACTGAATTCGCGACGCAGGTAGCGGGTATTCTTGTCTTCCTCCTTCTTTTCCTGCTTACTCTCCATCTTGATAATCAGGTTACCCTCATCATTGATGTGTACGTTGAAGTCTTCCTTCTTCATGCCTGGAGCTGCGAGCTCTACGGTATAAGCTTTATCTGATTCCTTCACATTGATGGCAGGAGCCGTGGCATTGGCTTTTGGCATATAGTCTGCATCAAACAGATCGTTAAACACTGTAGGAATCCAACTGTTTGTTCTCATCATTGGCATCATAATCATTACCTCCTAATTATTTTTTTAGTTGTACATTGTTTTATTGTTCTGTGAGTACCTTGTGGTGCTCGCTAAACAATATGCAACTTAAATGCCAACAAGATTTTTATGTCAATTTGTCGCTGTGGGCTGCCATATTGACGTTAGCAGCTTTACGGCCTCTTCTACAGTAGGGATATCGGCAATCGTCATAGAACGCTTGCCATTGACTTCACGGAAATTGCAGCGACGAGGATTGTGTGCAACAAAACTCAGAATACGGTCAAAAGCATCGCTCTGATAGAAAGGACTTTCAGGATTAGATACGAAGAACAGCGACATACGCCCTTGTTTCAGCACTACCTTTTCACAACCAAGATTCTTGCCACAGCGACGCAGAGGAACAACGCGCATTAACTCCTCGCCAACACGAGGCACCGGACCAAAACGGTCAATCAGACGGGTACGATAAGCAGCCAATTGCTCGTCTGTATGAAGACCGTCCAATTCACGATAAAGCAGCATACGTTCTGAATCGCTAGGCACATATTGGTCGGGGAAGTACATCTCAAGGTCGCTTTCGAGAGAGCAATCGGAGACGAAAGACCCTCCTGATTCCTCCCAAGGAGAGGCTGTTTGTTTTCCAGAAGTAATAGACTTACGATTCTTGACATTTCCACCTTGTGAGGAGCTTGGTGAGGTTTTTTCATTCCTCAGTTCCACCACCGCCTGCTGCAATATCTTCACATAAGTTTCATAGCCAAGATCTGCAATGAATCCGCTTTGTTCAGCGCCCAACAAGTTGCCTGCGCCACGAATGTCAAGGTCTTGCATAGCGATATGAATACCGCTGCCTAGGTCGCTGAAGTTCTCCAGTGCCTCCAATCGGCGACGACTCTCCTGAGGAAGGTCGGCCAAGGGTGGTGCTAACAGATAACAAAATGCCTTGCGATTGCCTCGTCCCACACGACCACGCATCTGGTGAAGGTCAGAAAGTCCGAAACGATGCGCACCATTAATAATTATGGTATTGGCATTAGGAATGTCTATTCCATTTTCCACAATGGTAGTAGAAAGCAATACGTCATAGTCGTAATTGGCAAAATCAAAGATGACCTGCTCCAGCTCCTCTGGTTTCATCTGTCCGTGTCCCACAGCGATACGAGCATCGGGCACATATTTCAATATCATTTCCTTCAAGCGCGTCAAATCATTGATGCGCGGATTGACGAAATAGACCTGACCATTGCGCGACATTTCAAAGTTAATGGCATCAGCTATGATTTCTGCGCCAAAAGTATGAATCTCCGTCTGGATAGGATAACGGTTGGGAGGTGGTGTCTGAATGATACTCAGGTCACGAGCACCAACCAATGAGAACTGCAACGTACGTGGAATAGGCGTTGCCGTCATGGTCAGTGTATCAACATTGGTCTTCATCTGGCGCAGTTTCTCTTTCGTAGAAACGCCAAACTTCTGTTCCTCATCGATAATGAGCAATCCCAAGTCGTGAAACTTCACCGACTTACCAATCAACTTATGCGTACCTATTAATATATCTATCTTTCCTTCCTCCAGGTCTTTCAGCAATTCTTTAGTCTGCTTAGTAGAACGGGCTCTTGACAGATAGTCTACCCTGACAGGGAAATCCTTCAGTCGCGACTTAAAGGTCTGATAGTGCTGATAAGCTAAAACGGTAGTAGGCACCAGCACAGCCACCTGTTTGGAATCACTGGCAGCCTTGAAAGCAGCGCGTACGGCAACTTCCGTCTTACCAAAACCAACATCGCCACACACTAGGCGATCCATCGGACGGGCCATCTCCATATCAGCCTTTACATCCTGCGTTGCTTTCAACTGATCTGGGGTATCTTCATAAAGGAAACTGGCCTCTAACTCTTGTTGCATAAACGAATCTGCAGAGAAAGCGAAACCGATTTCACGACGACGGGCAGCATAGAGTTTGATTAAATCACGGGCAATATCCTTCAGTTTAGCCTTGGTACGCTCCTTCATACGTTCCCACTGACCTGTTCCCAGATGAGAAAGACGCGGAGCCTCGCCATTGTCCTGTGCTTTATATTTTGATACCTTATATAATGAATGAATAGAGACATAGATGGAGCCCCCACCCTCATACATTATCTTGATCATCTCCTGATAGGAGTTTCCTTGAGGCATTCGAACCAATCCGCCAAACTTTCCGATTCCATGATCCACATGAACCACATAGTCGCCCACCTCAAACTGTTGAATCTCCTTCAGCGTCAAGGCCACCTTTCCTGAACGGGCCTTATCTGAGCGAAGATTATATTTATGGAAACGGTCGAAAATCTGATGGTCTGTAAATACGCAGAGTTTCAAATCGTTATCGGCAAAACCCTCATGGAGAGTCTTTTCGACAGGATCAAAAAGAACGGTTCCTTTTTCAGCAAAGATATCTTGCAAACGGTCTAACTGCTTACGACTATCTGCCAATATACAGAGTCGATATCCATCAACCAGATAGCGTTCCAGCGATTCTTGCAACAGGTCGAAATTCTTATGGAATTGCGGCTGAGGAGAGACATGAAAAGCAATAGTTGCATCAGGCAGACCAGAAGGGCGGTGTCCCATTTCCACCCTACGGAAAGCAACAGCCTCCCTACCGAACTGCGGTCCACTAATCAGTTGCAGCTCTTTACGCATTTCCTTCATGATATCTTGCTGTTCCTGTTCTGTAGCCCCTTCCATGCGTTCTGTTAACGCTTGCTGCGAAAAGCCCTCTTGATAGATGCGGTCTATCGCATCACGAACATACAGGAAATCTTTCACTACCATCAATGTATTCTCTGGAAGGAAAGACAGAAACGATACTTTATTCTCCTCCACGACTCCCAGTTCAGGCACGATTTCTATCTGTTCGCACTTATCTTTCGACAATTGCGTGTCTACCTCAAAGGTGCGGATGGAGTCAATATCATCGCCAAAAAGATCAATACGATAAGGAAACTCACTGCTATAGGAATAAACATCAAGAATACTGCCACGCAAAGCAAACTGTCCTGGCTCATAAACATAATCAACCTCATCAAATCCCAATTCTCTTAATGTCTTGACAGTAGCATCCACATCCATCATATCACCCTGATGAAGCGTTAGCGTTCTGTCATCAAGAACTTTCTTGGAAATAACAAGTTCTGCAATTGCCTCTGGATAGGAGACAATAAAGACAGAGGACTGATTTGATATCTTTGCCAATACTTCCGTGCGCAGAATCTCGTTAGCAGCATCACGCTGGGCATATTTCACTGCCCGACGATAACTGGAAGGAAAGAAAAGCACCTTTTTATCGTCCAACAGTTGCACCAGGTCGTGATAGAAATAACCTGCCTCATCAGCATCCTGCAGGATAAACAACGTTGTCGAAAGTTTGGCTTTTGACATGATTGAAGCAAACAGCATGGGCGCAGAAGAGCACATAAGTCCCTCGAGGAAAACCGTCTTCACAGACTTTTTCCCCAGCATATCAGCCAATGCCCCAACCTGTGGCAGCATAGCGTATTGCTTTAACAAATCACTTGCCTTCATAACGAATCGTCGGCAAAAGTACTAAAAAACGAAGGAAAAGCCAAATTAATTTCAGCTTTTCTGCCAATCGGGACTTTGTGACTCTTAAGTACCTTCCTTGTAGTCCGTCCTTACGGACTGTCAGTCCGAACGGCTCGGACTGGGAGTCCGAAGCCTACGGACTACAAATTTGTATTAGTCGGAAAAGAAAATGTCTCTAATAGAATAAGGTACCCTTATTGGGCAATAACCAACCAGTATCG
>CACZMV010000049.1 GCA_902782305.1 uncultured Prevotellaceae bacterium
GTCAGCGTAGCTAGCCAGAGTCTTAGCAAACTCCTTCTGGCTGGCCTTCATAGCCTTCTTAGCCTCGTCGTATGCAGGATCAGCCTTGTCGATACCTACGGGCTTACCCTCTTCCTCGGGATAGAAGCGCAGGTTCTCCAGCAGCAGAGCTTCACCCATCTTCAGAGCCTTGGCAGCGTCAGCAGCCTTAGCGCAGTCGGGAGCAAAAGCAACGGGAACACCCAGAGCCTTCTCTACAGCCTCGCGAATCTGACCCAGCGACTTCTTCATGTCCACCTTACCCTTGGGCTTACCCATGTGGCTCATGATGATGACAGCACCACCGTCAGCCAGAATCTTCTTCAGGGTGGGCAGAGCACCGCGAATACGGGTGTCGTCAGTAATCTTACCATTCTCATCGAGGGGTACGTTGAAGTCTACACGTACGATTGCCTTCTTACCGGCAAAGTTGAATTCATTGATTGTCATAATGCTTTGTATTATTAAAAATGTTATCTTCTCCAAAAACGATTGCAAGGACAGTGCAAACGAATGCAGAATCAAGCTTGCTTGTTATGCTGAGTGCAGCCTGTTCTCGCAAAAACTTTTGCAAAGATACAAATAATAAGTGAAAAGTGAAAGGTGAAAAGTGAAAAATTAAGAGTTTTTTACGAACCAATTTAAATAATGTAAGGCTGAGTTTGCAAAACTCATAAAAAAGGACTAACTTTGCACGCCAAAACAGAATTAACGAATAAAGAAAATGGAACCAATCAAGAATATTCCCGTATTGCTTTTGACGGGTTATCTGGGCAGTGGTAAGACTACACTGCTGAATCGCATCCTGAAGAATCAGGAGGGTATTAAGTTTGCTGTGATAGTCAATGATATCGGCGAGGTGAACATCGATGCCGACTTGATAGAGAAGGGTGGAGTAGTAGGTCAGAAGGACGACTCGCTGGTTGCTCTGCAGAACGGTTGCATCTGTTGCACCTTGAAGATGGACTTGGTTGAGCAGTTGCGCGACATAACCCGTATGCACCGCTTCGACTATATCGTCATAGAGGCCAGTGGTATCTGCGAGCCTGCGCCTATCGCCCAAACCATTTGCAGCATTCCTACGCTAGGACCTGAATATATCAAGGATGGCTACGTTCAGCTCGACTGCATCGTTACGGTGGTTGATGCCCTTCGTATGCGTGATGAGTTCAAGAACGGTAACGATTTGTTGCGCAAGCACATCGATGAGGAGGATATTGAGAATCTGGTTATCCAGCAAATTGAGTTCTGCAACATGATTTTGCTGAACAAGGCTTCTGAGGTTTCTAAGGAGGAATTGGCTGAAGTCAAGCAGATTATCCGTGCCATCCAGCCCAAGGCCGAAATCATTGAGTGCGACTATGGCAATGTGGAACTGAACAAGATTCTGCATACGGAGATGTTTAACTTCGACGAAGTAGCTACCTCAGCCACTTGGATTCATGAATTGGAACACGATCACGACGATGATGATGACGACGATGATGACCATGATCATCATCACGACGATGAGCACGATCACGACCATCATCACGAAGACCATGAGCATCATCATGACCACGAACACCACCATCATCATCACCATCACGATGATGAGGGCGAGGCAGAGGAATATGGTATCGGTACGTTTGTTTATTACGCCCGTCGCCCCTTCAACCTTGGATTCTTCGACGATTTCGTGGCTCGCAAGTGGCCTAAGAGCATCATCCGTGCCAAGGGCATTTGTTATTTCAAGGGCGAGGAAGATGTCTGCTACCTTTTCGAGCAGGCAGGTCATCAGGTATCATTGACCAATGCGGGTCAGTGGTATGCCACCATGCCGAAGGACGAGCTAGACATGATGATGGCCCAGAACGACCAGCTGCGTCGCGACTGGGACGACCAGTATGGCGACCGTATGCAGAAACTGGTGTTCATAGGCCAACATCTGGACAAGGAGCAGATTGCTGCCGACCTTGACTTCTGTTTAGTTTAATGCTATCTCAACGCCTGCAATCACCCATGCGCCTGGTTGTGGTACATTGCCATAGTCGACGTATCGGTGATTGGTCAGGTTGTTTCCCTCTATATATATAGAATAGGTGTCCTCTTTCCAGGTTGCCTTTGCGTCTATCACGGAGTAGGGGTGATAACTCTTCACCTCACCTTCTGTGGTAGTATAGCTGCCCATACGGTCCTGGTATCTATAGCCCATCGTCACTTCCAGCTTCTCCGTCAGCAGAGCGGTCAATTGTGCCGTTACTTTGTGGCGCAGATATTCCAGCGAGTATTGCGATTGCAGGTAGTCAGCTTCCTGTTTCGACTGATGCAGATGACAATAAGCCAGAAAACCCTTAACCCTTAACCATGAACCCTGAACCGTTATCTCTTGTCCCAACGTGTTCACCTTCGTATGGTTCACACTCTGCCAAATGGGGTCTGCATCACGTGTGTCCATCACCCAGTCAATCATGTTACGGGCATGATGGTGGAAGATGCTTGCCTTTATGTTCAGTCCCCTCGCGCTGTATTTTACGCCTCCTTCTACAGCTCTTAACTCCTCAGGTTTCAGGTACTTATCAGCTTTATGTCCACCCACGCTGTAGTAGAGTTCTGTAAACGAAGGCATGCGCAACGACTCGTTGTACGAGGCGTACACCTTCCAATGATTGCCTATCCTATAGCTTGCGTCAATGCCAGGATAGAGCGTGAAGGGCATCTCGTTCCACGTGTTCTTAATGGCAATGAATCCTGCAGAAAGTGTGAAGTTCTGAAGCAGGACGTTATGCTCTAGGTGGAACGACAGGTTCGTGCGGTTCAGACCATACTTATATTTCCCCTTCTCCTCTTGTAAGGGCTCGCCCAGGTTGCTGCTCACAATGTCTTCGTTGCGAAATTCGGCACCAAAGGCCGTACGTCCTAATTGCCAATCGAAATAGCTGTTCAGGTTTACGCCAAACACATCTGTGCGATGATGGTTGAAGGGCACCTTGTCCTCCAAACCGCGAATCAATTCGAAGCGGTCGTACGAACGATTCCAATAGATGGATGGACGAAACCTTAGCCAGCCCTTAGTCTCGCCCTGCAGTGCAGTATAAAACTTGGTCGTCTTCTCATATTGCTCGTCATACTTTGCACTGTAGAAGGTGTTCGAGCCAAAGCCTTTTATGCTCAGTCCTGCATGCCAGTTCAACTGAACTTGCTCACCATTGTAGCCTCCTTGATAGAAAACCTTGCCACCCTGATAGTCGCTGTTCAGATGTCCAGTCTTCGAACGGCTATATCCATCGCTACGGGTATAGTTCGCAGAAAGGCTATGGTTTGCAATACCCACGCGCCCCGCTGTCGACAGATAGCCAAACGAGCCACCTTCTACCCGTGCCGCACCTTCCCATTTCTCATTTCTCATTTCTCCTTTCTCATTTCGTCGTGTCACGACGTTAATCGCTCCGACTAATGACGAAGTACCAAACACTCTGGCTGCAGGACCTTCCAACACCTCTATGCGCTCTATGTCGCTGATGTCGCAAGGCAAGTCGAAGGCGTTATGCCCCGTCTGCGGATCGCAGATGTTGATGCCGTTCAGCAGAATCGTTATCTGCTCCTGCGTTCCCCCTCGGATGCTGACGTCTGTCTGAGCTCCAATGGGTCCGCGCTGGCGCACATCCACGCCAACGGCCATCTTCAGCAAATCGTTAATACTTTGTACTGGCGCCGCCTGAATCTCGTCGCGCGACAGTACAGTGACCATTCTCGCTGCTTGCCCCAAAGCAAGCGGTGCGCGTGAGCCTGTTATCTCGACATCGTCGAGCGTTGCCTCCTTGTCTGGAGAGCTGGCGACGGAATCGCCAACCACACTTGAGGTTCCGGCCACTGTCAAATCGTCGGCAGTGGTGCTTGCTGCTGCGCGCAGCGTGGCCACGCTCAGCACCCCAATGGTGACAACCTTTCCTAAACAGGCAAACAGGGCATATCCCTTCCGTGTAAACTGTCGGAAGCGGAGCGCCTTGCGCTGATTGAAAAGTGGTTTATACATTATTTATTATTTAAAAAAGGGTTTGCCTTATCAATTTAGTCGAATCTATTGTGCAGATTCTTCATTCATTGCATATTTTGCATGCAAAGGTAGCAAGTTGTTTTGAAATATGCAAGAAATCAACTAAGCAATTTTAAATTTCAAAATACCACTCATCTGAATACGCTCTAAGCTCCTTTCTCTACAAATAAAGAGAAAGGGCACAATTTTCTGTGCCCTTCCAAAAAATATTAAGTAGTTGAATGAATCTACCTTTGTGACTTAGTATTATAGACGCTATTTATTTTATTTCATCAAAAAAGACATTGTCACCGTCTATAATTACAGAAATGGTGCGAGAAGAATTTCCATCCATTACAACTTTATATTTCCCATCTCCTAATGCTTCCACATTAAGTACTTTTGTTTCATCGCCGTCCTGGTCTCCACTTCTAAAGTCCCAAATGGCATATCCCCCTCCTTCATACTCATAGTCATCTGCAAGTTTCTTGGCAAGTCTCTTGGTACAATACTTATTGACAGCTTCATCGGTAAGTTCTTCTCTACCAAAGACATAGTTTTTATAAAACTCTTGAATGTTGGCAGATACTTTAGCATCAATTGCGGCTTGTTGATCTACTTGAGATTCTACTTGCTGAGTAACAGTATCTGTTGTTACTGCTGTTGAATCACTCTCTGGTTGTTGAGCCTGTTGTTTGTTTCCGCAGGATACTGCTATCGCAGCTACTGCAATGAATAATAACTTTTTCATTTTAACTAATTTTTGTGAATAAAAAGGATATAATTGTTTGCTTATTTATTACCTGTTCGTTTAGGACAATCTAATACAAGACGAAATCCACAAGCAGTGTTTACCCAATCTTGAACTGTTTTTCCTCTATATGTAGTAGTACATTGTTCGGGTTTTGCATCTACTCCACCTCCTCGTATCACTCGATATCCACTCTTATTATCATTACACACAGGATTTATTTGCGGGGTCTCTGGATAATAAGCATAATAGTCCTGACAATACTCCCAGAGATTACCACTCATGTCGTAAATACCAAGTTCATTTGGCTCTTTAGAACCTGGAGCCACCATTTTACCATCTCCAATGAAATCAGAATTCTTAGCATACCAAGCGACAACAGATACGGAATCGCTGCCACTGTATTTATAACCCTTACTCAGTTGTCCTCCTTTAGCTGCATATTCCCACTCTGCTTCCGTAGGAAGTCTGTATTTTCTTTTAGTTAACTTGTTTAATATTTTAATAAAGTTTTGCACATCATCCCAACTATAGTGAGTTATTCCTTTCTCTCCAAAAAGCTTATACCATTGTATAGGTGTAATTTCATATTTACTTATTTTAAAATCCGATACACTTACCTGATGTTCTGGACTTGCTTCTGGATCACTATTATTTCCCATTGTAAACGTTCCTCCTTTCACTTCAACCATTTCTAGTTCAGGCGCAACAGGTGGCTTACATCTTAATATGCTTTTTGAAGATATGTAACCTAAGAATTTTCCATCAAGCGAAAAGAGCTTACACCAATTTAATCGTGTAAAAGGGTCTGATGTTATATATTCTTCTGCTAAATAAACATTTTGGGTGCTCAATCGACAAATCATTTTTTGATTAACCCCCAAATTACTATACAAAGGTATAGATGAATGAACTGCATATTCCGCATAAAGTTTGAGAGTTACATAAAACTTGCTAGACACTTTTCTAGTAGAAGAATTTGTTTTGGTTCTACTTGACTGTGCATATGTATTATTACTAATTGTCAACGTCAACATAGATAATAATAGTGCTTTAACTACAGTTTTCATAATATCACCATTTTAAATTCCTTCCCTTTAAATAATTCTGCGCTTTCTTAGAACCCCGTTGCGCTGCTTGCTTATACCAGACAAATGCATTTTGCATATCAGGAGCATTTAATCCATATCCCTTTTCGTAGAATTCGGCTAAGCCTTCCATTCCATAAACACTTCTTTTTTCTGCACTATTCTTCATTAGATTGAATAGTTCTTTTCGTTTTTGGGCATCGTCTCCAATTAATTTGCTTCCAGCCATTGCATATAATGCCAAAATATCAGGAGAAATAACATTTCGCTTTGTAGCATTTGCAGCGGCCTCAACAACATATTTGTAGGCTTTCATATCGAATGCGTCTTTCAAAGCTCTCGCTACATCTTCTGGATTATGAGAAAAAGATAGTCCATTTAATTTAACACGTACATACATTTGCTTCTCAAATCGAGCTCCCAACTTATCACCTTTTAATAAGTATTGATATGCTTTCCCATACAATTGTTTGTTGTCTAAGATTTCCACCATATCTTTTATAGCATATAAGTGTCCCATATCCGCAGCTTTTTCAATGTATGCATTATCGGATAAGATTTTCCCATATAAATAAAACGCTTCAGGATAATTGTACTTCAATAAGACGTCCAGATTATCTTTTTTATAGAATTTGAATTTATATGGATCCATATACCTATCTGGCTGACTTGTCGCCTTTATATAAGTATAAGCTACCATGGCAGGCAAATAACCAGAGTTTGCTGCTTTAGATAGCAGAATCACATCATTGGCATTCTTCTCTCCTGCAAGACCTAATGCAAACAACATAACAGTGCACCTATAGTCTCCTTTCATTGCGCCTTCTAGCAAGAATTGGCGACTCCTTTCTTTGTTTTTTTTCACTCCTAACCCCATATAATGACAATAACCCGCCAAGAAAAGATATTGTGTTCTTGGATTGTCCAATTCCAATGCTTCCATCGTCATAGCTGGGGTATACTTTAGATTGGGATATCTTGACGTCATTTTCCTAAACAACTCTTGTGTTATACTATCCACATGTTCACCGAAATATCTAGGAAAATATGATCGCATTTCAAATGGAAACAAATCTTTGGAATTAAACTTTCCATTATTTTCTGTTAACCATTTTTCGGCGATCATATCATTTGCTTTCGATATTTCTTTAAGACCTTTGTTGCTTACAACGGGTCTGATGTTAGCTCCGAAAGTTCGATCTACCCCATCAATATATGATTCACTGGACTTTACTGTCATCGCAACAGCTAATACATCAGGATAGTTGCACAAAGCGTTGGACCAAAAATATGCCTGGTCATTTTTATCCCATAAATATGAACCCTTCACCTCCGATTGAGAATAATAAGGACTGCTACCATAATTATTGCTTTGCCTTAAATATCCACCAACAGGAATATAAATATAGTTTTGGTTTTTGCCTACTACTTTGTATAATGTTTTACCGCCTGTTCCTACTTGAATCCATTTGCATTCACGAGTAAGTTCTCTTAGCTGTTCCTCTGTTGGCATACACCAATAATCCCCCCAATTTGATATTGCTGCATCATCTGTTGCATCCAATACTTTTTTATTATCTACAGAACCAAAAGATTTGTTTTTATTGTACTTTGAAAGCAAGTATTCCGTACTTTTTCTTTTTATCTGATTAAGATATGTTCTTGCTTTATAATACTTATAAAAAGCGGATGTGTATTTGTTATTTTCCTTTGGTTTAATCTCACCCCATGAATAAAAGAATCCAGTAGCTTTCTCGTTTTTTGCTCCAATATTACACTTCGCCCATAAAGTACCAGATGGTAATGCTAAATCAACATATTCATGGTCTCCAATTGAGACGGAATTGTTCTCATCAGTTGTGTTTGCTGATACTATCAGTACACAATGTGTAATTAAGAAAATAGAAGTAATGACAGATAATAATAACTGTTTCATAGTTTTCTGTTTTTAACCTACTCTTTATTGGATTTTCGGCTTCTCCTTTTTGTTCTTGACACAAAGAGTGTGAGCCTTCTTGACATCCTTAGTCAGAAGGTTCTGGAATACCCGTGTACGTCAGAATGAAAATCAGCTCACACCTGCAGGTATATATGTGAGCTGACTCCAACGAGGAGAGAGCAGTATATATGCTACTGCAGGAGGAACAGCTTTCAAACTTTTCGCCCGTACACGTTGAATTTTCCAGATTCTCTGACGGGTCAAAGCTTTATAGCTCTCCTCAATGTTGTCGTCCATTTCTCCGAACGACAAGGCAAAGATAGGAAAAATAAGTGAAACAAACAAGAAAAGAAGCAAAAAAATGATTTTTACATCAATCATAAGGGATAGAATGATTGAAATAGAGAATCACGAAAGTTGTTTATCCAATAAACACATAGCTTACAGTATAAGGAAGAACTTTGCATTCAAGGAAATCCTTGTGGCGAAGTTCGTCCAGTTTTTCTTGATTCAGAAAACCCTTATCCCACAGCCTTTCTGCCTCTGTATCAAGGCGAGACTGGAAATGCAAGAAAAGTAGGAAAGTAGGAAATGCGGAAAGTGGACATTAAGGTGTTTTAGAGTAATAGAATTATTATATGATTTAATATTCAATAATGGTATAATATATAATTATAAAAACAATAATAATAAATAAATTTATACTATAAATGTCTCTCTTCCGTACTCGGAAAGTGTTTCTCTTAAGTACCCAGAAAGTGCTTAATGTCCGCTTTCCTACTTTCCTGCTTTCCGCATTTTGTGAGCCGTAATGTCGTGAATGGTGTGCCGTAATCTCACCATCGACGAGCCGTAATCTCGTGTTTTAGTCCGTCCCTACGGACTGCGAGTCCGCTCGGGTCGGACTGAGAGTTCGCACGCTACGGACTAAAAGGACGTTCGTAGTCAAATAGTAAAAATACTTTCGGAGTAACAAAAAATACTTTCGGAGTATTTTAATTTCTATTCGGAGTATTTGAAATTACTTCCAGAGAAAATCAAGATATTTAATTCTGAGTGGTGGCGTAGATTCCGTCACGCACGATAATTTAGTAGAGGTAGAACTAATATTCTACATGATACTTGGTGAAAAACATCCTGTGCGCAAGAAACGGTGAAGTGTGCACAAACGGGGTCGGTTCCGCTGTGCACACCACGCTAGCTTAAAATGTACTTCTCGGCATTCAGGTGGAAGAGTTTTTCTTTTTCCTCTTCCGTCAGATCGAGCGTTTTCACGAATTTCATCATGTCAGCCAGGCACACGTAGGGATAATCGGAAGCGAAAATGATACTGTCGATGCCGAAAGCCTGCTTGGTACACTCAAAGCTGATTTTAGACATAACACCGCTGGTCGTCACCACCACATTCTTGTTCTTGAAGTAGTAAGCAACCGTGTGCTTCATCTTCACCTCGTCGTCCCTGATCCATGCAAAGCGGTTGTCCACCCTGTCGATGATAAACGGGAAGAATTCGCCCAAATGGCCGAGAATCATTCTCAGCTTGGGGAACTTGTCGAAGGTGCCGTTGAGAATCAGTCGCAACGACGTCTTCATGGTATCCAGTCCGTATCCAAGACCAGGCGAAGAATACACATAGCCCATATCCTTCATATCCTTGTCGTCGGAAGCCTGCGGATGAACATAGACGGCACAGCCCAACTCCTCGGCCTTGGCCAGCAGCGGCAGGTATTTCTCATCATACAGGTGCTCGTGCATATAATTGGAATGCGTGTGCCAGTATTTGAATCCCAGCTCTTTGACGCAACGCTCCAGCTCTTTGATGGCCTCATCGACGTATGGCGTCGGCAAAATGGCAGTGCCCAGGAAGCGGCCAGGGAATTTCTTGATGAGTTCTGCCACAGCGTCGTTGGACTTCTTAGCGAAATACACACTCTCCTTTTCAGGCAGTTCCTCCACTGCGGGCGAGCTGGACATCACACCGACATCAATGCCGTTGCGGTCCATCTCAGCCACGCGCTCCTCGCCGAAATTCATCATTTCGTCAATGAAAGGATAGGTGTTCGTCACACCACCGAAATGGGCATAGACATGATCCCTCACTTCCAGGACTTTTGTTTCCGGA
>CACZMV010000050.1 GCA_902782305.1 uncultured Prevotellaceae bacterium
GCCACACGCAATGAATTCAGGACAATCCCACAGACTGGCCGTTGGTTCCACAGTCAGTCCATAGACAATAGCGGCAATGGCAAAGACAAGCCACGCCATACAAGTGTTGATTCTTGAAAAGGATGTTTGTTTCATCATACGTTTACCTTTTTTCCGGCAAAGGTATGAAGACTATCAATTGTCACCAAAAATAATGTCTGACATTTGTCTGACATTAATCTGACAAGCGCCTATCTACCTGACTCTCAGCCCGTATGACTTCCCCCTGTCTGACTCGATTTTGAGGTCAGAATGTTCTTCTATGATGGGCTTTAGCCGTCGAATAAGCGTGTAAAGCGTCTCGTTGGCATCAGGTTTCTTAGGCCAAAGCGCATCGCAAATCTCTGTTTTCGACAGCTGACGGCTAGGGGATAGCCACAGCATCTCCATCAGTTGCTGCTGCATCGGGGTAAGCTTTACTTCGCAGCCTTTGGCATTGACGAACCGCCCATCTTGCAGGGCTAAGCCGCCGTAAAGTCCTAATGCAGACAGTCGCCTATGCTGATACAGGCAGAACAGGCTCCACAGCAGCACCATTGACCAAAGAATCATCGAAGGACGCTGGTCAGAGAGTGACAGAATCGTGGCTGTCGATACTTGCGGACGTGGACGGAATCCTTTCTTGGTGTCAACCGCCAAAACATGCCTGATTCATATCCTCAGCCACCAATTGTTCCGTAGCCCTATAACTTGTCAGGCTCACTAGGCTCGAAGCCATTATCAGTGCAAACAGCACCACTACTGCATATCGTTGTTTCATCGTATTTGTTTTTAAACTGCACACAAAGTTAATCCAAATTATTCTATTAGCATCGTTCTATTAGCATAATTTAAATCTTTGTTACCAAATTATATTTACCACATCATCATGCGGAGGGATTCTTCAGCTGACTGACGCATGGACTTGATAGTATTGTTATATTCCTTGTCCTTGGTGGCGTCGAGGAAGCGGCCGAGGGTTTCGCGGGCTTTGTCGAACTGGCGCATTTGCAGATAGCATTTGCCCATCTGATAGGTGAGGGTGTTGACATCCTTTTCCTCCGCATAGCGCATGCACTCTTGCAATTCTTGCAAGCGGAAGTCGGGCTCTCCCTTCATGCGGAACGATTCTGCCAATTCCTGATGCAGGCGGAACAGAGTCTTGCGGTCGGGCACCATCAACTTCTTGGCCTCGTCCAGATAGCTCAATGCCTCGGCACCTAAGCCTATCTTGTTGGCGGCAATGCCTAACATAAAGAGACAATAGCCATGCGTGTCGTTATGTCGGGCGGTGGCTCGGCTCAGGTATTCGTAGGCATCGCCATATTGGGCTGTGTTCATATAAATCAACCCTTTGGTATAGAGCACCTTGAAACAGGAATCGCCCAATGCTTCTAAGCCTGCTAGTTCTTTCAATGCTAAGTCATAGTTGCCTACCAGATAATAAGCATCAGCCAACTGACGGTTTACCAAGATGTGGGTGGCATCCTGTTGCTTGTATCGTTCACAAATCTCAATCGCCAGTCCTGGATTTACGTGTTCCTTGTCTGCATTGTTCAGCCGATAGGTCAAGTCGGGAATGATATCAGCCATAGGATTACGCTTCACCACCCGTTTTCCCCAATAGAAGAGTGAGTCCGTCTGTCCCGTCTGACAGAAACAGTCGTAGCGCAGACGCATGTCGTCAAGGGTCAGACTGTCCTCGCTGATGTTTCTGAGTAGGTCGATGCTTTGTTGATAGTATCCTCGCTCAAACAGTTGTTTTGCCTGTATGCGTAAGCTGTCTGCTGGGGTTGCAGATAAAAGGAGGAAAGAGAAGTGAGAAATGAGAAGTGTCGTCAGTATCCGTTTCATTGTTTACCCTCCTTCTTTAAAAGTTCTTTCATGCGATCTATCAGCAGGCTGCCGCTGATGTTCTTGGCGATGATGCGTCCTGTGCGATCTACCAGATAATTATGCGGAATGGTTCGGATGTCGAGGCGCTTCACCTCAGGCACCATCTTGCCCGTATTGTCGTTAAAGGCCCGCAGGTTTTGTATCTCGTATGGATGCTCGTCTTTCGAATGACTGCGCAGGTCCAGTTCCTTCACGGTTTTCCACCATTGCTTGGATTCCTTGTCCATCGACACCAGCACCACCACCAAGTCCTCCGGAAACATCTGTGCCGCCATCTTGATGTTGGGCATCTGTTGCAGGCAAGGCTCACACCACGAGGCCCAGAAATCGACATAGAGATACTGTCCGCGATAATCATTCAGATGGAGCACGTTCATATAATCACCCACCTTCAGAGGTCGCACGATGGAGTCTTCCGTCTCATCGAAGAACCGACGACTATAGCGTTTCCATAACATGGCGTTGATGGAAAAGCTCTCGGCGGACATGTAGTTCCTGCCCAGCACACTGTCGTTGACGAAAGCCTGAATAGGTGGATAGTCGCGGAATCGTTTCAGTACCGAGTGCATCATCTGGTCAACCTCCTTTTCCGTGTAACCGTGCATGGAAGGATTCAGCCTGTGCGAACCATATACTCTCGCTGCAGCACCCAATACCCCGTAAGGGCTCTTGCCCGTATTGGCATAATGTAGCGAAAGGCGCTCCTTAGCCATCTCCAGCTTATTTCGAATCTTACCCAACGAGTCTGCTTCTTGTTCCGTTATCCCATAGCGTTGCATCTGCCGGTAAACCTTGCGGTTCAGATCGCTGATGCTGTCCATCTGCTGATAATAGCGCACGTACTCCAGAGTCGATGGCGAACCCTCTATCTTGTCGATATACCGTATGCTAAACCCTTCGTCCTCGTCGCCTACATGTATCTTCATCTGGTCACCGTTCTTCACAACGACAGGTACGATGGCGGGACCGCGACGACTGAACATCAAGTTAACGTTATACTCGTAAGGCACCGTTCCATGCAGCGTTCCCTGACGATGCACTGAGTCAATGCTGATGCTATCGTGCAACTGCATTTCCCGTTCTACTTGCGAATACAGATACACTTGCTGTGGTTGGCTGGCTATGGCTGAGTCAACCGTCAGTGTGATGCTGAATTTAGGTAAATCCTCACCCTTGACGGGGAGAACCGTCAGTAGGGCGAGGGTGAATATGGTTAGGCTTCTATTCATAATGATTCTGCTTCAGCTTCCTTAATCTTCGCTAGAAGTTCTTCGCGTTTCATCTCATTGGTACCGTGGACGGCATGGCGGACGATACCTTTCTTGTCAACGACAATGGTAAGGGGGAAACCGTCAGTGCCAATCCATGCCATCATATCTTTTGCCTCGACAAGGTGTGTCCATGTGAAGTGATGCTTGTCTGTGATGCGCTTGGCGGTCTCTGCATCGTGATAGGTAGCTGAGAAGAACATTACATTGGGCAATTGCTCCTTCCACTTGGAAAGGATGGGCATCTCGGCACGGCAGGGACCACAGCCAGAATACCAAAGATTAATCACCATGACGCGCCCCTTCACACTGTCGTTTGTCCATGTGCGCCCGTCTATGTCCTTCTCTGAGAACTGTGGGAACGGTTCTCCCTCCTTAGGTGAATACCAAGTGCCGTCGGCCTTCACTCCTGCCTGCGTCAGCGAGGTCACTGTGGCCATCATGTTCAGGCCATTCAGGAACTGGTTGGCATTGTGAACCTGCTCGCGTGGAATGGCCTTGCGAATGACTGACTTGGGCAGTGTGGCGTTGACGTTGATGACAACAACGCTATTACCTTCTTTATCCTTCAGTCGCATCATACTTTTCTCGCCATCAGGCAACTTTGGCATTTCGCGGAAGAAATATCCGTTGGAAAGGAATTTTGGAATAACCGTATCAATGCGCTCTTCCTGTGCTGAAACAGCCAAAGGGAATAGTGCAAGAAGAATTGCAAATACTTTAATATGCATCATTTTTCTATTTCGTTTCATTCTTTATTGGTTTGTGCCATCGTAAATCGGCATCAAAGTTACAAAAAGTCCCACGAAAAGTAATCGTCAAAACTCAGAAATTGGATGCTGAGTGTGAAATATGAAACTAGTTTCAGAGAATCAAACTATTTTTTTCTTTTGTTGTCGTAATATTTAATTATCTTTTCCGCCTGCAACATCATGTCAACAAGTTGCTTGGTCGGCTTGGGCTCTTGACGGGCGCCTGATTCATATCCTCAGCTACCAACTGTTCCGTAGCCCTATAACTTGTCAGGCTCACCAGGCTCGAAGCCATTATCAGTGCAAACAGCACCACTACTGCATATTTTTGTTTCATAGTCTTTGTTTTAAAAACCGCACACAAAGATAATCCAAATTATTCTATTTGCATAGTTCCGTTAGCATAATTTAAAGATTATGCAATGAGGTGAATAACTTTTTCATTTTTTTGTTTTTCTTTTTCCGAAGTTGGTTGTACGAAGTAGCATTTCAGCCTTTTCTATCATCTCCGTCAATTGTTGCGTAGGCTTTTCTTCCTTGCGGGCCAGGTTAAGGAACTTCTCGTAGTAGGTTTTAGCCATTTGGCCATCGGGGAGATAATAGTAGTAGGCACTGGCGATGTTATAATAGGTAGCTATAGAGGATGGGTTATAAGCCAGGTGCTCTTTCCATGCTTCTACGGCTTTGTCGTAGTGTTCCGTTAAATAGTATGCTTCACCTTTCGAAAGCGTAATGGCTTTCATGGTGGTGGTATCTGGCAGTAGTAGTTGGGTGGCAAGATCCAGATAACCAAGTCCTTCTTCAAATCGTTTGGTGTCAACACAGACCACACCCAGTCGCCATGCACAATTTGCGTGCTGCATCTTGCTAAGCCAAAGGGCAGGTTTCAGACATTGATAAGCACGCTCCAAGGAGTCGGTCTTGGTATAGCACATGCCAGCAGAATAGAGGGTGTTAAACGTAGAATCGCCCTGCTCTAACAGTCGTTCGTATATCTTCGTGGCTTTTGGGAACTGGCGATCAACAAAATAAGCATCGGCCAAGGCACGATTAACCTCAATGTTGGTAGTATCAACTTTACAATACTTTTCGGCACAAGCAATGCCGTTTTGTGGCTGTTCCGTCTGTGTAAAAGCAAGTGTGAGACCTGCCACCATCTCTCCGTCCATGGGATAGCGTGCCACCAGTTGACTAGCCCAATAGATGAATGACCCTGTATCGTCCTGCTTCTTATAACTGTAGGCTAACTGTCGGAAAGACTCGTGGGAGAGACTGTCCTCAGGAGTGTTCTTCAACAACTCGGAACACTGGAAATAATTCCCTCGTTTGTAATAGCAGTCTGCGAGCTTGGCCGAGATATAATAAGGCACCGTTGCACTTTTTACAGCTCCTGCTATCAACCGGTCTATTATCTTATCAGCTTCTTCCTGAGGCAGCTTGTCAAGGTCTTCTATTGGAAGTTTCAAGGTATCTTTAGCCTGCTTACCCGCAACGGCCTTCCCCAATTCGTATGCCCGTTGATAATACTTCAATGCCTCGAAAGTATTGTATTGCTGCATACAACTGTCGCCCTTCTGCAAACAAATGGAAAGGGAGTCAGAATCCTCGCCCTTGACGGGGAGTACCGTCAACAGGGCGAGGGAGAACAATGTTAGGATTTTGTTCATTATTAATAGAGAGTGTTTATTCCTTTTTCTGCTTCATCTTGATGATGATGCGGTCCTTCGGCTGGTCGTCCTTGGCCTTCTCGACATCTATACTCTCAATGTCGGAAGGATTGAGACTGTTCATCACAATGGCATCCACCACCTTGCCGTCAATCACCACCTCAACAGGTTTGGACTTGCCCTTATGCTCTGGGCCAATCATTACATGCGATACGGCAGGCTTTTCGCTGCCCTGCAGCTTGAAGGTGATGGGCACGGTGTATTTCACGCGGACGGGCTCGCCATTCTGCCTACCAGGCATCCAGTTGGGCATACTTCCAATGACGTGCAGGGCCTCTGCATCCAACTCCGGCGATACGGACTTGACAATCTTTGCCTCTGTGATGCTACCGTCCTTTTCAACGACGAAGTTGGCGATGACGCGCCCTTGAACGCCAGCCTTGTGTGCCTCCACAGGATACTTCACGTTCTGAGACAGGAACTGCATCAGGGCACTGGGACCGCCAGGGAACTGGGGCATCTGCTCCACCACGTCGAAGGCTTCTTTCTCTGCTTTTTCCACCTTCATGGCGTTGGGCATTTCCACGGGCTTCACTTCTTTCTGATCTGCAGGGGCTTGTTCCACCACCACAATCTCATTGATTGGTCCCATTTTGATGGTTGCATTCTTTTTGCCCTTCTTGATGATCTTCTTCTGGGGCTGTTGATACACCACGTCGGTAACGGTCTCGGCATTCAGGGCTAAGGCTGTGCCCACGATGGGCAGAAGGGCGAGCAACTTCAGCAGATGACTGCCCTGCGATTTCTTATGTAACATCATATGGATTCTGTTTTTGAGGGTACTGTGAGTGATACCGTTGGCAATGGAGTACCCGCCAATGCTCGCGGCTTTTGTGATTAACAGGTATTGGTATTGACGCGCATTGAACCCCTGTGAGAGTACTGCACCGTCGGCCTCGTATTCATGGATGGCGCGCAAGTCCTGGCGCAGCATCCACATGGCGGGGTTGAACCACTGGAGGGCGGTGAGGGTATCAACGAGCAACACGTCCCACGAATGATGCAGGCGGATGTGTCCCCGTTCATGAGCGAGAATAGCGGCATCTTGTTGCTCGTAGTCACTACGATTCATCACTATGTAGTGCATCCAACTGAAGGGCGCCAGCGCTGCGTTACCGGTCACGCAGAGGGTGATACCATCTTCCAACAGATGCTTCTCGCTTCGATTAATCAGCATGACGACTTTCCATACCGATGCCACGATGTAGCTCAGCACAGCCAATACACCTATTATATAAAGGATGATGGCAGCCTGTTGCCACAAAGGCACGGTCGACTCTACCGTAGCCAGTTCAGTCTGGACATCGCCCACCGATACGCTTGGCACGGCGTTCAGTGTTACTGTTTTGTGCATCGTGATGACGCACAGAGGCAGGATGAACGATGCCACGGCAGTTGCCAGCAAAACGATGCGGTTCACACGGTGGAACGTCTCTTTGCTGAGCAACAGACGGTAGAACATGTAGAACACTACGATGAGCCCCGCCACCTTCAGGTCGTATATCAGAAAATCGATCATATTTACAATTGGACTATTTACAATTTACTATTTTCAATTTCGGAAATCAACTCTTTCAGTTCTTCTACGCTGATCTTCTCCTCTTTCACAAAGCTGGAGACGGCACTTAGATACGAGTCGTTGAAGTAGTTCTTGATGACACCCGCAATGCTGGAGCGCCCATATTCCTTCTCCGTCACGATGGGGAAGTACTGATACGTGTTGCCATACTGCTTATGGTCAAGATAACCGTTCTTCTCCAGGATGCGAACCATCGTAGACAGCGTATTGAAGTGGGGGCGAGGCTCAGCGTAATGCTCCAACAGCTCACGCACGAACATCGGCCCATGTTGCCAATACAAGTCCATGATTTCCTTTTCTTTATTTGTCAGCCTTTTCATTGTCTCTTTGTTTTAAGTCGTTACAGTCAATTTCGCGTCTTTGTCAAATACCTGCTGCAAAGTAACTAAAAATTTTAGTTTGTACCAACTAAAACATTTAGTTATTAAAGAAAATTAAGTAGTTTACTCTTGAATTAACTTACGTTTACAAGTATTCCGCATTCAGTGTGTACTTGTGGGGTGCTTGTGGGGTGCTTGTTCGGGTGCTAGGCACGGTGTTACGTGATGACAAAAAGAGAGTGCGCCTTAACAGGCACACCCTCCGTTTGTTGTTCATTAAACAAGCGTTCCGTATTCAGAACCTTACGGCACTGAGACGGCTCACTATATCGTCAAACTTACGTTGTATCAAGTCCTTTTGCCGTTCACCAGCCTTAGCTATTCCACTTTTGTATTTGCGCATCAGCGATGGGTTGATGTCGACACTTTTGGCAAATTCCGTAACGTTGATGAACGGAAAAGCAAGGAAGAATCCACTCATGTCATAACGATAGTCTATCAGTAAATCGTCAGAATACCATTCTGGGTACTTACCTTGTTGCTCTTTCATAAATTCAGCCTGTTCATGGATAAGAGACTCGAATTCGTTCTTTGCCTCTTGTTCCGTGAGACCTCCACTAAACACGGGGATGTCGCCTTCAGCATAAATGCCATATCCACCGTCACTCGCCTTTTCGATAATTGCCTTAATCCTTTTCATATCCTCCTTTTTTCGTTTTTGTTCATTAAACCCGCCCCCTCCGAAAAGGAGGCGGGAAGCTTCTCAGAAGCTCTTTAGTTCACTTCAACCCTGCGGCCTTCAGCATACTGTCAAGAGTACCTTTCGGTATTTCCTGTGTCTTGTGTCTGCCGACTGGAATGAAGTACGGGTAGTTAGGATGCACATATTTGTAGTGCCCTTTGCCCCCCTTGATTGTCCAGCCATGCTGTTCAATCAGTCGGTAAAACTCTGAATACTTCATAGAACGCTTGTTATAATGAACGCTGCAAAGGTAACAAATCCGTTCTAAACTTCCAAACATTTATGGAACTATTTTGTTCCTTAGCGCAGTTTTTAACACTTTAAGGTTACTATGTGTATAAAAAACCTCAGCGGGGGAGGGCGCTGAGGTTTTTGAATTAGAGAGATTTGTACTCCTTGCTCGGCAGGAAACAGGGGCAATCTTTGTGGACATTGGGCAGTTCGCGGTGGCCCAGAATCTTGGCGTCGGGGTAATCGACCTTGAGACTGCGCAGCAGGGCTACCAAGGCTGCCTTTTGCGCTGGGGTGCGCGTGTCGGCCGGGCGCCCCTTTTCGTCTAAGCCACCTTCATAGCAGATGCCGATGCTGTGGGCATTGTAGCGGCGGGCATGCATGCCGACTTCGGCTTCACTGCGGGTCTGGTAGAGCTGGCCATCACGGGTGATGTAGTAGTGGTAGCCGATGCCCTTGCCATGAAACTGGGCGTTATGACACGCCCGG
>CACZMV010000051.1 GCA_902782305.1 uncultured Prevotellaceae bacterium
CCCCACAGGTGGGAGCAACATTCCCCAGATAGCCAACACCGAAGCAACGATGAGAGCCGTTGATGCTAAAATCTCCTTAGGCTGCCACATACATTAAGGCTCTGGGTCGGGAGTGGGGTCTTTCCAGTCGGGACCTGCCGCATGGCAACTCCTAACTCCTAATTCCTAACTCCTAACTAATTCTCAGCCAATGCCATCTTTTCATAGATGATGGACATGTCATCTTTCTGTACGCAAGCATGGCTTTCATTCCTGAAGCAATAATTGCAGCCCATGCAAGGACTTATCCTGGAATCGCGTACCGATACGATTTCCACGTCATGCTTTGGCGAGAGCCCTTTTACAAATGCCTCTACCAGTAAATCCGTATTGCCACCCTTTCTTGGACTTCCTGAAAGAATTAGCATGTTCATATTTCTATCGTGTCTCCTTCCTTCGTTATTTCCCAGAATGGAATATTCTTTTCATCTGTAAACTCCTTCATACGCCATGCAGATTCAAAGCCACTGGCTACGAAGTGCATAGGTACAAACATACCCACCTTGAAACGCTCTATGAACTGTCTGCCACCGAGTGTATAACCGTTGCCGATACGTCCATCTACGGGGAACATCACAAGGTCAAAACCATCAGCAACTTTGCGTATGTCTTTCAATTCGCCCAAGAATTGCTTTTCGTGGGCTATCGGGTCAATGTCTTCCTCAAACTCTTCGCTATAGATAGTTTGGCCAGGCACAGCATCAGGCAAGAACCGCGCATACCAGTTGCAAAGGTCACCAGCATGAAAGATTCGCTTCCCTTCGGTCTCAACAATCCATGATACTCCGCTATCCGTACTGCCCAATGCTCTGACAGATATTCTTTCATCTGCCCATGATGCACCTTTGGCTAACCATGCGTCGGCTTCATCCTTACAGGCTCTCCTGTGCCGAAGTATATCCTTGCTCAGGATATATGTTATATCCGGCTTACGTTTCTTCCACTCGAAGATTTCCCTCGTGAAGTGGTCTTCGTGGAAGTGACTGGAGAATACATAGACAGGCTTCTTGCTCTGAAGAACAGTTTCCATGACACCAACAGGATCCATCCAGTAATCGAATATCAGAATGGATTGTTCTGTTTCAAGAGCGAAACCGCTATGGAATATGTATGTCAGTTTCATTTTGTCTCTAAGATAGTTTATATTTCAGAAATCCCGTCCACGCTTCATTTATGTCCTCCGAAGTATAATCGCCATTGAAAAACTCCATCTGACATTCCTCCTTATAGGGCGACCAGTTACCGCAGATAATGCCATCGTAAGCAATTACCGGCTGAAATATGCCGCTGTTATTATGGGCACGATGTCTATGTTCTTGTGGTAACACGATGTCTCTGGACTTATAGGCTATGAGGTATTCATCGTAAGGAGGAATCAGCAGGAAAGTCCCCTTTCTGAAACCTCGTTTGCGACAGTCATCAGTCAGGTAGAAGTCCCTGCCTCGGTATCTCTCCACATGAATGTAATCACCCAAGAGTGCGATTCCTTTGCGACAATCGCTGATGTTCAGTCCAGACCACCACACGAAATCCTCCAGAGTGGCTGGTTGGCGACTCAGGAAATACTTTCTTGTAAAGTATGCCAGTGCTTCGTCTCGTTCCATCTTGACGGATGACTTCACCTTATTAGCAGCAAGCGCGTAGGCAGGCTTCATCGGAAGCAAGTCGCCACTACAAAGAACACCCGACAATTCAGCCATTCGGATATGGTAAGACAGACGATGGTCGTCCATCTGCAGGTTTCTCTCAGCCAATGCCAGAACGAAATCTTCTTTCGTCACGCTCCTTTTGTCTGCTACGGTCTGAATAAGGATGTCTCTAACTCGCATCAGTTCATCGTCAGGAATCGAAATCTTATTGCTGCTCATCCATCCCTTTGTGACGGCAATGGCTTTGGGAGCAAATAGGTCAATCATAGACCTGTAATCTTCAGCAGAAACCAACTGCCAGGTGCCTCGCATCAGGTGCAGACGGATGATCTGCCCCTCATCAAAGGCTTGCTTAAAGGCTTTGTGTGAGGGCTTCCGTGTACGCATGACCACCGCCCAGCGCATCATACGGTATTCCTGCGCTTGCATAGCACCCATATATCGTATCACTTCTGTAGGGGTACCGAATTGGGGTGCGATAAGTTGCTGATTGAGAAGTCGGATGGCTACTGGATTCATGCGCTTAACTATATATTATTTGCTTAATCGTTCCAGTGAATCAGCGTCCAGACGGTAAATGGTCCATTCGTTCATAGGCACGGCTCCGAGTGAGAGATAAAAGTCGATGCTGGGCTGGTTCCAGTTCAGGCAAGTCCATTCCATACGACCGCAATGATGCTCGCGAGCGATTTTTACCAGATAAAGCAGGAGAACCTTTCCATAACCCTTGCCTCGCTCTTCCGGCCATACGAACAGGTCTTCCAAATACAGCCCGGAGTGTCCAATGAACGTTGAGAAATTGTAAA
The DNA here is from genome assembly GCA_902782305.1 of uncultured Prevotellaceae bacterium. Lineage (GTDB taxonomy): Bacteria > Bacteroidota > Bacteroidia > Bacteroidales > Bacteroidaceae > Prevotella. Next base: position 2,495 of record CACZMV010000051.1, read on the forward strand.
AGTAGAGCGCGAAGCCCACTTCCCGGCCATCCACAACGGCAAACACAGCCTCTGCCCTGTGCTCGTCGAACATTTCCCGTTCCAGCACCTCGGCTGAAGCCACCACCTCATTTTCCATCTTTTCATACTGGGCGATGCCTCTGATGAAGTCGAGCAGCAGCGGCACGTCCTGCCGCTCTGCCTTGCGAATCATGATATTGTCTTTACTCATGCTATTCCTAACAACTCTATTTCAAATATCAGCGTCGAGCCACCAGGGATGCCTGGCTGAGAGAACTTGCCATAGCCCATTTCTGCAGGGATATAGACCTCCCATTTGTCGCCAATGTGCATCTGCTGCATGGCGATAATCCAACCTTCAATGAGGTCACAGAGTCGGCAAGCCAATGGAACACCGCCACGGCTGCTGTCGAAAGTCTTGCCATTGATGGTCTTCCCTGTGTAGTGAGCCGTGATAATACTTCTAACAGAAGGTTGAGGACTTGACTGATTACCCTCGCTCAGCACCTTATAATAGATACCCTTGGGTAGTGCCTTGACCCCTTCTTCCTTGGCTTTCGCCTCCAGCCAACCTTTGTTGGCTTGTGCATATTGTGCTTTGCTCTTCTTCATTCGCGACTCGGCAGAGTTCAAAACCGCTTGACTCTGCTCTCGCTGCTCATTTCGTTCTCTTTTATTCATTGTCTGTTTGTTTTAGAGTCCAACCATTATCGCCATGATATATCATCTGTTTGGTCATACCGCCATCGATACAGATGTTCTCACCCGTGATGAAACCAGCCTTGTCGGAGCAGAGATAGAGCACCATATTGGCGATGTCCAATGGGTTGCCGACACGTCCTGCCGGCTGCTGACTGGCATCAGGACCTTCATAGACGGTGTAGGCTGTATCAATCCAACCAGGCGAGATACTGTTTACACGCACCTTTCCAGCAAGACTGACCGACAAGGCATGAGTCAGAGCCGCAATGCCACCTTTTGCTGCCGTATAACTCTCTGTCTGTGGCTGGCTCATACGGTCTCGTGAAGATGAAATGTTGACGATGGTTGCCCCCTCGGCAAAGTGCGGTATAAAGAGTTTTGATAGGTAGAATGGAGCCGTAACGCCAACACTCAGGGCATATTGGAACTCCTCATAACTGCACTCGTTTATGCCCTTCATCAATGGCAGGGCATTGTTGATGAGATAATCCACATGCCCATACTTCTCGATTACATCCTTGGCAAACTGCTCCAGCGTTTCTTTGTCGGCTATATCGCCAAAAAAGTGGTTGCCTTGCTGTTTATCGATTACACAAACAGCGGCTCCAAGTTTCTCGAATTCTTCTGCTATACATCTTCCGATACCTTGCGCACCACCTGTTATGACGACTACTTTATCCTTGAAATCCATATTCATTTCAGTTCGCTAAATTGGAATTTATAGCAGTGTTAAATCACCGTCTACAAAACCGACAGCCAATCCTTGACGTTCTTTTAATTCCTTTGCATATTTACCTTTTTCTAAATAGTCCTTTAGCAGCTTTATAGTTAACGTCAGGACATCTTGCCATTCTTTATCGTCATACCAAGTAAGAGGGTTGTCTCTAGTAGTAAATACTTCATCGCATGCCCAGTCATTATCAGTTGTATCAAAAGAACTAGCTCCTATCAATTCGAGAGTCCAACTATTATTGGCATCCTCATACAAGTTGAAACAAAAAGCTACAACTTCATTTGGGATAGTCATTTGCATGACATCATCCAGCCACGTTTCTAATCGATTATAAGTAAGGCCTGATTCGCCTTTTTTCTTGAAAAAACTAAATATATTCATACCTAAATCCCGATTTATCTGTCAATTGGTGTATATTCAATCTTGGCTTCTTCAGTCGCTTCAAGTTTCATAATCACAGGATGCAGACCGTCATTGCAACTGACAATGGCAACACCAGGCTCCTTAATCCAGTCACCATAGTAGAATAATCCCTTGTCTGCACCATGTGCCAAGGCGAAAACATACTGATAGATGGCCTTCCATGCCTCGTCACAGAAGCCCTCTGGCTTTGCGTAGTCAGCATAAAACACATCGTCCACCTTCATCATGGGACAGGCTTTCAGCCCACAGATGCCATATTCTTTCGCCAAGTCCTCATTCAGCATCGTTTTGAGGATGGTAATCTTTACTTTCTTCATAGATATATGTTTCTTTCTATTTTTCTTTAGTGAATCTGTAAACAGCCCATGTAGGCAGAATGACCATTAACAATAAGGCTATCTCTACCCATGTGTATGATCCAAAATAGTCAACCAACGTCTGGAATTTCAAAACTCCATCTACAAGGAACACCAGGAGGGCAAACCAGCAGAGAAAGAATAATGCTGAATACTTGATTTTACGTTTCTTTATTTTCATTTTACCACATCTAAATCAACCTAATACAGACAAATACTTTGAACGAATAGCCTTTGGAAGTTTCGATGCAATGAGTTGGTATGACTCTTTAATCAAATCCTTTACTATTGCTTCGTCCATTTCTTCGTAATATACATCGCTCCAGTGCGTCTTGTTCCAATGATAGGCAGGTGTCACGGCCGAGAATTGTTCTCTGAGTTCGATATTCCTGTCTGGTGATAGTTTCAAGGCGATTCTTGATACTCCATCCTTCCTATCATACCTGCCCCCACCTAACCACAGGCAGACGAATATCTTTCCTTCCAAGCGGAAGTTAAGAATGTCTTCACCAAACGTTTGGTCCTCAGTCACTTCTGGGAGTGATAACGTGTACTCTCTGATTTGCTCAATGTTCATACTTAGGAAAACTATTCATTCTTTTGATTAATCAAATTCACTACCACCTTGACCATCACGTCCTTTTCCTCCGTTCTGCTCTCGGCAATCATCAGAGTCAAGGCTACCAAGGTATTGTCTGCCAGACGTTTCGAGCCGTCCTCACGATAAAGGATTCCGTTATTGTTGAGGAACCATAGGAAGAGCGTGGCGGCAATGCGCTTGTTGCCATCGGAGAACGAGTGGTTTTTGGTGACGAGATAGAGCAACATGGCGGCCTTCTCCTCCACGCTGGGATAAAGTTCCTTGCCTCCAAAGGTCTGATAGATCTGTCCGATGGAACTCTTGAACGAGTCGTCTTTCTCGTTGCCGAAGAGAGTGCTGCCACCGAATTTCTCACGGAGAGCCTTGATGGCTTCCATGGCACTCTCGTAGGTGGCATGAAACCTATCCTCCTGAGTGGTCTTCTCTATCGACAAGCGCTCATAGTCGTAGTCGTCGAGCGTATCAAGAGCGTAGGTATAGTCCACCACGATGTCGAACAAAGCCTGGTTCTCGTCGTTCTTTTCCAACTGTTGGGTCTGAATAGTACGGCCTACCATTTGGACCAGTTGGCGAAGTTCGGAGATCTGCTCACGGCGAATACGGTCATTGATAGCATAGCCCTTGACGAGGTAGTCCTTAAGTACACGGTTAGCCCATTTCCTAAACTGTACGCCACGATTGCTCTTCACACGATAGCCGACTGAGGTCACCATTTCAAGGTTGAAATACTCTATCTCATGCGTCTGAGTCTTTCCCTCAATGGCACCATGCTGAGTGGTATTCGCAAATTTTGCGACTACCACTTCATCTGCTAATTCTTCCTTAATAGCGTTGTTGATATGCTTGCTGATCGTTTTATAGTCACGCCCAAACAATGTTGCGAGTTGCTGACGCGTGACCCATATCATTCCGTTATCCAACTTAACATCAAGCTGGATAGCGTTGTTTTCGTCTTTGTATATTAATATATTATTCTCTTCCATCTTTATATTTTTTAGATGCTTACTGCTACATGTTTTTGAATCTCATGTAAGTCTCTGTGCCTCAGCATCGCTACATGGGGCTACATATTCTTCGTAAATATAGCACAAAGGTACAAAAATACCCCGACAATAACTGATGCCAAGACCTGAAAACACACTTTTCAAACAATAATTAACGACTATAGGAGCCTTCCCGACTATTCAGCCATTCAGTTAGAAGTTAGGAGTTAGATTGGCTACCCTGTCAGGTATCTTATTAGGAGCAAGCCGCATGGCAACTCCTAACTCCTAATTCCTAACTCCTAACTAATTCTCAGCCAATGCCAGAACGAAACCATTACTTGTCAACAAGAATGCCTTTCTGCAATTAAGAGAAGCGTAATGCTTGGTGATGACAGGGCTGAACTCCTGCCAGCGTATGACCAAAGACCTGATAGATATCGGGCAGGCGTTCTTCCATACATTTGGCAATTATCGAGTTTTAAGCTCCAAATCAACATGCTTTTGTTGGTATTTGGAGGAATAGCCGCTCCTTATTTCTCCAAATGCGAAACAATTTTGCTTTATCCCGAATCGGTCATTAGGCCACTTCGTGGCTCTGTCGTAAAACAAATTTGAATAATTAAGTAACCACACAAAATCATCTTATACAATGATGTCTCTTCTTTTCGCC
>CACZMV010000052.1 GCA_902782305.1 uncultured Prevotellaceae bacterium
CGGTAGAGCGCGAGAGGAACATATCGCCGTTGGACATGTCCTTAAACACGACGGGGCGATAGTTTTCTGGATGAATACCTTTTTTCATTTTACTTGTTAATTATTATATGTTATTTACTTAAAGTGCATAATTGCGGGTGCAAAGGTACAAATAAGTGAGCAAAAAACCAAATAAATTTGGATTTATTTTATTGTTTCTTTCTTCTAATACTCTGAGAGAGAATAAAATTACTCCGAAAGTATTTTTCAATACTCCGTTCTTATTTCCCAATAAGGCAGGGTTATTGCCAAATAACCGTTCCTTATTGACAGGCAAGTACTGGAGAAATATTCCCACCTTGGGAACAAAACATTCCCAGGCTGGGAACAAAACATTACCACCTTGGGAATAAAAAGCGCATTGAATGCTACAAAAAAGGCTGCAAAGCCTTTCGGTCTTGCAGCCTTTTCTTTATACTAGCATTTCTTATTTCGCATAAGTAATACTGATAGTGGCAAGACGTAATTGAGTACCTCCAGTGGCAGCAGTATGCTCGTTGACTATTTTCACTGTTTTCGAATTCAGACCGCTGAACTCAATTTCGGTATCACTATTCTTTTTGATGTTAACCTTTGTATCACCTCCTTCTGCAAATGCAGTATCATTTCCGTTATATTTGGTAGAACCGCTTCCTGCTGTGGTGGTGATTACAATCTTGGTAATGGCTTTGCTACTTGTTATAGTTACAAGGTTCTTGGCATACATTCGAATAGATGCGTAATCTCCACTATAATATTTGGGGTCGTTAGAACCTTCACCTTTGTCAAAAGCCAATGTTGTACCATCAGTTAATGTTGCAGTTGTAGCTACACCTTGATTTTCAAATCCAAAAGATGAAGCAGCTGCGGTAATATCTCCACTACCTGCGTCACCGCCGCCTGTGTCACCGCCGCCTGTGTCGCCACCGCCACTGGTACCGCCGTCTAATGCTGCGCCTTGCTTAAGGAGCATGGGATAACCACCTCCGTTGTCTCCAGGTGAGAAATTATTGTATTGTGTAGAGTAGTCTACTACTTTATTACGACCGATATTCGTAATGGTAGCCTTGCCGTCGGAGCCAACGTTAACTGCCCAGATATGGTTACTGGTTGGTTTCGCTGCTGCTACTTGGAAGCTAGAGTGAGAGTCGTCCATATAGTAGTATCTGTTCGATGCATCCTGTATGGTAAAGCCATCGCCTTCCTTTGTGAATGTGAAGATATGGGCTTCTTTTCCTGCTAACTTGCCTTCAGTAATAGTCGCATCTTCAAGTGTAATGTATCCATAATCCTTATCAGATGCTACAGGAATACCCTCCTTGTAAGTGCCATTAACCTGAATAATGAAGAAGTATTGGCCTGCTTCAAGGTTAGAAGATGGGGGTTCGGTACCTCCACCAGGCTTTGTACCAATTGCTGTACCGTCTAAGACAGCGTACGATGTTTCCTTCATACCTGGCTGACCAAAGTACTTCGTAAGATTACCATATAACAGAACCTCCTTGCCAACATTTCCAGCATTGTCTTTGATATTCAGAGCAGTGCGAATTGCAGTTGAGCTAGGAAGAGCAATAGGCATACACTTTGTATAATCTGTTTCAGTAGGCGTCGCAGCAAGCAGAAGGTTTGAAGCCTGTGCATTCGTTGTTCCAAAGTTAAATTCATTCTTTTGGGTATCCCCATTGTAATAGGCTGAACCTACAATGTAACCCTTGAGATAAACGCCAGTCATGTCGCCCGCAGCGATAGCACTTGCTACATCAAATGGCTTATCTTCGGTACCCTTGTCTGTATCGCCACCAGGTGTGTTGCTTCCTGTTTTCTCCCCATTGACAGTTATGATGTAGGCACCGTTTGCTGTTTCAGGAGTTTTACTGTTATAGTAATACATGGGACCGTACAAAACAATCTCTTCGCCAATGCTGATAGCAAAGTCGCTAGGTAAGCTCTTGTTATCGGAACCAGCCACTTTATAGGCAGTAAACTTTTTACCCTTACCTTCTTTTGAGTCGGTCATGGTAAATTGAATCTTACCACCGTCAGCAGAAGCATTCTCTGCGGCATATCCCTTGATATAATATTTCTCTGTGGATGCTTTTCCTCCAATTTCCTTACACTTTTCAATTGCTCCAGCTACATTGAATGGGTCAGTTTCCACTCCTGTACCAGCAGGCTCATAAGGAATAATCGGGCTGACAGGTTTTCCGTAAGGATCGGGAACATTCTCGCAACTAGTGAATGTGATTGCCATAAAGGCCATCGCAATCATATAATATATCTTTTTCATATTGTTGTTGTTTTAATTATTTGTTTAATGATAGTTTTTGATTCAAAACATGAAACCTTAATTAGAAGGGGGCGCGCTAAGCACTTCCGAATTAATGTATGATTTAATGTCTGATTGCTTGCGTGGCATGATTTGGAATACGTCCCTATATCGAGAGGCAATTCCCGTGATGCTGACTTTTCCAGTTGGCATTGGCATATTGGCAAATTTGGCATAGGTGCTAGTGCGGATGACAGCTACATCTTTGCTGATACCTGTTATCTCACGGTTGGCGCATCCGTTATATAACGTAACGCTACCATCACTAGGAGCAAAAACCTTATAGCCGTCGGCATCTTTCATCGATATATTAGTCAATGTTACCAATCTTCCGCAGTCTTCTTCCAACTTAAGGTCATTAATATTGTCAACGACCTTTGGAGTTATGGTAATGCCCTCTGCTGATTTTAACAGTTTATAGTGGCGTGACCATTCGTAACGTGACATTCTACCAACCTGGTCAATGCCCTTGGACTCGTTGAAATATAAGGATCCAATTTGTGGCTGCTTTTCATAGCCGCCCACATACAGACCTTTCAGCTCTATTAAGATACATTGTCCTACTGGGAGAGCAGTGTACATTCCACTTTGGTCAATGCTCAATGCGATAGCATCCGTGTTATCTTGAATATAGAGGGCCTTGTAGACGTTGCCACCTTCGTCGTTTCCGGTAACAATGGCTTTAATCTGCATGGGCTCATCTACTAGTATGAGATCACTGTTGCTGATTTGCGTCTTGAACATGTCCTTTATTTGGGCAATGGTCTTGACGTTGGATTCTATCAGTGAGGGATTACCATAGCTATCAAAACCTGCGTCCTCACTGGGAGCGTCCCATGAGTGGCAGGCTGATGTCAGCATGGCTACCAGTGTAAAGATAATAATATTTCTTGTCTTCATAGTTGTCAGTGTTTTAGAATCGATAGCCAATGTTTAGCATTCCGTTAATACCATAAGCATAGTACTTCTTCGGGTTGCGATCGAAGCGATACAGACGTGAGGTGCTGACTTCGTCAGTTGTCGAGTTGATAGAGTAGCTAGCACGTCCCTGTTCGTAACCGCCAGTCACCATCTTGGTGTTGTTCAGCAGGTTGCTCAACTGCAGGTTGATGCTGAGCATGCCTTTCTTCATGCGAATGGAGCGGCCTATGCTCAGGTCGAGCATGAATCCTCCCTTGCCCTTAGCCTGATCGAGAGAGCTCTGAATCAAGTTGCCGTTGTCATCAAAAGTGCGCTCTTCCATGATGCCGCGGGCTTGTGCTGCTTCATCACGGTACTGAAGTGTGCTCTCGTAGCGGTAACTGGGTGAATAACTCAGATAGATGCGGTCGTAGTAGTTGCCGCTGAGATCGATAAACCATCCTTTAGCGTTATAGCTCAGTACCAATCCATAGACAGACAAAGGTGTGCTTGCCTCTCGCATGTTCTTATTTAATACTAACTCCTCATAGTATTCACCCTTGGTGGAACTCATGTAGCGGGCTGTAGCGTTGTTAGTGTTCTTAGCTTCGCTGATGCAACCGATGGCTTTGAGGCTAAAAGTAGAATTGAGCTTGAACTTCATACCCCATTCAACGCCATAATATGCCTTTTTGCCACCTGTGAGTGATACATAAGAGAATGAGTTAATAGCATCGTCAAAGAAGTTCTGCCACTCTGTAACATCCGATAGCCCACTATAGTAACCGTTGATGTTGGCTTTCATCCAAGAGTTAGAGTACTGATAGCATAATTCAGAACTGAAAATCTTCTCGTTCTTCAAGTTAGCTACAAACTCGTTGCTCATCTCTGGTGAAACGAATGCAGACTGAGCCTGTGGAGCCTTCATCTCATAGCCAATACCGGCACTGATGACATGGCCTCCGCCAAAATTGTAGGTCAGTCCACCCTTGACACCACCGTCGAGGAACTTAGCCGTACCGCTCTTGCCATAAGAACTGATGCCCATGCTTTCGGAGATACCATTAAGCATCTTACCGTCACGCTGTATAGAAGTACCGGCTACACGTCCGGCTAGGAAGGTGTGTAGGGCTCCCTTATTGTATTTAATAGCCGCCCAAGCTTGTGCTTTTCTGACTATGAGGTTGTAGTCATAATTGAACTTATCACCTTCCTTCACCTCGCGACCACCATCATTTATGTCGTAGAGTAAGCGTTGATCGCCAGGCGCATAGTTCGACATGGCATAGGTGTTGATGTTGTGGAAGGTGTTGGCGCCCATCATATCTTCCATCGTCTTGTAGTGCATACCAGTATTGGTAGCCAGGCTGAAGCCGATGTTCAGGGCTGTTGTCTTTGACAACTCTGCTTTCAGTGTAGACGCCAGAGTCAGGTTGAACGTGTTAATGTTCTTTGCTTCAACATAGTAAGCAGCATCGCGACCATCCTTGTTTGCCATGCGGTTGGCATAATACAAGGCGTCCCAGTCAATCTGACGGTTGCTCTCACTGTCCATCAGGTAGATACGTGAGTAATCCCAGGATGCCCAGCCTTGGGGTGTGTTGTTAGGATCGTTGGCATACCAGACATCAAAGAAACTGGATGGCATGCGTTTCCAATAGTCAGGAGCGGGGTTCTCACCACCATTGTAATTCAGACGGGTGCCTTTGTACATGCTGTAACGACCTGTAAGGGCGGTCTGTAACTTCATGCGTTCATTAATCGTCCAATCCCAGTTGACAAGTACGGTGGGGGAGAAATCCTTGACAATACGTGAGCTGCGAATCTTTCCATCCTGATAACCCCAGTTTGGATTGTAGTACCTGTCGTTGGCTAACCAGTACATTTCGTCGGTACTGGCACCCTGATTGGCACGTTCTGTGGGGTTACCCCAAGTGATGAAGGCGAGAGAGTGATTGTCGCCCAACTTTTTCTCGGCACCAAGGAAATAAGACAAAGAGTTGTAGAATGTTCCCTTGGCATAGCCGCGCTCAGCCCATCGGTAGGTCAGAGCGCCAGAGAAAGCCCATCCGTCAGGGCGCAATCCCGTGTTGTAGGTGTACATAGCACGCAGTGTGTAACTTCGGTTGGATCCGGCAAGCGAAGCATATTGTCCGGTAGCCATGTGGCTGGGACGGAAGTCGTAGTTGTTAGAGCCAGCCATGCCTGACATCGAGAAGTTGTTGAACTCAAAGGGCAGCGACGTCTCACGTCCACTGTTGGTCTGACGATTCAAACCACCAATCAGCGAGAAACGGAACTGTCCGGACTCCAGATCATTCATCGGAGCGCCGTTGATGTAGATCTCATTGTACTTTTGGTTAAAAGCACGATAGCGGAAGCGGGCGGCACTGAATTGGAATCCTGCCGAATTGGCAAAGATGTTCTGGCCTGATGAGATAATCGACACGCTCTGTGACATGTCGTCATCTTCGCCCAATTGAGCTTCCGTGAAAGTGAAGGCTTGCTCGTTGACAACAGTGGCTCCAGCCTCTTGCTCCTCCTCGGTAGTTACAGGAGTCTGGGCAAAAGCCATTGGCCAGAGTGCGATCACGGCTAATTTCAGTTTCTTTTGCATAGTATAAGAGTTAGTTAATACTTATATGTTTGCTGCAAAGATAACAAATAAAATGTAAAATTAATCACTTTTTTGCGTTTTTTTTTTGGTAAAATTAGATTTTTTCGAAAAAAATGCTTATCTTCGCCACATAAATCTAAAGAACTATATATAAGACTATGAAAAAAGTGTTATCCCTTATCGCTGTCATGTTCCTGGTAGGAACGATGAACGCACAGGCCCAGGAGAAGAAGTTCTCAGTGTATGCCATCGGTTTCTATAACCTTGAGAATCTGTTTGATACGTGTCATGACGCAGGTCATAATGACTATGAATATCTGCCCGACGGACGTAACAAATGGTCGGGTCTGAAATATACCCATAAGTTGCGCAACATGGCTCGCGTGTTGGCTGAGATGGGTACCGACAGATTACCACTTGTTGGTTGTGCTGCTATCGGTGTTTCGGAAGTTGAAAATGCCAAGTGTTTGACCGATCTTTGCAATCAGGAACCATTGAAGGCCCGCAACATCCAGTTCTGCCACATTGAGGGTCCCGACTTCCGTGGTGTTGACTGTGGTCTGCTTTACAATCCAGCTTTGTTTACGGTTCGTAACGTGAAGCTCGTACCTTATATATATAAGAAGAAGGAAGACATCGAAAAGAATAGGGCTACCCGTGGCTTCTTGGTTGTCAGCGGAACATTGGCTGACGAGCATGTGACCATTATCGTTAATCACCTGCCTTCTCGTGGTGCCACTTCTTACTATCGTGAACTCGGCGGTGAGCAGATTCGTGCGGTGAAGGACTCGCTGATTAATGAAGACCCCAATGTGAAGCTCTTCATCATGGGTGATATGAACGACGACCCGAAGGATCCTTCTATGTCTGTTGCTTTGGGAGCAAAGCGTAAGATAGAAGAGGCAAAGAAACTAAACGACCTCTACAATCCTTTCTGGGACATCCATGCCAGTGGAACAGGAACGCTGATGTATGATGGTGCTTGGAACCTGTTCGACCAGATTATCCTTTCTAACTCACTGCTGAACCAGAAAGGAAAGAAAGATTATTCAACTTTGAAGTTCTGGCAGCCACAGATTTTCCGTCGCGATTATCTGTTCCAGCAGGAGGGTAAATATAAGGGTGGTACCCTGCGTACCCATGCCGGTGGTGTATGGCTCGACGGCTATAGCGACCACTTGCCCACGCTGGTTTATGTTGTGAAGGAACAGAAATGATAGAAAGTATTAATTAAGAATATGACCATTATAGGAATTGCAGGCGGTACTGGCTCAGGAAAGACTACCGTCGTGAAGAAAATTGCAAATGTGCTGCCTCCTCATTGTGCAGCAGTTATCCCCCTTGACTCGTATTACAACGACACAACGGGTCTTACTGATGAGGAACGCAGAGCCATCAATTTCGACCATCCTGACGCTTTCGACTGGAAATTGCTGACGGAGCAAATCAAGATGTTAAAGAATGGACAGGCGATAGAACAGCCTACCTATTCATATATCATCTCCAACCGTCTGCCCGAGACTATTCATGTGGAACCCAAGCCCGTCATCATCTTAGAGGGCATCATGACACTGCACTACAAGAAACTGCGTGACATGATGGATCTGAAAATCTTCGTAGATACGGACGATGATGTCCGACTGATTCGTAATATCCGTCGTGATGTGGTAGAGCGTGGCCGTACGGTTGAGCAGGTGCTCGACCGTTACGAGAAAGTGCTCAAGCCAATGCATGAGCAGTTTATCGAACCTACTAAGAAGTTTGCGGATTTAATTATCCCTTGGGGGCACGAGAACAGAACCGGAATTCATATCCTCAAAACCTTTATCGAGGGAATCGTCACCAACGTGTGACGAGATTTCTTCCGCATTTTGAGCCTCTTCTGCAGACCGTTGGCGTTCCATCTCTTCACGCTGGCGGTCTGCTAGTTTACGGATGCTGTGAATTTTGAGTGAGTTGATGATTTCAGTTACTCCATAGAGCAGTGAGCACCAACCAAGGATAAGCAGAGGAATTTCTGCTGAATCCATGGGTCTAAACACGACAAACAGTCCTGTAATCAGCACTAGGGAAGGGGCAATCCAGAAAGAAAAAGAAATGGGGCCCAATCTGCGGGCGGAAATCAATGCCATCAACTGATTCAGACCTCCTAATATCATGATGGCTCCCAGAATGTACATCAAACCATGGATGAAAACACCTGGGGTCAGCGCCAGTGTCAAACCCAAGATAATGCTGCCAGCTCCAACGATAGGGAAGGTGGGCTGGGAGCCAGAGATGATTCGCCCTTCCTGGTCGGTAATCGTATATTCACTGGCGTGCTTCTTGGCATTTATGTATGCCATTAACGCTATGATACCTGACAACAGGAACAAGATACCAATGGCTACGGTGAGCCAAGTCACACCTTCGTCAGGATACTTAATCAACAATGCGCCAACCACGATGGCACAAACAGCACGGAAAATAGAACTCTGAAATATCTTCATTTTAAGTTTTGAATGGTTACATGCTGCAAAGATAATAAAAAATTGTATCTTTGCATCCATGAATACTAAAATTTTTCTTGTAAGACATGGCGAGACAATTGATAATGCCCGCCAAATCATGCAGGGACAGACGCAGGGCGAACTGAATGAGAAGGGTAGAGAACAAGCTCGTCAGGTGGCAGAGCGCTTGGCGAGTGAACAGATTGATGCTGTGATTGCCAGCGATTTACATCGTGCTGTTCAGACAGCTGAATATATAGCACAGCCTCATCATTTGGAGGTTACCACCACTGCTTTGATGAGAGAACGCGACTGGGGCTCGTTTACAGGTCGCTTTATTCCGGACCTGAAAGGTGAGGTGTGGCCTGATGATATTGAGAGCGAGGAATCTTTATTGCTGAGGGCTCGCGCGTTCCTATTATATATAGTGGCCACCTACCCTGGGAAAAGGGTGGTGGCCGTTGGTCATGGAATCTTCAATAAAGCTGTTTTGGCAGTCTATGCAAAATGTCCGATGCGAGAAGTTCAGCGGATGATGAACGCTGAAGTACGTATCTTAACGGCCTCTGCTGAAACTACCGCCTCGGCTGCCGTGACTTCCGCCTTGGCTAGCTCCGCTGCTGTAGTGCCCGCCGCTATGGCCTCCGCCAAAGGATCCTCCACTACTACTACGGGTAGTGCCACCGCTGAATGACCCGCTGCTATGTGAACTATGTGTAGAGTGACTGCTTCCGAACGAACCCTGATGTCTTGACGTACTTCCATTGTTGAATGAACTGCTGCTTGGACGTGATGATCCATTGTTGAACGAACCGTTGGTTGGACGTGACGAACCATTGTGGAATGTTCCACTCTGATGGCTGTGTGAACCATCGTGCCCTATGCGTCCCATGTTTTCATGACGGTTTACTGTAGTACGGGTTGAACTGTTACGCATACCTCCGTTGAAGTCCCTGTGATGTACACCTCCGTTGATATCTCTATGGTGGGTTACACGTCCGTGGTCACGATGGAAATCGCCACGATTCCAACGATCATGCATTCCGAAGTGTGAACGTCCTGCTACGGGGCGGAAGTGGTCGCGGCGACCATAGTAATATCCACGTCCACCTACTACGTGCCAAGCATGTCCACCGCGATAGCTGGCGTAGAACACAGGACGACCGAAGTAGAAGTAGTCACGATGTGGATAGCGAGCATAAATGCCGAAGTGCCAGAAACCATCACGCCAGTAGAGTGGACGATAGAAGTATGTAGCTGCGCAGAATGCCTGCCACTGCCAATCCAACAGGACATAGCTCAGGTCCAAGTTACGACGCTCCCAGTAGTTGCCATAAACATCATCGTAACTCGTCACGCCCATCAGGTAGTCGAGGTTGATTTCATAGGCAGCCTCATATTGCTCGTCCGTCAAGTTCAGCTCGTAAGCCATCTTGTCTGTCAGGAACAAAGCCTCGTTGCGTGCCTGCTCGTAGCTCATTGCCTTGCCCGTTGCTGCTATCGACAGCATTGCTACCAGGGCTATCATCATCTTCTTCATATTACTTTTATTTTAATTGTTCGACAGTTCATTTATCTTTTCAACGGCAAAATTAGGAAGAAAATGATGACTATACAAAGGATTTTCCCTAAACCCTTGGGGGAATTTCCCTATCCGTGCATTTCAGTACTTATGGAAACTCCACGTCTGCCCATTCTTAGTTAGGATGAGCTGGTCGCTGTCGAGTGCTACAATCTTTGTGCGAATGTTGTTGAAAGGTTTGAAACCAAAGGACTCTTCAACGGTTATGGTGTCAGACCTTTGTTCCTTTTCTGAATAACACTGGATGAACAGACTGTCGCCTACATGCTGGAAATTACCATTTACGGCACCTGTGTTTATGTCCTTGATTAAAGCGACGGAACCAGAGAAGCTGATATACTTCGAATCAGAATTGTCCATACGCCATTGACCCAAAAGATTGCCAGCATCATGTCCCTCTTGACAGGAAGACATGAGAAGTGATAAGTGAAAAGTGATAAGTGTATAGAGAAAAAACTTATAGTATTTTGCCATGATAACCAATTTTTAAGTTAAACGTATTACAGTCGCCAAAGACATTTCCTTTGTCGAAGGCATAGGCTGCCGAGAACTGCCATGCGCCTAAAGTATAGATGCCTTGGAACATAGCGTCAAAAGAATGCAACTTTTGGGGAGCAGGAGCACTATAGGTACCCCATCCTTCTTGATAAGAGCCTTTGACCAGATAGGATATACGGTCGGTAATCTCTCCATTGATACCCACATGCCAAGCCTTGACACGATTGTTGCGGAATTGGGTATATCCCTCCTTATTATATATAGGTGAAGTAATAAGTCCGATACCAGGTGTCATTCCATAGTGTGAGTAGCTGTCATAGAACATGTGGTTGTAATAGTTGTCGTTACCCGTCACAAGGTCGGTAATCTGGCTGCGGATAGGCTCTGGATAGTCGCCACTGTCCCAATGTAACGGCCCCGACTGGTTGGTGCTCTGGAAATACTCCACAACGGCTCCACGAACATATTGTCTTCCAGACGTCTTGTTCGTATACTGCAATCCCCACAGTCCATCCCATCCATTACCCTTACGAATACCCGAGCCATCCTCGAAGGGATTGTCCAGATAAGCTTGTAGCTGATGGTTCGGGTTGATGTTCCATCCTATCTGATAGGTCATCACACCCACATGGTTACCATATACCCAGTCTTCCAGCGCCTCGTTTTCAAAATAGTTGCTATCGCCCAAAGGCAAGATAACATTCCAGAAAGCTTTTAGGTTGGCAGGTTTGCTTTTCACAACCAGCTCACCTGTCTCATAGTTATAGCTTGTACCTCCAAACTGGGCTACATGTTCAATACCCACCGT
>CACZMV010000053.1 GCA_902782305.1 uncultured Prevotellaceae bacterium
CATCTTACATCATCACGGCCTCACCGGCAGCGCCAAGGATGGCGGCAATGATGTACCCGATAACCTGAAGAATTGTTTTCCATGTCTTGTTCATAATGTTGTGCGTTTTAAATGGTGAATAAATAGGGTTAATTTTGTGGTCTAAACCACCTCTCTTATACATTGCGAAGGTACAAAAAAATATCGAGAAAACCAAACGTTTTCCCGATAATTTTCAGTAAAAGTGATCAAGAGATGCCTGCCCCCTTTGTGTCACAAAATCGCTGCAGTCTTGATTCTTTTCTCTAAAGTGTCCTTAATGTATGCATTGATGGTTAATCCGGCTTGGCGGGCTAACATCGCTATCTGTCGATGAATGGATGGTGTCAGACGTACATTGAGGACTCCCGTATAACTCTTATCAGGCTCAATGCCTTCATCTTCGCAGTAAGCCAGATAATCGTCGACAGCCTCGTGAAAGGCTTCAGTGAGTTCTTTCACACTTTCACCCTCAAAGTTTACCAAACCATTGATGCCTTCAATCTTACCGAAGAACACCTGATCTTTCTCGCTATAGGCTACAGAGCCTAAATAGCCTTTATAAGTCATTGAATTCATAATCAATCCTCTTCTTTTATGAGACAGGGACCAGTCCCATGGTTCATTCAAAAGGGTCCCTATTGTGTCACTGCGGTTTGTTGGTAAGTATCCTGATTGTCTCGTCGAATTCGGCAAGGATTTCCTTCAGCCTGGGGTTTGACTTCTGCACGATGAGGGCGGCAAAATTCTTGGTCTTGCCCTCCTGCACCTCAGCGGTCTGCATAATGTAGGCGTCGCGGTTGCTATAGGTATTGAACCAGCGGACAAAGAGGCGGCTACGGAATGCCTGACGGCCATCGCCTGTCTCGCAAATATAGAGCAATATGTCAGGGTTAGCGGCGAAAAATGCCTCAATCAGCAACAGAATGGTCTCGCGAAGCTTCTGGTCGAGTGGCGAGGGCTGATGGCTCTGATTGCTGATGGTAAACTGGTAGGCACCAGTCTGCCAGATAGAGTAGTCGTCCATGAAACCGATGACGAAGATTTGGCCGCGGTTGGTCTCAATGAGATAGTCACAACCGTCCTGCGTCCAGACCTTGTAGGGGGCGAGGCGGTTGATGCGTGTCAGATCAAGTGCGTTCATGCTTTTAGATGCTCAGCTGAAGTCGTTCCTGACGGATTTTCTTTATCTCCTGTTCTGCCCGTTCCTGCCACTCGTGTTTCTTACGGATGGATTCATGGACTGCGGCAATGATTTCGTCGCGTGTACGGTTCTTGAATGCTGCTGATACCATAATTATGTCTCCTTAAAATGTCATTTCACGCTGCAAAGATAGTGTAAATTGAACAAAAAAACAAATTTTCCCCTACTTTTTTATCCTTCCTCCCCCTAAACAGGGGGATAAGAGAGGGTCTCGGACGAAAAGATTTCGACGATGAATTTTGGTTTATTAACATAAAAATAGTTCTAACGAGAGAGAATAATTACTAATTTTGCAGCCGATTTCGCCTCAAAAAAAATGGGGCTGATAAACACATATTATAACAACTAAACAAAATCCTTTTTATATGTTAGAAACTATCAATCAAAACATGGAGGAAGAGCCTCTACAGCCTCTACAGACGATGAAAGACCTGACGGCCCGGTGGGCTGACTACTTTAACGGCATTCAGCGGGTGCTGGAGGAAAATGAGCGGCTGCGGCAGCGGGTGACGGCGCTAGAGAGCGAGAATGCAGCCCTGACGGACACACTTGAACAATGGAAGAGTAACGACGAGTGGTCGAACCGCGTGACCTACGACAACGTGGTGGAGCAGATAGCGTCGCTGGAGGATACCTCGAAGCGCGACGATGCGCGCAGGATGTTCGAACCGCTGCTGAAGAAGAGTCAGGTGGCTCAGCTGCGCCGCGACATCAAGAGGCGCGTCAGAGAACTGAACGAAGACGGCGACGGCTATAGCGAAAGGCAGGTGGCGCGGGCGTTGGAGGCCAGTGTGGGCAAGGGCCGTGTGATTGATGCGAAATGGAAGTGGGCCGGCGCTTACTGGTATCTGCGCTGGACGTGCAACTACCCGGTGGATGCCAAGGAGTTCTGCAAGAAGATCGTCAGCCTCGACCTGGACATCCCTGCCGAATATGAGTGCAGCTATGAGAGCATCCGCAAGATTTGCACGCTCTCGTTTATGGACTGCGACGCGCGCCGGATGGATATTGTCCGCGTGAGCAAAAACGACCAGGGCATGTTTTCCCAATGTCGGGAAATCGCGCTGAAATTAGCCGAAGAACTGGGCAATTCGTATCTGCCGCAGGAGTAAGTTTCCCAAATTCTTCCCAAATCCTTCCCAAAACGTTCCAGACCTTCTGGAGCGTTTTTTTTATGCCTAACTTTGCAACCGTAAAGCTTGCGAGCCTGCTTGTGCTCGGCAAAAGATGCAAGCATCATTGCACTCGCTTACTCGCAGCCTTGCCGTACCAATCAACGGGAAAAATGTCAAGCGTTGGACCGTAGGCTGTCTCACTTTCCTGGTTGTGCGGAGGGACCCTCGCGTGAGACCGGGGCTTTCCCGAACCTAATATAAAAATGAAAAAGAACAATGAAAATGTTTGGCACACCAACACAGACTTGGGCTGTGACATTAAGACCATTCTGCACAGCGACCGCAAGATGAAGGTAGGTAAGGATTATCAGGGCGTTTTGAAGCTCGACCAAGAGGGCACCATCGATGAGTTCCTCTCTCGCGACCCGCACTACACATTCATCGAGACGCTGCCCTGGAGCATGAAGCGCAATCCGCGCGTGTTCAACGGCAAGTACATCTCCGTGACGCGTCAGGACGACGGCACCTACCGACTGAACTTCAAACCTCTGAAGACGGGCGAGGGCTTCAACCTGGAGCATTATGCCCTCGGTGTCTATCGTGAACTTCACAAAGCTTTGGAGGGCCTGATAGGGAAGTAACAATTAAGAACTGGCTGCTGGTTACGGTTACAGTAGTTACAGTTTAAAATCGAGGCCACAACACGCCTTATAATACTTTATAACTTATTGATATATAGATAGTTATATATAATATAGGGAGAGTTGACACCCCTCAAAAACGAACTGTAACAACTGTAACTGTAACCGCAGGGAGATTATTATTCATCTAAAAAGCTGATATACAATGAAATACGAAATTAGTAAAGCGACTGCGCCCGCTATGCCGAACCTCGGTAAAGGCACAGAAATAGTGAAATTGCTGCTCTCGCAGGCCTCAAAAGACATGTACGAACCCCTTGTTCCGATGTTTTTCCCCATCTTTGGCGCACACATCTTTGGCGCGGAATTTCAGTATCCGGACTTCAGTTGGAAGGAGCCGACGGGCATGATGGCCAACCTGGTGGCAAAAAGTGGTGATAACAAAGGCCAATTGACGACACTTGCGAAAGCCATTTGCCGCGATTTCAGTCAGCACGATGAGGCTGAGGAAAAGAAGATTCTGGAATGGCAGAAGCAGAAACAGACCGAGCCAGACAACAAGAAAAAGACTGCCCGCCCGGATGTATTCTTCCGTTTCCCGCCTTCGAATACGACCAATGCCGCCTTCATTCAGAATGCTTTGGCACTTGAGGCACATGGTGGCCTCACGCAGTACTTTAATTTGCCTGAGGTGGAGATGGCCGACCGTCTTTGCGGTGGTCACAAGCAGGTGTCGGTGCTGCTCCGCAACGTCTATGATCGCGACAAGGCTGGTGCCTTACGTGCCACGTCAGATGGCGTCACCGGCAACCCGACTATCCGTGCCTGCTTTACTGTCTCTTCGAACCCTGTTTCTACCCGACAGTTCTATAAATATGAGCTGACTAACGGCACGTTCGGACGCATGGTCTTCAGCTACAAGCCGCGTGGCAGCCGTAGCGGCCGCATCCCACGACTGGGCAAATACACTGACGAGTTCTACCAGAAGCTGGACGAGTATATAGCACGTCTCGACGCGTGCAAGGGCCGTTTCATCATCCGCCCGCTGAACAAGCTGACCGACCGTATGGCGCAGGACATGGCAGAGCTGGCCGACCTGACCGACGACGACCTGCTGTTCGAACTGTCCCACCGCTCGTTGGTATCGGCCTGGAAGGCGGGTTGCATCCTCTGGGTGCTCAACAATCAGACGTGGACCAAATCGATGGGCGAACTCGTAGAATGGCTGTTGTATCACGATCTTTGGAGCAAGATGCAAATCTTTGCCGACATGCTGAAGGACGGCGACATCAGCGCCTCCGAGACTTCCAAGACCGGTCCGAAGAATATGCTCGACTCGCTGCCCGACACCTTCAACGAGGCCCAGCTGGAGGCACTCCGCCTGGAGCTTGGCAAGAACAAAGAGGGCACGAAGAATCAGTTGAAGCAATGGGTGTTCCGCAAGTTCATCATCTTCTGCAGCGAGAGCGGACTCTATTCAAAGACCGACGAATATCTGAATGGTTCAGGGTTCTTTGACCTAAAGGTACAAAGCGACCAAGGTCGAGCGAAAGGTTAAGGGTTAATGGTTATGGAAAAGTATGAACTTCAAAAGCTTCGCGACCTACCGATTGAGGGGGTCGCGGAGCGACTTGGACTCACGGTGAAGATGCACAAGAGCCTCTGCCCGTTCCATGAGGACAGCCACCCGAGCCTTTCGTTTCGGGTGAGCAAGAACACCTATCGTTGCTTTGTTTGTGGGGCTTCAGGTGGGACAATCGACCTGGTGATGCGCCACTTGCATGTGGACTTCCGTGAAGCGTGCCGATGGCTGGCAGATGGTTCATGGTTAACGGTTAATGGTTCAGGGTTTGACGCCCTTCAGACCTCAGCCATCAGACATCAGACCTCTTTCGACGCCAGTCGATATGAGCGATACTTTGAGCGTCCTTGGCTGAACGAGGAGGCACGACGGTTTCTCTTTGAGGAGCGACGGCTTGACCCAAGGGTGGTTCGCTGGTGCCGGCTGACCTCGTGGAAAGACAAGCAGGGTGTGGCGTGGCTGCAGATACCTTATTATAATCGGGAGGGCAAGCTGGTGGGCATCCAGAACCGCAACCTGGTGCGTGGTGCCCTGCCTCGCTTCCGCTTTCCGCAAGGGTCGCAATGTGGCATCTACAACCTGCCCGTGCTGAATCTGCTTCGTCCTGGCGAACAGCTCTTCATTACCGAGGGCTGCTCCGACTGCTGGGCCATGCTGTCGGCCGGTCACAAGGCCATCGCCATCCCCTCGGCCACGCTGCTGACCAAGAAGGATGTTGAGTTGCTTGAAACTTGGTCATCGACTTTGTCGCTTCGCTCGCCGAAGAACATGAAACATGAAACCACCTTCCACATGTACCCCGATCGCGACGAGCCTGGCGAACGTCTCTTCCTGCAACTGCAGAAGGTGCTGCCCTCGCTGGTGCACCACCAGTTGCCGCTTGGCTGCAAAGACTTTGGCGAGTACTATCTGAAAATTTCCCATAATTTCCCATAATTTCTTTCTTAAAAATAACCCCGCGTTATCGTCGAATAACCCATCGTTATCGCTGAATA
>CACZMV010000054.1 GCA_902782305.1 uncultured Prevotellaceae bacterium
ATCACAAACTATAAATATTGTACTTATGAATAAGAATGAGCAATTTGTCATTACGATTAATCGTGAGTTAGGCAGTGGCGGTCGCACCGTTGGCGAGATCTTAGCCAAGAAACTGGGCGTTAGCTTCTACGACAAGGCCCTGATAAAGGCATTGGAAGAGAAGTATAACCTCACAGCCGATGAAATAGAGAAGCTGAAGGGCCGCAAGACCAGATGGTGGGAAGACTTCAAGCGCGTAGCTGATATCGGTAATGGATTGGTCGATAGCAGATCCTGTATTGCAAAATACGGTAAGGAGCCCGATGTGCTGACCACTGAAAACGTGTTTAAGGCAGAGACCGAGATCCTGCATGAGATTGCAGCGGAAGAGTCGTGTGTTATTGCAGGCCGTTGCGGATTCTTTCTGTTCCGCAACCATCCTAACCATTTGAGCGTCCTCATTCAGGCACCGCCATCTTTCCGTGTGGCACGTGTCGTCGCCAAACAGCATGTCTCAGAGGAAGAGGCCCGTAAGATCATCGAGAAGGTGGATAAGATGCGCGAGAACTATGTGAAGCGCTTCACAGGTACCACGCGCTACGACACCCGTAACTACGACCTCGTCGTGGAGTAACGCTTAAAAACGCATAAGATGTTTTAGACGTTTCAAAGAAGAATCCTCGGCCATCGGTCGAGGATTCTCTCTCTCGACCTAAACTATAGTGTGAAACAGGTACCTGTCCCCGTGTTCTTCGGAAGGGACCGGTTTCAATGCTGTTTTTCGTCGTTTTGCTTGTTATTTCATTTTTTATTTGTATTTTTGCACCGGAATAAATAAATCGAGATATGACAGCAATACAGATGAATGCCGAACTGCTCCGTAACATGAGCATCATAGCAGAGGACGAAAACCTGCTGAGGCGTGCAGCAAAATATCTGCGCAAGCTGGTAGCAGAGAAGGAAGACCCGACGTTGATGACGAAGGATGAATTCTTTGCCCGTGTAGATAAAGCCGAGAAAGAAATCGCTGAGGGTAAAGGTATCACCTTTACGAATAAAGACGACATGAATGCCTGGCTAAATTCGCTCTGATGAAATACGCTATTACCTTTGCTCCCGAAGCTCAAGAGGGGCTTGCCAAGTTGAAACGTAGCGAACCGGCATCTTATAAGAAGGCCGTCAAGTTGCTTAACGAGATTGCCGACCATCCTCAAACAGGTACAGGCCATCCAGAACAACTGAAGGGTAAGCCCGAGAACCGATGGAGTCGTCAGATTACCAAGAAACACCGTTTGGTGTATCGCATTTTCGAGACAGAGGTCTACGTGGACGTGCTCTCTGCCTACGGCCATTATAACGACAAGTAAGCGCTGTCAGCTACCTGTCCCTCTGCCATCTAAAATGCCCCACCGTCTTTTCGAATCAGACAGTGGGGCTGTGAAGTTATAAATGACTTGTCGTTATTGCCGTTCCCGGCACCATTTCCATGTGTAATGTACCTGTCCCTGTGTCACACGGACGAAGTCAGATCAGAGAACCGACCCCCATGATCCTGACCTAAACTATAGTAGAAACCATATAAAAATGTTAAATATCAAGGATTTTATATTAGAAATGATGTAGTTTGAGAATATTTTTATATCTTTGCATGCGAAATAATATAATCTGTATGGAAAAAACAAAGTTATCAGTAGTGGTAAAGGCTTTGCGCAAAGAATATGGCCTTACGCAGGAAGACCTGGCTATGAAGTCGGGCGTGGGCCTTTGCTTTGTACGCAATCTGGAACAGGGGAAAACAACTCTAA
The DNA here is from genome assembly GCA_902782305.1 of uncultured Prevotellaceae bacterium. Taxonomy (GTDB): domain Bacteria; phylum Bacteroidota; class Bacteroidia; order Bacteroidales; family Bacteroidaceae; genus Prevotella. The sequence continues at coordinate 1,785 of CACZMV010000054.1, forward strand.
GGATGGATAAGGTAAACCAGCTACTCGACTTGTTTAACTACGAACTGACAGCGACGAAAAGGCAATGAGACAGGCTGAGATCTATCGGAAAAACATCTTTGCAGGTGTACTGACAGAGGATGGTGGTGAATACCGCTTCTGCTATGACGAAGCGTATCTTTCGCGTGAAGATGCGCTGCCTGTAAGTCTGACACTCCCATTACAAGCGGAGGCATTCGTAAGTCCTGTACTATTCCCGTTCTTTGACGGATTGATACCCGAAGGATGGTTGCTCGATGTGGCACTTCGCAATACCGACATCAGCATTCTTGACCGCATGTCACTACTGCTGTTGTGTTGCAAGGAGTGTATAGGTTCCGTCAGTGTTGTGCCTATTAACAAGGAAGGAGGCAATAATGTGTAAATGTTTGTATTGCTACAAAGAATTGGAAGAAGGCCAGAAAGACTTTCATCCAGGATGTGCACGAAAGTTCTTCGGGACGAAAGATGTGCCCTTGCTGGAGTATAAACATGAAGACCTGGACCAACTGGCCGAACAGGTGATTCGTGCACAGACATCTCTAACGGGGGTACAACCCAAACTGTCGCTGAATCTCAGCAGACATGATGGTTGTAGCCGTCTGACCATCGTAGGACTTTGGGGCGACTATATATTCAAGCCTCAGACTGACAGTTACGAGCAGCTGCCTGAAAACGAGGACCTAACGATGCACCTTGCTGAAGCAGCAAAGATTAAAGTCGTGCCTCACAGCTTGATTCACCTGGCAGACGGAAAACTGGGGTACATCACCAAGCGTATCGACCGCACCAAGAATGGCAACAAGATTGATATGGAGGATATGTGCCAATTGACGTTGCACCCTACAGAATACAAATACAAGGGATCGCATGAACAGATTGCCAAGACCATCTTACAGTACAGCAACACGCCAAAACTCGACCTTACGAATTACATGCAGCTGCTGCTATTCTGTTTTGTTACTGGCAACAATGACATGCACTTGAAGAACTTCTCACTTTATCGACCTGCTGAGGGGTATCAATTGACACCTGCTTATGACCTCCTGAACGTAGCCATTGCTAATCCGAAGGACAAAGAGGAACTGGCGCTTACGCTTTCCGGGAAGAAGACAAAGCTTAGTAAGAACGACTTTCTGAATGCGGCAAAGACAATGGGGCTGGAAGAAAACGTTGTGCAGCGACTTATTACAAGCCTTCATAAGGCACTTCCCAAATGGCAACAACTTATACAGGAATCCTTCCTCAGCGAAGAGCGGAAACAAGCGTATGAAGAACTTATAGTTTCTCGATTGGATAGATTGTAGACTTCAATCATGCCGAAATCTGATCACACAACATCTTTTAGGGATCATGGGGTCGGTTCTTCCTGTGCATTTGGTAGCTATTTACCAAATAACTCATGGTGCGTACCGAGACGTACCAATTTAATGACATTGGCTTCTTCGTCAATCCAAATCAGCAGGAAATCATCCTCGACATGACACTCCATGAAACCCTTCAACTTGCCGGAAAGCATGTGAGGTTTGTATGCGGCTGGTACAGCCCCGTTCTTTTTCAAGTGCTTCAACACCTCCTTCAGAGCAGCGATTTTTGAGGGCTTGTTCTGATAGCGCTTCAGGTCTTTCTTGTATTGCGTACTGACTTTCAGTATCATAGCGACTTGATATAATCTTCAAGATTGTCGATGTTCTCGTCGGTCAGTTCGTCGAGTTCTGCGCCAGACTTGACCTCTGCCATCGCTGCCAAAGTCGTGGCATTAGGTTCGCGGTATAGCGATTCGAGCAGAAAGACCTCTACCAGGTTGTTTACACTCCGATGCTGCTTTTGTGCCTCGGCTCTCAGTCCTTCCAAAAGGTCTGTAGGCAGTCTAAATGACGTTGCCCTGCGTTTTACTGTTGTTGCCATAATCTTTATAGTTGTATTACACTTGTATTACTTTTGCGGTACAAAGATAATACAATTCCATTAAACTTCCAAATAATTCTCGGACTTTATCGTCACACAGTCCCCTGAATCAGGGAGTGCATCGCCGTTTGGTCATCATGGTCATGGTCATTTTGGTCAAAATCGATATCGGACTCGGTCATTTGCTCACTATATATAAATAGAATATTTATATTATAGTGGCGGTTTTTGACATTCCCTTTTCTCATTTTGACCTTGACCATCGTGACCGTCATGACCGCCACACGAACGTTGTTACCACCGAGAACCGGTCCCTTGATTAGGTACAAGAATCATATGGATTGGGACAATAATTTGTTGTCCATCCGATAATCTTTCTTTTATCTTTAATAACTACCGTCTTTATCCAATATTTTCCTTTATAAAGTTTATAATCAAGAACAGGAACAGCATTGCTTTTAGTGTCAACATATTTATGAAATCCATTAGCATACTTGTCTGTTAGTTTTACGAATGGATATAATTGACCTGGCATGCGGTATAAACTAACAATACTTAACTCGGGGTTTGTCCATTTCCCCCTAAGCCAAACTCCGCATTGCTCTTTATCCACCCATCCTATTATAGGAGTAACATCATTTTCATTTATTGCTATTATACGCACCTTGTATCTGTTATTTGACTTCCTTAATATTTCGACATCATGCCAGTTCTCTTTTTCTAGATATTCCTGAATAATAGTAATTCTGTCAGTACCTGTATCGTTGGAATAAACAGGAACGCCATTTGTTATAGCATCCGTAAAAAACACCACAAAATTTTCGTCTTGTGAAAGGATTGCATGACAATTTGAGATAACTAAAAAAAGGATGATAATTAGCCTTTTCATTTTCTTCGTAATATTACTTTGGGGTCACACTACTTTATCTTTTCCACCTCCTTAATAATAAAAGCTTTCATCTCATCCCATGATGTTTTCGAGAACATTTTGGGCATCATTTGCTTTTCTGCATCATCAAAATAAGAAAGGCTCATCAATGCTCTAAATACACTATGCTCTGGATATTTCTTTTGATAAAAGCCCAAAATCTCATCCAAAGAATCTTCATCAAGCGTACCAAAGAAGTCTAAATCAATAGAATTACGATGACCGTACTGCAAAGCAAGCGACGTACCTCCAACAAGTCGCATACCTGTTAACAACGGCTCAGTCATCAACTTTTTCAGTAATTCCAGGGTATGGGCTTCAACTGTCTGGTATGATAACATCGATACTCTTCAGGTTTAGTGTGGGAAATTGCACAGATATATGAGAGACATACAGGATCTAGCGTGCGCAACTGCTTACATTCATCTACTATCTTTTGCAGTCCATAATAAGAACGCAGAAGTCTCCAATCGTCCATGTTGCCATATTCAAGTACACGCTGAATGAAATGGGCTGGATACTTATCCATATCCGCCTGCTCCATGTCAATGTCCCAAAAAAGAACAGATGACAATTTCTCCATGCACTCTTTACTACTCATATCTGTTTGCAAAATTACGTACTTTGTTTGAATCTTCCAAACTTTTGTGATTATTTCTTTCCCAACATGACAATTATGACCTCTCGGCCTTGCATAATTTCCCAGAATGGAAACGAAATTAGGGGAAATTGGGGGAAATAAAACAGGCGCTAAGAAATTAATCATAATTTCCCATAATTTCTTTCATAAAAGAGAATAAACATTCGAGAACCGCAATGAAAGATTCGTACCTTTGCATTGTCAATGAGAGTGTAAGAGAATGCTCGCAGGGCACCAAAAATTTGTTTTCAGGCCTGACAGATTTTACGGCCTGCCCAGCGCGTAAAAACGGACGCTCGAATTAGATGAAACATGAAAGATTAAACATTAAACATTAAAAATTAAATTTATTTACAACTATGGCAATGAAGGTAAAAGCAGTAGAGAAGCTACTGAAGTTTGACAAGAATTCAGCGGGTGTTTACCGCTATGTGATGAGTCCCGAGATGTACTCGAGCCTGAACCAGAAGAAG
>CACZMV010000055.1 GCA_902782305.1 uncultured Prevotellaceae bacterium
CGTTTTCTGGCTCCATTTTCTCCTTTGTGGACCTGAACGAGGCGTTGATTTTTTGGGACCCGTGTGGGTCAAAATATTTATTCAGTGAACACTAATTATAAATTCAACTAATGAAGCATTATTTATTACCCAGTTCGGGATAAGATATTCTAAAACAACATGAGTTGTTTTGTATTTTCAATGCAATATCCCTTCAGTGGCTGCGGCTTGTTGTCGAAGAAACAGTATGCAGCGAGTGCTGCAATCATACTCACAAATTAGGATAAACTGTAAACAAAAATTATAATTAAAAAAAAAGCAATGAAAAGACTATTAATTTATCTTGGGTTGCTGGCGACACTGCTGGCAATGCCTTATCATGCAAAGGCAGACAATATGTTTCTGCGCTTTTGGAATGGTGCAGAGAAAGTTGTTGAGATGAGTCATGACGGTGGAGGAACCGCATGGCACTATGACTTCTACACTACAGACGATTATTGGAAGAATAATGGTACAATATATGTGTACCCTATAGTGAATAACAGTATTTCGCTAAAATCGCCAAACTCTGCTAATCATGGAATAAATGCATCTGGCGCAGAATATGAATATTGGATAGCAGCAGGTTCTAACACATACGATTACAAAATCACTCTCCCGACAGACTATGCAACCAAGAAGTATAAGGTAACTGTATGGGTAACAAACTACAACCAGGATCAGTCAAACCCATACTGCAAAGTTAAAGTAACATGGGAGAAGGCTGAATTTAACCTACAATTGAAATCCGACCTTGACAATTGGACAGGTACTCCCAGCGGAAGCTCAACTGGCTATACTTGGACGTGGAATAAGTCGACGCTCTCAAGCATAAGCAGTGGCACGCAGATTAAATTCAAACTATGTGATGCAGATGATAGTAAGTTGTATGGCGTAAGTGGCTCTTCTGATACAGAAGCCACTTCGAGCTGGCAATCATGTGTTGAAGGTGGTTCTAATTGGTACGTCACATATTCCAAGGGGAACACTTACACGATAGATGCCCAGAGAGTCAACGGCACATGGCAAGTGAAAGTAACCACAAACGAGGAAGACCACGACTACTACTGGGTGTCGCCGCAGGTTACTAACAACCAGAAGTGCCCTTACTTCAAGCTTACTGCCCTGCGCAACCGTTCTGGAAGCTTTGGTGACGGAAAGATTTCTGACAAGTACTTTACCTTCACCATAAAGAACGACGACCTGCGCCGCTACGACGGCACGGCTATTAACGATGGCGATAGAATAGATTGGTATATAGCCCGCGACGACGATGAAGTGTGGTTCCGTCCATCTACCGACGACCCGACACCATCAGAAAGTGCCACTTCACTGAATATCGGCAAATCTGAGGGGCATGACGGCAACATTGGCTACCGCAACTTCAATGACTGCAAGGTATATGCCGCAACTAACACATATATGTTTGCATTCAACAAAGGTGCTAACAGCACCAAGAAAAGCGACTCGGACTATAAAAATACAGTAAAGTCATACACCTTTATACTTAATGCCAAGACTTCATGGGATGCTACAAAGGGCAACGTTTACTTCAACTATGCCTATAACAGCTCACCGGTGACAACCGGCGACTGCTACTTGCTTGGTAACTTCAAGTCTGCTACTGATGGTGAGTATGTATGCAATCCGTGGGATGATAAGTACCCTGGCAATCAATACGGCCCAAGAAAAATGACTAAATACTGGTATGTGGGCAGCACAAAATATGATAGCGAGCAGACCCCCTGCGACAGTATCGTATATGAGATTAAGGTAGACAAGCCTGAGGCAGGCTGGGGAAACCTTTATCTCGACATAAACCCGGGGGGCAACACCTCATGGAACAAGGTGTACCGTCCGCTTATATCATTAGGTAACACGCTTGATGGACGTGCTATGATAGGCGGACTTACTACAGCCGGTGCTAATATGGACAGCAATGTAGGCGACCAGTCACTCAACCCGGAAACGAGCAACGACTACACGAGCTACACATTCCGCTTCAATGCCACTACCTACACCTACCAGCTGGAGTTCCACACTTCGCTTTACCTCGTTGGACCAGGCGTGTCGGCCACTGAGGGGCCGGGTTCCTGGGACCTGAGAAACGTGACATCTTCCGATCCGCGCATCCGCCTTACAGCTACTCAGGAAAAAGACCATTACCGCAATCGTGTGTACTTCACTCAGGGACAACCGTTCCGTTTCATAAAGAACACCGACGAGAGCGCAACTCCCAACTATGCGTACACATGGTACGAGAACAACTACAAGCCCAAGTGGGAGTCGGCAGCCAGTGATGCTGACTACTATCCCGGTAGCGAGACACAGTTCCGCAACTATATGGTGTATGAGAACGGCACAGGCACGGCGCCAACGGTCGGGGACCAAAGTATGACCTTCGACCTGCCCACTGGCTGGTACTACGTGAACTTCTATCCCAATGCTGGCACACCTTATTATACTATAGAGCACAGCATGGAACTGCGCGACTTCAACGAAGTATACTATCGCGCAGCGGGGACAGCCGAGCAGCGCAATGTGATTGGACGCAACGACTACAACTTCCTACGCGTGTGGAGCGACCACATTGCATGGAACAAGCCCGACAACATCGACGTGTTTGTAGTCAGTGAGTTCGGCCACGATGCCGCTAATCACACCACAACGGCAACACTGACAAAGCTCAACGTCAACTATATACCTGCCAAGACTGGCGTTATACTGGGCTGCAAGCTCAGCAAGGACAACCTGACCTCTGGTCTGGTATATGACAACGCCGCAACGTTGGCTTGGGACAAAGGGGAATACGTGAATAAATACAACACGCTCACTGCCGAGCTGACTCCATACTCTGATCCCTCGACAACATCTTCGGAAGAAAGCAAACTCATTCCGCTCTACAGCGAGACATCGCTTCAGCGCTTCAGCGACGATACTGGTATCGGCACGGGTGATGGCTATGCTAACTACCTGTTCGGTTTCTACCGATGCAAGAAGTATCAGCAGAACTACTCTGGCAACGACAACGACTTCCAGATGGGTTTCTGGCTTACTACCGGTAACGGAACGACATACGCTAACAGCGCGTTCCTGCATCTGACGAAAGCACAGGCTGAAGACCTCGGTGTCGGCACAGCCTACAACAACATCGAGTCTGCTTCTGCACCAGCGTTCATGCTGCTGTTCGACGAAAGCGATGACAATGTCATAACCGGTATTTCGGATATAACTACCGCCAAAGGCAACAGTGTTGCATCCCAAGGCTGGTACACCCTGCAGGGCGTGCGTACAGCCAAGCCAACGCAACGTGGCATCTACATCTACAATGGCAAGAAAGTTATAGTAAACGATTAAGACGGCTAAGCCTACTTAACCAAATAATGAATTCAATAAAACAGTAATTACATGAAACGCAAATATATCAAACCAACTACTGAGGTCTTTGCCAGCATAGAAGAACCAATAATGGGTATCTCTGGTGGCGTTAACAACTCTGGCCAGAGCGATGACGGCGGCGTGGGAGCCCGCGGCACTGACTTCCTGGTAGACGACGAGAGCGAGGACAGCCGCTACAACCTCTGGGAAGAATAAGTAATCTATAGACTATTTGGTGGCGACGAGGAGAGGCAACACCGAAACGGCCTCTCCCTCACAGCCCCCACCGAATATAAAAAAAGATATAATACCCAGTTCGGGATAAGCTCGAGTTGTCGAATCTGATTATGGGATCACATTATATAGAAGTAGGTATAGGTGATCCAGGTGATTTTGGAACTGAAGACTCAAATGGCAACATTGGAATGTCCAAACATGATTCTTTCGAATTTGACGATTCCGACGACAGTTTCAATGACTCTTGTGACTAATGAAGCTTGACTATCCCAAGCTTGTAGGTTAAGTAAGCCTTCACACTCCAATAGATAAGAAAGGAGCGATGGCAACAGCCGGCATTTGGCCAGTCTGTTGCCATCCTTTTTTTGCTGGCTTCAGAAGGGTATGCCGTCCCGTCCCCTGTCTGATCGACAGTCGCAGCTTTCAGCATCAGGCCACGCGCCATCGCTGCATGGAAGGCAGCAGAAGAGTGAGGGCACTAAAAAAGGGGCGCCGCAGCGCCCCTGCATGAAGGAGGAACAGCACATCATATTTCATTATACCCAGCAAGAGACGCTGGTTGACGAGCTTCTCTTGCCCTGTAAGATCCCCGTTCCCTGCCACGAAGACCACCCGCTACTGGGAAGAGCATGAAACTTACCACTACTGGCGGAACCCCTCAACCACGGAAAATGGCTTAGGACTGACAACCGTCGGTGGCTGCATCACTGGAGGAACAGGAAAGGGTGAATCGGATGAACAATGGGGTGGAAATAGCCCTCTGGGTGATGCCAGTACAGCAAAGTGGTTTGTAGGAGGTGGCATTTTCAATGTGGGTAAGCATATAGCTGCTTTTATTCTTTTGTACTGATATGTGATACCTATATCATGCAGTTTTATTCATGACAGATTCCGGATGTGTGAGTTTCCACTTATGCGGTAGCAGTTGTAACAGCTCCTCATATGATGCTTTTGTACGATTTTTGAAGATTTTTGTCTTCATCTTTGTGCTTCTGTATTTCATTAAAAAGCGTCGCAAAACAGTAAAAAATGGGGGAGGGCTCGGATGGTGGTTTGGCAAATTGTCAAATCACTATCGGGTAGTTTGCAGAGGGAAATACCGAAGCCATTATCTTTGCAACCGTAGAGTTCGTGGCAGCACCCATTGGCAGGTATTCGCCACTGATAACTTGAGTTAATGACAAAAGCGTATTGAGAATCTACCGAAATGAAGAAATTACTGAATTTCAACAAACTCAAGATTAGCAATAGTCCCCACGCTTTGAAAACTTTAAAATCATTATCTGCATCCATGAGGGACTGGAAGCCAAAGAAAAGAAAGAACAAGAAAATGAAGAAATTGTTTTTGATCATTGTTGCTCTGTTTGCCTTGCAGATGCAGGCTCAGACTTTGACGTTACGCTGTCAGCCGCTTGGGTGGTGCCTGAGGGCGAGACGGTTCTTGACCTGAACGACCACATTGTCAAGGAAAGTGGTACGGATCATGTCATCTCCATTGGTAAGGATAGGACATTGACCATTGAGGACAAAGCTGCCACGAAGACCACCCGCTACTGGAAAGAGCATGAGACTTACCACTACTGGCGGAACCCCTCAACCACGGACAATGGCTTAAGACTGACAACCGTCGGTGGCTGCATCACTGGCGGAACAGGGAAGTCTGAATCGTCGCCTGAACAATGGGGTGGAATTAGCCCTCTGGGTGATGCCAGTACAGCAAGTTGGTTTGTAGGAGGTGGCATTTTCAATGTGGGTAAGTTGATTTTTTCTGGAGGAAATGTAGTGGGAAATGTCTGCGAACTTTTTTATTATTCCCCTTTGGGTGGTGGCATTTTCAATGCAGGAGACCTGCATATTGGGAAAAATGCTAATGTCATAGGAAATGCACTTGCACAAACAGATGCTAGTACTACTGCTTGCTGTTGGGGAGGAGGTGTGTATCATGCTTATTTTGCCCAATCATTTGTCAACGAAGGCTCCATATCTTATAACTATATTTATAGTTTGGCCACCGCACCAACAAAAGATGTGGCAGAAGGAGTTGGCGTAGGTGCTGCAAATTCCTTTACCAACCATGGTAATATTACTTATAACAGAGGAGAAAGTCCAAATTCGCCTATAGGAGGGGTCGGAGTTCACATCGGAACACGCGGTACTAATGACATCGTTTTTGTTAATGATGGTTCCATTTCTTATAACTCTTGCCACGTCGGACCAAGGGCTAACGGTGGTGGTGTGTATATAAATAATGAAAAAGGACATGGAAAAATGTCTTTTACCAATAAAGGGATAATTTCTTTTAATTCACTGAATGATGAAGGTCGTAGTACTAATAATCCTTTAGGAGGCGGTGTCTGTTTATATGGATCTGCTTCTTATGGGGTGACTATGATAAACGAGGGTGAAATTTCACATAATACCATATATTCAGGTTGTCAGCCAAAAGGTGGCGGGATATATGCCACTTGTGCGATAATCACCAATTTAGCCAATGGCGTTATTTCTGATAATCAGGTCATAAGTAAACTGGGATCTGGCAAAACAAGTGGTGGAGGAGGAGTCTATTTAAGTACTCCAACTGAAGGCAGCTATGTTGAATTCTATAATCATGGAAAGATTACGCGAAACAAGGCCGAATATGCTGGGGGATTAATGGTATATGGCTTTAGCACTTTGGTCAACGATGGCGAGATTTCTGACAATATGGCTTCAAGTCAGGGAGCAGGTATTGTAACCGTAACGAATGGTAGTTGTCAGCTTCTTAGCGGAACACGTATAACCGGCAACGTATGCAGAGGTACAGCCGGAGAGGGCGATGACTACTACGGAGTATTGCATAAGACTCTTGCCGGCTATGGCGGCGGTATTTATCATGCCGGTAAGAAATTCACCATCGACGGCGGAACGACGGGCGACGGCATCGTCATTACGGGCAACACGGCCCTCAACGGCGGCGGTGCCATGTATATCGATAATAAGGTGGTGGACATCAAGGGTAAGGTGAACATCAGCGGAAACACATTGACGGACACCGGGGCAACGCCCAGCAACGTGCTGCTCTATACGGCAGAAAACACCTGCAAGCTGAATGTCAACGGGGCATTGGACACGACAACACCCATCGGCGTGGGCATCCGCAAGGCCAACACCACCGACACCGGCTTCACGCCAACCTGCGGCGTGGTGACTACCGGCTATGGCACCAACGTGAGCACCACGGACCTGCAACACTTCAAACAGGACGAGGAACTGTATGAGGGCACCCTCTTCGACATCTACAAGAACAGCGACCATGAGGTGGAGATTGGTCTGCCCGTTGTGGATGAGTACATTGACAATACCGAACGCCTGGACAAGTACAACGGCGAGCCCATCAGTGTGAAGATTGGCCGCACCATCTTCGGTGATGGCTGCTACAGTACCATCGGCCTGCCCTTCGACGTGGATGAAACCATGCTGAAGAAGCGCTTCGGCGAAGACGTTGAACTAATGGAGATGAAAGGATCAACAATCAATAATAGAGAACTCGATGTGACCATAAATTTCACGAGAGCAACATCTATCGAGGCTGGTAAACCATATCTTATCAAGGTGTCTGCTGCCACGGGCGACGTGAAAGACCCGACATTCACTGGTGTGGTGATTAAAAATAAGGTGAATTCCTACGAGACAAACTATGTTTCGTTCATCCCCGTCTTCAGTCAAACCTATTTGGAGAATGACAACCAGAAAATTCTGTTCCTCACTGGGAACAACACACTGATGTGGCCCGACAGCCATGCCTACACCGCCAACTTCCGCGGCCTGCGCTGTTATTTCATGCTCAAGGGTGTGGCCAACAATGCTCGCACGTTCAACCTGTTGTTTGACAACGAGACTACTGGTATCCAAACCATTGCTAAGAATGTAGCAACTGGCAACGAATATTTCAACCTTTCTGGTCAACGTGTTAGCATGCCTCAAAAAGGTGTTTATATCAAGAATGGTAAGAAAGTGATTGTCAAATAAGAAATAAGAAGTAATATGAAAAAATCAACCTATATGATACCTGAGACAAGGCTTATCGTCTTGTTTGACAAAGAGGAACTGATGAATTCCTCCATCGAAGGAGGTGGTAACCAGTACGATGGTAGAGCCAAAGATAACGGCGAAAGTTTTATTGAAACCGAGCCACTGCCTCAAATGAAATACAATATGTGGGAAGAAGACGAAGAAGAGGAATGATTACGCGATAAAAAAGCCACAGGGAGGTAACGTACTTCTTGTGGCGTATAAGCAGAATCGTTTAATAAAGACGTCTACGTATAAAAATCATGGTGGGCAGTGGTCTGCTGTGGCAACTTATCGGTAAAAATGAGAGACGTTATGTCTATTCTTGTCAAGTGAAATCTGGTAAATTTCAAATGAACATAAGATGGCATAGTGATTCTCCACGCGATAGCGTGGGCTGTTGCACTATATCTTTGTTCATAGGTTTACCAGAGCCTCACTTGAAAGATGTAGAACATATCAGTACCACGTTTCTTGCGTATTAATAGGCTTTGAGGGACTGGAAGCCAAAGAAAAGAAAGAACAAGAAAATGAAGAAATTGTTTTTGATCATTGTTGCTCTGTTTGCCTTGCAGATGCAGGCTCAGACTTCTTGGGTGGTGCCTGAGGGCGAGACGGTTCTTGACCTGAACGACCACATTGTCAAACTGGTGAAGGAAAGTGGTACGGATCATGTCATCTCCATTGGTAAGGATAGGACATTGACCATTGAGGACAAAGCTGCCACGAAGACCACCCGCTACTGGGAAGAGCATGAGACTTACCACTACTGGTTAAATCCCTCAACCACGGACAATGGCTTAGGACTGACAACCGTCGGTGGCTGCATCACTGGCGGAACAGGGATGTCTGAATCGCCTGAACAATGGGGCGGAAATAGCCCTCTGGGTGATGCCAGTACAGCATGGTGTTTTGTAGGAGGTGGCATCTTCAATGTGGGTAAGCTGATTTTTTCTGGAGGAAATGTAGTGGGAAATGTCTGCGAACGTTTTTCTGTTTCCCCTTTGGGTGGTGGCATTTTCAATGCAGGAGACCTGCATATTGGGGAAAATGCTAATGTCATAGGAAATGCACTTGCACAAACAGATGCTGGAACTACTGCTTGCATTTGGGGTGGAGGTGTATTCCATGCTTATTCTGCCCAATCATTTGTCAACGAAGGCTCCATATCTTATAACTATATTTATAGTTTGTCCACCGCAGGAACAGATGGGGCAGAAGGAGTTGGCGTATGTGCAGTAAGTTCCTTTACCAACCACGGTCATATTACTTATAACAGAGGAGAATGTCCAAATTCGACCATAGGAGGGGTCGGAGTTTACATCACAACACACGATACCAATGACATCGTTTTTGTTAATGATGGTTCCATTTCTAATAACTCTTGCTTCGGGACAAGGGCTTTTGGCGGTGGTGTGTATATAACCTAAAATCCGCAGATAATTTTTCGAGTGTCAGATTTAGCCCTTGCTTGTGACGATTGTGTCTGACTCTAGGCTTAGAAACGCTTGACATGAC
>CACZMV010000056.1 GCA_902782305.1 uncultured Prevotellaceae bacterium
ATTGGCTGGCCATCATTGCTCAGACATAATTCAAAATCTGTGTTGTAGAACAGTCTTTCATTTTCAGACCTTACATGTTGCTCAAAGGGTTTTATGCCGCCCAGGAACATATTGCCTTCTCCTGTGTACATCCATGCTGCACTCACACCATATGTTTGGCAAAACAGGTCAATGGATTTCCTTGGCGGTTTCTGCCATCCATTTTTGATTTTGCTCAGTACTTGCTCGTTAGCGACGATATTTGCGCGGTAGAGCTGGCCGCCTGAAAGATGCAGTTCCTCGGCTGCCTGTACGAATCTCTGTGCTACGCCCTGCATGGCTTCCTGTTCATTGTATGTAGTCATAATGTTTAAATAATGCTAAATTTATAATCAATATGGAATGAAATTTCTAAATCTCTTGGCTATATTTATAAAAACCTGTAATTTTGCAGCCGTTTTGACAGCAATTCGGGTGCAAAGATAGGTATAATTTCCGAAATCTGCAAGAAAAAACATATAAAATTTGAATATAATATATAAAATATAGAAAATTTGAGATAAAATAGAAGAATTTATGGAAATTAGAGTATCAACGTTACAGGAAATGCTCACCAATGCTGCTACGCTCGGGGCGATGTCAGCGGTGAAGAAGCTCGACCCGGTGAAAGACGAGCTGAAAGCCTCGGAGGTGAGAGCCTGGTTAGGTAATGACAGTAAGATGAGCAGGAAGTTTGATGCCATGGTCAGGAAAGGCATGATTAGGGGATTCAAGAAAGGTACGAGTCAGAACTCGCCTTTCTATTATTCAAAGGTTCAGATAGAGGCTGCGTTTGCAGCAGTAAGGTGTCAAAGCTTGCTTTGAGAAGTTAATGAAGTTAGAAGAAGTTATAGGAAGTTAGAAGATGACAAACGAAGAGACAGAAGGACAGCAACAACGCCCAGCCGGGTATATCACTATACCGATGGTGGTACTGAACGGCTGGGTGGGACAAGATGAGAGATACCTGAAATGGTGGACGTGGCTGCGACGCGAGGCTGCATGGGTTGACACAGAGGTCTGCTACAACCGCCAGACGGTTTACCTACAAATGAGACAGGTACTCGTAACAGTCAACTCACTGGTAAAGCAGTGGGGCGTAAGTAAACCAACAGTGATAAGGTTCTTGCAGCGATTGGAGCAGGATAAACTTATTGAGCGAGAGAAAGATACACGCAAGACGATTATCACCATCACACCACTTGGATGGGCAGATTTGGAGGTAAAGCCCGTGGTAAAGTCAGAGGTAAATTCAGCGGTCAATATTGACCACGAAGTTGACCGCCAAGCGTACCACTCCCACCTTTTATATAGAGAAAATAATATTAAAGCCTCTGTCGGAGGAGCGCGTACGCGCGAGGAGGTGGTGGCTAATAATTTGGAGTCGGATTTTGAAAAAGACGACTTCGATGAAGTTGTAGCTTTCTTCAATGAGCAGATGAAAGGCAAAAAGATTCCGCAGGTAGTAGTAAAGACTCCTGAGCGCAGACAGGCCTATACACGCCTGATAACAGAAACGCAGGTTGACATCGACAGTGTGAAGCAAGCCATCAGGAATGCAGCAGAGAGTGATTTCCTGAACGGCAGCGGACAGAAAGGGTGGATAGCCGACTTCGACTGGATGATGGTTCCACAGCATTTCCAAAAGGTCTTGGAGAACTTTTACAGGAACAAACAGGTTACACAGACAACGCAGATACAGTATGGAAGAACCAATGGATATAGCGACCCTCGTAGAGGAGTTGAAGCAACAGGGACGAATTACGCTGCCGGGTATGACCGACCGCTCTAAGCTGACGGTCGATGAGCAAGGACTTGCGACGTTGTTAGAGATGGCCTATCGTAGACAGGTAGCCAGACGCAGGATAGCGTATGCGCCCAATGCACTGACCAGTGGAGCCATTAAGAAGTTAGCCCATTTCCTGACTGACAGTAAGGATAACCGTTTCATGATTGTGCTGGATGGCAGTACCGCTACGGGTAAGACCACGTTGATGCAGGCTATGCGGCAGACGCTGTGGTGGCTGGCAGAAAACAAACTGGTGCCAGACGATATGGATCTAAAGATCTGCGATGCCGTAGCCCTCTGTAATCTCAGGGACTCGACGAGAGACTGGTATGAGCTGATGAATTGGCCATCGTTCTTGGGTATTGAAGATCTGGGCTGCGAACCGGCAGAGATACTGAGATGGGGCAATCCTCTCTATCCCATCAGGGAAGTGCTGACGACGAGATATGAGCAACGCCTGCCGATGGTGGTGAGTACCAATCTCGACAGTGAGCAGATGAGAGAACACCTGGGACTCAGGATTGTGTCGAGGATGAACGAGATGGCGTTTTACATCCACTTTGAGAATGAGGACTTTCGGAAACGGGTATGGTTCTTGAACCATTCCGAAATGAAGAGCGAATAGTGAAAAGTAAACAATGAAATAGAGAAAATGCTATGAAGCAGATGAGTGAAGAGAAGAAACTGCGTCTGGAGGAGCTGGAGCAGTTTACCTACGATGTGGAGATTGGCAACACCCACAGAGTACGCAAGGTGAAGGGTACTAATCTGAATGCGGCTTTCCTGCTTGGGGAGTTGAGCGACAATCGGCGAATGATGTTGGTACGCCAGGCTGAGAACGAGCGAACGCCTGTGAGAGTAGAAAGTAAGTCGTTTGAGGACGTGCTGAAAAATATCCTTATTGGCTATATACAAAGCCTGCGGTGTAATCTGCCGTTCAATGAAGAGTACGCCTGCTGGCGACTGTCGCTGAAATCATGGCCGAAGGAGTATATCGACGGTTTTATACCCAAGACCTACCGTGTGAAGCGTGAATATCTTGACGAGATAGCCAGGATGGTAAGTGTGCACGTGACCGCTAACTTTTTGACAAAGCCGCATAAGGAGGCTGCATAAGAGAGATATAGAAATTAATCAGCTGCGAGAAATCGCAACATAATATTAACAAAAATCATATTTGAGAATTATGGATTCATTAAGTTTTACGACATGTAAAGACTTCGAGGACTATTGTCTTCGCACTTTTGATCTTTTCTTGCAAGGTGACTTGTTTCCATACAGTTTGAAGGAAACATATAGACTTGCATTCAACTCTTGGGAAGAGGCAGTAAATGAACTCTTGGATAATGGTGTTGAGGGCTTTTCCTATCAGAAGAGCCTGAATGATGACGATTACCAGCTCTGTATGCAAGGCTTCACACATCATGTGCTGATGAAGGACAAAACGCTGAAGCTGATTGCCTGCTTCTGTAATAACACCTACAAGTTACTGGTGAACACCTTTGACATTCCGATGCGCTATGACACCCGTGTACAGAATGATGAAGGTCGGCTGAAGATTGTGCAAGTGCCAGTCAACGGATACCAGCCCAAGGTTCAGGATCCCCGTTATAGTGGCTTTATGGAGGCCAATGGTGACATCGTAGCCAAGATTTGCTTTGACAAATTCCTGCAGAAGTCTGGGTTTACGTGGAGAACCGCAGATATTGCTGAAGCCTTTGGCATGCCCGAAGAGGGACTGCTGTGTGTCTTGAAGCAGAATGGGATTCTGACGATGGTTGGCGATGAGGACGAATCATGCAAAGGCTCATGGGAGTTGGCAGAAGGTCTTAAAGGTAATGACTTTACCAAAGTCAAGACAGATTTTGACGGAAAGCCAGAGAACCAATGGACTTATAAGGGATTCTTCTTTCTGTGGCTATTGCTCACGAAGGATTGTGGAATCACGCCTTGCTGTGAGCGAGAGAACCATGAATAGGAAATAAGTTGAGATAATAGTTTTTAGTTTTGTTCATACGATAATAATTAAGGAAGACACCGGCTCGTGATGGGTTGGTGTTTTTTTGTGCCTGCTGGTGAGCGGAAGGAATGAGAAGTATATAAAAGAGAAAAAAGCTGTGTCTGGTTCATAATTAAGTCGTAATTTTGCAGCCGAAATCAGAAAAAAGGATAATAACATGAAATTCACAACACTGTTAACGATTATCATTGTGGGCTACGTCATCTACTATGCCTATCAGATCATTCACGATCTCTTTTTTACAAAGGGTGTGTTATCTGATGAATTGCACATAGAGGAAGAGGTGGACATCACGGGCGAGGTGGAAAAGTACCAACCTGTCAGAGTGAGCAGGGAGGATATTCCACTGACCAAGACTAACACCGAGAAAGACTCGACTCAGGATGACGGACTAACCCAGATGTGCGGTGGTTATACCATTGATGAACTGCACCATGCACTTTGTCTGGAGCAGGAGAATCCTGGGAGTACCGCACTGAAGGATGTGATGAAGCTCTATGAGTAAACACGAAGATTAACCGATTTACACGATACGGGATGAAAAACACGCAATCCCCACTTTAAGATGTTCAAAAACACAAGTAACAAAATGAAAAACACATTATGCAGAAAAACTGGAACAAACTGTGTTCCCTCGTTAAGAATTGTAAGAACGCGGTTAAGTACCACGGTCTGAGACTGGCCAGCCTGGCCCTGTTGTTTATGATGAGCACTGGCTACGCGATGGCTGATGCCGGATCGAGTGCCATCACAGGTGCCGTAGGTACATTCAAGGGGTACATCGACCCAGTACGAAACCTTCTCTATGTGATTGCCGCAGTGGTCAGCATCATTGGAGCCTTCAATGTGTTCTACAAGATGAACAATGGCGACCAGGATGTGAAGAAGACCATCATGATGACCATTGGCGGTTGTGCCGCACTGGTTGCTATGGCCGTTGCCCTGCCTAAGTTCTTTGGCTATTAAGCTATGGAAGCGAACTACGCAGGTTACCCCGTGTATAAAGGTCTCCAGATGCCCTTGGAGTTT
>CACZMV010000057.1 GCA_902782305.1 uncultured Prevotellaceae bacterium
CTTGTTGTCGATAAAAGGCATTAAAGGTTGGAGAGCGGGCTTCTTCCAATAATAGTTTCTGAGCAGGGAACCATAGCTTCCCAAATTGTCTACGACCAGTCGGCTGTACCACAATACGGTGCCCTCCACATGGGGTAGTTCGTTGTGCCATTTGAATTTGGCTGCCATTTGATGGGTCTGGGGATTCTGGACATCAGCGTATTTCACCGTACGCTCAACGTCCTCTCCAATGAAGAGTGGACGTGCGGCGGCATATCTGTTCCACCACTGGATCAGTTCAGCATAATCTGCAGTCTTGTGTCCAATCTGCCAATACAGTTGTGGCACGCAATAGTCCACCCAACCATTGTTGACCCACAAAAGAATATCAGCATAGAGATCGTCGTAGTTTTGCAGCCCTCGGGTATTGCTGCCCACCGTCGCATCAGCAGCCTTATTGCGATAAATACCAAAGGGAGAGACGCCAAACTTCACCCAAGGCTTTGCTTCATGGATGGTTGCAGCCATCTGCTTAATGAGCAGATTCACGTTGTAGCGCCGCCAATCGCCTTTGCTGAGTCCTTGAGTGTCATTCTGGTAGAACCGATTATCGTCAAAAGGCTGTCCGGCAACTGGATAAGGATAGAAGTAGTCATCGATATGCAGTCCGTCAACGTCGTATCGCGAGACGATATCCTTTACCACATCACATACATAATCTCTGTTTTCCTTCAGAGCCGGATTCAGGATAAGCTGGCCATCATAGGCAATCACTCGTTCGGGATGGCGTAAGGCCACATGATTGGGAGCCAAATCAACAGTGCCCTTTGTCTTGGCTCTGAAAGGATTGATCCAAGCGTGAAGCTCCATCCCGCGTTTATGGCACTGGTCTATCATCCATTGAAGTGGGTCCCAATAGGGCGAGGGGGCCTGCCCTTGCCTGCCTGTAAGGAATCGGCTCCAGGGCTCCAGTTTGCTCTCATAAAGGGCATCACACTCAGGACGAACTTGAAAAATGATAGCATTAACTCCATCTTTCTGCAGCTCGTCCAATTGATGAAGTAGGTTTTGCTGCATGGATTGAGTCGTCATGCCCTCAAACTGACCATTGACGCACTGAATCCAAGCACCCCTGAACTCACGTTTCTTTCCTGCATGTCCTGGTGCTATGGAAAGGAAGAGGAGGACGGTCAGAAATAAGAAAAACTTGCAGTGGGGAAAATTGCTCATTCTTCGCCTAAGTATTTCTTAATATTTTGACCTTCAGAGATTTTACACACCAAAAGAGTATTGTTGCTTTCGGCCACGATATATCCATCAAGCCCCTGCACAATAACCTGTTTTTCTTCTGTAGTGTGTACAATACAGTTGCGGGAGTCGTATACCTTGATGTTTGGTCCAATACATGAATTCTTATACAGATCGTGTTCAGTGTGGGCGTGAAGCGAATCCCAACTGCCTAAATCAGACCACCCAAAGTCAGCAGGACAGACAAATATTTCCTCGGCCTTCTCAAGAATAGCGTAGTCTACTGAGATTTTCTCACATTCTGGATAACGACGGTCGATCTCTTCCTGCTCCTTATCTGTACCATAGATGCTGAGCATAGATTCGAATATCTTGTTCATAGCCGGAGCATAGACCCTAAAAGCATTTACGATAGTCTCGACACTCCATATGAAAATTCCAGCATTCCAGAAGTAATTGTTCTGGGCGAGATATTGCTTGGCCAGCTCCAATTTAGGTTTTTCATGAAAACTGTCGACGCGATAAAGCTCTTTGTTGCGTGCGGAATTTGAACTGAGGTCAGCTTCTATGTAGCCATAGCCTGTATGTGGTTCGGTCGGTTTCATTCCAAGCGTAACAATGGCATCTGTTTCACTGGTAAACTTCAGACATTCTTTAATGACCCGTTGGAATTCAACAACATCGGTAATAAGGTGATCGCTTGGAGCCACAACAATATTGGCTTTAGGATCCTTGGCCTTGATACGCCAGCTGACGTAGCACACGCAGGGCGCAGTATTTCTCCTGCAGGGCTCCAAAAGAATATTACCTACGGGAATACTCGGAAGTTGCTGCTTCACCAATTCAAAATATTTACGGTTGGTGACTACCCATACATTGTCTGACGGGATAATTCCTTTAAAACGATCAAACGTAGACTGGAGGAGTGTTCTACCCGAGCCAAGGACATCAATAAACTGTTTGGGCTTATCTTCTGTGCTCATTGGCCAAAAGCGGCTGCCGACTCCGCCTGCCATAATTACTAAATGATTATTTATGATAGCCATAAGTTGTGTATGTTTTGTTGGCAAAGATAAGGATTAAATATGTAATAAGCAAAACTTTTCATAAAAAAACGTTGCTCCTACACTCAAACATAGGAGCAACGCTTTAAAATCTTACAGAGTATGTAAAATTGAATTAAGCGAGAGCGATTTTGCCTTCGACATCCTTAATCTTGCCCTCTTTGAACAACCAACCAATGCCAAGGAAAGCCTCTTCTTCTGAAATCTTTGCCTGTTTTGCAATCTCCAATGCTGTAAGGGGTTCACCCGCAGCTGCCAATGTCTGATAAACATCACCAGCACGGAAACCTACGTTCTCAGCGTTGATCAGAAACTCTACCTTCTTTGTCGTTGTCTTTTTAGCAGCTGCTGTTGTCTTTACGGCTGCACGTCTTGTTGCTTTCTTTTCTGCCATAATGTAATATTTACGGATCCTATTAGTTATGAATAGTACCTATTTCTTTATTTTTCTATTGCAAAGGTAACATTTTTATCTAATGAAAACAAAAAAATGAGCTAAAATAAAAGCATCCTGAAAACTCATAACAATAAAATGGTGGTTTTCTTGATATAAATCAATGAAAACCACCATTTTATCGGCTTACAAAAAGTTGTAAACGAGGTAAATATCGAAACTTGTAATTTATTTCTTCAAGTCCAATTTGATTTGCAGTTCTTCCAACTGTCCCGGCTCAAGTGCAGACGGAGCATCGAGCATAACATCACGACCACTGTTGTTCTTGGGGAAAGCAATGCAATCGCGAATGGAGTCCAATCCTGCCAGAATACTCACAAAGCGGTCCAAGCCAAAGGCCAGGCCAGCATGAGGGGGTGCACCATATTTGAAAGCGTTCATTAAGAACCCAAATTGTGCCTCGGCGCGTTCCTTGGTAAATCCAAGAATCTTAAACATCTTTTCTTGAAGCTGTGTGTCATGAATTCGAAGTGAACCGCCGCCAACCTCAATACCATTGCATACAAAGTCGTATGCCTTTGCACGTACCTGCTCAGGATGCTCGTCGAGCAGAGGAATGTCGTCTGGATTGGGCATTGTAAAAGGATGATGCGTTGCCATCAAGCGCTGTTCTTCATCACTCCATTCAAACAATGGAAAATCTATTATCCACAGGCACTTGAAGACATTCTTGTCGCGAAGCCCCAGACGGTCACCCATTTCCAAACGAAGTGAGCACAACTGGATGCGAGTCTTATTGGCATTGTTGCCACTCAATATCAGCACAAGGTCACCATCTTTGGCTCCCATTTTCTTTTTCACTACCTGGAACTGCTCTGCATCATAAAACTTATCGATAGAGCTCTTTACGGTTCCATCGGCATTGTATTTAATATAGACAAGTCCTTTGGCACCGATTTGAGGCTTCTTGACAAAGTCTGCGAGCTGATCAAGCTGTTTTCGGGTATAATTGGCACAACCAGGAACGCAAATGGCACCGATATACTGCGCTTCGTTGAATACAGAAAAACTTCCCGTACCCTTCAACTCATCAGCAAGCTCTACGAAGGTCATGCCAAAACGCAAATCAGGCTTGTCGGAACCATAGAGCCTCATAGCCTCTTGCCAAGTCATACGCTGCAAGGGTGGAAGCTCCACACCTCTAATCTCTTTGAACAGATGGCGGGCCATATCCTCAAAAATCTCCAAAACATCCTCTTGGTCAACGAAACTCATTTCACAGTCGATCTGCGTAAACTCGGGTTGACGGTCTGCACGCAAGTCTTCATCACGGAAGCACTTTGCAATTTGGAAATAGCGGTCGAATCCCGCCACCATTAGCAATTGTTTCAGGGTCTGCGGACTCTGCGGAAGTGCATAGAATTGACCAGGATTCATTCGGGAAGGAACAACGAAATCACGGGCCCCTTCGGGAGTAGAGCCAATGAGTATCGGAGTTTCAACCTCGATGAAATTACGTGCGTCCAAAAAGTTGCGAATCAAGATAGTCATTCTGTGGCGCAACTCCAAATTTTTTCTGACCACAGGACGTCTTAGGTCAAGATAACGATATTTCATACGTAAGTCGTCACCTCCGTCAGTCTCGTCCTCTATCTTGAAAGGAGGTGTGAGAGATGGACTGAGTATATTAAGCTCGCTGGCAA
>CACZMV010000058.1 GCA_902782305.1 uncultured Prevotellaceae bacterium
ATAATCAATTAACATGGAAGCATTAGTAACAATTATTGCGGTGGGCGCATACGCTGAGCGCCAGTATCAGAAACAGGACGGAACAACCGAGTATTTCAAGAGTCGCGGGGTAACGATGAAGCGGGGCGGCGATGTGTTCTACGGAGAGATGACGGGAGAGCTGGCCTCGAAGAACCGAGACACGCAGTACCAGCAGGGCATGCCCTACATCGTGAAGGGCGCATGGAAGCACCGCATATGGGGCGAGAACAATGACCGTCACGAGAATGGATTTCATATCACTGACCTTCAAAGTCTGTAGCCCATGTTTTGTTATCAGAAGAGTTTTGCAAATCCTACTTTGCCCGTAGACGAAGCGCAATTTAATGCGCTCGTCAGGGCGGAGCAGTGGAATGAGAACATCGATAAGTATCGGGAAACGCACGATGCAGCACTGAAGCGCAAATTGCCCGCCTTTATCTTCCAGGCTACGTTTGACGAAACGGAGTCGAAGGCAGGAAAGGTAGGGCGATGGAGGAAGCAGAGTGCAACGAGGCTAACCGGACTGGTAGTAATGGACGTAGATCATGTGGAGAACCCACAAGAGGTTTATGAATCATGGTTTAAGGCTCTTAATTTCGAGGAGCTGGGCATTGTGCTCATCTATATCACGCCATCTGGCAGGGGCTTGAAAATCGTGTTCAAGGCACGTCATGATTGGGGCAACCTGATAGACAACCAGCATGCCATGGCGAAGGTACTTGGAGTGGAAGTAGATGAGAGTTGCAAGGACGCTAGTCGCATGAGCTTCATCTGCAAGGAAACGGACATAATGTATTTAGACAAGGAGTTATTTACGTATGAAGACAAGGAGTACGATGAGCAATTTTCTGCTCTATATCGAAACGGTAGCTCACAGGCTACGAAGAAGATTTTAACGAACACGAATCTCACTAATCACACGAATAATGAAGCGCTGAAAAATTCGTCAGATTCGTGCAATTCGTGTTCAGAAATAGAAGACGAAAACTTTAATTATCATGGAATTAGTTACAAAACAATCTGCGAAGCGTGGCAGACCGCGCAAGGTGGCGCCCCAGGCGTTGGAGACCGCCACAGAACAATGCTGAATGTACAAAGACATCCCCAAACGAATGCAGGAGGTGCTTAAGAGTACAGGTGTATTGTCCAGCGAAGCCCCAAGAACTGAGCGAGTTGTGGACAGAGTTAACATCCCTTACGAGCAGTACGCTGAAAGGCTGGAACCTCTCCTTAGCGCTCCTTATGCCGAAGCCTGTAGTGGAGTGAGTCGCCACAATTGGCTGGGTGCCGTGTTCGTCTCGGGAGCGATGTATTGCACGCTATTGACAAGATGCTGGTATAAGCACTTCAACGGTGCCAAGCAGCGCATGAATCCGCAGGCATTGATCATCGGTGAACCTGCAACGGGTAAGGGCTTTGCCAAGTCGCTGGACGACCAGATTATGTGCGCCATGCGCGAGCAGGATGAAGAGGTTCGTGCGCAGGAAACCCGATACAAGCAGGAGCAGAAGAAACGAGGAACGAGTTCAAAGGCACAGAAACAGGATGCGCTGGTGGAGCCTGAGGGAATGATTCGTTATCTGCCTACCAAGACTTCTAACAACATTTTCTTCCGTCGTTTGAAACGAGCAAAAGAGGTAGTAGATGGCGAAGTGATGCCGATGCATCTGTACATGTTCGATTCGGAGCTCGATTCTTCGATTAGTGCGCAGAGTGGTGGTGCCTGGATAGGCAAGCACGACTTGGAGTTGAAAGCATTCCACAACGAGCTTTCGGGTGTGGATTATGCCAATAACGACAGCATCAACGACATCCTGCCCATCTTCTGGAATAGCGTTACTACGGGTACGCAGGTGAGCCTCTATAAGAAGTTCACGCCCAGAAACATCAACGATGGTTTGTGCAGTCGTGTCTGCATCTTCCCGATGGAAACAGCCCGCTATCAGATGATTAAAAAGAAGAATGTGGATTGGGAAGCGAATGAATCGATGAAGCAATGGGGCTATAGGTTCGATAAACTGCATGGCGAATTGAGAAGCAGAAGCTGCGGATGACCATGTGCTGGACTACCTCAGAAAGCGTGCGGTGTTCTATGCCACGTGGTTGACCATCCCTCGCATCCTGGCTCGTCAATACGATGAGTTTAAGAAAACGGGCAAGCTCGACATCACCGATGATGACTTGAAGTTCTCCACGCTGATGTACGACGCAGTGATCTACTTCCAAGACCACTTCTTCGGTCAGATGCTGCAGGATTCATGGGACAATGCTGCCCGCGAATATGTGCCACGACGCAGGAATACCAAGAATGCAGAGGCATACAAGAGTCTGCCTGAAACCTTTGGGGTGAATGAAGTGATGAGTATATTGGACTTGGAAAAAGCAGCAGCTCACAAACAATGCCAACGTTGGCTGACGCATGGATTCGTAGAGCGAGTTAAACAAGGTAAGTACAAAAAAATCATTAAAGACTTAATGATTTAAATGAGGAATGAGTAATGAGAAATTAGAAATGGAAATGAGAAATGATGAAATGAAACTCTCCCAGCACTTGACTACGTCGAGTGTGGCTGCGCTCGGCAATTCAAGCAAGCTTGATTGCACTCGCTTAACGCCACACTTTACGCTGGGGGAGCTTTGCAAAACGAAAACGGGAATTGAGAACGTTCCGAATGAGGAACAAGTGAATAATCTGAAACGTTTATGTCGCTGGTTAGAGGAACTGAGAAGACGATGGAACGACCTGTATGGCGATGGGGATGACCCGATTATCATTAACTCAGGATTCCGATGTCCGGAGGTGAACAAGGCGGTAGGGGGATGGGCACAGAGCAACCACTTGACGGGTTGTGCCGTAGATATTCGATGTGTCGGTATCGAACAAGCTATTCGCTATGCAACCCTATTGCTGGACATCAGTGACCTGAACCACGAGGATTTCGATGAGCTGATAATAGAACGGAAGGGTTACACCTACTGGATTCACTTCGCAGTCCGTCCGTTTGGCAATCGTAGGCGAACTAATTATAAGCGGTAAGAAAAAGTGGCTGGGGATTGTCCTCAGCCACTCTTTATACCTTATTATATATATGTCACGCTCTGACCAACTGGCGTGCACGAGCCAGGGCGAGGTCGATGTGATTGCAGATGTTGTCTTCGCCAACGATTTGCTCGAAGTGGTTGCGCTTCAGCACGTCCTCGACCTTGGGATTAACACCAGAGAGTACGACGGTGACGCCTTCCTTCTGGCTCATGAGACACATGTTCTCGAGGTTGTGCAGACCGGTAGAGTCGATGAAGGGTACCTTACGCATGCGGATGATGCGAACCTTGGGATGGCTGCCGTAACGGGCCATGATGTCCTCGAAGCGGTTGCCGGCACCAAAGAAGTAGGGACCGTTGATCTCGTAGACTTCTACATGCTCGGGGATGGTGAGGTGCTCCAAGTTACCACGCTCCATATCGGCATCTTCGTTGAGGTCGATCTCGTTGAGAACGGCATGTACATCGGTGGTCTCAGCCATACGGCGCATGAAGAGCAGACAGGCGCAGATGAGTCCGAACTCGATGGCGACGGTGAGGTCGAAGATGATGGTGAGGAAGAAGGTTAACAAGAGTACGGTGACATCGCTCTTGGGATTGCGCAGCATGGCCAGGAACGAGCGCCAGCCACTCATGCCGTAAGAAACCACAACGAGTACACCAGCCAGACAGGCCATGGGGATGTACTGAGCCAGGGGCATGAGGAACAGGAAGATGAGCAACAGTACGACTGCATGCACAATGCCGGCAACGGGGGTGCGACCGCCGTTGTTGATATTGGTCATGGTGCGGGCAATGGCACCTGTGGCAGGAATACCGCCGAAGATGGGCGATGCGAGGTTGGCAATGCCCTGTCCGATAAGCTCGGTATTGGAATTATGATGGTCGCCAATGACACCATCGGCAACGGTGGCTGAGAGCAACGACTCGATAGCACCTAAGACGGCAATGGTGACAGCAGGACCGACAAGACCCTTGATGGTTTCCCACGACAGCTCAGGAACGACAGCGCCGGGCAGCGTGGAATTGATGCTGAAACGGTCGCCAATGGTCTCGATGGTGGTGATGCCTGCATATTGCTTCAACAGCAGGGCGGCAATGGTCATCAGCACGATGGCTGCCAAAGAACCGGGCAGTGCCTTGAGGGGCGACAGGTGGAACTTGCGTACCAGCATGGGCCATGAGGCGATGATGGCTACGGAGATGATGCCCACGAGGGCGCTCCACGGATCTATATTACCTATATTATATATATAGGCACCCCACTTCTCCATGAAATCGCTGGGAAGGGGACCGTCGATGGTCATGCCCAGCAGGTCCTTGACCTGGGTGGTGAAGATGGTAACGGCAATACCTGAGGTGAAGCCCACCACAATGGGGTAGGGGATGTACTTGATGATGGTGCCCAGACGAAGCACGCCTAACAGAATGAGGAACACGCCCGCCATGAGGGTGGCAACGGTGAGTCCCTGGATGCCATACTGCTGGATGATGCCATAGACGATGACGATGAAAGCACCCGTAGGACCTCCAATCTGTACTTTTGAACCACCAAAGAGTGAGATGAATAAACCTGCTACGATGGCGGTGATGATACCCTTCTCGGGCGATACGCCACTGGCGATACCAAAAGCGATGGCCAACGGAAGGGCTACGATGCCCACAATGACACCTGCCATGAGGTCGGCCATGAACGTCTGCTTGTTGTAATTCTTAAGCGCCGAAACCATTTTCGGCTTAAAATCTAATGTATTCAAATCTTTTCTTTTATTGGTTAAGAAAGAAATTATGGGAAATTATGGGAAATTTTAAACAGGCACGTTATGATGCGCAGCTTAATTTCCCTTAATTTCCCCTAATTTCTTTCCTTAAAACAGTTATTTCTGCTTCAGCAGGTCGCGAATCTCAGCCAACAGCTCTTCCTGAGTAGGTCCGGCAGGAGCAGCGGGAGCTTCGGGCTCTTCCTTCTTGCGGTTCATCTTGTTGATGGCCTTCAGCATGAGGAAGATACAGAATGCAACAATGACGAAGTCGACCGTGTTCTGGATGAAGGTGCCATACTTCAGTACAGCGGCTTCCTCGCCCTCGCCAATCTTGAACACCAGGTTGGTAAAGTCGATGTTGCCAGTAATCATACCAACCAGAGGCATGAGCACATCGTCAACCAGACTAGACACAATCTTACCAAAGGCACCACCGATGATTACACCGACTGCCATGTCCAATACGTTGCCCTTCATGGCAAACTCTTTGAATTCACTGATAAATCCCATAATTCTAAAATTTAATGTTTAATATTTAATGTTTAATGTATGAATTGCTATCTGCATTTTACAATCTCAGACTACAGTCCTTGATTTATCTCATTTTTCACTTGTTGCTTTTAACTTTTCACTTAAATTAAGATTGAAATCGAATGCAAATATAGATATTTTTTTGTAACTTTGCGCTCGAAATCAAGAAAAAGTGATGTAAAACATCAAAATTTAGGGAAAGAAAGTATATTTATCATTCAATTTAATAAGTTATTTAGTAATTATGACAAAAGTAGCAATTAACGGTTTCGGCCGTATCGGTCGCCTCGCTTTCCGTCAGATGTTCGAGGCTGAGGGTTATGAGGTAGTAGCAATCAACGACTTGACCAGCCCAAAGATGCTGGCTCATCTGCTGAAGTATGACACCGCTCAGGGTGGTTTCTGTGGCAAGATCGGTGAGAACAAGCACACTGTAGAGGCTGGTGAGGACTACATCGTTGTTGATGGCAAGAAGATCACTATCTACGCTATTCCTAACGCTGCTGAGCTTCCTTGGGGTAAGCTGGATGTAGACGTTGTTCTGGAGTGCACAGGTTTCTACACATCTAAGGAGAAGGCTTCTGCTCACCTGACAGCTGGTGCTAAGAAGGTTGTTATCTCTGCTCCTGCTGGTAACGATCTGCCCACCATCGTTTACAACGTTAACCACAAGTCTCTGACTCCTGCTGACACTGTTATCAGCGCTGCTTCTTGTACAACTAACTGCTTGGCTCCTATGACCAAGGCTTTGAACGATTTCGCTCCTATCCAGAGCGGTATCATGACAACTGTACACGCTTACACTGGCGACCAGATGATTCTGGACGGTCCTCAGCGCAAGGGTGATGTTCAGCGCGCTCGTGCTGGTGCTCAGAACATCGTTCCTAACTCAACTGGTGCTGCTAAG
>CACZMV010000059.1 GCA_902782305.1 uncultured Prevotellaceae bacterium
CACATCTCATTCTGTGCTGATCCTGATATACAGAAAAAGCACGAGGAACTGATTAAGAATTCATTCCAGCTTATGGCTAATACAGGTAAGTTGATTCGTATCAGTGAGCTTGACATGGGCTATGATGATGCTAATGGCAATAAGGTTATGACAGTTGACATGACGGAAGAGATGCACAAGCAGATGTCTGATTTCTATAAATGGATTATCAAGACCTATATGGAGATTATTCCTGCTGCCCAGCAGTGGGGTATCTGCCAGTGGTGCATTAAAGACTCTCCCACAGGTTCCGCTTGGCGTCCAGGTGAGCCTACCGGTCTCTGGATGGTTAAGAAGGAACTCAATGGTAACGAAGTAGTTTACCGCAAGCATACCTATGGCGGCTTTGCCGATGGTCTTGCAGGTAAAGAATAATATTACCCCTAAAAGGTAATTTTTAGAACTTTACATGTGTTGGAGCCTGTATCTGTGAAGATGCGGGCTCCATTTTTTGCTTAAAAGTTTGGTTGTTTCGATTATTGATAGTAACTTTGCGTCCAAATGAAAAACGGAGTGACACATAAGTGTTTTAATTGGAAGATGCTGCTAACCATTGTCTTTGGTATAGTGGTGTTTTGCTGGTGGGGCTTGATGAAGCCTCATGTGCTCTCTTATCAAGAACAGTACCAGTTGTTTATATGGACGTCTGATTATTTTGCTGAGCGACTAACAGTAGCTGGTGGTTTGGCAGACTGGTTGGGAGAGTTTGTGACGCAGTTCTATTATATCCCGTGGTTAGGTGGATGTTTGCTAGCATTGCTTTATATGCTTTTCCAACGGTTGTTGGCAAGATATTTGTCACATGATGCCTATCTCCTGAGTTTTATTCCTCCTGTTTTGCTGTTTTGGTTTATGGGTGATTTGAATGTGTTGGTTTCCTATCCAATTGCTATCATCATTGTTTTGCTTTTGGTAATCATTCATATCAAAGGGAAGTGGAGTTCGTTGTTGTTTGAACTTAGCGTCGTCCCAGTAGCTTATTGGCTTATAGGTCCGATGGTATGGCTTTATGTGGGATTGAGACTCATTTCTGACTATAAACGTAATTTCTGGATACCTCTATGGCTATGTACAGTTCAATTGGCATTGTGGTACACGATACTCGAACAATGGCCATTGCAGTCTGTTATGCTTTCCATGGGTTATTATCGCAATCCAACCATACAACCATTATTGTGGATTATTCCGTTAACAGTTTTGTGTCTTGTACTACTTGACAAGCCCTATATTATTAATAAGGTAATGAAAATGCCAGTTCAGGCTGTTTGTGTTCTGTTGTTAGGATGGCTGGGCTATTCTCATGGATATGATGCAGACTATGAAGAACTAGTTTGGCAGGACTACCAGATTCGTAATGAGAAATGGGATGATATCATTAAACGGGCGGAAAATAGAACTGTTGAAAGTGCTTTTTGGTCTAATAGCGTCAATCTGGCTTTGGCAGAGAAACGACAATTGGCAGACCGAATGTTTGATTTCTATCAAAGTGGTACCAATGCTTTGTTGATGAATTCGGTGCGCAACTCGTTTTCAAATCTTCCGACAGCAGAAGCCTTCTATCGTTTGGGAATGATTAACTCTGCACAGCGCTATATGTTTGATATGCAAGAGTCTATTAACAATGTAAAAAAGAGTGGTAGGTTCACCAAGCGAATAGCGGAATGCTATATCATAAATGGGAAATACGACTTGGCTCGTAAACACCTTCATCTGTTGAAATATAGTCTTTTTTACAGTTCTTGGGCGAAGGATGCTGAGCAATATCTGGGACAGGAGGAGAAAATCAACTCACATCCCGTCTGGGGCAGACTTCGTCAGCTAAGAACAAAAGAGGAAGGACTTTACAGCTATCAGCAAATGTCACCTATATTGGGTGGCTTGTTCTTGGAGAATAAGAACAATACAATGGCACTGGATTATTTTGTGGGGATGTTGTTGCTATATGGTGATGCACCCAAGTTCCAGCAGGTCTTGCCTTGGGTGGAGAAGTATGGCGGTTATTCCCAAATGCCTAGAGGCTATCAAGATGCACTGATTTGCGCACAACGACAAGGTAATGTGCCAGGTTCACCCTATGCTGCGTTTATTCGACGTATGTTAGCAGAGGTTCAAAAACAAGAAAACTCGAATGCTTATGAAACGGCTCATTAATCATATCGTTCTTTTTCTTTCTGTGTTGATGATGATTTACAGTTGTCGTCATCAGGTGGAGAATGCAACAAAGGTTCAGCAATTACCTGCCATTTATCCAGATTATATTGGAGTTACCATCCCTGTAGATATAGCTCCATTGGATTTCAACTTCGTAGGTGGTGAGATTGATTGTATGGATGTATTGGTGCGTGGTTCCAAAGGAGGAGAATTGCATATTCAGGGAGATTGGGCTGACTTTGATGTGGATGACTGGAAGCAGCTAACTCGTCAGAACATGGATGGGGAACTGGTGTTTACTGTTTGTGTGGCAAAGGATGGGCAATGGACGCAATATAAAGATTTCAAAGTATATATCAGTAAATATCCTTTAACAGACTATGGACTGACTTATCGTCGCATTGCTCCAGGCTACGAGGTGGGTAGTCCGGGAATCGGTATTTATCAGCGCGACATTCACACCTTTGAGGAAACACCAATATTGAAAGTAAGTGCAGTCTATGGTCATTGCATCAATTGCCATACAGCAAATCGTACAGACCCATCTTTGTTTACCATGCAGTTCAGAGGAGAAGGTGGAGGTACTTTGGTACAGAAAGATGGGGTTCAGCAATGGTTGAACACCAAGACGGACTCTACAAAAGCAGCTGGTAGCTATGCCTATTGGCATCCTTCGGGTAAATACTGTGCATATACAGTAAATTCTGTGCATCAGAATTTTCATGTGGGAACAAAGAAGCGTATAGAGGCTTATCATAAATTCAGTGACTTATTATTGTTGGATACCCGTACAAACCAGTTGTTACTGGATTCATTGTTGATGACGGAGGATCAGGAAATATTCCCAGCATTCTCTCCCGATGGAAATTATCTTTATTACAGCTCATCGAAGCCTTGTGATCTACCTTTGGAATATGAGAAAGTAAAATGTAGTGTGTGCAGAATAGCCTTTGACGAGAACAGTGGTACATTTGGTACGGAGGTCGATACACTAATTAACGCTGGGATAACAGGAAAGAGTTGTACTTTGGTGCGACCTTCTTATGATGGGCGATGGCTGATGTATACGATGAGCGACCATAGTAACTTCCCAGTCTTTCAAGATGATGCAGATTTATGGCTGATGGATTTAAAGACAGGTGAAACCCGTGAGATGAAAGTGGTGAATAGTCCTCGAACGGAGAGTTATCACAATTGGAGTTCGGACAGTCATTGGTTCGTGTTCTCATCAAAAAGGGAGAATGGAGAATATGCTCAACTTTATCTGGCTTCTGTTGACGAGAAAGGTCATGTTACAAAGCCTTTCCTTTTGCCACAGCGCAATCCCAAGAAGTATTATAATGAGATGTTCGATTCCTATAATGTTCCTGATTTCACGAAAACACCTGTTCAATTGGATGTCCATGAAGTCCACAGACAGGTATTTGAGGGGAATCGTATACAGACAGAAATAAAATAATTTTTGGAAATTCTCCTTTTTTTTGCTACTTGGAAAAGCCGCTAAATAATTACCCCTAAAAGGTAATTTTTAGAACTTTACATGTGTTGGAGCCTGTGTCTGTGAAGATACAGGCTTCTTTATGCAAAGTCTCGCAACGGTGAGAACTTTTTATATTGAATTATAGAATTTGTATAATTGAAATTGTTCCATGCGTCCGTCCGTTCGGACTGTCAGTCCGAACTGGACGGACTCAGAGTCCGTGCCCGTCGGACTGACAATTTGCATTAATGAAACGGATGGCTCTAATAGAATAAAGAATCTTTAATTGGCAATAACCAACCCTTATTGGTCAATAACCAACCAGTATTGCAAAATAACCCTCACATCCTAACGTTTTCGCTGGGGAAGCCTTTGTACAGAGGGGTTGAGGCACGTTAGGGAGAAACGGTACGTTTTTGAGGGCTGTCACTCACATTTTTATTTTTCGTAAAAAATAGAGCGAAAAAGGATGCAAAAAAGTGATGATTTTAGAGGAAAAATTTGCAAGGCGCCATTTTTTTTAGTATCTTTGCACTCGGAAATGGAATCATGGATAACGAATGAAAAACACCATGAAAAACCAGCCAATAACGTATTTATTAAACCATTAAAACTAAAAGTAAACTATGGAAGAAAAATCCTTAGTGGTGGTTGAACAGCCCCAAAATGTTCAAAATGAGAGTGTGCTTATCATTGAGCAATTTCTGAACGACAACTACCGTCTGCGACGCAATATGCTGAGCGGAAAGGTTGAATTCAAGATCAGAGCTGAGGTGACAGCTGACTATCGTCCGCTGACGCAGGAAGCCCTGAACAGCATCATTATCCGAGCCCTGCGTGAGGGATTGGACGATGAGTGCAACCCCAAGGCTGACATCACTATGTATGTCAACTCTGAAGAGGTTCGCATGTACAATCCTGTGCTGGCTTTCTTGAACGACCTGCCCAAGTGGGACGGACAGAACCATGTAGCCAAGTTGTTCTCGCGCCTGCCTGGCCTCAGTTCCGAACAACTCGCTTTCTTGGCTGTCTGGCTACGTGCAACGGTAGCCCATTGGTTACAGCTCGACACACTGCACGGCAATGAGGTGGTTCCTGTGCTGATTGGTGCGCAGGGGTGTGGCAAGACTACTTTCTTGCGCCGATTGCTGCCTTGTCAGCTTCGCGAGTACTATCTGGATCACCTGAACCTGTCGAACAAATTCGATAAGGAGATGGCGCTGACGAACAACCTGCTGGTGAACCTCGACGAGCTCGAAGCCATCCGCCCTAGTCAGCACGCAGCCTTGAAGCAGACCTTGTCAAAGAATAAGGTGAATGGACGCCCCATCTTCGGCAAGGCCCAGGACGACCGTCCTCGCTATGCGTCGTTCGTGTCGACTACCAACAATCCGCATCCCTTGACGGATGCAACGGGCAGTCGTCGCTACATCTGCATGACTATTCCCAAGGGTCAGCAGATTGACAATGCTGGTGACATTGACTACGAGCAGTTGTATGCTCAGGTGTTGTACGAAATCCGTGAGTTGAATGCACCTTATTGGTTCAACAATGAGGAAGTGACTCGTATTCAGCAGCTGAACCTCGCCTATATGCAGCAGAAGGACATTGCAGAGATGGTGAAAGTCTGCTTTCGCAAGCCCAAGGAGGGTGAAAAGGTGAAGTCGATGAACACTACGGAGATGTTGGAGATTATCCGCGACGCATATCCCAATGTGGCTATCACGACGAAGGCGAAGGTGGAACTGGGACGTGCGCTCGTCAGTCTCGACTACGAGCACAAGAGTCATAGTAACGTAGCGTATTACAAAGCCGTTCCACTCCATGTGGCGTGAGGGAAGCCTAACGTGCCTCAACCCCTCTGTACAAAGGCATTCACAACGAAAATGTTAGGATGTGAGGGACATTTTGAAATTCATTAAAAATTAAAAAACTAAAAGCAATTGAAATCATGAAGAATAAAGAAGAACTATTAATCAAGCAAGCCAAAGAAGGCTATACCGTTTGCTATATCGACCAGTGCCCATTGCACAACCAGTGCCTGCGATGGCTTGTTGGGCAGCACATGCCTCAAACCGCCAGTACCTACCGATGTGTCAATCCGCACTTCGAGGGTGTGGCAACTGCTGACTGCCCGATGTATCGAAACGACCAGAAGGTACGCTTTGCCAAAGGGATGATGAACATCTTCACAAACGACATGCCCAAGCGTGTAGAGCCTGCTGTCCGTCAGGGCATCATCGGTCTCACCAACCGCACTTACTATTTTGAGTATCGCAACGGTTCACGCCTCATCCCGCCAGCCCTGCAACAGGCTATCCGCAACCTGTTCCGCACTAACGGATGGACGGAAGAAGTGAAATTCGACGGCTATGTAGAGGATTACGACTGGTAGACTAGTAATAGATGTGTAAATGCTAAAAATCGACAAAAAGCTTGGTTAATCCAAATAAATCATTTATATTTGCAGCGTAAATACATCAAACAGATGATTTATGGGATAAAATTGGTCTTAAATTAAATATAACGTTAATTTATAAAGCAAATCATGAGAACGGATTATTATGAATATTCGATTCCTGAGCTAGTACAACTATTAGGTACTCGTTTTAAGGATTATCGTATGCGCTCGAATATGACACAGAAGGATGTGGCAGAACAATCGGGGGTTACTATCAATACCATTCATAAATTCGAAAACGGATTGGTTCCCAATATGTCAATCAGTACTTTTCTGTTGCTCATGAAAGCAATAGGGTGTATTGACGGACTTGATGGATTGTTGCCAGAACTGCCAGAGTCGCCATATCTGATGAAAAATGGAGGTAAGAAAGCACAACGTATCAGGCATACTATAACGAAAAAGTAAGAAGCTATGATAACAACAAAGACACTTAGGGTAATATTGTGGGGTCGTGAGGTGGGCAGACTGAGCATTGATTCACATCGGCATCTTCCTTTTTTCGAATACAATCGCGAATGGATTGCCTCTGGACTTGACATATCCCCACTAAATGCCTCCATCAAGCAACCTCAAAATCTACGACCGATATTTGGAGCATCAGAGAAGATTTACCAAAAACTGCCTCCATTTCTTGCGGATTCTTTGCCTGATGCTTGGGGTAATGAACTTTTCGAGCAGTGGCGCCAACAGCAGGGTATCAGGATAGGGGATATAACACCATTAGATAAATTGGCTTTCATCGGGCGAAGAGCTATGGGGGCTCTGGAATTCATGCCAGAGACTTCTGATTTCCAATCAAAGGAAAACATCAATCTAAAGGCGTTGATAGATTTGGCTAATCGGATTTATTCCCAGCGAGAATATGTACACATAGATTCATCGCAGTCGCTGACGATGCAGGCTCTGATGGCTGTAGGAACGTCAGTAGGAGGAAGACTGCCAAAGGCAATCATTGCCATCAACAAAGAAACAGGTGACATCCGCAGTGGACAAGTCGATTTGGAAGGTTATGATTATTGTATTTTGAAGTTTGGTCTCCACGAACGCTCTACAGCAGAGCTTGAGATGACTTATTATGAAATGTCAACGAAAGCAGGTATAAATATGATGCCATGTTGGTTGGTGGATATTGAGGGCGAGAAACATTTTGCTACCAAACGATTTGATCGTAAAGATGGTCGCAAACTGCACATGCAGACACTTGCAGCCTTGTATCCTGAGGCAGATAGTTACGAACGTCTGTTATGGGTTTGCCGAAAGATGCGACTCTCTGAACGTGACAGCGAAGAGGTGTTTCGTCGCATGGTATTCAATATATTGGCTAACAATACTGATGACCACAATAAAAACTTCTCGTTCCTTATGGACGAGCAAGGTCGGTGGAGCCTTTCTCCTGCCTATGATATGACTTACATCTTCAACATGGGTGGTTTCCTGCCTGAAACCAGTCATTGCCTGATGATTCGTGGAAAATATAATGATATCACATTGGAAGATGTAAAGGCATTGGCTCTTGAGAATGGTATTCGTCGAGCAGAAAACATTATCTATGAAGTTGCAGCTGCAGTAGAGTCATTCAGAACTATTGCTACTTCTTGTGGAGTGCAGGAACGATGGATAGGTGCTATTGAAAATACCATTTGCGCGAATTTGGAGGCTTGGGGATTACGAAAGCATGGCACGGTCAGTTCGTATATAGATAAAGGTGGAAGTTGCATAGAAAACGTCAGTATCGAACAGCAGTACAAGGGCAACTATCTGTTGCTAGCTACCCTTGATGGCAGGAACCGGAAGTACATTATCCGCAAAGGAACGCCGGAGCATGAAGCCTTGACGAAGATGGGATTGACGAATGTAACTCAGGAAAAGTTGAGGGAACTTGTTAACCGTTTCTTTATGACGGACTGATTATACAACATAAAAATGAGCGAAATGCCTTATCGTTGACATTTCGCTCATTTATTTTCTCTTATAAAGTGATTCTTATTTTACAACCACCTTTTTACCTCCGATGATATAGATACCACGAGGAAGTGACTTTAACTCAACCTTGCAGGTTATATACCACGTCATTCTCTATTTCACGCTGGATGGTGGTGATGCCTGTGGCCTGTTTGCTATAATCATCGTTATTGGTCAAATAGACATCCTCAACATATATTGTTCCGCCTCTTGACCAGAAGTCAATGATATACACTTTCGAAAGATCGAAGGTTACTTCGCTGAGTTTGACAACAGTCATCTTGCCAGAGAGGGCCTTAATATATTCGCCGGCTCCCCAGATGTTATTAACGGGGAAGATACGGATCTCTCCACCGATATTCTGTTCCTGCTGCAGCTTGACAACTAAATATTTGTAGCCTGAAATGTCAATGCCTTCTGGATATTTCCATCCAATTTGCCCGTAGGCAGCCATTGTAAAGGCACGTGTACTTTCATTGTAGCTGCAATTGTCCCAGATGGAAATTACATCACTCTGTTTGAACGAGAAGAAATCTCGAGCATTAACAGTCACATTAAAGGTCGTTTGATACTGCTGTCCATTTTTGTCACTATAGGTGGCTGTTACCTTGGTGGAGCCTGCTGACAATCCTTTGATATAACCTGTGTTAGCACTGGCAATAGCGGAGTTGTCAAAGGCATAAGTTGCCTGATCGCAGATTTCCTGGGTATGACCGTCAGCATAGTTGGCCTTTAGTGAGATCAGCACGTTGGCACCTTCTTCTATCTCGATGTCGCCAGTAGCAGCTGAAATGCTTTGTATGGTATAGGCAGGACCTGTTTCTGCTTCGTCATCAGCATGAGGCCAATTCACGTTAAAATACTCAGAATACCAATCGAAAGCAGGATATGCGGTGTTTGTGGAAAGCAGTTTATCAATATCTAACAAACATCCTGTACCAGAAAGGGTCATGGAGATGTTTCCAAAATGATCATAGACACCTTTGGTGATATTACCCCATACCGATGTACGGCCTGTAGCCCACGTGCCATAATTTGATTCTACCCAGTCGCCATGCTCGTTATAGTGTCCTGTACCTGGTTTTGTAGGACTCCAGTCAATCTCTGTGACAATGACAGGATAGGTATCGACTACAGGAACCAGACTGTGGAAACTCTCTATCTTGCGCTGTGTGGCTACAGGAACATCTTCTGCCGTCAGCTTCTTGTCCTCACAACCATACCAACCGTCATAGTCGTGTACGGCATAGCCGATATTTTTTAAATCATCAGTAATGGGATAGGTTGCATAGCTGGTATAGTTGCCCTGCCAACTGGTTCCGGGAACCCAGATGATACCTGTGAAACCGTTCGCACGAATCTTTTCAACGATGGGCTGGAAGAAGTCGTGCAGAGCCTTGAGATCATCCTGGTTCTGAGCATTCTTGATACTTACGGGTTCGTTAGCCAACTCAATGCTGATTTGTCCTGCATGCTCCTTCACGAACTCATTCTGAGAGAAAAGGTTCCATATCTGCATCAGATACTGGTTGTAATAATCACCAACTTTCAGAGCTCCAGGACATACGCCAGGAGGACGAACTACCACAAACATTCCGTGATTCATAGCCTTCTTGACCAGTTCCAAGTAAAGCGTAGGCAACCAATGCCTATAAAGTGTCTCGCTGAAATGCGAAATGTCGGCCTCGCCGCCCACTACTTGTCCATTCGGGTCTATGGTCTTACCCTCAGCATTCTTCGTGAATCCTGTAGCAGTGATACTACCATCGTTGGTCCAAGCTGGGTCCATGTGCAGACGGAATACGTTACATTTGGCTTGCTCCATACCAACAAACAACTTCTCGAAATAATCAAGACAAGCCGTTTTACCCGATTCGTTGTAGTTGTCATACACATCATGTTTGTTTCCTTCTCCATCGGTCCATTGCCCAACCAAATTTCCGTGCCAACGTCCACCGTTAAAATAGTTACTAGGCGTATCCATCACACCATGCAGAACAACTTGGTTACCGTGCTTATCCACCAACCAGCGACCTTCAACATGTAGTGTAGGCAACGGCTTTACTCCTTGAGCCCAAATGGTGATGCAACCGAGTAGCATCAGCCAAGTGATAATGTTTCTTTTCATTTCGTTTTGATAATGTTTCGATTTCGTGCTGCAAAATTACACATTA
>CACZMV010000060.1 GCA_902782305.1 uncultured Prevotellaceae bacterium
AATCGGTATAACTGAAAAGGTAGTGTTTATCGGGGAAAATGCCTGTAAATACGGGGAATCAGGGATTAGGGCGCGATTTCCTTCTAATAATCCCATAATTCTTAATTAATTATTTATTTTAATGTTTAATTTTTAATTTGCTCACATCCTTCTCTTTCCCAATGCACTATACACAATCTTGGCCACCTGAGGCTTCGTAGCCTCTTCGGTCATTCCGTGGGCTATGCGACCATATATATAAGGTACTTCCAAGCCCTTGATACAATAGTGGGTGATGTCGGCCACCAGCTCCACATTGTCTATATCGAACTCGCCGTCTTCCTTACCTTCGCGAAACACCTTGCGGAACAACTCAATCTCGGCATCATCGAAATTCTTGCGCACCTTCTCTACCATCCAGATGTTACGGAAGAACTCGGCACGCAGATTACCGTTCCTGACCACGGTCTCACGAATCATGCTTAGGTGCAGATAAATCAGTTCAATGATTTTATCCTGGGGAGGAATCTTCTTCGCAGCCACTTCGTCAAGCTGGTCCGACAAGCGCTCCAGCTCGCTCTCTATCACGGCATAATAGATGTCTTCCTTCGATTTGAAATAGGTATACAGCGTACGCCGACCCTTTCCTGAGGCCTGCGCAATATCATTCATCGTCGTGTTCTCCAAACCGTTCTTGGCAAACAACTGACGAGCTACATCCACTAATCTCTGTCGTGTTTTTGATATAGACATAATGATAGTCCTCCCAAATTTTCTGTATTGCACATTCTTAATACAGTGTGCAAAAGTAGAAAATACTTCTGATATTGCCAAACATTTTTCTCTAAAATGTCACAAAATACCCATTTTATACATTTTTTCTGCAAAAGATTTGCATAATCAAAAAAATAATCGTACCTTTGCACCCGCTTTTAAGAAATAACATCGCGGAGTGGAGCAGTTGGTAGCTCGCCAGGCTCATAACCTGGAGGTCGCATGTTCGAGTCCTGCCTCCGCAACTATAGCAGCCACAACGGCTGCTTTTTTATTCCCCGCATAGATTATACATAAAAAAAGATGCTTACCGCATAAATTAAGCACAAAAAAAAGAAGCGCGAGTTCTTTTCCAACTCACACTTCTATCCAAACGTCATAAAGTCCCTACTTCATTTTGCTCATTACCTTCTCAAAATATTTTTGAGTAGCCAGCTTCGAGAAACCTATTCCTCCATTCCATAAACGGATGGCCCTCTCTATGCTATTTTGCGGGTTATAGAACGACTGGAACAATACAAACATCTCCTTCGATTTCTTCACGCTAAAGCGATCTTCCAACGAATAACGCTTCTTACTCTTGCGCTTTTCCTGAATACGATTACACTCTTTCACCATTACGGGAGTAATCTGCAAAATGCCACACGATTTGCCACTTTTGTCTACGGCTTTGGCATTGCCTTCACTCTCTACATCGATAATCGCATCGATAACGGGACTCCAGTCGAATTCTGAGCTTTCCTCCTTAACTCCCTTTGCCGAAGCATTCACGGAAGCTAACACCAACATCATGCATGTCAACCATGCGATCTTAG
The DNA here is from genome assembly GCA_902782305.1 of uncultured Prevotellaceae bacterium. GTDB lineage: Bacteria > Bacteroidota > Bacteroidia > Bacteroidales > Bacteroidaceae > Prevotella. The sequence goes on from CACZMV010000060.1 coordinate 1,569, forward strand.
CTAATTTTCTCATATGATATCCGTTTAAGCACAGCCGTCTCACCACGAGACATTCAATCGCCATACTATTGTTATCGGGTACAAAAGTACGACATTATTTTTAAACCGCCAAATATTTCTCCATTTTATAACATTGATTATCAATTAATTAACATATATCAAAATGCCGCAAACCCCTTTATCTACGGCGTAAAGTCTCTACAATACGGGCCAATTGATTGGGTATTCTAATCTGTTGTGGACACTTCGGCAAGCACTCTTCACAGTCCTGACAACTGCGTGCCCACTTCTCTGCATCGGGCAGTGCTTTTCGCATTCCATCGGTAAATTGTTGCTTCTTCTCCATGAAGTCTGCAGCCTCTTTATTCGGCAACGGCAACACGTGGTTATGTACCGCATCATTGTAATAGGCAAAGTTGCCTGGAATATCCACGCCATAAGGACAAGGCATGCAATAGCCACACGTAGTACAGGGTATCGTAGGGAATCCTGCCATCTCGTCGGCAATATCTGCCAACAGCCTGTTTTCTGCCTCTGAACAGTTCTCCAATGGCGAGAAAGTACCCAGATTATCCTTTAGGTGATCCATGCGGTTCATACCACTGAGTGTTGTCAGGATGTTCGGATACGAGCCTACCCAGCGGAAAGCCCATCGGGCAGCACTGTCGTTGGGGCGCACCGCCTTCAGTTTGTCTACCAATTCCTGTGCCATACGTCCGAAAGCTCCACCTCTCAAGGGTTCCATCACCACACACTGTACGCCTGTTTTCTCGCATTTATTATAAAGGTATTCAGCATCAGCATCATGTCTGCGCCCACTCGACGCATGGCGCCAATCCAGAAAGTTCATCTGTATTTGGGCAAAGTCCCAGTGGTATTCGTTCTGATGATCCAGCATCCAGTCGAACACCCGCACATCACCATGATACGAAAACCCTAAATGCCTGATACGCCCTGCCTCACGCTCTTTCATCAGGAAGTCCAGCAAACCATTGGCCAAGAAACGGCCTTTTAGGGTGTCCATGCCGCCACCGCCTATGCTATGCAGCAGATAGTAGTCTATCTTGTCCACCTTCAGTCGCTCAAACGACTGCTCGTACATCCGCTTGGCCTTGTCGAAGTCCCAGAGGTTGTTTCTCTGGTTCGACATCTTCGTAGCTACGTAGTATTTCTCTCTGGGATGTCGACTCAGCGCATTGCCCGTCAGCACTTCCGACCTACCTCCCATATACATCGGGGCCGTATCGAAGTAGTTGACGCCATGCTCGATGGCATAATCAACCAGTGCATTCACCTCGTCCTGATTATCAGGCAGACGCATCATGCCGAAGCCCAACAGAGATATCTGTTCACCCGAGCCATGTTGCACACGGTAGGTCATGCGGTTCACGGCCCCACCCTCTTTCTCTTTCTTCTGGGCAAACATCTGTAGAGGCTCCATCATCGTCATAGCCACAGCAGCACCAGCTCCCATGCCTAATCGGCGCAAGAACGCTCTTCGTCCTTGATTCAATTCTTGTTTGTTTTTCATACCGAGTCTAGTTTTTTAGTTATTACTTTTGCAAAGATAAAACAAATTAGTTGAAAAACAAAGCAAAAAGAGGTTTTTCTTTTACTCCGCCAAAACCATTGTACATTTTATACCATGGTTTTAATACAAACAAAAACACCCTGTCTCATTTCTGAAACAGGGTGCTCTCCTTGAAAAAGTGGCGGCCTCCTACTCTCCCGCATTGCATTGCAGTACCATCGGCGCATCTCTGTTCGGAATGGGAAGAGGTGGGACCCCGCCGCAATAACCACCTGATAAATCGCTACGCTCAAATGAGAAATGAGAAGTGAGTAATGAGAAATGCATTCACTCCCGTCATCACCGAGCGCGTATAAGGTGACAATCTTCACAAGCAAGCTGAAGTATTGGATCAATACCAACACCTGAAAATATGATTCTCTGCGCAGCACTATTCACTGTTCACTGTTCTCTATTCACTAGAGAATTCAAACAGGGAATTCTCGCTGAGCCGCGAAAGCTCTCGGGCAATTAGTAAGGCTCGGCTTTGACGTCGCCGTCTTTACACCTGCCTCCTATCAACGTCCTCGTCTGGGACGACCCTCAATGGAG
>CACZMV010000061.1 GCA_902782305.1 uncultured Prevotellaceae bacterium
AGCGGAGAAGGCTTCTCCTACACCTTCACACCCGACGGCCAACTCTTCAGCATCCGACAGGGCGGACAGGAACTGCTCAAGTCGCCAATGCAGTTGAACGTCTGGCGTGCACCGTTGGCACTTGAAGTTGACGGCTGGGATCAATGGAACATCACCTACAACAACCGCAAGCCCTGGAACGGCGGGCAGATAGCCAACGAGTTCTACAGCAACAACCTGGATGCCATCACCCGCATCCCCATCTCTTGTCAGGCCTTCGAAGCCAACGGTCAGGTGTATATCAACGTACGCTGTTTCTCACAATTCGGGGCACCCGTCAACACATCGCTCGATGCATATATCACCGGCCTGCGCTATTCAGGCTTCTCTGAGGTCTATGAATACCGCATCAACGGCGACGGAACCATCGCCCTACATCACATCCTTGAGCCCGAAGGCCCGATGCCTGCTCTCCTGCCCCGCATCGGACTGACCATGACGCTCATCGACCCGTTGCAACAGGTGAAGTGGTACGGCCGTGGACCTGAGGAGAACTATCCAGACCGCAAGACCGGCTATGCCATCGGCATCTATGGGAACAATGTGGACGATATGTTCGAACCCTACCTCATTCCACAGGACTGCGGCCTGCGGTGCGACAACCGCTGGCTTGCCATGAGCAATAAATCTGGACTGGGACTGCGCTTTGCGATGGATGAGCCGTTCAACTTCAACGCCTACCACTACAGCACCGACAACCTGACGAAGGCGGTATATACCTACCAATTGCAAAAGCAGGACGGCATCACCCTGAACCTGGACTACAACACCACAGGCGTAGGCTGTACGGCCTGCTATGTGCTGCCCGGCTATCAGGTCAAGCCCGCCCGCTACGAGCGACATCTGACAATAAAACCAATATCTCAGTGACTGGGACAAAAACAGTGTTGACACTTTTTAACAAGCCAATTTTGAGTTATAAAATGCGCCCATTTTTCGTCAGATTACAAAGATATACAAAGAACTGCAAAGATAAATGTACCTAAAGAGACAAAAATTGGATGTCGCTCTTCACTCACTTCACAGAGAATACAAAAATGTGCAAAAATCCGTGTTAACGAATGTGAATATACAAGGAACTGGAAAAACGTCTTTGCAGATGTTTGTATATTTTATTTTTGACGGCAGCTTCATTTGCAGATGTTTGTATATTTTCCGTCCCTCCTCCGTCCCTCGGCATAGAGTATCTGTCCCCCTTAATCGGAGGCATAAGCACTGATTATCAGTTACTTATATTTGCAGATTTTACATTCTTCGTCGGAAAGTAGATTCTGCGTGGGTAAATAGGTTTTAGTGTACTGATTATTAGATAGTTGCAGCCCTTTGCTAGAGCATTTTAACAAATACGATAACTATATAATTATCAGCTATTTGCAAAAATCTGCAAATAAAAATTATCACATTCTGCGGTAGAAAGTACGAAAAACAGGGGGTAAAATCTGCAAATATCCGATACTCATTTTGAGGGTAGTTGTCACCTGATATTTGCAGCATTTTGTCCTTTTCCTTTTTTTATCCTTGCTCACAAGTACAGACTTGTCCGTAATCGTAAAAAATGCCCCAAACGATGGAGTCAACCAAACAAAAACAAGGTTTAATCGTTGTTTTTGCAATTATTTTGCAATGTTTTTAGTCTTTATCTTTGCATTTACAATTTTTATTTATATCTTTGCAACCGAAATATATAAGACATTGATAATATGTGGACAGAACTTAGTGATACAGCCATATTGAACAAGCTTGGGACGAGGCTAAAAGCTTCTCGTATATCAAGTGGTCTTAAACAGCAGGAACTGGCTGCGGAGTCAGGCGTTGGAGTAAGTACCATCGCCAAGATAGAAAGCGGGCAGTCTGTTTCGCTCTCATTACTAATCAGTGTCATGAGAACGCTTGGATTGCTTGAAAACCTAGACTTGCTTGTGCCAGAGCAGAAGCCATCGCCAATGGAACTGTTGAAGATGCAGGGCAAGCAGGTAAAACGCGTAAGAACAAAGAAGGATTAAACAATGGGAGAAATACCAGTAATACAGATATACCTGTGGGGCAACCTTGTGGGAGCCATGTCGTGGGATGATGAAAGAGGCTATGCGGATTTCCAGTTTGACGACCACTTCCGCAGGTCAGGCTTAGATATCGCCCCGCTAATGATGCCATTGGCAAGAACCAGAGGCGTCGTCTCGTTCCCCACCAATGCTAGAACAAAGTGTTTCAGCGGTCTTCCTGGTTTGATAGCTGATGCCCTTCCCGATAAGTTTGGTAGCCAACTTATCACGGAATGGTTCGCGCAACAAGGTAAAACGGAGGGTATGATTACTCCGCTCGACCGTCTGTGCTACGTTGGGAAACGGGCTATGGGTGCTTTGGAGTTTGTACCCGCTGCCAATGTGGAAGGTGTAAACGAATCGACAGAAATCTATATACGCGAACTGATGGCATTATCTGATTCAATATTCAAGGACCGAAGCAGGTTTCAGGAACTCATTCACCAGAACGACAAGTCGATTCTCGACATCCTTAAAGTGGGAACGTCTGCAGGTGGTGCGAAGCCAAAGGCGATAATTGCCTACAAAGAAGAAACAGGAGAAGTACGTTCTGGCCAGGTTCCTGCGCCAGAAGGATTTTCATATTGGCTGTTGAAGTTCGACGGAGGCACTTATAGCGAGCATAATGAGATAACCGATAATCCGCAAGGCATCGGAAACATAGAATATGCCTACTACAAGATGGCTACTGCCTGCGGCATCAGCATGTCGGAGTGTCGTCTATTGCCTGAAGGTGACTGCAACCACTTCATGACGCGCCGCTTTGACCGAACACCAACAGGTGAGAAAATCCATATGCAGACAGCGGCTGGTATTGCCCATCTGGACAGAGACGTGCGCCATTCATACGAGGAATTGTTTGGCGTTTTGCGCCGACTGGGGTTGAACTATAAGGATTTCGAGCAGCTGTATCGCCGCATGGTGTTCAATGTTATCGCACGCAACCACGATGACCACACCAAGAATTTCTCCTTCCTGATGGATAAGGCTGGAAAATGGTCGTTTGCTCCTGCATACGACATCTGCTACTCGTACAACCCTGCTGGACGATGGACAAGCCGTCACCAGCTTTCACTCAATAGCAAGACCGACGACTTCACTCGGGAGGACTTCTTGGCTGTAGCAAAGAACATCGGCATACGCGATGCCAATCATATCATAGAGGAAGTTCTCTCCACAGTAGCATCCTGGCCTGATACAGCTAAAGACTGCGGTGTAAGACCGGAGCATATAGAGGCAATCAGCAAGACGCTCCTGCTATATATATAAATAAGAAACTTTCCAACATCAAAAGGCTGAATAAACAAATATGAAGACAAGAACAATTATCAATATACTTTTGATAGCTGCATGCACAAATGCAGCATATGCTACAGATTTTGTAACCTTTAAGCGGCACTCACTATCCGATATTGAACTGACAAGAACATCAGACACCATCACATACGACCCTCTCGACTGGAAGGGGGTAAAAATGGCTGTAGAGAATCTGCGTCACGACTTCAAAGCCGTCACTGGCAGCGCAAATGCACCTGTTGTGGTGGCCACCATAGGGAAGAGCAAACTAGCCAAGAAATATAAGTTGCAATCAAAAGAACTACAGGGTAAATGGGAGCAGTATTTGATTTTTACGGACAAGGGCAAACTCGTCATTTTGGGGTCTGACAAGCGTGGCACCATCTATGGCATCTATGAACTGTCAAGACAGATTGGAGTCTCCCCCTGGTACTGGATGGCTGATGCACCCATCCAGAAACATGATCAGCTCTTTGCAAAAAGCGGCATCTATACAGATGGTGAACCTAAAGTGAAATACCGAGGCATATTCATCAACGACGAGTGGCCTTCGTTCGGCACGTGG
>CACZMV010000062.1 GCA_902782305.1 uncultured Prevotellaceae bacterium
TACGACAATGATTAGAAAAGTACAGTTTGAGAGTCAGGAGCGCCGTATCAACCAGGTTCTTGCTGCTCTGAAGGAGAATGGCATCAACTCTATCGAGGAAGCCAACGAGATTTGTGAAAAGGCTGGTATAGACCCTTACCAGATGTGTGAGGACACCCAGCGTATCTGCTTCGAGAACGCTAAGTGGGCATACGTTTGTGGTGCCGCTATCGCTATCAAGAAGGGCGTAAAGACTGCTGCTGACGCTGCCGAGGCTATCGGTATCGGTCTGCAGAGCTTCTGCATCCCCGGTTCTGTTGCTGACGACCGTAAGGTTGGTATCGGTCACGGTAACCTGGCTGCCCGTCTGCTCCGCGAGGAGACTGAGTGCTTTGCCTTCCTGGCTGGTCACGAGTCTTTCGCTGCTGCCGAGGGTGCCATCAAGATTGCCGAGATGGCCAATAAGGTTCGTAAGAAGCCCCTCCGCGTTATCCTGAACGGTCTTGGCAAGGACGCTGCCCAGATCATCAGCCGTATCAACGGTTTCACCTACGTACAGACTCAGTTCGACTACTTCACCTCTGAGCTGAAGGTTGTCAAGGAGGTTCCTTATGGCAACAACCCCAGCCGTCTGAAGGTAAAGTGCTATGGTGCTGACGATGTTCGCGAGGGTGTCGCTATCCTGTGGAAGGAGAACGTTGACGTGTCTATCACGGGTAACTCTACCAACCCCACCCGCTTCCAGCACCCCGTAGCAGGTACCTATAAGAAGGAGCGCACACTGGCTGGAAAGCCCTACTTCTCAGTAGCTTCTGGTGGTGGTACGGGCCGTACCCTGCACCCAGACAACATGGCTGCTGGTCCCGCTTCTTACGGTATGACCGACACCATGGGTCGTATGCACTCTGACGCTCAGTTCGCAGGTTCTTCTTCTGTTCCTGCTCACGTTGAGATGATGGGCTTCGAACAAGTAATCGACGAAGTCGCTTTGTACCTTTAGGTCAAAGAAGTAATCAACGATTACACGATCATAAAAGCCTCGCTCAAGCATTTTGCAGCGAGGCTTTTTTGAACCTACGATTCAATCATCGAACGGAAATGTACCTGTACCAACGTTTCTTTAAACTTTCTTAAACGATTACACATTTTGTGTTACACATTTTGTGTAATCAATATAAGTTTGTATATTTGCAACCGAATGTGCAAACAAAATAGGCTATGGATAATCCCTTTATTATCAAGTCGTACGAATCAAAAGACTTGTTTTGTGATCGAGAAAAGGAATTGCAGTTAATGCTACGCAACTGTGTCAATCAATCAGATATGACACTCATATCACAACGTCGTATGGGTAAAACTGGACTGATTCTCCGCTTGTTTGATGAACTAAAGACGATAAGCCCCGATATTCATACCATCTATTTGGACATCTTTGCCTCACGCAACATTGATGACTTTATCAAACTGTTAGCCGAGGCAACCATGAAATCCTTCCCAGTTAAAACCTCTATAGGTGAGCGTCTCATGAAATTTATCAAATCATTGAGGCCGCAGTTATCGTTTGACAACATCACGGGCGAACCACAACTGCAAATAGCGTATCAAACAGCACACGAAAAAGAATATACCCTACGAGGACTATTCGACTTTCTTGACAGTCAAGAAGCACCTATTGTCATTGCCATAGATGAGTTCCAACAAATAAGAGACTATCCAGAGCAAAACATGGAGGCCCTGTTGCGCACCTATATCCAACAGATGCACAACCTTACTTTCATCTTTTGTGGCAGCAAGAAGCATCTCATGGCGGATATCTTTACTAACGAGAAAAAACCTTTCTATGCCAGCACTTCGTTTGTGTCGTTATCAAAGATTGATGAAGCACCTTATACTGCCTTTATTCGTCGTCTATTCGAAGAGAGACAGCGTTCTATTACAAGCGAAGCTATTCAATTTATATTAACGTGGACACGACGCCATACATACTATACGCAACAACTTTGCCATACCATCTACGCAAATGGCAATCAAAACATAGATTTAGAAGAGGTTAAACTAGCTTGTAACCAATTGATGCAGCAGAGCGAATCGGTATATCTGCAATACCGGCAAATGCTAACAGATAAGCAATGGGACTACCTTATCGCCATTGCAAAAGAAGAAAGTGTACAACAAATTACTGCTTCTGCATTTTTAAAACGCCACAAGATAGGCACCCCTTCTGTTTCTCGCCGACTGGCAGATGCTTTATGTGAAAAGGGATTACTTAATGACGACAGCACCCTTGATGGTACGGTATATAGTGTAAGCGATGTATTCCTTTCACATTGGATGGAACGGTTATAAACATGACTGATATAAGAGTCCAAGCTAATCACGGCGTGAAACATGAACCTGTCCCAGTTGTTTCCGCCTCGTTCCTCTGCATCACCCCGCAGATGCTTTCCAAAATTCGCAAAAATATCTCTTTCGGAGCACCAAAATAGCATTTTTACAAAATTCACTGAAACTAGTTTCAGAGATTCACCCCCGGCATCCGATTTTCGGTCATGTCGGGGGCTTTTTCGTGGAACTTTCTGTAACTTTGTGGCTCGAAATAACAATAAAACGAAACGATTATGAAAAAGGAAGCCATCATTACCGCACTGCTCGCCATCGTCGCAATGGCGGGGCAGGCACAGGAAGAGCGCATTGACACAGTGATTCCGAAATTCCTTTCCAACGGCTATTTCTTCCGTGAGATGCCTGCGCTGCCCGACGGCGAGAAAACCATGTCGCGGCTGAAGGACAAGGAGGGCAACAGCGTCATCGTCATCAACGTTGACGCCACGCTGCCCAAGTCACTCGTCCGCAAGGCTATCCCTCGCGAACAAGTTCACAACGCCGATCAGTTCCTGAACGGACTGAACATGATGGCCACGGTGACCTCGCTGACACAGGCTGGCGTGAAGGCTGACGGCACGTGGTATTCGCCCAAGGAGGGTGAGCCGTTCCCGCAGTTCTCGGAAAAGGATATGGACGGACGAACATGGACGAACGACAGCGTGAAAGGGCGCGTCATGGTGATTAACCTATGGTACTCTGGCTGTGGCCCTTGCCGTGCAGAGATGCCCATCCTCTCCGAGTGGAAGGAGCAATTGCCTGATGTCATGTTCTTCTCGGCCACCTACCACGATGCTGAGACCGCCAAACGCATCACCGACAAGCACCACTTCACATGGACGCACCTCGTCGAGGCCAAGGACATGTGACCATCGTTGTCGATAAGAAGGGCATCGTCCGCCACGCCGTCCACGGCACCAACGAGACGAAGCGCGAGGAACTGTTAGCAAAGATCAAAGAGGCCGAGGCAGAATAAATGCACTCACGAGAACCCGCCAAACCTCTCCACGATGCTCAAATGTGCGGGTCGTTTTATTTTTATACGATGAGCAACAGAGTCCCCTGATCTACGCTTCCTTTATGCCCTACGATTAGCAAAGTTTAACGCCCTGCGATGCAGGATTTCGCGCTTTACAGCGTTTATAAAAGTAGAAACATTAACAACAGA
>CACZMV010000063.1 GCA_902782305.1 uncultured Prevotellaceae bacterium
CCATCCTAAATCAAACTGAAGGCTCTTTTCCGCTTTCAGCGCATTATTTCCCCTTTCGTATCTGAAAGTTCCTTCGTGCACGCCATTGGCACAAAGCTCACTTAGGTTAGGAGCTCTAAAACCAGCTGATACATTCATCCTGAGATTCATTCTCTCATCGATTTTATAAACAGTTCCAAAACTGCCAGACAGTCCATTGAATTGACGTGACAACCTTTGAAAAAGGTCGCCAAGAGCAAACGCATGCAAATGACGAGAATCGAATCTAATCCCACCATTCGTTGTCCAACGATTAATCTTGTAACTCCCAGTGATAAAAGTACCAATATCAAACAACGAATAATCTGGGATAAGAAATTCGGTGCCTTTGTTCACCGATTGTTGATACATGCCATTGAGACCGGCTGTGAGCTTCCAGCCTTTCAAACCTCCCAAATTATATCGTGCTCCGTAATTAAAGGTATGCAGCTTCAGGTCTAAACCTGGTGTAGAGGCACTTTCTTCATACTCTTCACGCTGGTTCTGCTGATAGGCTAACAATGTAACCAACTGACCTCTGCCTATATAAATCGACTGATTCCATGCTGCCTTATAATGATGAATCTGTTGGAAGGGTAGCGCCTTCTTGTAGGATTTGTCAGATCCATCCTCCTGGTTGTCCGGCTCTATCATACTGGGTGTCAAATGATAATACGAGAGATTCAGATGACTATATCCCCAACTCTTATTGGCTCCCAAAACTGTATTGAACGCACGCTCATGGAATTGCGATCCATGAACATAACCATCGATAGAATTGTGATAAGGGTGGGCGAATTTCTCAGAATATCTCGTCCCCCAAATCCAGCCATTTTGATTTCCTTCAAGATTAAGACTATAGTCGAAAAGCCCATTGTTTGATTGATATTCGGAAGTAATATTTCCCAAAGTCTGTCCCATAGGCGCAGCAGGCCGTGGATTCAAGATCACGACACCCGCCATTGCATCAGAACCATACATAAGTGAGGCCGGCCCTTTCAGCACCTCCACGCTTCCAATGCGTTGTGCATCTACTTCTATTCCGTGTTCATCACCCCATTGTTGTCCCTCTTGTCTCACGCCGTCGTCAATCGTAACAATCCTGTTATAACCCAGTCCTCGGATAATCGGTTTGGATATACCACTTCCGGTTGTGATTTGTGAGATGCCCGGCTGATGGGCAATGGCATCTATAATATTGGTTGAGCTGATTCCGTCTATCTGTTTTTTCGTCAGAACTGTCACAGGTGCCGAAGCATCCTTGAGCAAAATAGAGCCCGTCACACCTTTTACGACAACCTCGTTGATCAGCGCATTCGATTCCTTCATAACAAAGTCTACATGCGTGTCTTTGGTAAGATCTAATGTTTTGATGATTGTCTGGTGACCTACATAACTGATTTGGAGAGTAAGCGTCCGCTTAGGCAAGTCCTTAAGAGAGTAATTGCCTTTCTCATCCGTTACTGTCCCAATTGAAAGGTCGGGGACAAAGACGGTAACACCCATAAGGTTGCTGCCATCGGAGGCATCTTTAATATTGCCAGTCAGCGTTGCGGTAGCAACAGAATTATCTGCTGTAGCCCAAATGCAGAATGCGTTGAGCAACAGTATTAATAAAAGTTTTTTCATACTTTACTGTTTCTATAATCGATTGTAATTAAATAATTGAATCACAGCATTTTAATATACGGTGATTTGAGGAAATAATATTTTGGATTACAGAACTTGTGGAGGTCCGCGAAGAAGGTTATGTCCATAAGCTTGAGATAGTTGCTTGCACCTGCGCAGCGTTGCCTTCACAACAATATAGCTTGCCAAAGGCAGAACAACGAGGGCTAAAGATGGAAGGTAGGACAAAGCCAAAAAATGGCAAAGCACACATTCCGCAGTGGTAGAACCCGCGCCATTTATATGACTGGGATGGTGAAGATGATGGGCGCAAGAATAGCAAATTTCAGTTGTCGACGGCCCTTCATGATAGTGAACTGTTGATACAAAGAAAATAGGCAGGAATACCGATAATAGTATCCATGCATACCATCTTCTTTTACTATCTATAGTTCTTCGATGTTTCATCGCATCTTATGGACACTAACAAAATTACAAATATAGATTTATTATTTGCAAGCTTGGTCGTGCGATTTATGCTTTTTTATGTTTCTCATCATGAATATTTCGAAGAATTTAAAAAAAATAACAAGAAGCAGCATCGGTAATCCAAACTGCTTCTTGAAATATACTTT
>CACZMV010000064.1 GCA_902782305.1 uncultured Prevotellaceae bacterium
CATCACTCTGCTGTTTACGGCTATTTACCGTTTTGGCTCGTTTGTGGTGCTTCCTGGCATCAATCCGGGCATGTTGGAAAAACTTCAGCAGCAAACCTCAGGCGGCTTGATGTCGCTCTTGGACATGTTCTCTGGTGGTGCATTCTCCAATGCGTCGATTTTCGCGCTTGGAATCATGCCTTACATCTCGGCGTCTATCGTGATGCAGCTGCTTGCCATCGCTGTGCCTTACTTCCAGAAGATGCAGCGTGAGGGCGAGAGCGGTCGCAAGAAGATCAGTCAGTACACACGTTGGCTGACAGTGGGTATCCTGTTCTTCCAGGCCCCCAGTTACCTCATCAACTTGAAGATGCAGGCTGGCGGTGCTTTGGCATCAGGTATCAACTGGGTCTGGTTCATGGCCGCTTCTTCCGTCATCCTCTCCGCAGGCAGTATGTTTATCCTTTGGCTCGGCGAACGAATCACTGATAAAGGTGTCGGCAACGGTATCTCTCTGATCATTATGATTGGTATTATCGCCCGTCTGCCCCAGGCATTCGTTCAGGAACTCACCTCTCGCTTCACAGCTATCAGCGCTGGCGGTCTGGTGATGTTCATCGTTGAAATCATCATCCTCTACGCAGTGGTTTGCGCCTCCATCCTTTTGGTTCAGGCTACGCGTAAGGTACCTGTTCAATATGCCAAGCGCCTAGTGGGTAACAAGCAGTATGGTGGTGCGCGCCAGTACATTCCTCTGAAGCTCTTTGCAGCCAATGTGATGCCTATCATCTTCGCTCAGGCCTTGATGTTCATCCCCTTGGCCATTGTCCAGTACAATAGCGACAATGCCTCTTGGCTTGTTCAGAATCTGCTCAACAACCGCAGCGTGCTTTACAATGTGATCTATGTGTTCCTGATTATCGCGTTCACATATTTCTATTCGAATAACTTTCCCAGGTTCGTTGTTCATCGCGTTCATCGCCATCATGCCTGCTTTGGCAGGACTGCTCAATGTGCAGGAGGCTTTCTCACAGTTCTTTGGAGGTACATCACTTCTGATTCTCGTGGGTGTGGTCATCGACACCTTGCAGCAGATTGAAGGTCATATGCTCATGCGCCACTACGATGGCTTGCTCAATTCGGGACACACACGTACAGGTGCAGTCTCAGCATATTAATTATCTTTCAACTTGATGAAGATTTTTCTCAAGACTGAGGATGAGATCGAACTGATGCGACGTGCCAACCGCCTTGTTGCGGACACACTTGCTGAAGTGGCTAAACATATCAAACCAGGAGTAACGACCCTCCAATTGGATAACATAGCAGAGGCGTTCATCAGAGATCATGGCGGTGTGCCATCCTTTAAGAACTGCCCCAATCCTTTTGGAGGGCCTTTCCCAGCCTCTATATGCACTTCCATCAACCGCGTTGTGGTGCACGGTATTCCTTCCGCCAAGGTTTTCCTTAAGGAAGGCGATATCATATCGGTGGATTGCGGAGCGGTCCTTGACGGATTCAACGGAGATTCTTGCTATACATTCTGTGTTGGAGAAGTCGATAAGGATGTCAGGCAGTTGTTGAAAACTACCAAAGAGTCGCTCCGGCTGGGCGGTCCAGAACCATGTGCAGCCTTACGGCTATGGCGTGGTTCGCGAGCTTACCGGGCATGGTATCGGACGGGAGATGCACGAGGCTCCTCAGGTTCCTAACTATGGCAGTCGTGGTAACGGCTTGATGCTGAAAGCCGGTATGTGTATTGCCATTGAGCCCATGATCACCATGGGCGACAGGAAGATATGGCTTATGCCTGACAAATGGACCATCATCACCCGCGACGGCAAACCAGCAGCTCACTTCGAGCATACAATAGCCATCACGGAGAACGGTCCGGAGATCCTCTCCTCTTTTGAAGAAATTGAAAACATTGAAGGACATTTATATTAATTATGGCAAAACAAGAAGCTATTGAGCAAGACGGAGTGGTCGTAGAGTCATTATCTAACGACAAGTATCGTGTGGAACTGGAAAACGGTGTGCCCATCACGGCCCACATTTCCGGTAAGATGCGTATGCATTTCATTCGCATTCTCCCGGGCGATAAGGTGAAGGTAGAAATGAGTCCATACGACCTTACTATGGGCAGAATTGTGTTTCGGTACAAATAAAACAACTTATATATCCTTTAAGAGATATGAAAACAAGAGCATCATTAAAGAAGCGTTCAGCCGACTGCAAGATCGTGCGTCGCAAGGGCCGTCTGTTCGTTATCAACAAGAAGAACCCTAAGTTCAAAATGCGTCAGGGTTAATGTTAAACTTTGATAAAGCGTGCATTGTCTCAAATATTTTGTGTACTTTTGCACGTCTTTAGCAAGAATCGACATTAGACAAATTTTTTATTCAATTATTTTCAAATGGCAATAAGAATTGTTGGAGTAGATTTGCCCCAGAATAAGCGTGGCGAAATCGCATTGACCTATATCTACGGTATTGGTCGAAGTAGTTCAGCAAAGATATTGGATAAAGCAGGTGTCAGCCGCGACCTCAAGGTCAGCGAGTGGACTGATGACCAGGCAGCTGCTATCCGTCAGATTATCGGCGCTGAGTACAAAGTAGAAGGTGACCTCCGTTCAGAGGTCCAGATGAACATCAAGCGCCTGATGGATATCGGTTGCTATCGTGGCATCCGTCATCGTCTTGGTCTTCCCGTTCGTGGTCAGAGCACAAAGAATAATGCTCGTACTCGCAAGGGAAAGAAGAAGACTGTTGCTAACAAGAAGAAGGCTACGAAGTAATATTTATTGTTTTCTGGCCTCGCCTCCTGAAGTTCGCTTCGGAAGGCTCGCCTTTTAACTTTCAAAGCATTTAAAGAAAAATGGCAAAGACAAAAGCAACAAACAAGAAGAAGAACGTACGCGTTGACGCTATGGGTCAGCTCCACGTTCACAGCTCGTTCAATAATATCATCGTTTCCCTTGCCAACAACGAAGGTCAGATTATCTCTTGGTCTTCAGCCGGCAAGATGGGCTTCCGTGGCTCAAAGAAGAATACTCCTTATGCTGCCCAGATGGCTGCTGAGGATTGCGCTAAGGTAGCTTTCGACCTGGGTCTTCGCAAGGTTAAGGCTTATGTGAAGGGTCCCGGTAACGGTCGTGAGTCTGCTATCCGTGCCGTCCACGGTGCAGGTATCGAGGTGACTGAGATCATCGACGTTACACCGCTGCCCCACAATGGCTGCCGTCCTCCCAAGCGTCGCCGCGTATAATAATTTGATTACGGGAATGTCTTCTCTCACTTTTCGTGGTCAAGTTATTCTCTTCATTTAGAACACTTTTTATTTTTATGGCAAGATACATAGGTCCGAAATCTAAAATTGCACGCCGTTTTGGTGAACCCATCTTCGGCGCCGACAAAGTTTTGTCCCGGAGAAACTTCCCTCCTGGACAGCATGGCTTGTTTACAAAGGCTGCAAAGTCTGACGGTATTACGGGTGAGGTTCTTCTCCAGTCTCTGGAGTCTCGTCTCGACAACGTAGTTTATCGTCTTGGCATTGCTCCTACTCGTGCAGCTGCCCGTCAGCTCGTCGGCCACAAGCACATTGTGGTAGATGGCAAGGTCGTCAACATCCCCTCCTATTCCGTTAAGCCCGGACAGGTTGTAGGTGTACGCGAGAAGGCTAAGTCTCTCGAGGTCATTGAGAACGCTTTGGCTGGATTCAACCACAGCAAGTATCCTTGGCTGGAGTGGGATGAGAACACCAAGTCTGGTAAGTATCTCCACCTTCCCGAGCGTGCCGACATCCCCGAGAACATTAAGGAACAGTTAATCGTTGAGTTGTACTCTAAAGCATAAATTATTAAATTAATGGCGATATTAGCATTTCAAAAACCTGAT
>CACZMV010000065.1 GCA_902782305.1 uncultured Prevotellaceae bacterium
CCCTCGTTATCAGAACGAGGATGGTATTATGTTTATGGATGTCTATGATTTCTTAATGGACAAAGGAAGCATGGAGTAAAATAGTCACAACGAAGATGCATGGCAAAAGTATGTTGACAGCGGACAGATGATCAATTTCGACATGGCATTCACATTAATTGCAATATAAAAACGACAACTATGGATACAAACAATCACAAAATCGTTGACTACGATGCCGTTCTTGATGACAAGTTCGGCAAGGAAGGTACTTCCGACCGTACAAGGGCCGAAGAGACTGCCTACTCGTTCTATTCTGGTCAGATACTTCAGGATGCTCGCAAAGAGGCTAAGATGACTCAAAGCGAACTGGCAGAGCGCACACAGACCACAAAGTCATACATCTCGAAGATAGAAAATGGTGTTATCACCCCCAGTGTTGGTGTATTCTACCGTATCATTGCAGCCCTCGGAATGAGGGTGGAAGTAGTGAAGCCTGTGTATTAAGCATACAGTACCTTTGCCACTATAAACCAAATCAACACATCCTACATTGGACGTGTTGATTTTTCATTCTAGATTTCTTTTTAATATGTGTTACTTCTCCCGCCTTTTAATTCCTGACAGCATATTTCTGGCGGAAGTGTACTTAACTGGTATTTACTTTAGCCTTTCTAGATTAGGTGTCCCCATAATCCATAAATATTGGCTAAATGATACTTTCATCTTTCTTCTTTAATCGTCACATCCCTCAAAATCTTTCCGATAGTAAGGTATTGCTCCATATTTACCATCTAGGTAGTTTTTCTCATAATTGCTATCAGTGCGCGGTTTCGCGCCGTTCTCAAGTTTAAGGCTCAGCATCGGAGTAAGATGGGTCTGAGCCTTTCTATCTTTCTCTACAAATACCACTTGGTCTCTTCTCAACAACTTCTTCGACAACAAATTGGTGTCGTGTGTAGTAAATATCAGTTGTGCCCCATATTTGTTGCTTTCAGGACAGTTTGTATAATAGGAAGATATGACTATTCATATTACTTCTTCATACTCTGCTGGATTCTGTATCTTGTGGAGCGGATGGCCTCTTGGGTGATGCCCATGATGCGGCGCACGTCCTTGTCGTCCATGCCCATCTCGTAGAGAATGAGGAAAAAGGTGTTGTGGGCTGTTTTTGGTGCGTATTTCTTCTGGATGCGGCAGAAAGAGGGGAAGTCGATGGCCTTGTAGTAGTCGATGAAGCATTTGTAGTCGTCGTTCGACCAACCCGAGGTGGTGCCGTCTTTTTTGATGTCATCGTATAGCATCTTGCCCCTGACAAGGCGCGGTGAATTCTGTTCCACCAGTTCACGAATCTTGCCGTTCAGTTCCTCTATCTGTCCTGCGACGTCGGTGTCGTTCTGTTGGCTCTTCAACTGGGCAATCTCGCTGACATAGTTGTTGATAAGCATCTGCTTCTCAGCGAGTGCAACCTGCTCTTTCGCCCTTCGATAGCGGATATAAAGAGCCAAGAGCACGATGACAAACAGCAGAACGCCCAAAGCGATTCCTACCCATATCATTGTCAGAAATGGCCATCATGCGATACAGTTTCTGCTCGGCACCCTCCAGGTTTTGATGCTCAATGTCGTACTGCAGCAGATGATACAGGATTTTATGCTTCGGCCAGTTGTCATTTATCGCGTTCGCTTTCAATCTGAGCAGATTAGCATACTCAGCGTCACCTTTCTTATGATATATCCATGCCAGGTCCTCATAAGCAACAGCGGTCTCTTTTATTTTCAGCGACTGTGCCAGATAATCCTCGGCTTCCTCGTAACGCCCCACGGACATATAGTTGTAGCCGATGTTCGACAGGAAGATGGGACTAAAATTCTCGCCTTCCACTCTGATGAGGTCATCCAAATAGGGAATCATCTGATCGGTATAGTAGGCGGCACTATCCACCTGCTCCATAAAAGCAAACGCCTGGGCTATTTCCGAATAGGCATAACCTATCGTACTCCTTCTTCCAACACGCAGGGCATAGCCGAGGGCTTTCTTTTCGTAGTCCAGCGTCAGTTGATAGTTGGCAGTCCTTTCGTTTACAAGTGCTAAGGCATCGTACACCTTACATTTCAGCCAGTCGCTCCCCGTCTGTTCCACCTGTTCCTCTGCCAGTTTCAGTGTCTCTATCGACTTTTGCCAATCCTCTTGGTGCATGTACTGATTGGCCAGATAGTAATAACTGTCGGTCAGCCGTTCCTTGTCGCCC
>CACZMV010000066.1 GCA_902782305.1 uncultured Prevotellaceae bacterium
GACAACATCAAAGAAGACCGTAATGACCTTGACCTGCTCTTTGATTGTATGCTTCGTTGGGGCGTGGAGCTTTCTCTACCTCTAAATTCAACAAAGGTGGATGGCTGCACCATTCACAATGTAAACGAAGGTGACCTCGTAGGCTGCTTCGAGGGTGTAGTCACAGAGAGAGTCATTGATGCTATCGCTGCAATGGAACCTGTTCGTGTTGTTTTCCGTGACAGTAGCTTTACGGAGGCTGCCAACAAAATGAATCTCTTTGAACTGTTCAAGCAGAAGTGCAGTTGGACAGATGAAGAGGTAAAGAAGAATGTTCGTGTCATCTAATAAAGTACCGCAATGGCTAAGAGTTTAACAATCAAATTCAAAAACCAGCAGTTCCAGACGGATGCTGCCCGTGCGGTGACAGATGTGTTCCGAGGACAACGAAACCAGGCTATGGTTGAGTTTACTCAGGATATGGGTACGGACAGTGGTGGATTCTTCGACGTGGTGGGCTTTCGCAACCAACCGCTGACCGTTCCTGCTGACACTTTGCTGGAAAATATAAGGGCTATTCAAATGCCTGCACAGCTGAAGCCTTCTGAAACGATTGATGTAAAAGACCTGCGCCTGACAATAGAGATGGAAACGGGTACGGGTAAGACATATACATACATCAAGACGATGTTTGAACTGAATAAACTCTATGGGTGGAGCAAGTTCATCATCGTTGTGCCGAGTGTTGCCATCCGTGAAGGTGTGAAGCGCAGCTTTGAGATCATGAGCGAACACTTTGCATCTGAATATGGCAAGCGTATTCAGTCGTTCATCTATGACAGCAAGCAATTGACAAAGATAGACCAGTTCGCAAGCGACTCCGGACTTCATGTAATGATTATCAACACACAGGCTTTCGCGGCTCGAGGTGAGGATGCAAGGCGCATCTATATGAAGCTTGACTCGTTCCGTAAGCCTATCGACGTGATTGCTGCTACACGTCCCATCCTGATTATTGATGAGCCGCAGTCGGTTCTCGGAGCAGACCGCAATAACGCCACGCGTGAGAAACTGAAGGAATTTAAGTCGCTGTTTACGCTGCTCTATAGTGCTACGCACCGCGCAGGGGATATTGTGAACATGGTGTATCGCCTTGATGCAATGGATGCCTACAACAAGAAACTGGTGAAGAAAATCTTTGTCAAAGGTGTGGAACAGAAAGGCAGTACCGCTACAAATGGCTATCTCTGTTTGGAGGCAATCGAGCTTTCTTCAGGCAACCCTCGCGCCCGTATTCGCTTTGAGCAGAAAACGAAATCTGGCATCAGACAGGTGATATGCCAACTCTGGCGAGTTGGAAGAATATCGCAACGGCTACCGCATCGAGCGCATCGATGGATTCCGTCGTGTGATACGTCTGCTGAATGGACAGGAGTTGGCTGAGAACGACATGGTAGGTGCAGTGAACACTGCCTTGGTTCGTCGTACTCAGATACGCGAAACAATCCTTTCACATATAGAAAAGGAGCGTCAGCTTTTCAAACGTGGCATCAAGTGCCTCTCGCTGTTCTTCATTGACCATGTGGACAACTACCGTATCTACAATGCTGGTGGTGGAACATCGAAAGGTGAGTTCGCACAAATCTTCGAGGATGAATATAATAACATCGTGGGCAGTCTGCAACTGAAAGCAAAGGAACTGCGCGAAGGCAGTAATGATGCAGAAGCTTACGACCTGATTATGAAAGATAAGGAACGTCTGCTTTCTTTTGAGGAGCCGACACGCTTTATATTCTCGCACTCAGCACTGAAAGAAGGTTGGGATAACCCTAACGTCTTCCAGATTTGTACGTTAAAGGACTCTGACAATACAACGAAGAAACGCCAAGAGGTGGGTCGTGGTATGCGTCTGTGTGTGAATAAGGATGGTGAGCGACAGGATGAGAGTGTGCTGCATGGTGGTGTGTTCGAGGTGAACGCATTGACAATCATTGCCAGTGAATCGTACTCGAACTTTGCTGGCAAACTCCAGACTGAGATTGCTGAAGCTGTTGGTGACCGCCCAATAAAGGTAACACCATCTTTATTCGAGGGTTTGCTTGTAACAAACGCAAGAGGAGAACAGAAGAAACTCAACGACGACGATGCACAAGACTTGCTTTTCACGCTCCGCATGAAGAATTATGTTACCAAGCAAGGCCAACTCACACAGCAGTATCATGATAACAAAAAGCAAGGTGCTCTTGATTTTGGAGAATATAGTGAATACAGAAACGATATTGAAAAACGTCTTGATGCTGTATTTAATCCTGATGCAGTCAAACCAGAGAATGCCCGTCTGACTAAAGAGGCTCATTTTGACCAGAAGAAATTCTCTTCAAAGCAGTTCCAGGATATGTGGAAGAAAATAAACCAGCAGACATACTACACGGTTGACTTCAAGACAGACGAATTGATAGAGAAAGCTGTTATTGCACTTGACCACCATCTTGTAGTTTCGGAGATACGCATTGAGGTGGTAGAGGGTACGCTGGGCGATGAGATTAAGAATAAGGAGAGGCTGCAACAGGGCGAAGCAATGAAGGTGAGCGGAAAGCACACGCAGAATGTTCGTGAGCTTATAGGCAGCCGGGTGAAGTATGACCTTATCGGCAAACTGGTAGAGAACACTGGCTTAACACGCCGTGCCATTGTCACCATCTTGCAGAAGATTAGTCCGAGGACATTCTTTCAGTTCCAAAGCAACCCTGAAGAGTTTATTATCAAGGCTGGCAACATCATAAATGAGTGTAAGGCTATCGCTGTGATTGAGCATGTGAAATACCACAAACTCAATCAGGAGTTTGATAGCGACATTTTCAGTGCATCGGCTCTGAAAGGTCGTTTGGGCGTGAACGCTATGGAGTCGCACAAATCTCTCTACGACCTTGTAGTGGTTGACTCAAAAGGCATAGAAATGGACTTCGCTAATCAATTGGAATCCCGCAACGAGGTGGCTGTCTATACAAAGTTGCCCAATGGCTTCTATATCAATACCCCTGTTGGTCACTATAATCCCGACTGGGCTGTGGTATTCCATGAGGGT
>CACZMV010000067.1 GCA_902782305.1 uncultured Prevotellaceae bacterium
ATCAGGTTTTTGAAATGCTAATATCGCCATTAATTTAATAATTTATGCTTTAGAGTACAACTCAACGATTAACTGTTCCTTAATGTTCTCGGGGATGTCAGCACGCTCAGGAAGGTGGAGATACTTACCAGACTTGGTATTCTCGTCCCACTCCAGCCAAGGATACTTGCTGTGGTTGAAACCAGCCAAAGCGTTATCGATCACTTCGAGAGACTTAGCCTTCTCGCGTACGCCTACAACCTGACCGGGCTTTACGGAATAGGAGGGAATGTTGACCACCTTACCATCAACCACGATGTGCTTATGACCTACAAGCTGACGGGCAGCTGCACGAGTTGGAGCAATACCCAAACGGAAGACGACATTGTCGAGGCGTGACTCCAAAGCCTGGAGCAAGACCTCACCCGTGATACCGTCGGACTTTGCAGCCTTCGTAAACAAGTTATGGAACTGGCGCTCAAGCACACCATAAGTGTACTTTGCTTTCTGCTTCTCTGCCAACATGACTGCGTACTCAGATTGTTTTCTGCGACGGCTGTTGCCATGCTGTCCAGGAGGGAAGTTTCTCCGGGACAAAACTTTGTCGGCGCCGAAGATGGGTTCACCAAAACGGCGTGCAAAATGAAGAGAATAACTTGACCACGTAAGTGGAATAAAGACATTCCCGTAATCAAATTATTATACGCGACGACGCTTGGGAGGACGGCAGCCATTGTGAGGCAGCGGTGTAACGTCGATGATTTCAGTTACTTCGATTCCAGCACCATGTACGGCACGGATTGCAGACTCGCGGCCATTACCGGGACCCTTGACATAAGCCTTCACTTTGCGAAGACCGAGGTCGAAAGCTACCTTTGCGCAGTCCTCTGCGGCCATCTGGGCAGCATAGGGAGTATTCTTCTTTGAGCCACGAAAACCCATCTTACCGGCTGAAGACCAAGAAATGATCTGACCTTCATTGTTGGCAAGGGAAACGATGATATTATTGAACGAGCTGTGAACGTGAAGCTGACCCATAGCGTCAACGCGGACGTTCTTCTTCTTGTTTGTTGCTTTTGTCTTTGCCATTTTCTTTTAATGTTTTGAAGTTAAAGGCGTACCTACCCAAAAAAATTAGGAGGCGAGGCCAGAAAACAATAAAATATTACTTCGTAGCCTTCTTCTTATTAGCAACAGTCTTCTTCTTTCCCTTGCGAGTACGAGCATTATTCTTTGTGCTCTGACCGCGAACAGGAAGACCAAGACGATGACGGATGCCACGATAGCAACCGATATCCATCAGGCGCTTGATGTTCATCTGAACCTCCGAACGGAGATCACCTTCAACTTTGTACTCAGCGCCGATAATCTGACGGATAGCAGCAGCCTGATCATCTGTCCACTCGCTCACCTTCAGGTCGCGGTTGACACCTGCTTTATCCAATATCTTTGCTGAACTACTTCGACCAATACCATAGATATAGGTCAATGCGATTTCGCCACGCTTATTCTGGGGCAAATCTACTCCAACAATTTACTCCAACAATTCTTATTGCCATTTGAAAATAATTGAATAATTTTTTGTCTAATGTCGATTCTTGCTAAAGACGTGCAAAATTACACAAAATAATTGATATTCACGCACGCTTTATCAAAGTTTAACATTAACCCTGACGCATTTTGAACTTAGGGTTCTTCTTGTTGATTACGAACAGACGACCCTTACGACGTACGATCTTGCAGTCAGCTGAACGCTTCTTTAATGATGCTCTTGTTTTCATATCTCTATAAGGATATATAAGTTGTATTATTTGTACCGAAACACAATTCTGCCCATTGTCAGATCGTAGGGACTCATTTCGACCTTGACCTTGTCGCCTGGGAGGATGCGAATGAAATGCATGCGCATTTTGCCAGAGATGTGCGCAATAATAGGCACACCGTTTTCCAGTTCTACGCGATACTTGTCGTTAGATAATGATTCTACGACAACTCCATCTTGCTCAATAGCTTCTTGTTTTGCCATAATTAATATAAATGTCCTTCAATGTTTTCAATTTCTTCAAAAGAGGAGAGAATCTCTGGTCCGCTTTCACGAATGGCAATGGTGTGCTCAAAATGAGCCGCTGGCTTGCCGTCGCGAGTGATGATGGTCCATTTGTCGGGCATGAGCCAAACCTTCCTGTCACCCATGGTAATCATGGGCTCAATGGCGATGCACATACCCGCCTTTAACAGCAAGCCATTGCCACGACTGCCATAATTAGGGACCTGCGGAGCCTCGTGCATCTCACGTCCGATACCATGCCCGGTGAGTTCGCGAACCACACCATAACCAAAAGGTTGCACATGGTTCTGAACTGCCCAGCCGATATCTCCCAGATGATGGCCCGCAACAGCCTGCTTAATCCCTTCGTAGAGCGACTCTTTGGTAGTTTTCAACAACTGCCTGACATCCTTATCGACTTCTCCAACACAGAATGTATAGCAAGAATCTCCGTTGAATCCGGAGATGATGTCGCCTTCCTTTAGAAATACCTTATCAGAAGGAATGCCATGCACCACAACTCGATTGATGGAAGTGCAGATCGATGCGGGGAAAGGCCCTCCAAAAGGATTAGGGCAATTCTTGAACGATGGCGTTCCACCATGGTCCCTGATAAAAGCCTCTGCTATGTTATCCAATTGGAGGGTCGTTACTCCTGGTTTAATATGCTTAGCCAATTCGGCGAGTGTTGCCGCAACGAGGCGGTTGGCACGCCGCATCAACTCTATCTCATCCTCAGTCTTGAGAAAAATTTTCATCAAGTTGAAAGAGAATTAATATGCTGAAACAGCACCGGAGCGAGTATGCCCGGAATTGAGCAAACCATCATAGTGGCGCATAAGCATGTGACCTTCGATCTGCTGCAACGTATCGATGACCACACCCACAAGGATCAGAAGTGAAGTACCTCCGAAGAATTGTGAGAAGGCCTCCTGCACATTCAGCAGACTTGCCAAGGCCGGCATGACGGCGATAAACGCAATGAACAACGAACCTGGGAAAGTTATTCGAGACATGATGGTTTCAATATACTCAGCGGTTTCCTTACCCGGCTTTACACCAGGAATAAAACCATTATTGCGCTTCATATCCTCTGCCATCTGCGTGGGGTTGAGCGTGATTGCCGTATAGAAATATGTGAACGCGATAATCAGGAACACATAGATCACATTGTAA
>CACZMV010000068.1 GCA_902782305.1 uncultured Prevotellaceae bacterium
CAGTTCCCAGCCTGCATCATCATCGTTATCTATGATGACGTCGTTCTGCTTTAATGTACACAGCAGTCCCTCTTCTGGCATACCATAAGCTGCGGCAACAGTTGCGGTGTTCACTGAAAAGCCAGACTCTTGCAAAAACTTGTCAAAGCAAGTTTTGGCATACAGGTCACCACAGCTGGACGCGAATCCTTCATGACGGTTATTAAGCCCCTTTGGCATAATATCATTGATGGGTATCTGCACTATTCTCGACTTACCATCTGCTTTCTTCTCGCATCTGGTCTCAAATCGTACCGGGATGTCAAAGATGGCCATCTGCTGCCTGTACGTCGTATCACAGAAACGGGCAAGTAGTTCCAGCGTCTTATCCTGCATCACTATATGCTGGGTAAAGCCGTGCAAACTGAGAAGGTAGTCATCGTCTTCGGGATTCTCCTGATAGGAGTAGCCCTCAGCACCGTTTTCTTGAAGCTCATTCACTGCATCATCCCACGAGTTAAACACTAGGTGGTATGTTCCTCGCAAACTGTACGGAAACATTTCACCATGCAACATGCTCTTAAAAGCACCTAGACAATAGTCTTCGAATTCCTTTTCGGAAGATAATAGATTAACTGTCATGTTTTTGCTATTTATAATTTGGTAAATATTTATCATATCATGCTGCTTCTTTGTGCGGTTTTGACAGGAAATTGGCTGTCACATGAATGCTTATCATTCTCGCCAACTCATCAAGAAAGGTTGGTTGCACACGGAAGTCATTAGGTATAAAGCCATCTATATAGTCCTCTTCGTTGAACGGCAGCTTACAACGCTTGC
This sequence comes from uncultured Prevotellaceae bacterium, assembly GCA_902782305.1. GTDB lineage: Bacteria > Bacteroidota > Bacteroidia > Bacteroidales > Bacteroidaceae > Prevotella. The sequence continues at coordinate 820 of CACZMV010000068.1, forward strand.
TCTGGATATAACCAATAAGAATGTTTCTGAGCACATCCTCATAGTTCTTGTTCTCTACTCTCACCGGTCTTCGGTCGTTCTCTACCTGGCGGACTATCATCGTTCGTCTGTTGTCGCTCAACTCACCTAACAGAAAGGCTGAATTGAGCTTCGTTCCTTTCACCTTTCGTACTATGTGGGTATTGCCCACTTCCACATCATAGGTTAATAGCTCCAGTTTTTCCAATCGGAGCTTCTTTTCTGGACTTAGTTCTTTCATTGTATAGTTTTATTTGTTATTCTCTTTTTCGTTGTACACCTTATTCATCATTCATTTTTCATTCGTTGCTTTTCACACTTAGTTTTTCGCTTCTGGATGGTGACTGTACCAGTTCATCTTCCGAAAATCTTGGTTCTCGAAGTGGATATAGTACGCCATTTCGTTCATCCTTGACACGATTCTCAGTCCAAGATGCTCTCTCAGTTGGTCACTGTCGAGGTTGGTACTCACCATCATGGGAAGCCGTAACTTATAGCGCTCTGTGATAAGTTCGCGCACCGGATAGACCGAGATACGACGGCCAACTTAACAATTCGTTCCAATCTCTGCTGGAGTCCATCAATGTGCAGATCTTGGTAGCATCAAGTATTCTCAAACCTACATCATCTGATACCAGTCTGTGGTCTGTCAGCCAGCGCAAGGCTTGTCGCATAGCTGTCATAAGCGTGGTCTTGCCTGTAGCGGTACTGCCGTCCAGCACAATCATAAAACGATTGTCACCACCATCAGTCAGGAAATGGGCAAGCTTTTTAATGGCTCCACTGGTCAGGTTGTTGGGAACATAAGCAACTCTGCGCATGGCAACTTGTTTTCGGTATGCCATCTCCAACAGTGCTGTCAGGCTCTGTTCATCCACACGTAACTTAGAGTGGTCTGTCATACCCGGAAGCATAAGAGCTCGTCCTTGACGCTTCAACACCTCTACGAGGGTCTTGATATCCATCGGTTGTCCCATACTGTCGAAGCTGGCCACCCATCCCTTTGGACCTTTGCCGTTTAGGAAGTCACTCTCGGCTGCATTTCTGATGGCTTGCTTCAGCGTGTCCTTATTCACGCCCGTCTGCGACACCAGACGTTCAAAGGCTTGTCTGCGCTCTGACGTGATAATAGCGACTTGCTGAATGCCCTTACCTTTCATCTGTTGATTGAAAAAAAAGATAATCTCATCAAAATCATGATTAGCCACCTCCTCCTCGCGCGTACGCGCTCCTCCACTGGCTATAATATTTTTCTCTTTATTATTAATAATAGGCGGTAAAGGTTGGCGGTAAGGTTGGCGGTCAACATCGTGTTCAACTTTTACCACTGGTGTTACATCTGACTTTACCTCTGAATCAGCCCATCCCAATGGGGTGATGGTGATGATTGTTTTACGGCTATCGGTCTGTCGCTCAATGAGTTTTTCGCTTTCCAATCGCTGCAGGAAGTGTATCACTGTTGGCTTGCTTACCTGCCACTGCTTTACCAGCGAATTGACCGTTACGATGACCTGTCTTGCTTGGAGGTAAACCTG